>JADJXL010000018.1 GCA_016715885.1 Polyangiaceae bacterium
TGTGTGCCATCGGGTTTGAGTTTCTGCTTTCGCCCACGAGGCTTGTTGTCAGATGACGTCCGAGGTCGAGCGCACGCTGTGACGGCCGCGTAGCACGGCCTGACCTCTTTGACAACCTCGACTTCGGACGCGCTCTTGCGATAAACCCACACGTGCTCGGGGCTCGAGCCGTCCTGGTTCGTGCGGACATAATGGTAAAGGCGCCCGGTGGGATCGCTGATTTGCGAGCTGGCGGTGCAAGACGTCGTGAGAGCGCAGGCGAAGAGGCTGGCAAGGGTTTTGACGTGCATGCGAAAGACGTAGCACAACACCGAGCGGGCGTTGATTGGCAAACGACGGGCCGACGCGACACGATTGGCGCCAAAGTCAGTTATCTGGCGTTTGGGGTCGTTAAATCCAAACGCGCTGTTTCATCATGGCGCATCATGTCAAGAGACACCGTACCAATCAGCCCATTCGGTCGTTCCCTTCTCCGCACGCTTCGTTCCAGGGGCCCCCATCGATGCTCAGGCTATCCGGCACCGCCCGGGCCGCGCTGTTGCGTTGAGCCGAGGAAGGGAGGTCCTCACGCTGCTCACCCGTACGCTGCGAGCTGATGCAGCAGAGCGATCTCGAGGCCGGGAAATCCCCCTTCGCTGCGATCAATACCGAGGCGAGCGCGCTTGGCGAATACGTTCGAGGTTGGCTGCGACCCCGATCGCCATCACGCTCCGCGCATGCGCAACCAGGAAGGGCCGCAGCGACCGCACTGGCAGACCGCAGTACGAGCCGCAGTCCGAGCCGCCTCTGCATCGAGCGGCGATCGATCTCAGCGGGCTCGCACGGACTTGCGATGCGCTTCAGGTCACGCTAATCCGGAATGAGCACGTTGACGCGGCGGACCGCCATACGCTCTCTCACGCAGGAGCTCGGCCTCTATCAGGTGCGGCCGCCGGTCTCGGTCGTTATCAGAGCAAGCCGCTTCTCCGAGCTGACCGCAACCGCCTACCCAACGCCTCGGCCGGGTCCTGGGATCGCCAACGATTGGCACTATTGGTTGTGGGCTTCGACGATCGCACCGATGTCCGCGGTGGTGATCTGGCCACCGACCTCGCACGGCACGAGCGCGTCGTCTCGTCCCTGCTCGAGCTCCTTGCCGGGCGCGACGTGTCGACGACGACAGAGGCAGCCGACCCCAACGTTCGCTTCCTCGCACTGATCCTCGCCGAACGGTGCAGGCCGTTGCACCGGCCGGTTGCGTGGATCGCTTCCGCGGGGCCGTCCGCAGTATCTGCTGCGCGGTTCGTTACCGGGGCACGCAACTGGGCAACCGACCACACCCCGGATCCTGAAACTTTTCTGGCTCAGCGGATCCACGAGGGCGCCTACAATACCGTCCCCGCCGTTCATCGAGCTCGCGGTTGGCAGCGCGACGGAGGACGATGTCGTAACGAGCGCCGAGGCCCGCCGCGCGGCCCTGCTTTCCAATCTGCTCGTCGTGGTCAGCAATGATATTTTCTCTTACGAAAAGGAGGTCCAGCAGGAGGGAAACCCGAACAACCTGCTGCACGCGGTGATGACGCACGAGCACCGGAGCTTGCGCGGCGGTTATTTCCGCGCTGTCGCCCTCGTCGAGGAGTGGACCGGGGAGCTTTTGGCCATCGATGCGCGCGCCGAGGAGCCCTGCGACGGTACATTCGCGGCAGCTACACGTGGATCGTGGCCAGCCACCACTGGCATTTCCTCACGGGCGCTATGCCTCCAAGACGTCGCCCTTCACGGAGCTGCGCCGATCCTAGGAAAAGAATGGGGTGAGCTCGCCTCGACCCGATCAGCAATCCCCATATCATTCGATTCGGAAACGATCCTTTGGTCGGTTTTTACGACTATGATTGCCGGAAAATTTCTGGCATGCTCGGCTCGTGGGGTCGGGAGAGCCGTACATCATTGCGTCGATCACGCAGGGCCTCATCCTTGGCGGGATGCGCGTGGGGCTGGATCCGCGCGATATGCTGAAGCACGCAGGGCTCGATGTGGACGTGCTCGAAGACGGCGATGCGCTCGTGCACTTCGAACGCCAGATCGAAGTCTCGCGCATGTTATTTATGCATCAGCCGAAATTCAATACGTGTTTGCGCGTGGGTAAGCATTTCGTGCCCAGGCGCTATGGTGTCATCGGTAACATGTTGCAGCATGGTACCACCTTCCAGACAGGCCTTGGTCGACTTCGGCAAGTTTCAGCATTTGGCTACCAATTTCATCGTGCGGCACATATCGCACGTGCCGGAAGGAATGCGGATAACGGTCCAAACGCATCCGATGGTCGAAAAACATCAGCGCTATTGGGGCCCATCCGGGATGCACGAGACGTCACTGGCGTCATCCGTCGCGCTCGGACGGCAACTCACCGGAAAGCACATCAAGCCTCTTCGCGTGTCATTTCGACACATACCGATTGGGGATCGAGACGAGCACGAAGAATTTTTCGGCGTGCCTGTCAACTTCGGTTCGCTCGTCGATAGGATCGTTTTCGACCAGGAGACGCTCGATACGCCGCTGCTTCATACGAACGACGTCACTGTACCGTCGAGCGCTCGACTTGGTTCTTGCGAAAGTCGACCCGACCGCAAACTTGCGACCGACAGGCGCCACGGTGCCGCAGCGTTTGATGCACACGCTCCACGATGGCATTCCCAAGATATCTGCGGTGGCGCGCAGCATGGGCATGTCGACGCGTACGCTTCAGCGCCGGCTGGTGAGCGAGGGGACGAGCTTCGAGGGCGTGCTTCGAGCAAATTCGGCGCGAGATGGTGCTGAACTATGTCGTCGATGCATCGGTATCAACCTGGATGATTGCGGGGCTCGTCGGGTTTGGGGAGCCGAGTCCATTTTTTCCGGGCGTTCCGACGCTGGTTCGGGTGCACGCCGAAAGAATGGCGTCGTAAACACAGGATCGCCTGATTGATGACCAAAGGCAAAGGCGCTGCGTTGCACCTCGCCCACAATCGACATGGATTTCTCCCCGAACGTTGGCATTTCAATTCAGCCTTTCGGCTCGATCATCGAGAATCGCAAGAGGTGCGCGCGGGCCAGGGTCGAATCGCGTGCAGCCCGTCGAATGGCCTGAGCGATTCGGGCAGGATTGGCGCGAGCGGGCTTTTCCGCACGAGGACCACCTTCGCGCAAGAGAGCGCCGCTGGGGCAGCTCTCGTTGCCATTTGCGAAGATGCGTCGAGTGTGAGAGCCGATGCCCTGCGCCGAAGTCATTGCGTGCGCAGGTAAGTGAACCCGCGTCAGGGGCAGCTCGGCGAACGGCAGATTCGGTTTCGTGTTTTCCGCGTCAATGATGAACGCGTGATTCTTGAAAGAGAACCGCCGCGGGTGGATCCGCAGCATCGGGCTCGAGCTGGACGTTCGCAGGACGGAGGCGATGCTGTAGGCGTGGCCGTGCGGAATATCGCGCTCGCTCGCTGGCTGACGAGGCGGCTGCAGCCGCGTTGATCGTGGAGCCAGTCCTCTTGGGAGGGGATGATGGCCCCTCTTTTCATCCACCCACCACCGGCATACGGTGAGGCTCCGCTGTCGCCGAGGAGTCAGCTCGAGGTGCCCCCGCGTGGGTGCAGGCGGCGGCAAAGGCGTCGCTTCGATCTTTCGATCAGCTTTCGGGCGTCATCGGCACCATGCAAGTAGATGGCTTCCTGCTGCCACGCACGAAGGATCGCTCGATCCGAGAATGCCGCGAGATGCTGTCGAAAGGCGACGTCCAGCGTTCCGAGCCACCGTATCAATACTTGGGTAATCGTTTCCGTGTACGCGCGTACTTCACCGCGCGCTTCACCCGCCAGCTCACCTTCGGCAAAGATGCTCTTGTACAACGTGCTTTCCATGAGTCGCCTTTTCTGAAGATAGGCCCGAAGCAGATGCACGGCAGCATCTTCCGCTTCCAGCAACGAACCACAACACCGCAAGATGATCGGCCCGCTCGCTCGATGTTCGGTCCGTGCGAGCTTCGATCGCGTCACGAGCCTTCTCGACGGCCGCGCCTGTCGCTCCGTCCCGGGTAAGTGCCACGAGCGGCCAAAGCGCAGGCGGCGCACGTGCCAGAAAATCCTGCCACCCCATGGCTCGCAAATTGATCCGTACGTACGTCGAACAGCAACCCGTGCCGTAGTTCAAAGAAAGTTTTTCCGTCAGCGTCCCGTCGCAATCGCCGTACAAGTCCCAAACGTGAGACTCCACGAGGCATTCTTCTCGACGATATAGGCGGATCTGAGCTTCGGCGACATCGACGGCCAGGTCCTTGGTGCTTTGATGCCGTCGATGAAACTCGACGTGCGCAACCATTTGTTTGCCATGCCGATATACGAGGTAACTACCATCGACGTCGCGCCCGCGCGAGGGAAGCGCACTTTCGCTCGGTGCCACGATCACCACCGCATCGTCGCCAAACCCGAAACGCAGAAAATCCGCCGGCTCTTGATGAAGAAGGTATTTGAGCGAATGATCAAAGGAGTCCATACGTTTGTCTCGACTTGCCCGGAGGTAGCGCAGACAAACGCTACGGTCAAACGCATGGCGGAAAAAACGACATGCTCGTCGTGAAGCACGAGATGCATGCGGTACATGCATCCGGTCACGGACCAGCTTGGAGACGGCGTATACACAGCCGAGCGGCGTGACCGAAATGCTGGTGACGAAGGCGGTAGCGAGCCGAAACCTAGCTGATACGGTAAGCTTTCCTTCCACAATTAGATTCACCGAAACGGCGTCTTGACGGCCGCTCCTCGAGCCGTCCAGCCTCGCACAGAGCTCACGGGAAAGTGGTTGGCACCTTTTTGCGGCGTTGTACGAAATGCGACGTCGTACACCTCGTCCTCCGACGGCCGCGGCAATCGCAGAAATCCCAGCCCTCCATCGTCCGTTTTCACGTAGATCCCGTCCGGCGCGAGCGTGTGCAAATGGACGTTCAATCGCAACGCCGAGTCGAATCGTTGAGTCACTGTCACCGTGCCCGTAAAAGCGTCCTCGGCACTGGAGCGTCTTTCTGTGCCTGTGAACACCCATGCAACTCCAACGTTAGTGCGCTCGCGGAAGTGCAAAGGCTGTAGCTGCATGAAATGCACGTTGAAAACACAGCGCCTGCCCATTACGGGCAAGGTACTTGACCTTATTTTTTCTTCCATTTGGAATGTAGTTGCGTAATCATGCAGCTCGACCATGGTTGCCGCGACACGCGAGTTTTTGGAGTCTGATGACGACCCGGTGGCCCGCGCCGTTCCAGAAAGCTCTGGCGACGACTACGCGCTCGTCATCGGCGTGAACGACTCACCCCAAGGTGCGCCATTTGCATGGCGCCATTGCTGATGCGCGAGCCTTTGCGGCGTGGCTCGTAGCCACGGACGGGGCCGTGTTCCAGCAGCCAATGTGCATACGATCGTATCGACGCCGGACCCACTCACACCCATTGGGCACGAGATCAACGACGCCTTGGAAGTCATTCTCGAACGTGCCAACGAAACACGTGCGCGTCGTTTCTATTTTTATTTCAGCGGCCACGGCTGCGTAGGGGATCGCGCTAGTGACATTTCGCTATGTCTGGCAAATTGGTCGGAATTGCGGCGCCGAGCGGCACTTAGTTCCGATGCGTGGCTCGATGTCATCGTGCGTTCGGGAGCATTTGCCGAGGTAGCGTTTTTCCTGGATTGCTGCCGCGTATGGGCGGTGCGCGCAGTTGGTTTGCCGCCGCATGTCGATTTCGCGCGACCCATCGAACGAGAAGAACCTACGCGTGTATTTTTGGCGTATGCGACGGATTTTCAGCGGGTGGCAGTGGAGAGCTCGGCGGATGAGTCAAGTGTAATGCGCGGGATTTTCACCACGGTCCTCATCGACGGATTGCAGGGCGCAGCAGCCGGTTCTGACGGTATCGTGACGGCGGAGTCATTAAAGTACCATCTGGAACAAGGGGTAAAAGAGAAAGCAAGACATCGGGGACTCCGCCAAGGGGCAGAGGTGCGCAATGGTCTTGAATCACGCACGCGATTTGGCGCTGCGGTAACGAAGACGACGCAATGCTTCGCAGGAGAAAGGCCCAAATACTCGAGGATGATGTCACGTTCTGTAATAGATCCTTTACTCATTCGCATGGGTGAAGTGCTCATGCCCTCACGGATAAAGGTGCCAACGGCTCTCGTACCATGGTTGCCTGAACCTTTGAGACAACAGATTGCGCGTTATTGGTTGCCCGGTACGACTGATTTGCTCGTAAATACGCTACCTTCTATTACCTCCGGGTACGCAAATGAAGTTAATTCCTCGAGCAGACTCGTGGTGATACTTTACGACAATGGTTTGTCAGGAATTGGTTGGTCGCTGCATGGCGCCGGCATTGATATTGCGTTCAATAGCGAAAACACTTGGCGCGATGGCCCCCGTGGATCGTATTTTTCTGCTGAGTTGACCTCTGGAGTCTACATGTTGCGGTGGGCGGATACGCGCGACATCGTTCTTCATGTATACTCAGGATACGATACGCAAATCGCCATCGATTATGCCGGGGCGTCGGTGCGATTCGAGTCGATTCGCACGTTTTTACTGCCGACTGGAAGGATGCCCAAAGCCCCTACGTGGGAACTCGTCAGTGAGGTCGAGGCAGGGTTGCATTCCATGAGCGCTCCGTCCGATTCAATTGAGAATATCAAGGTTGAAACGTCGTTCGCCAATCCATTGATTGGGTTACTCACTGCTTACCGACTCGCTCTCAGGAGCGCGTTTGATGTTGCTGAAGTCGACGCTATTACAAGTTGTATCGAGGGTATGCTCGGGTCATGTCCCGATATCCATGCGCTGCGCCTACGCGCGGCCATCATTCGTGGCTCGGATTTACCGACGCAAAGTTTTTCAGACCCGCCCATGTTTCGTGAAGGCCTCCTGGTGTTCATCGAAGCGAGTCACCGCCGGCCCGAAATCGTGCAACCAGGTAGCTTGCTCGAACACGCGTGTGTCCATAGGCTCGTCGATTCACCCATCTCCAGTTGTTCCGCACGAATGGAATTCGAATCGTCCAAACCGGATTGGCTCGACGTAGCCGTCGCCGAAATTTCTATCGAACGATTGGAACGCGGGCAGCGCGTTGACGCGTTGACGATTGCCAAACAGCTTGGCGTTCCGACGCTTGCTGTACAAAGCCGAATGCGCTCGAACACACGTGAATGGTTGATGATGGCTCACGGAATGAGTACGTCAACGACGCGCGATCGCAGGCAAACCGAATTGGACGATGCCGCGGTGCAGAACGAAATCAAGCGGATGCATTAGGGCGCGCGATTATGACGACGCCCTCGCGGTTGCAGAAACATTCTTGCATATTCATCCTGAAAACAAGTCAATTCGTCGACTTGCCGCATTATGTCAACAACGGCGCGAGCCGCCTACGCACCTCGTTCCGCGCATCGTGGCTTTACCGCACGAGCTCGAAACCACGAACTTCGATAACCAAAGCAAGAGACTGCTCGACGTCATTGATGGCAGATTGCCCATTGATCAAGTGATCGATGCGTACGCCAACGATCCGCAAGACGTCATTCTGGCCATGTTCTACCTCCATCAATGGGTTCAACGACGTATCATTGAAATTGTCACCGTCCCCGCCCAACCCGTCTGAACGCGTCAACCTTTCCCCACTGACGCGTCAGCGCCACCCATATCGGTGTTTCTCGCTTGCGGATCGCGGCGAGCTACCATTGGCATTTCCTCACGGGGCGCTATGCCTCCAAGACGTCGCCTTTCACGGAGCTGCGCCGCTCCTAGGAAAAGGAGCCTTTCGGCTCGATCATCGAGAATCGCAAGAGGTGCGCGCGGGCCAGCGTCGAATCGAGTGCAGCCCGTCGAATGGCCTGATTACGCGCCGCCCGCTCGGATGCCGTACGAGCGGCCATCTGGCGATAATTTTCACCCGCGCGCGGCAATACGTCGCGCTCTGCCGTCGCCCGGCGAACCTGCGCATACGTGTCGAGTTCCACCTCGGCCAGCGCACCATGGTGAATTCGCGTAAGCGCAGAAGCTAGCGTCGCAGCGTCGAGAATCCCGCCGTTGAGCCCCATCCCGCCGGTTGGATTGTTCACATGCGCGGCATCGCCCAACAGCAAGACCCGCCCGACACGAAATGCCGACGCAAGACGCTCGTGCACCTTGTAAATCGAGCACTCGCGGCGCACGTTGGGCACTTCTGCGCCAAGGAAGCGCTCGAGACGGGCCGTCACCGCAGCATCCGATATCACGTCGGCGTCGACTTCCTTCTCGTCGACCCGAAACACAACGCGGACGAATCCGGGTAATTGCAGTACGATTACCCACTCGTCAGGGTCGAAGACGTAGTTGACCGGCGCCATCCCCGGAAGGACGCTCTCGGGTGCGAAGTCGCCGTTGATCACAAGGAAACGATCGACGTAGGAGACGCCCTCGAACGCGACGCCAAGCCGTTTGCGTGTCGTGCTGTGGGCCCCGTCCGCGCCACAAAGGAACGTACCTTGGATCGAGCGCAAGCCGCCTGGAATCTCGAACGTTGCGTCGATATGGGTGCCATGGTCGGTAATATCGACGAGGCGGTGGCTGAAATGCACGGATGCGTGGGGCATCCCGGCGAGCGCGGCATAGGCGATTCTGCAAAGCTCGCCTTGCATGCAATGCAATCGAAATGGGAACGGCGCATCATTCGCAATCAGCGCGTAGTCGAAACTCGCGACACACTCGCGCGTAGCGCGCTCCCAATAACGAAGCTGTCGTACTTCGATCCCGCGCCGACGAGCCTCGTCCAGGATGCCCCAAGCGTGAAACCACTCGAGCGTTGGCGGGTGGTAAGCGGCTCCGCGCAGGCCGGTTTGCAGCGCGGCCTCGGCCTCGAATACGGCAACGGGGATGCCTGCGCGGGCGAGGGCGAGGGCGAGGCACAGGCCAACGGGACCTGCGCCCGCGATGACGACGGGGGAGCTTGCATCGATGGGCATTCGAGTCACTCCTCGAACGACTCGATTCCTGGGCGGTATTCGCGGCGCTTGAACTTTTCGAGCGCTCGCCGGATCCACGCTGCATCGGTGTGATAGGTCAATTCGTGCAGCATCGCGACCTCGTACTGTTGCGCGTCGGGGAAGGTCATCGTGCGTACGCGCTCGTAGACCCGCTTGGTGTAATGCAGGGCTTCGCGGTTCTTGTGCTTCAGCACATTGACGAGCTGCGCGATTTCCTGGTCGAGTCGAGCGCGTGGGACGGCCCGAATGGCGACACCGATTTCGACCGCGCGGGTGCCGGTGAACGTTTCGGCGGTGAGCGCGTAATAGAGCGCGTGTCGACGCGGAAAGACCTGCGCCACGCTCCACGTCGTGCCGCCGGACGGGAAAATGCCAAAGTTGACCTCGGATAGCCCGAACGTGGCCTCTTCCGCGGCAATCGCGATATCGCAAAGGTTGGCGATCAATAACCCGCCTCCAAAGCACAAGCCGTTGATGGCCGCGATGGTGACGCGCGACAGCGACAACCAGCGCCGCATCCAAGTATGCGATACGGCAAGGTTTTCTCGGAAGCGAGTTGGCGTCGAATAGGCGTCGAGGAAATACTTTTCGAGATCCATTCCCCCGCAGAACACATCGCCCGTGCCGGTCAGCACGACGATGCTGACGCCGTCGTCCGCCTCGATGCGGTCGAGGATGGAATGCATCGCGGCATGCATTTCCGGACTGACCGCGTTTTTCTTCTCGACACGATTGAAACGGATTGTCGCGACCGCGCCGTCGATGGTGAGCTCGAGACCCGGGAATTCTTTCTGCATGGTGTTCACCTGGTGGTCCACTCATCCGAGCGTAATGCATATATTGCGCTGTTCGGAGAAGAATTCGAGTGAGCTGCGTCCACCCTCGCGACCGACACCCGAGCGTTTCATGCCTCCGAACGGGGCACGTAATTCGCGAATCAGCCACGCGTTGACCCACGTCGTTCCCACTTCGAGAGCACGTGCCACGCGGAGTCCGCGAGCCATGTCGCGCGTCCAAATCGTCGCGGAGAGGCCATAGTCGGAGTCGTTGGCGAGGCGGATGGCCTCCTCTTCGTCGTCGAACGGAGCGATATGGCACGCGGGTCCAAATACTTCCTCACGCGCAACACGAGCCGAAGCGGGTAGTCCGGTCCATAACGTCGGTTCGACGAATGTGCCGCCGGCAAGGTCATCCGCGAAGTGCGGCGTGCCGCCTCCCGCGAGCACGGTGGCGCCCTCGTCGATTGCGAGCCGATAATACGCGAGCACCCGCGCGCGTTGCTCGGCGGAGATGAGCGGCCCGACGATCGTCTTGGGGTCGCGCGGATCACCCACCGCGACGCTCGTAGTCGCTTTCCGCAGCGCTTCGACGAAAGGCTCGAAGATGGCGCGTGCGACATAGATTCGCTCGGTGCTGAGGCAGATCTGGCCTGCATGAGCAAACACCGACGCGCGCAACCTGCGACGGCTGCGGGGAGATCGCAGTCGGCGAAGACGAGGGCCGGATTCTTGCCGCCAAGCTCGAACGAAAGCCGCTTCAACGTCGGCGCGGAGGCAGCCTGGATCTTGGCGCCCGTGTGAGTTTCGCCGGTGAACGAGATCGCGTCGACACCGGGATGCCGGACCAGAGCCTCGCCGGTCGAGCCGGCCCCGAATCCGTGCACCACGTTGAAGACCCCTGGAGGAACCCCTGCTGCATGGACGATCTCGGCGAACATCGTCGCCGTCGCCGGCGTGTTCTCGGACGGCTTGACCACGACGGCGTTGCCCATTGCCAGGGCCGGAGCCACTTTCCAGCTCAGGAGCAGCAGCGGGAGGTTCCACGGGCAGATCAACGCCGCCACGCCCACCGGCACACGCAGGATGTCGTTGATCGCCGTCGACCCATCGGGAAGGCGCGTGTCCAGGTGCTCGCCGGTCGTGCCCGCAATCAGGTCGGCATACGTGCGTAGCGCGGCGGCACAACGCGGGATCCCCACGTTCCGCGCCAAACTGACGGGCATTCCCGCATCCTGTACCTCAGCGGCGACCAGCGCATCGAAGCGCGCATCCACACCATCGGCGATCCTGCGCAAAACCTCCGCCCGCTCCGCACCCGTCGTTCGCCCCCACGGCCCCCGAAGCGCAGCCTTTGCAGCAGACACCGCGCGATCGACGTCATCCGCCGTTGCCTCGCACACATCGGCGAACGGCTGCCCCGTCGCGGGATTCACGTCGGGAAACGTCCGCCCCGAATCGACGAGCTCGCCAGCGATGTAGTGGCGGAACTTCGCCGCGCTCATGGGAGCTGCCATCCGAGCTCGTCATCGGACGGCACGAGGCCATCGGTGAACAGTTGTCGGGTTGCTTCCGGGCCGGAATGGAACACGTCGAGCGTACGGGCGCGTGCCTCGGGTGGATACAAAACATCGGCGACGCGATCCGAAACCTCGGTGATCATCCTATCGAGGTGTTCCTTGCTGCGGTTTTCCTTCGGCGTAGCTCGCCACTGCTCGATGTATTTCTCCTGGACTTGCCAAACGCTTTCTTGGTTGAAGAGCTCGTCAGCCGAGCGGAACACCGGCTCTCGGTTCGTGGACACGCCGGAGACCAAGCGGACGAATGCTTCATTCGCGCCTTCCTCGGACCGAATCACGTCGCGCGCTTTCCAGAAGTACGACTCTTCGTCTTGATGCATGTCGTAGAATGCCATCAAGAACTGGTAGAAGTTGCCATATTCGCGCCGATAGCGAAGCTCGAACTCCTCGAAGGAGCGGGCTTCGTCGATCTGGTTTGCCAAGCAGGTATTGATCGAGCGTGCAGCCAAAAGGGCTCCGTAGGTTGCCAGGTGCACGCCCGAGGAAAACACGGGATCGATGAAACACGCGGCATCGCCCACTGCTACAAACCCGTCTTTCGAGAACCGCGTACTGCAATACGACCAGTCTTTGCGAATGCGGAGCTCGCCATAGATTCCCTCGGTGACGCGACGCGCGCTAGGGCCGAGCAGCTCGGGAATCGATGGGCATTTATCCATGAACATTTGCATTGCACGCGCGGGGTCTTGCTTGAGCAAGTCGGCATATTTGCGATCGACGACGGCCCCTACGCTCGTGAGTTTGTCCGATAGTGGGATGTACCAGAACCATCCTTCGTCGAATGCGGCCACGTAGATCGATCCATCCATGGGCGGCGCAAGACGCCCGCCATTCTCGTAATAGCCGTAGAGGGCGATGTTGCGGAAATACTTCGAATACACCCGTTCGCCGGCGATGTTCGCGTGACGGGTCGTGTTTCCGGCAGCATCGACGACATAACGAGCACGGGCCTCGCGCAGATTGCCCTCGTGGTCGGTGAAGCTCACGCCAACAGTACGGCCTCCTTCTTGGATCAAACCGGTGACGGCGTGCTGCTCGCGAACGTCCACGCCGCATTTTCGTGCGTTTTGGAGCAGGATGTTATCGAAATCGGCGCGACGAACTTGATACGCATATGCATTGGGGCCCGCCAGTGCTGGCGTAGCGCCGAAATGGAACGACCACGGTTTTTTCGCCTTGCCCCACAGTAGCTGACCGCCGAGCTTCTTGACGAAACCGGCTTTTCGATCTCCTCCTTGACGCCGAGCAGTGGGCAGATGAAATGAATCGTCGCCGGCAAGAGCGATTCACCAACCTGATGACGAGGAAAACGTTCGCGTTCGAGTAGCAGTACCTTGTGCCCTCGTTTGGCGACGAGCGTGCTGACAGTCGACCCTGCCGGGCCGCCTCCGATGACGATCGCGTCGAACATTTCTGCATTCTGCATTGGATTTCCTCACCCTTTCGATTCTCTCAGTCATCAAAATGGGGCGGCGCCGCCGTCTGGCGTCATGATGAGATCTTGGTTCGGTGGGTGCGCGAAGTGGGGCAAGAGCGAGCTCGCCATGAAGAAAAACATGCTCGCCGGTTTGCCTCCCGGGAGCCCCTCCTTCATGATGGATTCGCGCGCCTTTTCCGGGCTGCTATGCGGCCCCATGAGCCGATAACAGGATTGATTGAAGGTGTAGAACCACAGCTTCATCATCAATTCGGGATCGTCCGCGAGCGCCTTGCACGTCGGCAGACACCCGATCTCTTTGGCCATCGAGTCCATGAAGAAGATCTGCGACGGAATCGCTTCCTTGGCCCTCGGGCTCAGGTTCGTCCACCGCTCTTCCCAAACCTTGTCATCGTGAATGCGCTCTCGAACGTTCTTCGGTAGCGCGAACTTTTGGCTGCAGAGCTGGGCAAAGTATCGCGCCTGCATTTCGGCGCAAATGGGTATGCCGCCGCTATAGGGCCGGACGTATCCAATGAGCGCCAGCGTTCCGTCGTGATCGGGATGAAACGCGTGCTTGTAAAGGTTGCGCACGTCGTTGTTCGGAATGTCGACCCCGCGTAGCAGCGAAAAATCGTGCTCGAATCCGGTGCAAAGCACGACGCAATCGTATTCCCGGATCGTATTGTCGTTGAAGTAAACGGTATGGCCCTTGATGTCGCGAATGCCTGTCTCGTTGACCTGAATCTTCCCATTCAGGATGTTCGGCACGAACGTCACGTTCTTGCACAAGATGACGCGCGGCGCGTAGGACCCTTGTCCCTTGTGCGCCTTGCGGTTCCATTCATTGATGTAGTCGATCGTCTCTTTGGTCGCTTCGGCGAACATGTCGACCTTCAGCGGATAAAGCGCTTGCCCCAAATTGTTGCGCGGATTGATCTCGTTGTTCTCGAAGGGCGGCTGCGCGAAAATCGCCTTCGATACCGCACCGGAAACAGCGGCCACCGGATCGACCGTCGCCAAGCTCACGGCCAGGTGCTGGAGATCGAAGGAATTGGCGACCTGACTCATGACCTCCTTCATTCCGTAGCGCCGCGTCGCCTCGATGAAGTCGGCTCTCTGCATCGTTTCATCTTCGAAGATGCATTGCATGTTGAATGGTGTCTCGGTCGCGCGTACCCACATCTCGTAATGATGCGCGCGCACCGTGTAGCTATCGGTCGAGAAACGTCCGCTGAACAAACGGGGAAGCAGAAAGCTATGCTGCCGAACGAGGAGCGTGCATTCTGCCGACACGTCCGAGATTTGCCGAACGATATCGGCCCCCGATTCGGCCAGGCCGACGACGAGCACCCGCTTGCCACGGAATCGTTCATTGTTGCGATATCGGGATGAATGAATGATCTCGCCCCTGAACTTGCCCACGTGATCGACCTTCATCGAAGGTGTCCGGAATGGGCCGCTGCATATCGCGAGGGCATCGAAAAGATGGCTTTCTTGGTGCCCATTCGACGTGACCGCGACGCGCCATTGATTGCCGACCTTCTGCACCGCATCCACCCCGGTATTCAGCTTGATCGACTTTCGCAGGTCGTACTTGGCCGCATAGTCCTGCAGGTATTGAAAGTATCCTCGGCGGTCCACGAAGACGCGGTCTTCGTAGAGGAAATCCGAAAAGGACATCAGCTTCATCGAGATGGTCAACTGCATCTCGTCGAAGACCTTCATTTCATCGCCGTCGTTTTCGTGTCGATACCAAATGCCCCCGATATCGGCGTTCTTTTCGAAACAAACGACGTCGTGCTCTTCATCGCGCAATTGCTTGATGGTCGTCAGCCCCGACGGCCCCGCTCCAATGACCCCGATCTTCATGCTCGTACCCCTTTGCTGCATGTTCGCGTCCCGTTTGGAAATCGTATCGTCGAACACCGCGCACCATGGCATTGCGGTGATCGCCGTCAGTCGTGACCAATGTCACGTCGCTCATGCCCGATTTACCAATACAAGAATGAGAACGAGCGCGCAGTGACCCAGAACGTCAACGTTGTGACTTTTGGCGCCAATCTCGCTTCAAGCATGACGAGTATATGCAACAGCAGCCCTATGCTCGCGCCTCGCTCGTGCAGAAGCCTTTATTCGCAGCGGTTCGCGATGACCCTCCCTGCTCGAGAGGAAGGATATGGAACGTGAGGAGGAAAATGGCAGTGACGGAATGCGCCAAAGTGCAGCGTTACCCTTGGCGGCTCGGCAAGCTGCAAGTGATTGTGACCCTCCGCTCCAACCCCTCGGCAACGAGAGTGGTGCGCGTTTGAGCGTGAATGAGCTAACAAATTCGGAGTCACAAAATGATGTGACGTAACGTCTCGTTCTATGCATAATTTGCAGATGACTGCGAAAATGCCCTTCGTCATGGCTTCGATTACCCAGGGCTTTCTCGTTGGCGGCATGCGCTTCGGGCTCGAGCCGAGTGACATGCTCGAGCGCGCGGAGTTGGATGTGGGAATGTTCGAAGACCCAGATTTTCTCGTGCCTTTCGAGAAACACATTCACCTCGGGCGCTTGATCATGGCACATCGGCCGAGGTTCAATGGTGGATTGCAGCTCGCCAAGCACTTTGTGCCCAAACGATATGGTTTGCTCGGGCACGTCATGCAGCATGGAGCGACACTCGAGCAAGCGTTGAGCGACTTTCACCGTTTTCAACATTTGACCAGCAATGTCTGTGTGCGCCGCATGTCGACTGTGCCCGAGGGGATACGGTTGACGGTGGAAACCCATTCGACGGTCCGAAGCCATCCGGAGTTTCATGCCATGACAGGCAGGCACGAGGCTCCTTTGGCCATATCACTTGCCCTTGGCCGACATCTGACGGGTAAGCCGATCAAGCCCATTCGCGTTTCGTTTCGACATGAACCTGCGGGTGATCGGTCGGAGCACGAGGAATTTTTCGGAGTGCCGGTGGAGTTCGGAATGCAAGCCGACGAAATGATCTTTGCCAATGAAACGCTCGATACGCCGCTATTGCAAACGAACCATACCATATACCGCCGAGCGCTCGAATTGGTTCTTGCGCAAGTCGACCCTACCGCAGACTTGCGTCAGACGGGCGCCGCCGTGCGACAACGATTGATGCAAGCGATGCACCTCGACGTACCCAAATTATCGGCGGTGGCGCGCAGCATGGGCATGTCGACACGTACGCTGCAGCGGCGGCTGGAAGCGGAGGGGACGAGCTTCGAGAGCGTGGTCGATGGAGTGCGCAAAGATTTGACGCTGCAGCATCTGATCGATCCGAAGGTATCATCGTATGAGATTGCAGGGCTCGTTGGGTTCATCGAGCCAAGCCCGTTTTTTCGAGCATTTCGGCGATGGTTTGGTTGCACGCCGACAGAATGGCGCAGGAGGCGTCGAATACTGTAAATCGAGGGCACCGTACGTCGTGATGTTCGGCGCGGTTTCAGTCCAACCGTCGTGTGATGTATGCGGTGGACGTGCCTTTGGGTGGACGAGCGCCGCCGGTGCGCGGGTGGGCGATGATCGACGTACAGCACGCGGCAAAGGGCGCCTTATCGGCGCAACAGGGTTGATTTCGTGCGGAGGGGCGATCAGGCTGAGGAGCCCTTCGTCTTTTTGGGCGCGCGCGACTTCTTTGCCGGCGTGGTCGCTGGTGCCAACGATGCTCGAAGCTTCTCAACCCGCTTGACGATGTCCTTGGCCACTTCGAGGACCTCGTGCGGCGCATTGGGCGCTTGCCCATTGAGCAATTGCAGCGCGGTGAGCAACGGTTCGAATCGTGCCGCGGCAGGACTTGCCGACAACACCGCGATGGCCTCGGCAACTTGGCCCGTGGCAGCAGCGAAAACGAGAAGCTGCCGAACCTCTTCCTGCGTTGCAACTTGCTCGGCAGTCGTCGACGTCAAGTCTGCATGCTTCTTCGGCAATTCCTTGATGAATTCCGGCGCATCTTCGATTTGGAAAAACCGAGGATTCGTCGCGGCCAGGATTTTCCTCGCCCGAGCATCATCCCCCAGCCGCTTCAAGATGCCGCCGTAGACGAAAAAATGGTCCCGTCGTGCTTCGGGATCCGTATCGCATGCTTCGTCGGCAATCGTTCGCACGACATCGACGATGTCGTCCTGTTCGTAAAACCCAATCATGAATTCCACGACGGCATGCACGCGGCTTTCCTCACCGCCGTGTTTGCGCATCAAATGGTAAATGTTGTAAAGCCGCTCGGTCACTTGATACCGAATCGTGCGTCCCTCTTTGCTTACTTCACCGACGGCCCCACGCTGCATCAATCGATGAAGCAACGCACTTGCTTTGTTGACGTCGATACGAGCCGCTTCTGCGACTTCACGGGCCGTTGAGGGGCTCCATAAATCCGCCAAGGTGACGTAGGCCTTGCGCTCCGCAACAGGTAGACTCTCGAGGTTGCTTTTGAAATAACTCGTGTGTTCATCCACGAGATGCGCCAGATTTCCCATGAGCTCGCGTAATGACATTTCTGACGCGAACGAGGCCAAAATCGACACAAGCCGTGGACTGCCTCCCGTCAAGATCTCCACTGGGCGAATTCTATCCCCCGAAAGCTCGTGCCCGGTCAACGACCGCCATACGGTTCGGCATTCGTCTTTGTTGAGCGGTGCGAGATCAAAAGTCCAAAAGAGATCGTACATCGCTTTGTCGGCGTTGTCGATTTCGTCAAAGCGGCTCGTCGCCGTTGCGAGCAGCATGATGCGCGGCTCATTTTGGAGCGTGTGCCGCAAGGTCCACCCATCGTCGGCGCTGAGTTGCTCGCCAAGAATCATATTGAGGTTTTCGACGACGAGCAAAAGTTTCTTTCCCTGTTCGTCAGCAAAATCCATCAGACGGCCCAATGCTCTTTCGTACAGGCGCCGTTCATCACGTTCGCTTTTCAAGTCACGATATGCGGACAACCATCGTTGGTCACCGGTTTGGCGCCCGAGATGCCCGACCGCTTCGAGCCACAGTTCGGCCGCCGTTGCCACTTCATAACTTTCTTCGCTGAAAACGATAGGATACCACTTTTTTGCAAGCGTCGGGTCGCACTCCACGTCCGCCACGACGCGCAAGACGAGCGTCGTTTTTCCCATCCCTCGCGGCCCAATGACCAGAATGTGTTGACATGGACCGTCGCCATGCTCGTGAAGACGCTCGATCAACAAGCTCAGATCCGCGTGCCGAACGACGCACCCGCGAATCAATTCATCCCGCTCGAGAAATGCGGGGTTGTTTTTCATGATGCGGATGTTCATCGCGACCTCCGCCGCTCGCTCACCGGAACGTAACCAAGTTTATGTCGCGCTTTCCACCATTCACAAACGAGGCGAGAAACGAAGACATAGCCGTCATCGTCACGTTCCAAGTATCCGTCGTGTTCGAAAATGTCCAATAAATCCCGCACGCGCTCGCGCTGTTCTCGGGTCATGGCGGCTGTTGGAGCGGAAGGCACAAAGCCCATGGGACGTGGAGGTGGTTCCGTGTCGTCTTGGACCAAAATCGCTATCGCTGCGTCGGTGAGTTTTCCGGAAACGGCCGCTTCGGTGAGCAAATCGAACGCCAACGGCAAATCGTCGGGTGACAACACTGCCGACAAGCGCTCCTCGAAATGACTCAGCTCCGAATGCCCTCGGCTGCTGAGCATGCTTTTCTGAAAAACACGCTCGACATCGTCCACCGTGATGTTGGGCTCCATTCCGTTCCGACGCGCATCGGCATACAAATGCATGAAGAACATCTGCACATGATGAGGAACACACGATCCGAGCAAAGCAACCATTTTTTGCGGAACGCCTTCGGCCAGCTTCACCTTCGAATCGTTGGCCAAAGCTTCGATGCATCCAATCGCAGTATAGTTATCCCACGGCTCGAGCGCGAATGGAGTGAAGTTATTGACGGTGGCACTGAGCCCCGCCGCGCGCAAAATGGGCTGGAGTCCAATGGAACCCGCGACGACAAACCTAAGTTTTCCCTGATGTTCCGCTGATTGCGATCGAAGAAACGACATGAACATATCGGCTTCGCAAATGTTCTCCGGTGTCCTTCGACCATCCGCGTTTCGAAGCAGTCGATTGACCAGAATCGGCAGCTCATCCATAAAAATGACGACGGGTTTTTCCGCGAGAGCAAGGTCATCCAAGAGGCGCTTTGCACGGGCTTGCCAAGACGAAGAAAACCCGTCGCGCAGCTTGATCATCAATTCATCATTTCCAAGCGATTCGACGTTCGACAGCGTATTCTTGAAAGCTTCGCGCGTACGTGCGAAGAGACCCTGGTGGGGACGCGTGGCAAAAGCGAGCTCCGCCATTGCATCCGCTGGAGTTTGTGCCTTCTGCAAGTCGATGAACAAGCATGTGAAACGACCCTCGATACGTCGCGCGACTTCTCGCATGAGACTGGTCTTGCCCACGCGCCGAGGAGCAACGAGGAGCACATGAGCACCGTTTTCGAGCAGTTCGATGAGGTGCGGGATCTCCGTCTCGCGATCCCAGAAACGCTCTTCACCAGCGACCCAGTTTCCCACTTCTTTCTTGAGCTTTTTCATGTCCTTACGACCCACGCTGCGCTGCCAACGAATCTGTTGCCAACAAGTTCGTTGGGAACAGTAGCCCACCCCCGCAAGGCTGCCAAGCCGTCCCAACAAATTTGTTGCCAACGGCTCCGTTGGTACTTCGCAAGTCGTCGCTCGAGGCTTCGGTCGCCCCCGCCTCACGGCTTCGCCGTCGCCCACAACCCAGCGGGAATAGCTCCCCCGACAAACTATTGCTCCGCCGATCTGAACCTTTCACCTCCAACGCGGTTCCTCGGCCGGCCCATGCCGCTCGTGCCATCGAATCACGGAAGCGGCACGTTCCCACGCCTGCTCGGCCTCTTCCTCGCCCGCCGCGAGGCTCTCCGCCGCCGTCACGAGCCCCCGCGCCGCGTCACGCCAATGCGACTCTTCGACGAGCGTCCCAAGCGCCTCGCATAGCTCGTCCTCGGAAGGCAGCGCTGCCATGCTTTCGACGCTCCCCGCCCGCATGCTTTCGATGTGCACGTCGACTTCGATATCGAACGCTTGCGGATCGCTGGTCGTCGTGGTGCGCGGAACACGGCGAAGCACCGCGAAGAGCACGCCCCACGGTGGCGAATCGGGGTCGTCGTCGTACAATGAATGAAACCCCTCGTCCAAGAAAAACCGGCCGCGCAATGCCTCCAAAACGGACGCCGAGCCCGCCGCGCCGCGACCGAAGAATGCCGCGAGCTTTTCCTTTGGCAGCTCGAGCCAGCCCTCCATTGTCATGGGCCAGGTCCCCGGCCTATCGGAGACATCCGAAAGCCAGCACGAGACATATGAAATGTCGTTTTGCCCGTCCGGCTCCACCCAATCGAAAAGAACCACGCTCCGCGCCCCTTCGAGCCGTTCCAATGCAATACGCGCCAGAGGCACCGCGAACGTCTTCAAATAGATAGCAAGATCGGCCCGCAATTCGTGCTCGAATGTGCGACCGGAGCTATTCGAGGAAGGGCGCCAATACGAATCCAGCGGAGACGCGTAAGCCACCCAGCGCATGGGACCTGCGTTTGCCATCCGCGCATGGGGCTCGACAGGTTCGCGCGGGGCGTCGAGGTCGAGGCGTAAGAACGCGATGGAACGGAGAAATGCCAAGCGCGCGTCCTCGGTTTTTTCATTTCGATGATGATGAAACGACGCAATCAGGTTTTGTGCTCCACGGCGAAGCCGAGACAATCGCCCGCGAGCTCCGAGCGCGTGGAGCGCAATCGGTCGTGTGATGTACGGCAGAACGGATGCCGGCCGTGCCCGATCGATCGGCGGTTCGTCGAGCCCACAATATGTCCGCCAATGGTCCTCGATGTCGGGTTGAAATGGCTGACCAACCTCCTCCACCCTGAAGCTATCCCATTCGGCCGGCATACGTCGGCGAAAGATCGCATAGGGGACGAATGCCAGGGCGAGCGGATCGCTCGATTGCCGATGCGGCTTGCAGTATGCGCCGAACGTTGCGACGAGCGTCGGATCGTCGCCGAAGCTGGGATCCCGCTCCGGGAAAAGCTCGTGGTGGATGGTTTCGATCCGACGCGCGAATGGCAGCGCCAGCAGTGGATTGTGGCGTGGGAATGCCATTCGAGGCCAGGGCGGGTTTTCGTGCTGCGTTGGCACGAGCCGCACGGCGACGCGTGGCCCGTTCGCCGTCGGGAACGAGGCGACGGCGAGCACGACGCTTTGCGCCTCGGCGAACGACGCGAAGATCCGTCCGACCAAGGGGGCCGCGTACCATCGCAGAAACATGAAACGCAGCTCGTCGGGTCCGTGCATATTGGTTCATTCGGCGCGCATGTTCGCTCGAGAGCGTTTTTCATCCAGTCCAATACTCGGATAAAAGCGCCGCCTGCGCTAGCACCGTATTCGTCGCCGACTCTTGCTTGTCCGGCGGATACCCCCGTTTGCGCAGAATCCGCTTCACCAGCACCCGCAACTTCGCCCGCACCGATTCCTTTTCCGTCCAGTCGATCGTCACGTTCTTGCGCACCGCATCGACCAATTCCCGCGCAATCTCCCGCAGCGCGTCGTCCCCCAAGACTTTCACTGCACTGTCGTTCACCTCGAGCGCATCGTAAAATGCAAGCTCCTCCTGGTTCAGCCCCAGCTTTTCACCACGCTTTTGCGCCTCGCGCATCTGCTTCGCCAAGTCGATGAGCTCTTCGATCACCTGCGCCGATTCGATCGCTCGGCTTTGATAACGCCGAAGCGACTTCTCCAAAAGCTCCGCAAAAGACCGCGCTTGCACCAAATTGTGCCGCGACCGCGCCTTCACTTCCCCCGCCAAGAGCTTCCGCAATAGCTCCACCGCCAAGTTCTTGTGCTGCATTCCCCGCACGTCAGCCAAAAATTCGTCCGATAATATCGATATGTCGGGCTTCTTCAGCCCCGCTGCCGCAAAGATGTCGATCACCTCGTCCGATGCAATCGCCTTCGATACGATCTGCCGAATCGCGTGATCCAAATCTTCCGGTGCTCTATGCCCGCTTCCTGCCATTTCTTTTGCAATCGCCGCGCGCACCGTCTGAAAAAATGCCACGTCATCCCGAATTCGAATCGCTTCCTCGTGCGGCACCGAAAGCGCGAACGCCCCCGACAACTCCGTCACCAACTGAATCAATCGCTCCTTGCCATTCTCTTGTTTCAGCACGTGCTCTTGCGCCGCCGCCATCAGCGACAGCCGCTGCGCCGCCGAGCCTTTCATGAACCCGCTCCGATCGAATCCATCGAAAATCTGGCAAACCACTTCGTACTTCTCCAGCATCAGCGCCACCGCTTCCGCTTGATCCAATGCCGTCCGCCCTTTTCCCCCGCTCTCCGTGTACGTGCGCAGCGCCTCTTTCAATTGGTCCGCCAAGCCCAAGTAGTCCACCACGAGCCCCCCTGGCTTGTCGCGAAACACCCGATTCACCCGCGCAATCGCTTGCATCAGCCCATGCCCCCGCATGGGTTTGTCCACGTACATCGTGTGCAAACACGGCGCATCGAACCCCGTCAGCCACATGTCGCGTACGATGACCACTTTCAGCGGATCGCCCGCATCCTTGAATCGTTTCGCCAATACCTCGCGCCGCTGCTTCGTCCGAATGTGCGTTTGCCAATCGGCCGGATCCTTGGCCGATCCCGTCATGACGATTTTGATCTCCCCCTTCTCGTCGTCCGTATCGTGCCACTCTGGCCGCAATGCCACGATCGCCTTGTACAAGTCCACGCAAATGCGCCGGCTCATGCACACCACCATCGCCTTGCCGTCCATCACCTCGAGACGCGCATCGAAATGCCCCAGCAAATCCTTCGCAATCAGCGACAGCCGACGCTCCGTCCCCACCAGCGCCTCCAATGCCGACCATTTGCTCTTCAGCTTCTCTTTTCCTTCGAGCTCCTCGCCTTCCGTCACTTCGTCGAATTCTTCGTCGAGGTGCGGCTTTTCTTTTTCGTCGAGCTCCAATTTGGCCAAGCGGCTTTCATAATAAATCCGCACCGTAGCGCCGTCCTCGACCGCGCGCTGAATGTCGTACACGCTGATGTAATCCCCAAACACCGCCCGCGTGTTCTTGTCCGTCGTCTCGATGGGCGTCCCCGTGAATCCAATGAACGACGCCTTCGGTAGCGCGTCGCGCATGTGTCGAGCGAATCCGTCGATGAAATCGTATTGGCTCCGGTGCGCTTCGTCCGCAATCACCACGATGTTCGACCGATCCGATAACGTCGCAGCCGTGTCCCCTTTCGTCTCCGGCACGAACTTTTGTATCGTCGTGAAGACCACCCCACCCGCGGCCACCGAAAGCAGCTCGCGCAAATGCCGCCTGTCTCGCGCTCGCTCCGGTCGCTGCCGCAACAGCTCGCGGCAACGTGAAAACGTCCCGAAGAGCTGTTCGTCCAAATCATTGCGATCGGTCAGCACCACAATCGTCGGGTTCCGCATGTCCGGGTGCAGCACGACGCGCCCCGCATAAAATGCCATCGTCAGGCTCTTGCCCGATCCTTGCGTGTGCCACACGACCCCAATACGCCGATCGCCCTCGTGCCCCGATGCCAACAGGGTCGCTTCGATCGCCTGGCCGACGGCGTGGAATTGATGATAGTTTGCAATTTTTTTGATGACCGAATCGCCGTCGCTTTCGAATACGATGAAGTATCGAATCAGGTCCAGCCATCTTCGCTTTGCAAAAATCCCGCGCACCAGCACTTCCAGTTTGGGAATCGTGCCCGGCGCCAACTCTTCCCCCTCGATCGTCCGCCACGGCGAAAACCGCTCGAAGTTCGATGACAACGTCCCCACGCGCGCTTCGACGAGTCCATCGGAAATGACGAGGCACGCATTGTAGGTGAAAAGCGATGGAAGTTCGTGCTTGTACGTCTGCAATTGATGAAAGGCTGCGCGAATGTCTGCATCTTCCGCCGTCGGGTGTTTCAATTCGATCACCGCGAGCGGCAGGCCATTGACGAAGACGACCACGTCCGCGCGGCGCGTGTGCCCCTGTTCGGTCACCGTGAATTGATTGACCACCAGCCAATCATTTTCGTTTGGGTCATCGAAATCGACGATCCGCACCGGGTCGTATCCGATGCTCCCGTCGGCGCGGAGGAATTCGACGCTCACGCCATTGATCAAATGCGCGTGAAGCTCGTGGTTCGCATCGACGAGCTGCGGTGACGAGATACGGGTGACTTTGCGAAAGGCTTCTTCGATGGCTTCGGCCGACGCGTGGGGATTCAGTCGCCCGAGAGCGCTGCGCAGGCGCCCTTCGAGCACCACGTCGCCGTAGGATTCGCGTTCGGCATTCGCTTCGCCCGGGGCCATGGACGGGCCGTGGAGGACGGCGTATCCGAGCGATCCGAACCATTGCAGCAAGGCTTCTTCGACGACGGCTTCGGTGAAGGGGAGCATCGTGGTATGCGGCGGGGGCGAGGGTCGAAGGGCGAAGGGTTCAACCTCGGCATGTTAGAAGGCCGAACCTGAGGAAAGCAAGGAGAAACGAGGGCGCTTGTCCGAGTAGCGGCGCTTGTCGAGGGAGCGACGCTGGCTGCTTATTTGGCCTCCAGGATTTCCACGCCGTAGCGTGCATGTACCTGGGTGCACCGGGGTGGAGGGAGCTGCGATGGCGCGGTGGCTTGGGCTTTTCTGGGCGATCTGTGTATCGGTGATGGTGCTCGTGGTGCTGGCAACGAACGCATGGGCCGCACCGGCGCCCGTCGAAGTGTGCTGGAGACCGGACTATTTGCGGCCGGATGACGACACGTTCGTCATTGTCAAAGACCCGAATCGGTGGAGGTTGACCGGCCCGAATTCGGCTTGGGACTCGGCGGTCGATCATTATGTCGTTTACAAGCACAATCCCAAGCTTGGCGCCGATAGCCTCGACAGGTTTCCCGAGGATATTCGCAAGGACGCGCGGCGCTGTGTACCTGCGCCCGCGGTTCAGCCGCCACCGGCCGCGGATCCGCCACCTCCGCCACCGCCACCGCCACCTCCGCCGCCACCGCCGAAGAAGGTTACGCCGAAGCCGCAGCCGGCTCCGAGCAAGGTGAATGGTCCGAAACCGTTGCCCAAGCCGATAACGCGTTCAGCGCAAAAGCCTGCTGCAAGGCCGGAGCAGCCGCGGAGAGCGCCGTCGGTGTTGCCCGGCAGCGAGCGGTTGCTGCCGAAGGACGAGCAAGCGCGCGTGCTCCCGGATGCAAAGGACGCATCGCCATTGCCACGGCCGTCGCTTTCGCATTTCGCGGTGAATTGCGCGGATCGGAAAGCGCGGTGCAAGCGTGACGCGGAGCTCATGCCGGCCGAGCTGCGAGCAACGCTTGCGGCGATCTTGGCGCAGTCGTGTCGAGACAATGCCCGCCCGGATCCTCGACATGTGGGGCAAACGTATCGGGATCCACTGCAGCAACTTGAAACAAAATTGCTCATTGCTGCTCTGAGGTGGGCGGGTGAGCAATTGGCGGAGCCGCAGGTGATTCCGCCGCAGCCGCGCGAGATATTGCCATTGCCGAAGCTCGTGGTGCAAAAGCCGGTCGCGCAGGACGACGCGTTGTCATTGGAAGATCCTCGCGTGCAATTTGGCGGTGGGTTGGTTTCTGGTGGCGCGAGTGGCGCCGTGCCGTTCGGTTCGGCCGGTGCCGAGGTCGCGATTCAACTGCGCCTGCTTCCGAAAGGCACGTATTGGGCGCAGGTGGGGCGTGCGTGTGGAGAGATTGTCGTAGGCACCGGACAGATCGCCCTCGGTTGTGCAGGAATGGGCGCTGGTGCCGGAATGAGCAGCACGGGTGGTGGGGCCATTGTGGGCGTGCCCATCGCCGCGGGGTCGTTTGCCATTGCCACAAATGGCTGCGCGACGCTTGCCAATGGCGTGCGCAATGCTGGGCAATTGCTGAGTGAAGGCGCTCCACCGGACGCTCCCCCTCCGCCGTCACAGGTCAAGCTTCTGGAGCCCAAGCCGAAACCGGCCACGCAAGCGCCGCCGAAGCCAGCGGCTGCACCGCCGCTAGTCGCGGCGAAACCGGCGCAAGCGCCAGTGGCGAAGGCCGGGCAACCTACCACCACGGCTCCCGCGGGCAAGCCGGGACCGACGACCACACCGCCGAAGAAGCGACCGGGGGGTACCAAAACCGGGCCGAACACGACGTCGTGGGTCAAGTGCACCGGCGAGATGCATCATGCCATCTCGAAGAGGATTCACGTTCAGCTCGAGAAGCACCCAAATCTGAAGAACGTATACAAGCACCGCGACGACCGGTTTGTCACGCAGGCACTCGACAAACAAGCGCACCGCGGGTACCAGAAGTGGCATCGGCAGATGGAGGACAGGGTGATCGATTGGCTGAAGCTCGAGCGACGAGCTACCCCAGCACAGTTCGAGGCGTGGCTCCGCAACCTCTACCGAACGGAGAAGGAGCTCAGTTCGCGTTTTCCCAACGGATTCTGATGGGGCGAAAGATGCAGTTTTATGTGTTGAAAGTGCAAGTGGGAGCACCCCACGAAACGCGGTACAACGAGATGAAGCCTGTGCAGGAGGGAGAGGCGCCAATCTGTCCTGCGTGTGGTGGATATGTCGGAATGATCCCAACGCTGCCACCCTTCCGCGCCGAGCTCGTGGCATATGGGAAGGAGCTTGGTGATGTCGCGTTTGGCCCCGGGGACAACCTACTCGTCTCCGACCGATTCCGGCAGGCTTGGGAAAGCGCGAACCTTCGAGGGCTCGTGTTCTCGCCCCTCGAGCGCATCCGCATCCGTCCGGCACGCCTCGGAAAAAAACCGGCCACGTACTTCCACGTCGCGCCGCAATTGTTTGGTACACAAGTGGATCTGGAACGAAGCCGCCTCGAACATGAGGAGCTTATCCAGTGCAACAAGTGCAAATACGGTGGTCTCCTCTTGAGCATCCGCGGGTTCGCCATCGATGAGAAGTCATGGACGGGCGAAGACATTTTCCGCCCATGGGGCTTGTCAGGCGATATTGTCGTCACCGATCGCGTCAGAAAACTGCGTGATGACCACGGCCTGACGAACATGAACCTCACGCGGGTAGAAGAGTTGTTTTGGGATCCGTACTACCGATGGTCGGTCGACGGCGTGAGCCCACCCGACTGGCACGACGGACCCGACGACCAGCGCGCGGCAAACTGAGGGCCGGCCCAAGGAGCCTCGGTAAAACCATCGTCCCGTAAAACGAAATATTGACGCGCGGTGCACCTTGTGCTCGGATGCCCGCCATGACACGCGTCTGCGCACGAGTCTCCCTGGTCGCCCTCTCTCTCGGCCTGGCTGCTTGCGGTGGAAGTGCCGCGCGGACAGAAGTCCCCGCTGCGTCTTCGACCAAGGCGGCCATTGCAAGCGAAAGCGCCGTCGATCGTCCGAGCGAGCCAGCCACTGCAGAAGCGGATAGCGATCCCACGTTATCCCCCGCCGAATACGAAGCCCGTGGCATGCCCTCGATCCAAAACCCCTGGACCGCGATTGATTACCAGCTCGCTGCGGCGGCGCTCGTCGCGATCGCGGAGGAAAACCCAGCACATTTGCCACGTTTGAACAGCAAACAGTCGGGGCCGGTGTTTCGTCGCATCGTGTCGAGGGAAGACTTGCTCGTCTATGCGAACCGAAACATCGATTGGGATCTGCGGCGAGCGAGTCTCATGGCCATTCACGAGAGCATGCTGTCCGTGTTGGCCGTGTATGCCAGAGCGTTCTCCGCAAACCGGGCACTCCAGCGGGAAATACTCGAGCTTTCCGTGAAGGATTCGCATTCTGTGATCGCAATGTGGAACCTCGTCGATGAATTGCCCAAAGACTTACTGAAGAAAACCGCGCGCAATCCAAGTCCGGCGCTTCTCTTGGACGAGCTGCAGGATGGAACCCCAAACATGGTCCGTGCAACGGTGCTGCTCATTGAATTGTGCGAAGAGAATTCCGTACCCACGTGTATATGGCACGCTGGGGAGCTCATTCATGTCTTACCGCCGCTCATCGAACGCATAACGCCTGAGCGACAAGCCGAGGCGAGACAAAGAATTGCCAAGCTCGCCGCATCCGAGCCCAATCCCGCCCTCGCAAAGCAATTCAAGTTGCTCCACGAAGCCGTTGCCGCACCGTGAAAACCAGTTGCACACTGACGCGAGCACTCCGAAGGCTCATCGCACATAGCGCGAGCGCTCGCCCGAGTAGACGGCGAGCTTTCGCGCGAAGAGGCGGCAAAAACAGCAGGTGGGCAGCATGTGCAGCTACCCGTGTCGAGCACGATCCCGACGCCCTGAATGCTCGACCTGCGGTACGTGGCCTGTTCCCATCGAAGCATGGGGCGATGGATTCAATTCACATTGATGTTGCTGTGCCTTTCGATCGCGACGTCGCTATCGGGTTGCGCGGTTGAAGTCACCGAGTGGCGCCTGAAGGCGCAAAGCCAAGCGAAATACACGTACGTTTGTCGAAGGACGCCGGACGTTCCCGAGGGTGTGCAATATTGGGCGGCCAATACGGCGACGGGCGAAACGGTGACGGACCGCGAGCCCGAGCGGTTGCTCGAATTCGCCAAGGTAGCGGACTGGATTTACGAATATCATCCACATGCTCCGGCATCGACGGTCGATCATTTTGTTTTTCCGTACAATCACCTGACGTGTGATTCGGGAATGTGGGTGACGGTGCCGCCGCGCAAGTCGCTGCCGAAAAACGAGATTGATGTGCCGTATGCATTTCGGCAGGCCATGGCGGAGGTGCTCGCGGACGGTTGTGCGTTGCCACCGCCCGAGACGGCATCGATGCAGGGCGTGCGTGAGCACATGGGGCAGCTTCTGACGACGCCGAGGCCGATCGTGATCGACCCCGAGACGGGTAAACCTCGGGACTTCTTGTCGCCGCTGCAGAAGACGATTCTGCATGAGTTGGGGATTCGGGTGTTTTTCGAGGGCGGCGCCGTCCGGGAAAAGGATTTGCCCAAGGGGGCTGACGGCAAACCCTACAAATGGTGGCGGGATCCTAAAATCATAGCGCAGCCGAACGTGCAACGCGTAGGCGGCTTCGTCTCGGGCGTCGCGGTTGGCGTGGTACCTGGTGGTGCCATTGGCTCGGATGTGCTCGTGGAGACGCGTATGTTGCCGCAAGGCAGTCGCGACGCACGAATTGGCAAAGCGCTGGGCGAAATGGCGGTGGGCGGCGGCCAATTCATCGTGGGCATCGGTGGTGTCGTGGCCGGCACCGGGATGAGCGGCACCGGTGGCGGAGCTCCCCCCGGAGCGATCATTGTTTTGGGCAGCATTACGCTCGTGGCCAATGGTGGGGCCACGTTTTGCCATGGCGCCGAGCAGCTCACGCTGGAATTGCTTTTCAAGCGCGACGACACGCCGACGACGGTGATACCCATCGCGCCGCCGCCGCCAAAACCGGTCGCGCCAAAACCGCCGCCTCCAAAGCCAAAGCCGTTACCGATTGCCAAACCGGCGCCGAAGCCGACGCCGACCAAGACCACGACGACGACGCGGGTCAAGGGGGCGCGCGAGCCAACGACGACGACCACGACGAGTCCGTCAGGCACGAGGACGACGACGTGGGTGAAGGGGGCGCCTGGTGGACAACCAGTCATTCGCAATGCACACCTTGCCGGGAAAGTCCATCCCAAAACGAAGGTGCCGTTCGACAAGGATGGGTACCCCGATTTCAGGGCAGCGGGGGTCGTCAAAAAAGAAGTCAAGGTCAAATTTTCTGCGGATCGGCAGAAGGATTTTCGAGCGGCGAACGAGGCGGCAGGGTTGAAGCAGAGGCCCGATGGATATACTTGGCATCACCATCAGGATGGAACGACCATGCAACTCGTTCCTGAAGCTATTCACAGAGCAACAGGGCACACGGGGGGCCATGCTGGGACGAGGGTAATACTGCCATGATCGAGATGAGAAAGCCGGGCAGAGCACTGGCACCAGCGGACATAGCCGCCGTCGAAGACGCGATTGGTTGCGCGCTCCCCGCCACATATCGCGCGTTCCTATGCTCGACCAATGGGGGGCGACCAATGCCGGATACGATCGACATCGAAGGAGCACACTTTCGAAGAACGGATGTAAGCGTGTTTTTTGGCATCGACCGTGCCATCGAATCCGAAAACATACTGTGGAACCTAGACATCATTGATTGGTGCAAGGAGAACAAATTGTTACCCATCGCAGGAGACTCGGGCGCCAACACATTCATGCTCCTCCTTGCCGATGATGGTTATGGCCGGGTTTACTATTTCGACGCTGCCGACAGCCCCCCAACGCCGTACCGCGTTGCCGCAAACTTCAACGAGTTTCTCAGTAAGCTCCGCGAGCCCAAGCCCGATGAGCTGCCATGAGAATGGCTTGTCCCGCCAGGACTACAGCAACGTGTTTCTGCTGGCAAACAGCCTCGAAGAATTCTTGGGAAAGCTCACGAAGTTCGAGGATTGATTCATCCCGAGTCGGGTCGCGTCGAGCTGTATCCATTCCCTTCGGCAAACGCTTCCGCCTGCGCCACGGACAGCTCGCCCGAAAGAAGCCGGGGCAAAAGGGTGTCGCGAAGGGCGGCGAGGGTAATGTTCTCGGATACCAGCACTTCTACGCGAGATTCGAGCGCGCGAATCATGCCATTGAAAGTGGTGAGGAGATCGCGCGGCGCCACCATGATCGGATAGGACAAGAAATCCTCTCGGCTAAGACCCAAATTCGTTGTTCCAGTCGAATGCTGCTGGCAATGCCCGATGGAACTGCGTGAGCGGAGCGGTACAGGACCTCTGCGATAAAGAATCAGCGATTGTCGTGCTTACCGGGTCGTGGATGAATCGCCTCTTTTCAGTGCAGGGCAAGCCACGGCACCCAAAGATCTGCAGACTGCGTAACGTCTTTGAGCGCCCATACGAAAAGATGTCGCCGGGACCGCAGGAAGGACTTCTCTGGAGATTCACCCCATATGTGACGACGTCTGTCGTCACGGATTCCGCGATTCCGCTGAATTTTTGCAAGACCTAGAAAGACTGGACCGGATCGCTGCCTTTGGCGCTGCTTGCCTGTCGAATCGCGCCGCGTTGAAGCTCCACGAATTCACCTACCGTTCCAACCCTCCACCCCCTCGGTATCTCCCCCATGTCCGACTGCACGAATTCGCTCGGGAATAGCTTTGCGGTCTCCGCATCCATCCCGCTCGGAGCGCGTCCCGCCGCTTTCGCTCGAACCGGATCGAAATCCACGAACCACGACTTGAACAGCGCCCGCGCCATCGCCTCCAGCGTTTCGTTCATCCGCCGGTTCAGCTCGATCTTGTCGTCCAGCGCGCCGAGGATGTGCGCAATGGCGCGCTGCCGAGAGAGTGGAGGCAATAAGAATCGAAATGCGCGAATCTGCGCAGGACTGATATGCGGAACAGCAGTCCCTGTTTGCACTCCGAGGATGTATTGAACAAATTCATGACTCCCGATGACGTAGCGAAGAAAGGTGTTGTCGAGGGTCGAACTGCCCCGAAGCCGCGCAGTACGCTGAACAAGCAGCGCCGGGAGGTCTTCGCGCACGATTGCTGCGCGCTTCAAACCTGCTTCAATCCATGGGCGATCCATCGCGAGTACCACATCCCCAGGTGCTAGCCAATATCGCTCTAGATCACTTGTCATGGAGTGCGGCCACCGCCGAACATTATCCCACCGGAGAGATCCCTGAACGATATTATCGCCACCAATGAGTCGGGGATCAGCGGGATCGTCCGAATAGTATTGGCTCTTGAATGGAAAGCCCGTGAGGAGATCTGCAACCTCTCCAAGCTGAACCTCCCGCCACTCACCCATACCCCAACCCCCTCAAATTCTTCCGGATCACCTTCTCCAGCTTCGCCCCTTCTGCGAATTGCGCCTCCAGCTTCCCCACCAGCCGCGCCATTTTTTCATCGAATGGCTCCCCGTCCTCCTCCACCTCTTCCGCACCCACGTACCGCCCCGGCGTCAGCACATACTGATGCGATGCAATCTCCTCCGTCCGCGCGCTGCGACAAAACCCCGCCACGTCCTCGTACGTGCCCACTTCATCCCCTCGCCACACGTGGTACGTCCGCGCAATTCTCGCAATGTCCTCCTCGCTCAGCTCCCGATGCACCCGGTCGATCAGCGTCCCCATCTTCCGCGCATCGATGAACAGCGTCTCGTGCCGCCGATTGCGCATCCGCTTGCCCCGCCCACCGAGACCATTCTTCTTGTCACGCGCCAAAAACCACAAACACACCGGGATCTGCGTCGAATAAAAGAGCTGCCCCGGCAGCGCCACCATGCAATCCACCAAATCCGCCTCCACCATCGCCTTGCGGATTTCACCCTCCCCCGATTGCTGCGACGACATGCTCCCATTCGCCAAAACGAACCCCGCAATGCCCGCCGGCGAAAGGTGATGCAAAAAGTGCTGCACCCACGCGAAGTTCGCATTCCCCACGGGCGGCACGCCATACTTCCAGCGCATGTCCTCCCGCAGCCGCTGCCCGCCCCAATCGCTGTCATTGAAGGGCGGATTCGCCAGCACGTAATCGGCCTTCAGGTCCTTGTGCGCATCACCGTGAAAACTGTCGCCCTGCAAAATCTTCGCGTCGATGCCGCGAATCGCCAAGTTCAGCATCGCCAGCCGCCACGTCGTGTGATTCGACTCCTGCCCGTAAATGGCCACGTCCCCAATGCGCCCGCCATGCGCCTCCACGAACTTTTCGCTCGATACGAACATGCCGCCCGATCCACAACACGGATCGAAGACCCGCCCCTTGTACGGCGCCAGCATTTCCACGAGCAGCCGCACGACGCATTGAGGCGTATAAAATTGCCCCCCGTTTTTGCCCTCCGCCGCCGCGAAACGCGTCAGAAAATATTCATACACGCGCCCCAGCACGTCCCGCGAGCGGTTCTGTTTGTCGCCAAGCCCAATCGTGCCAATCAAATCGATGAGCTCACCCAGGCGGTGCTTGTCGAGCCCCGGGCGGGCAAATTCTTTCGGCAAAACCCCCTTCAGCTTCGTATTGTCCCGCTCGATGGCCAGCATCGCGTCGTCGACGAGCTTTCCAATCGTGGGCTGCTTGGCATTGGCTTGCAGATGCGACCAGCGCGCTTCTTTGGGCACCCAAAAGATGTTGTCGGCGCGGTATTCGTCCGGGTCTTCGGCATCCGCGCCGGATTTCTTGTCGGCCAAAAGCGCCGCGTGTTTCTCTTCGAACGCGTCCGATATGTACTTCAAGAAAATGAGGCCGAGGACCACGTGTTTGTATTCGGCCGCATCCATGTTGTTGCGGAGCTTGTCGGCCGCTTGCCAAAGCTTCGCCTCGAAGCCGAGCGTCGCGCCGGACGTTTCGGCGCTTTGCCCGGCGGGCTTGTCGGCGGAAGGAGCGGCTTTCGCCGGGCGCCCTCGCTTCTTCGTTGCATCGTTCGTCATCGCGGGTCCTGTTCAGCCTGGACGTGGGGCGCGCGATGCTAGAGGGCAAAACGCAAAGACGCAAGGGGCATCGAGGCCCGGAGGTCGGTGGCCCGGACGACGTGGTTCACGCGCAAGACGCGGCATTCACCGCATGAGCGCTCGCGCCGAGGTCACTTGGCACGTCGAGTGACCCGCGCGCGTGAGGCGCAGACGTCGATCCAGACGGGGAGTGCGCCGCGCGCGTGAGGCGCAGAGGCGGATCCAGACGGGGAGTGCACGTTGCGTTGCGCCTCAGGCGCAGATGCGGATCCAGACGGGGAGTGCGCTTTGCGCCTCGGGCGCAGACGTCGATCCAGGCGGGGAGTGACGTTTGCGCCTCGAGAAATCAGTCTTCTTCGCCGCTCGAGTCGCCTTTGCGGCGGAAGCGCTTGTGCCGAGGTTTGGTGGGTTCGAGGAACGCGGCGACGCGTTTGGGTTGACCGGGAAACAATGTTAACAGTTCGCCTTCGAGAATGTCGATTTCTCGATTGATGTCGGCAATGAACAGTTCCTCGGCGGTGTCTTGCAATGCGACGGCTCGGACGGCATTGCGTCGAGCACCCGCGGCCGATTCGAGGTTTTCCGTTGCGACCGATAGGCGCGGCGTCCATTTCGTCGCGAGCGGTTCGTTGGGATTGCGCGCAAGCTCGGCGAGCCAATCTTTGCCTTGCTGCACTTCGCGGTCGACGCCGAAGTCTTGCGTGGCCGAAGGGCTCGCGTTCTTGAAAAACCGCGTATAAGGGGCTTGGTCACGCTTTCCGCCGCTTTGATCGACGACGTCACGGCCAAAGGCTGCGGTTTCGGGGTCCCAAATGGAATCCATGACGGTGACTTTTGCGCGCGCGCGGCCGAGCGCTCGTTCCGCCGCACGCCGCGCCGCGGCAAGCTCGTCGGCCTTGGCGGTGAGGGCATCCCATAAGGGAGCGAGGTGTTTTGCTTCGGAATCACTATCCAAGCCGCTGGCGATGGCTGAGCACACGTCGCCAGCGTCCTGCATCGATGTGGAGTCTCGAAGGTGTGTGGCCATGCGACCGACCGTACATGGAAAGCGCACGGACGGGCAAGAGAATTGTGGAAAAAGGGACGGGCGGTTTGCGAAGTGCGCGCGATGGTCGATAGCGGATCGGTGGCGAGGTCGAATTCGAAAAAGGCGGTTTATTCTTCCTGTGCAATCGGTTTATCGTTCCTAATGCACTTTCGAGGAGGTTCGTCGATGAAAGGCTTGCAGTGGCAGGTGGGGATGCTGTCGGTGTCGTCGCTCCTGATGGTCGCGTGCTCGGACCCTGCAGTGGGAACCTGGGAGGCCGACGAGAAGGCCTCCAATGGTCAACGCAGTGAATTCGTGCTCACGGACGAGGGCGACAAGCTTCAAGGCGAGGGTGACTTTCAGATCCAGGGCATTGGAGCCGTCATCGAATGCACGGGGAAGATCGTGGCCGAAATCAAGCGCGATCGCGAGTACGCGGTCGAGGTGCAGTGGCAGGGAGCCGATGGGTGCGACATGATCCCCGACACGGACTACGACTGCACGCTCGAGAAGGACGATACGCAGCTCGATTGCGGCACCGAAGGCGGCCTGTGGAATCGGATCGAGTGACATTGGCGGGTGTCCCAAGGTTTGACCCGAACAGGTTTGTCGGCGCGTAGGAAATCCAGCCGCGATTGTCCTGGCACGCTCGCGAGCTTGCGCGCGTGATGGGCTGCCCAAGGCATACGCGTTTCTTCACGTCAAGACGTTTCAACGAGGCGTTGCGCGAGCGAGCGCTTCAGGGCCCAACGTGCTCGATGGGCCCACCGTTCACCATGTCTTTCATCCAGCTCGTCAGTGTCTTGGGTCCGACAGCCGTGCTGTAGAACGTATCCGCCAGGAAGACGTGCTCGGTGCTGTTCACGAAGAAGCTGCCCCAAGGGGACGGGGACATCATGTAGTTGTCTCGGAGTGCCAAAAGCCCCGTGGAATACATGGCTGCAGTCATCTGGCTCGGCATGGTGGAGTCGAGGAGTGCGCAGGTGTTCTGTCCGAAGCCGTAAAAAACCCTGTTCCTGGCATCCTCGTTCGAGGCGATGATGCCAAGACGACCGTTTGCGTACTTGGTACCGAGGCACTTGACCAGTTCGACGATACTGGTGTTGGCGCCCGGGCAATCCACGGGGAGGTTGGCGTTCAGCCCCCAGAGCATGCGCATGCGGTCCTGGAGGCAGGGCGCGAGGTACGTGTCGGACATGGGAGGGCCCGAGTCGTCGATCAGGATGACGGACGCGGGGCAGAAGTCGCGTGCGATGCGGTCGTAATTGAAGAAGGCGCCAAAGCCCCCCGCGCTGATGCCGGTGACGAGCACCTTCTCCATGCCGGGGAAGGTCGGGACGATGCGCTTCATGTAGTGACCGACGTTGGCGTATCCAACGAACTTCTGGTTCTGCGGGCCGTTGGGGACGTCGCCGTCTTCATTGCTACCGGCGTGCACGTCGCCGGTGCAATAGGGGATGTAGACGACGTTCCAGTCCTTGACCGGGTTTTCCGTGTTCGTCGGGTTGAAGATGCCAACGTTGCCGAATTCGAACGTCCTTTGGTCGAACTCTGGCTGGCCGAACGGGGGTTTGCTGGCTTCCGGGTCGTTGCACGACAAACCGTTGAAGCAGGACCCGAGACCATCGAAGAAGATGACGAGGTTTTTCGAACCCTGCTTGGTACGGATACCGAAGCCCGTCTCCGAACCGTCGCGGCACTTGGCTTCCGGCACGTCGACCCACTTCCATTCACCGTCCACCAATCCCTCGACCGGGTTGCCAGCGCCCACCGGCACGCACATCATCCCACCGCCACCGCCACCGCCACCGCCACCGCCACCACCACCGGCGCCACCACCACCGGCGCCACCGATGCCACTGCCCGTGCCGTCGCCGCCAGTGCCGCCCGTGCTTTCATCGGCGATCTGGAAGTCGTCAGGGTCGTACACGAGGATGCAGCCCCCGAAAACGGGAAGCGCGACGCAGGCGACCAAGGAAAGGAAGTGTATTCGCATCACAGCTCTCCTACCAGACCGATGCCAGCGCCTCCCGCAATGACGAGCGGCACGGGCGTGAGGCCGCTTTGCTTGGCACTACCGCGGGTCGATAGCAGCAGGAGCACCGCACCCGTCGCGGCGCCTGCGATGCCGACGCCCCACGCGACGGTGTTGCCGACGACGAGCGTCTTGTCCTTGGCAAGCTGATCCTCGTAGGACGCCGGACACGTCGGCACGCCACCGACCTCGGTGCACGCCTCGAGCGCGTCGGATCGGCGCCCGAGCACCATTCCACCCGTGATGCCCGCAGCAAGGAGCGCGGCGCCACCAATGCCGAGCGCGACAAACCCGCCGGTGCGTAGGCCCGAACCATTCGCATTGCCCGAACCATTCGCATTGCCCGCGCCGCTCGCATTGCCCGAACCACCCGCGCCGCCCGAGCCGTTCGCACCGTTTCCATCCGGAGGTGTGACCTCGACGGGCGGGCCGGCGGTCGCGACCACTTCGGTGCGCTCGCCCGGCGCCAGCTCGAGTTCGTGCGAACGGTCTTGCCGGCCGGGGGCGCGGAACACGAGCGTGTGTTTGCCCGGATCGACGGGCATCGGAGCTTCGAGCGCAGTTGGGGCGAGCTGGTGGCCGTCGAGGAGCACGGTCGTCGATGCCTGGTTGCGCGGCATGACGATGTTCAGCCGCGGCACCTTGGGTTCGAGCGCCGCGATGCGCTCCTTGGCAATCGGTGCACGCTTGTCCTTGGCGTCGACGAGCACGAGGCCGCGCTGCCAATGAGCCAGCGCCGTCCCGAGCTTGCCGTCCTGCTCGTCGCACTGCGCGACGAGGAACAGCGTATTCGGCACCGCGAACAATTCGAGGCTCTCGCGCAGCTTGGCGCAGCCCGTCGCCGAGTCACCCTTGTCCATGGCCTCGACGCCCTGCTGAAAGAGCTGCTGCGCGCGCGCCTTTGCGTCCTGCGCACCAGCGGTGGGCGTCGCCGCGAGGGTGACCACGGCGATGGCAGCCGCGCTCCCACCTGTCGGGCCCTGCTTCACCTTGAGCCGGGGCTTCTTCGGTGGCCGATGTGCCCGTGTTTGCCGGTGCCGGACGCGCCTGCGCCGATGCCGATGCCGTCGCGGTGGGCTCGGCGTTGGGTCGCACATCGACGGCCGTCGCCGCCGGCAAGGCCGAAGGCGTGGGGGGCTCCGCCGTCGTGGCCGTCGCGGTGGTCGGCAGGATCTGAGGGGCGGTCGCCGCGGGTGGGGGCGGAGGCGCCGGTGGAGGTGTAGATGCCGGTCGGGTCGTGCGCAGCATCATGAAGCCGGTCCCTGCGAGCGCGCAGAGCAACAGTGCGGCGCCGAACAGCGCGCCGAGCGGCAGTTTGCCGCGCGTTGGCTGCGCGCCGGCCAGGACCGTCTTGGCGCTTCCAAGCTCGACCGACGAGTTTGCCGTTGCGACGACCTGATGCTGCTCGCCCCGCGCGGCGACCGATGCCAGCGCGTCGCGCACGGCCCTTTGCATTGCGCCCGCGCTGGGCCAGCGGTCATTCGGATCGAACGCGAGCGCGCGGTCCACCACGTCCGCCACGTCCGCTGGCAGGCCCGGCAGCAGGCTGCGGATTGGCGGCGCGGGTGCGGTCATCGCCTTGAGCAGGAGCTGGTTGAGCGTTGGTGCATCGTGGACCATCCGGCCGGTCAGCAGCGCGAACATCGACGCGCCCACGGCCCAGAGGTCCGAGCGTGCATCGACGCGGCTCCATTCGCCCAGTGCTTGCTCGGGCGGCATGAACGCCGGCGTGCCCATCATCATGCCGGTCTTGGTCAACTTCACCGCACCGGGCGTCTCGCGGACCCGCGCGAGCCCGAAATCGAGCACTTTCAGGGTGCCGTCTTTCGTTAGAAAGAGGTTATCGGGCTTGAGGTCTCGGTGCACGAGGCCCTTTGCGTGAGCGACCACGAGCACGTCGAGGAGTTGATCTGCGATGCGCAGCGTTTCGCCCAGGCCGAGCTGCCCGTTGGGTCGCGATTCAGCGAGCGCTGCGACGCTTTGGCCTTCGAGCAGCTCCATGACGAGGAACACCGAGCCGTCTTCGGCCACGTCGTCGTCGAGAATGCTGACGGCGCCGGGGTGGTCGACCTGGTTTGCCATGTAGCCTTCGTGCAGGAAGCGCGCGCGAGCTTCGGTGTCCGTCGACAGCTCGAGGTGGAGCATTTTGATGGCGCCGCGTTTGCCGTTGCGGTGCTGGCCTGCGTAGACGGCGGCCATGCCGCCGACGCCGAGGAGCTGGTCGATGCGCCACTTGCCGCGCAGCACGAGCCCGACGCGGGCGTGTGCCTGGCGCGTGATCGGATCGTCGCTCGTCGCCTCGGGTGTTTGCGCGGCGAGGGTCGTATTCACCGGGATCCCTCGGCGCGGCGGGCTCCGCGTAGGCGCAGCGCCCCTGAACCGGGCCGCCCACGTTCCCATTGATATTGGACCCCGCTCACCGCAAGCAAAGCGTACACCTCGCCGCAACTGCGCCGCGATCTCCGAGGCGCAGCTACGCATGATGCGGCGATTCGGTGGCGTGCGGCAAGTGCAAAACGCGCGGTGGGTGCACGACGTGGGCCCAGAGGCGCTCTCAGGTCGTCAGTTTCACGCCGCACACCGCCGTGCTGTCGAACGTATCTGCCAGGAAAACGTGCCCGGCGCTGGGTACGAAGAAGCTACAGCAAGGGGGAGGCGACGTGGCATGCTACCCATGTTGAGCAGGTCTCCGACGCATGGAATGCTTGCTCTCCGGTGCGTGGCCTGTTGGCATCGATGTATGGGGCGGTGCATTCATTTCATTTTCCTGTTGCTATGCCTTGCGAGCGTGACGTCGCTATCGGGTTGCGCGATTGAAATCACGCCGTGGCGTCTGAAGTCCCAAAGCCAAGCAAAATATACCTACGTCTGTCGCCGGACACCGGATATTCCCGATGGTGTTCAATATTGGGCGGTCGATACGGATACGGGCGAAACGGTGACGGATCGCGAGCCCGAGCGGTTGCTCGAATTCGCCCAGATAGCGGACTGGATTTACGAATATCATCCCTATGCTCCGGCATCGACGGTCGACTTGGCTTTCCGTGCAATCACCTGTCGTTACTCGAAAATCTGGTGACGGTGCCCCGCAATCGCTGCCGAAAATCGAGATTGACGTGTCGACGCTATTCCGGCAAGCCGGCGGTAGCGTGAGGACTTCTGATGCGTAGCCCCGGTCTCGAAACCGGCTCCGCGTGAGACCGCGCCGAGACCGATCGTCATCGACCCCGAGACGGGCCTAACCCCGAGACCCTTCATGTCGCCGCTGCAGAAGACGATTCTGCGTGAATTGTCGATTCGGGCTTTCGAGGGCGCCGTCCGTGAAAAGCATTGCCCAAGGATGCCGATGGCAAACCCTACAAATGGTGGCGCGATCCTAAAATCGTAGCGCAGCCGAACGTGCAAAAAGTGGGCGGCTTCGTTTCGGGCGTAGCGGTTGGAGCGCTACCTGGCGGTGCCATGGGCTCGGATGTGCTCATTGAAACGCGCATGTTGCCGCAAGGCACGCGTGACGCTCGCATTGGCAAAGCGCTGGGCGAAATCGTGGTGGGCGGCGGCCAATTCTTCGTGGGAATCGGTGGCGTAGCGGCCGGCACGGGGATGAGCGCCACCGGTGGAGGCGCTGCACCTGGCGCGCTGATTTGTTTGGGCAGCATTACGCTCGTGGCCAATGGTGGGGCCACGTTTTGCCATGGCGCCGAGCAGCTCACGCTGGAATTGCTTTTCAAGCGCGACGACACGCAGGCGACCGTGATACCCATCGCGCCGCCGCCTCCGCCGAAACCGGTCGCGCCAAAACCGCCGCCTCCAAAGCCAAAACCGTTACCGATTGCCAAACCGGCGCCGAAGCCGACGCCGACCAAGACCACGACGACGACGCGGGTCAGGGGGGCGCGCGAGCCAACGACGACGACCACGACGAGCGCGTCAGGCACGAGGACGACGACGCGACCGCGGCAACCTTTGCCAAACCCGGTGAAGGCGCGAAAGCCGCACCAGCCGGACCCGGAAAAGTGGACGAAGAAGGGCGGTACGATTAAAGAGAATGCGGATGGAACAAGGACGTTCACGCGAAAAGATGGGGTGGCAGTCACCTACGACAAGCATGGGTATCCGGACTTTACGGCGTACAGGCACCCGCGGGTGAAGGACGTGCAGATTGAGTTTACGGGGAACTATCCGAAGGACTTCAAGCGTGCAAACGAGGCTGCAAAGCTGGCAGAAACCCCACTGGGATACACGTGGCACCATCATCAAGATGGTAAAACCATGCAATTAATCGAACAAACTGTCCACAGGGACTTCTACCACACCGGTGGTATGGCAAAAGCAAAATGAAAGAGCGAACGATGCGAATGAAGGTCGACAACCCATTTGGTGCTACGTCCAAAGATGAGATTGAGCAATTCGAAAAACGTCGAGGCATCGCGTTGCCGCAAGAATACAAGCGATTTCTGCTCAAGTCCAACGGTGGCAGGCCGGTTCCGGATACATTCGACGTTCCAGGATGGGCACACGATGGAAGCGTCATACACCATTTTCACGGCATTCATTGGGGCGAGTACTACAAGCTGGACGAGGAGTGTGAAGCATATCAAGACCGTATTCCCGCAGATCTACTACCAATAGCAGCGGATGTATTTGGGAATGCAATCTGCCTCGGCTGGAAAGGAAAGCGCCGGGGCAAGATCTACTTTTGGGATCACGAAGACGAGCTCGATGAGAATGGCTTGTCCCGTCAGGACTACAGCAACGTGTTTCTGGTGGCGAACAGCTTGGAAGAGTTCTTGGGCAAGCTCAAAGAGCCCGAGGATTGAGCCATCCCCACGACCACTGCCAACAACCCTATGCAATCGTATCCCAATGCGCGACGACGACGTACGCGACATCGAGACAGCGCTCGTTGGAGCACACCGAAGGCTCGGCGCACACAGCGCGATGGCTCGTTCGAGTAGACAGAAGGCTCTCGCGAGAAGAGCGGGCGGTCATCGGGATAAGCTGCGGCGGTCATCGCAATAAGAGGCGGCGGTCGGGAAGACCGCGACACGAGGTTCAGCGAGCACGAGGGGCCGTCGGATGGACCGCGGGCAATGGTCGAGGTGACCGATGGTCACGGTTGGTACGAGCGCCGTTGGTGGTCGCGAGGTGCACGGGAGCTTGTCGCGCGAGCACCCGCGCTTGGCAGGCCCGGCAGCAGGCTACGGATCGGCGGCGCCCCGATCAAAAGTCGTTGCGTTACCGAAACTACGTGCCGTTCTGGGCGTAATTCTCTTTTAGACGCTAACCGCCGTTGGCATGCCGTGCACGCCCATCGCCTTGAAATGACAAGGTTTTCTTGTTTAGACGATGGCCTCCGTGCCCCTCGTCAGCGTGCTCGATCTGCCTCGACACGCGGGCACACGACTCGTCATACACGCCCCAGGCGCCTCGCGCTGCCAACTCCCAAGCGCGATCGAGATTCCTTTGACCACCAAAGAACACACGCTGATCGTTCGTGCTCCAAACGATCGCGCCAAGCACGACCCGCGGCAGTGGGCCAAGTTCTACGTCAACGTCGCCCTTTGAAGCCCATCATGCCTTGCACCACCGACTCGCTTTCCTCCGCGACGGCGCTCTCTTGCTCCGCACGATCGGCGCAGTCCTCGCACATCTTCTTGCGCTTGCCGCCCACGTTGACGGTCTTCAGCTCATCCACTTCGTTCTTGCATTCACGGCACGTCGGCATGCCCAGGTCCTCCTCGAACAGGCCACAGTGTACATCGCGCCGAGCCGTTCGGGGATGCGCAAAACTTGGCCCACCCTGGACGTTTGCAGGAACATGAAAGGTCTGGAGCATTCGCAAAGGAACGGCTCCAAGAGAAGCGGCTTTCATCATGGAACGACGCTCCGGACCTCGGACGGTCTGCGATTACGGCTTGACGGCTTTCGTGGATGGCTTCCGCCACGTGTGCCGAGCGGTCGATTTGTCCGTGGGGGGACTCGTGTTCGAGCGGTCGCGTAGCCTCTTGGGACGCGACCTGCCTCTGGTGACGGCGTTCGAGCTGAACGTGGGACGAGGTCGTCCGATACGATTGCGAGGCCGCCCCGTGTGGAGTCAAGATCGACTCACGGCAATACGGTTCGTCGCAATCAACGACGCGGATAGGCTCACGATCGCCGAGTACCTCGATCGCAAAATGGTCCTTGGCGATCCGGTACATTGATTGGGTTTCAAGCACGATTGAATGTGCGCTCGTCCGTCACGACGGCATGCACGGGCACGTCGCCGTCGGTCAGCGGAACTTCGGCGAGCAATTGAAAATCGAAAACGACGCCGATGGATAATGCCGGCGGGCAGAATCGCGGCAAGGTGCGATCGTAAAATCCGGCCCCATATCCAATTCGATTTCCCGCTGCATCGAGGCCCAGGGCGGGAACGATGACCACGTCGAGCTCGGTGGCCTCCGGGTCTTCGTAGGCAGGTTCGGCAAACCCGAGGCCACGTTCTTCCATGGCTTGGGGATTTGCAGGATACCGAAACGTCATCACGCGCGTTTCTGGATCGATCGACGGAAATGCGATGGAAACACCTCGCGCGGTGAGCGTTTCGACGAGCGGGCGCAGGTCCACTTCGTTGCGGTGTACGATGGGCCAGAAGAGAGCCACGCGCTTGGCAGCGACGAAGCGAGGGAAAGCTTCGAGCTTGGTGCGGATTCTTGCAGAACGCTCGGCGATCGCGCTCTCGGGGATCGTATTGCGGAGCGCACGAGCGCGTTTTCGCAGCTCGATCTTGGCTCGGTACGCCAGAATTTTCACTGCCTCGGGGTCGAGATCGTCCAGCTCATCCATCGGCCCGAGGCTACACCGGCTGGCGCCTTCGCGCTACCTCGTGCGTTTTCGTCCGGGTCGACACCTACCTTTACGTCGCTCGGCGTGGTAGTACGTTCGGCGTGCGTCCTTGTGCGATCATCCCGGCTTATCGAGCAACACGTACCGTGGCGGACGTCGTTCGCGAAACGCGAGCCCTTTGGCCCGTTCCGGACGCGGTCTTCGTCGTCGACGATGGTTCGCTGGATGAAACGGCCGACCTTGCGCGTGGCGCGGGGGCGATCGTGCTTTCGCATGCGAGAAACCGAGGCAAAGGAGCGGCTTTGCGCACGGGGATGGCGCATGCGGCGAAGCTTGGTTTCGACGTCGCCGTGACGCTCGATGCAGACGCTCAGCATCCGCCTGCCGAGGCTGCGCGGCTGGCGTTCGTCGAGCCCGATCCGAATGCGCTGGTGCTGGGTATTCGGGACCTCGTGCGAGCGGGCGCGCCGCGGCCGAACCAAGTGTCCAATCGAATTTCCAATTTTTATTTGTCGCTCTTCACGGGGCGAATCCTGGCCGACACGCAATGCGGTTTGCGTCGTTATCCGATTGCGACGACGCTTGCGTTGGGCGGACGAGATGATGGTTATGCCTTCGAGGCGGAGATCATCATGCGGGCGATTGCAGCGGGAGTGCGTATCGTCGAAGAGCCCATCGACGTCATTTATCCCCCCGGACGTGAACGCGTGAGCCATTTCGACAGCGTACGCGATCCGGCTCGGATCATTCGGCGTGTCGTTTTGACCATGGTCGACGTGCGACTGAATCCCGTTCGAGTGCCTGCGCCGACGCGTGCCCATCATGATGGCCCCGACCGCATTTCACGCGATTCGTCGCGTGAAAGCATTGCGGGGCTTTGAGCGAGGCATTGGGTGGCGGCGCCGGGACAAATTCATCAGCTCAGCATGGTTCGACGTACGCGGCGCCGTCGAATCATCGCGGTGCTGGCCATTCTGATCATCCTTCCGATCGTCGCGCATATCGTCGTTTTGTTGTCGACGTCGATCGAGCCGCCGCAGATCGCTGCCGTCGCGGGCGATTCGACGACGAAAGGTGACGTGCGCGTCTTCGAGTCGTCTTATGCGCGAAAGCGTGGCGGCATTTTGGAAGTGCGTCTCGAGGGCAGCCCGGAAGAAATCGGTTATCGGCATGCGCGGCTGCTTTATCCGGAAATGGTGGCCAACGAAGGCATCTTGCAGGATCAATTTCGGCACTTCGTCCCGATACCGCCTTTGCGATGGCTGATCATGGATCTGTCGCGCGTGGAATTTCGGCACGTCGATCGAGGCATGCCCGAAATGCGTCGTCGTGAAATCGCCGCGGAGGCTCGAGGTTTCTCCCCGGATCCTTTCGACGGGATGCTTCCCACTTATCACCGATTCGTGTTCTTGCATTCGCTGTACGACATTGCGCTTTCATTCGAGCATTCGCCGCTGATTGGGTGCACGAGCTTTGCGCTTGGAGATGGCGCATTCGAGAATGGCCATGTCGTGCTTGCTCGGAACTTCGATTTCGAGGCGGGGAGCATTTTTGATATTGGCAAAGCCGTTTTTCTGGTGCACGAAGAAGGCGCCATTCCGTATGCATCGGTCGCTTGGCCGGGCCTCGTGGGCGCATTGACTGGAATGAACGCTGAAGGGGTCGCGCTCGTCGTGCATGGAGCTCGCGCGCGCACGCCAAGCTCCGAGGGAGAACCCGTCGTGCATACGACGCGGGACGTGCTTGCGCATGCGAAGACAACGGCGGAAGCCATTGAAATCGTGCGCAATCGTCCCGCTATGGTATCCCATCTGTTGATGCTTGCGGATGCGTCGGGAGATGTGGCGATTGTCGAGCGTGCTCCGGGTGAGCCGATTCACGTGCGTCGGGGTCGAGGCAAAGTGCCGCTGACGAATCACTTCGAGGGGCCGCTGGCGAGCGATCCAGCGAACCGGCGCGTGATCGCGACCACATCGACGAGACCTCGCAGAATGCGCCTCGATGAATTGCTCGAGAAGCTTTCGCCGGGGTCCAACGTCGAAGATGCCGTGGCGATCTTGCGCGATAAACGAGCGGTTGGAGGGGTCGACTTGAGCATGGGGCATCGTCGTGCGATCGACGCGCTCATTGCGACGCACGGGGTTGTCATGGACGTGACGGCGCGTGTGTTATGGGTGAGCGAAGGGCCGCATTTGCTCGGACGATTCGTGCGATTTGATCTGGCCCGGTTGCTCGATGAAAAGTACGAACCGGCGGATGAGCCGCTCGTGACGTTGCCCGAGGATCCCCTTTATCGTTCGCCGCAATATGACGCGTGGAAGCAAGCTGGAGAGCCGCACCAAGGAGAAAACTGATGCATCGACGTGACGTTTTGAAAGTGGCCGTTTGGGCGGGTGGGATTGCGTGTTTGCCGCGTGTGGCGTTGGCGGATGACGTGAGTGATGCCTTGGGCGAAATCAAAAAGGCTCGCGCAGGCTTGAAGACGCTCGTCGGTCCGTTCGTGCAAGAGCGAACGATTGGTTTATTGGCAACGACGGTCAAGAGCGACGGCGAGGTCACGATGGTTCTTCCTGACAGACTTCGTTGGGAGCTGAAGCCACCGGATGCGGTGACGTATTGGATTGGCCCCGAGGGATTTTCGTTTTCGACGCCGCAAGGGTCGACGAAGGTGGGCAAAGCTGCGGCGGGGCGATTCGGCGCGGTGCTCGGCGACCTGATGATTCTGCTCGGCGGGGACCTCGAAAAGCTCCGCGCTCGGTACGATTTCAAGGTACCCAGCCGCAAAGACGGCATTACGCTGCGCGCCTTTCCGAAAGCGGAAGACGTGAAGAAACACGTCAAGCGTATCGAAATGCGTTCGGGGCCCGAGCTTTGGACGATACGCGAGATCACGATCGAGGAGCAAAGTGGGGATCTCAGCGTCATCCGTTTTGGAAAGATGGTGCGCGACGTTCGAGTGGATCCGTCGAAAATGGCTCCGCGGAAATCCTGACGTCGATTGACGATGGTCTCGTTTCATTCCCAGGAAAAACCCGAGCGCACGTGATGCGAGTTCCTTTTTTCGACATGCGCGCCGAGCTCGAGCAAGTGCGCAATGAAGTCGATGCAGCCATCCGGCGGGTGCTCGATTCGGGCGCATTCATTGGAGGTGCGGAGGTCGAGGCATTTCAGCGTGAGCTCGCTGGTGCTGCGCATTGTGGGTATGCCGTTGGCACGAGCTCGGGGACCGATGCGCTCGTTGCATTGCTCATGGCGCTCGGCGTGGGGCATGGCGATGAAGTGGTCACGACGCCGCTCACGTTTTTCGCGACGGCTGGAGCAGCGGCGCGGCTCGGTGCGCGCATTGTATTTGCCGATATCGACGACCCTACGTTGACGCTCGATCCAAATCTAGCGCTCGCCGCATGTTCGCCTCGCACGCGGGCGATCATCACGGTGCATTTGTATGGCCATCCGGCGGTCGTTCCGGATGCTCCCGTACCGATCATCGAAGATGCGGCGCATAGCGTCGTGGGTGTTCCGCTTCGAGGTGTCGCGGCTGCGCTTTCATTTTTCCCGACCAAAAACCTGGGCGCGCTGGGCGATGCGGGTGCTGTCGTGACGAACGATGCACACTTGGCCGATCGGATCGCATTGCTTCGAGGTCAGGGGGCTCGGCCGAAATACCATCATCTTGCGGTGGGCGGCAATTTTCGCCTCGATGCGCTTCAAGCGGCGGTTCTTCGCGCCAAACTTCCGCATCTTGCCGAATGGAATGCTCGGCGCAGAGCGCACGCCGACCGTTATCGAGCAGCGCTGGGTGCTGCGAACGTGCCGTCCGACTTACGGCTTCCACCGGATCATCCGCAGCATGTGTACCATCAATTCGTCATTCGAGCGCCGCGTCGGGACGAGCTTCGACGCTACTTGGCCGATGCGGGTATTGGTACGGAAGTGTATTACCCCGAACCGCTTCATCTTCAGCCGTGTTTTGCGGAACTCGGATATCGACCGGGGTCTTTGCCTTTGGCCGAGCGAGCGTGTGCGGAATTGCTGGCGCTGCCCATTCATCCTGCGATGGCGGCACAGGCGGAGGAATACATTGTCGATAAAATCGCAGCTTTTTATCAGCAGTGATACTTCGAGCGAGTTTTCTGGTATGCTTTGCGAATGATGACCAGATCTCCATACACTTTTTCTGCGTGCGCGCTGCTCTTCGGTCTTTTCGCGACGGGGTGTGGGTCGAATGATCCTGCGCCGGCGAAAGCCGACCCGCTTCCCATCGGGCCGCTCGAGGTGCAGACCGACAAAGGGCCGGTCGAAGGCGTGACCATTGGGGCGACGCGTGCATTCTTGGGCATTCCTTACGCAGCTCCGCCCGTGGGCGATTTGCGCTGGAAGCCGCCCGTGCCGCACGAGCCTTGGACGGAGACTTTTCAAGCGCGCATGAAAGGGGCGCCGTGCGCGCAGATCGGTCTCATTGGCGGGATGCTCGATTCGGCGTCGAAAGAAGATTGCCTCACGCTCAACGTTTGGGCGCCGGAACGCCTCGCGACGCAAGCTCCGCCGGTGCTCGTGTGGATTCACGGTGGGGCGTTCGTTTTGGGTAGCAATCGAGACTTGATGTACGATGGTCAAGTGCTCGCCGAAATGACGGGTGCGGTCGTCGTCAACATCAATTATCGTCTCGGTGCATTCGGGTATCTCGCATTGTCGGAGCTCGAAGCCGAGGATTCGGCGCATCCGTCGACGGGCGTGTATGGTCTCGAAGATCAACGCGCAGCGCTCGAATGGGTAAAGAACAACATTGCTGCATTTGGTGGTGATCCAAATCGGGTGATGCTATTTGGTGAATCGGCGGGAGGCATCAGCACGTGCATGCAGATGGTTTCGCCGCAGAGCAAGGGCTTGTTTCAGTCGGCGGTCATTGAAAGCGGCCCATGCGATAGCGTGACGGCCAAGGACAAGGCATTGGCGCTGGGCGCTCAATTCGTCGGAGCGCTCGGGTGTACGGGAGCGCCCGACGTGCTTGCGTGTTTGCGCGGAAAAACCACATCGGAGGTCGCCACTGCATTGCCGTCGAGTACGGATTTGATATTCGGCGACGGTGCGCGCTGGTTCCCGGTGCTCGATGGATGGTTCCTCCCTGAAAAACCGCTTACGTTGCTCGAGTCCGGCAATTTTAATAAGGTTCCGACGATACTTGGATCCAACGCGGACGAGGGGTCGCTCTTTTTCTATTTGGGCGACACGAAAATCGCCGACGATGCGCAACTCGAAACATTCGCGGAGCAGCTCGTGCCCGGGCATGGCAAAGACGTCGTTGCGCAATATTCGAGCGCCACGTATGGCACGGCGCAAAAGGCGGCCGAGGCAGCCGTGGGACATGCGGGGTTCGTTTGTCCGACGCGTCGAGCGGCGCGAGCGCTCGCGAAGAGCGGCACGCCTACGTACCAATATCACTTTACGTATGCGCCTCCAGGGAGCTTGTTCCCCGACCTCGGGGCATTCCATGCGGCGGAGATCAAGTTCGTTTTCGGCATTCCGTCGCAGCTCACACCTGCGCCGCTTTCGGACGAAGAGCTTGTGCTATCGAGCGCAATTCAGGGCTATTGGTCGCGCCTCGCTGGCAGTGGTGATCCCAATGGCAAAGAAGCTCTCGCCTGGCCGAAGTACGATGCGGCCAAGGACGAAACGATGGTCCTTGATTTGACGTCCAAGGTCGAATCTGGGGTGAACAAGGACATTTGCGATTTCTGGGACGGGCTCGAGGTTCAAGTGCCATAACAGTCCAGCGTTGTTACCGTTCAAAGCATCCCGACCGGATCGACGTCCACCACGACGCGCACGCGGTTATCGAGGTCCCCCAGCACGGTCATGGCAGCTCCCGCTGCATGACGCAACGCTCGCCGATCGGCGGACCGCAACAACACGCGAAACCGATAACGACCTCGCAATCGAGCAATCGGTGCCACGGCTGGCCCGAGCACTTCCACTGCGCGGGATGCCCCGTCGGTCGATGCGCGAGCATATGCCGCGATCTTCCCCGCTGCACGACGAGCCACTTCTTCATCGAGCGCATCGATACGAAAAAGCGTGAGTCGTTTGAATGGAGGATATCCGACCTCGGCGCGGTCCACCAATTCATGATCCAAAAAGCCTTGCACGTCGTGCTGCATGGCGAAACGAATGGCCGGATGTTCCGGCGAGCGCGTTTGAATGATGACGCGCCCTGGACGATCGCGCCTTCCTGCGCGTCCGGCGACTTGCACGAGCAATTGAAATCCCCGTTCGCTCGCTCGAAAATCGGGCAGCGACAATGCAGCATCGGCATTGAGCACTCCGACGAGCGTTACCGTCGCAATGTCGTGTCCCTTGGTGACCATTTGCGTGCCCACCAAAATGTCGATTTCGCGATTTCGCATGCGCGTCATGATTTCTTCGGCTTTGGTGCCATCCGCGACGTCTCGATCGAGCCGCGCGACGCGCGCATTCGGAAATGCAGACGCTATCGTTTCTTCGAGGCGTTCGGTCCCAAGACCCTCGAGGCCGAGCGATGGAGATTGGCACGACGAACACGCCGTGGGCATCGGCCCTTCCCAATCGCAATAGTGGCATCGCAATCGCCCGCCGCGCGATTTGTGGTACGTCAGGGCCACCGAGCAGCCCAAACACGTCTCCACCTGACCACAACCGTCACACACGACGCTCGGCGCGAAGCCTCGTCGATTCAAAAACAATATGACCTGTTCGCCTGCAGCCAGTGTTTCGTCGATGGCGCGGTGAAGCGGCAAGGAGACGAGCTTATTTCCCGTGGGTCCCGCGCCAATACGCCGCAAATCCACGGTGGAGACGACTGGCAGCGTCGCTTCCCGGTGAGCTCTATCGGGCAGGCGCAATTCGCCAAGTTTGCCTCGACGCACCAAATCCACGGTTTCGAGCGACGGCGTTGCCGATCCGAGCAGGGCCACGGCACCCGCGCGATGCGCTCGCAGGAGTGCCATGTCTCGCGCATGATATCGCACGCCTTCTTCTTGTTTGAACGACCCGTCGTGTTCTTCGTCGACGATGACCAGTCCCAAATTGGAAACGGGCGCAAAAATCGACGACCGTGCACCAATCGATACGCGCACGCTGCCCGAGCGCAATCGTTTCCACATCGCATGGCGATCCGCTTCCGACAAACCGCTGTGCAGCACGGCCAAATCGTCGCCGAATCGAGCGCGAAAGCGGGCCACGAATTGAGGCGTCAGGGCAATTTCGGGCACCATGACGACGGCGCTTCGACCGTGCGACAAACACGCTGCAATGGCGCGCAGGTACACCTCGGTTTTCCCGGATCCCGTCACGCCAAATAATAAAAACGCAGCCTGTTTTCCCGCATCGAGCGCCGCTTCGATTTGGTTTGTCGCGGCAAGCTGCGCCTCGTTCAGCTCGGGCGGCTGGTCGCGCGGCTCGGGAAGCGCGAAAAACGCATCGCGCGGGGCTTCCCGATCTTCGACGACGACCAGGCCCAGGGCCGCCAGCTTTTTCACCGCCGCACGTGCATTACCGAATTTGTCTTCGAGACGCGCGATGGGCGCTTCGCCATTCGATCGCAGCAGCGACAGCACCGCTGCGGTTTGTCCGCGTAATGTTCCCGGCTGTTCGACGACGTCCGTTGCCTTGGCAAATGCAATCCGCCGCCCGCCAACTTGTTTGACGCGACCAAGCGTCCCGACGAGCTCGCCTTGGGCCTGCATTTCGCGCACGCTTTCGCGCTCCATCGCGGGCAAAGCCAAGCGCAAGACTTCGCCGATGGGCGCAAAATAATACGCCGCAAGCTCCTTCATGAACACCAGCAATTCCGGTGGAAGCACCGGATCGGCGTCGATGACACGTACGATGGGCTTCAGCCGCACGCCTTCGGGCGCGTTGCCTTCGAAGGTGGACAAGACGACGGCGAGCACTTGTTTTCGTCCGAATTCACAGAGCACGCGCGTGCCCGGACGCACCTGCCCAGCGAGCGCGAGCGGCACTTCGTACGAAAACGCCCGTGCAAGCGGCACGGGAACGGCGACTTCAGCGAGCAGCGGCATGGGGACCGGCAAGACGTACCAGGTTTTCAGGCACGAGGCACGGCCAAGCGTAACAAACGTGCGCGTGTGGGTGCGGTGGAAGGGAAGGTCACGTGTCGGTGCTCCATCGACCACGGGTACGAACCAAGTTGATAGCTAGATTGCGTTGCACATTTCGTCACGCATTGCCAATCATTACGACGGACCGGGTGCAATACAATCACAGAGTCGCTGACCCAGGACGCGCGATGCACCCGGACGAACCTCCCGCGGATGAACGCTGAGCGGTCCAGAAAAACGGCGTTCGCCCCTGGCACAACGATTCTTGTTGTATCATCGTTGCAGGCCCGAACGTCACGTCGCGGTGGTTGCGGCGCTCATGCAAAAGAGGTATGGTGCGATGGTGGCAGCCATGGAACAGGTACAACTCGAACCCGTCATCATCGAGGATCTCGTCAAGTTTGGTGAAGATCGCGGCTTCGATCGCGGCGTGGATCGTGGAGCCACGCAGGAGCGCTTGCGTGTCTACGAAACGCTCGTCGAAGATCACGTCGGTCGCCCGCTTACGCCGATGGAGCGCTCCACACTTGCCACGCGCATCAGTGCCCTGGGCCTCGAGCAACTCAATGCGTTGCTTCTACGCTCGAGCCCCAGCGCCCTCGAAGCATGGCTCGCTGATTCCACCGCAAAGTAATCTTCGATCATCGCACACGGATAGCATTACGCCCGCAGCCGTCGGAGCGATTGACGGAAACTGGTGATGGCGACGAATTGCGTTATGAATTGAAGAAAGCGTGGAAGGACGGAACGCGTTTCGCTTGCGCGCTCGTACGCCGTTGAGGCGCGCATCCGTGTCGCCGTTCGAGCCCCTTGCGCAATGCGGCTACGGTCACGCTCAGATGCGCGGCAGCACCGACGCCCGCTCGATGGAGCACCTGTCAGCGGTCGATGGACCACCAACCATGTTGAGTCGACGACCTACCATCTGTCAATGGAGCCTCGACGCCCGCTCGATGGAGCACCTGTCAGCGGTCGATGGACCACCAACCATGTCGAGTCGACCACCTACCATCTGTCAATGGAGCCTCGACGCCCACTCGATGGAGCACCTGTCAGCGGTCGATGGACCACCAACCATGTTGAGTCGACGACCTACCGTCGGTCGATGGACCACCTGTCGCTTTGCAATGGACCTTCTGTCATTTCCTGGCGGACGGCCGTTCACAACGCAGTGTTTTGGCAACCTTTGGCCGGTTGAAGACATCGATGCGATTGATCTCGGCAATGCTGGGTTTTACGATTGCCTTGCTCATCGGAACGCATGAGGTTCGAGCACATGGCTCGCATACGGCGCATGCTTATTCACCGGCGAACAACGTTCAGGGCATCAAGTCGAAACTGGTAACCCAGGCCGTCAAGCTAATGGCCAAAGCTCTACGCAAAGGAGAAAAGCCCTTCTTTGACGCCTGTGAAAAGTTGGCCTCTGATCCGCGAGCCTTGAAGGCATTTCGGAAACACGCGTCGAAATGTTCCACGTCTTGCAAGCCAAAGGATCGTATCCGGCGCTGACGTTTTTCGTGTTATCCGCGGTTGATCGCTGAGTCAAAGGCACGTGCCAAAGCGCATCGCTTCCATCGCCCTGCTGTCACTTCATCGACGATGGTGCGCCGTCATGAAACAAGCGCAAAGTGTTTCGCTCCCACACCAGGATATCGCGGCCGACGATGCGAGCACCCGCTTTGGTTGCTCCTTTCAGGACGATTCGATCCTTCACGCTCGCGGTTACCAGACAAACCAACACGAGCGCCATTGCATTGTCAACCTGGAACCAGCAGAGCGCACGCTCACCCGCCGCAACGAGCCCGGCCGGCGGAGCAGGCAGCGTCGTAATGACCGGTCCGTTCGGGATGATGATCCGGTGAGTATTTCGGATGGAACGCGCGACGATGTCATCATTCTGGGCGTGAACGGCAGCGACGGGCTGTGCAAGTGTCGGCGCCCACGCGGAATAGGGAACGAGCTCCGATGGAAACGTGATATTGGAATAATACAAATCGCCACCATGAAGAAGCTCCAGGGCCGGCACCGAAAGGACCTCGAAATGTGCCATTCCTAGACTCGACATCTCCAGCCATATGCCTTCTGGAATGCGCTCGATGCTTATGGGCCAGAACGTGCCGTATCGTGCCCGAAGCTTCAACCCTTCCCCATTCAATGCGAAAAGACGAACGTCGTCTCCCTCGTATGTTGGCCAATATCGACCGTCGAAAGAATCGCTGAAGCCGTTCACTTGCACGACCCCGAGATCCTGCGGCAACACGAACGGAGACGCTATGCGGTGGATTCGACGGCGCCGCGGAATATCCCGGGCCTCTTCGAGCACTGCTGAAACAGATAGGATTTGGTCCGTTTCATCGCTCGTAACAATCGACTCCACGGGAATGCTGAAGGTACGCACGACCGAGCCATCCTCGATGAGCACAAGGCCCGAGTCGAGAGCGGCAAATATTCGCCCGCCAAGAAGCGCAGCGTCCGAGATCGTGCCGGGGAGCGCAATCTCGAGGATTCTTGTCGACATGAGTCGATTGTATCACGCTCCTGCATCGGCTTGCATCTCAATCGAGTGGCCTGCTCGGCAAAGCCCCCGGCTCCCTCGCCATGGCGCGGCGCACGCAGCCTCGCCGGAAGTAAATCAAAAATCCGCTTTCATCAAAACGTTTGCCCATTTACCGCCGCGAAGCTGAGCCCCATCACGATTGCAGCGGCAAAGAGCAGCAGTTGTCCGACAATGCCGCCTTCGGAAGATTTGCGACGCTTTGGACCATGCCCCAGCGATTCGGCTCGACGCTTGCGCCTGACACCGCTTGCCGGAACTTTGCTCGACGGCGGCGACGGATTCGATTCGGGCGGCGCTTCTGCCAGAACCAAGTGATGCGGCCTTTGTCGAATGGGCAGCGCGATCGGCGTGAGGATTGCGACGGGGCCTTTTTCGATCGCTTCGACGACGCGTTTTTTCATGCGCCGTTCCGGCATGAAGTCGGCTGCAAAATGATCGTTCAAAAATACGCCGAATTCGCGCGGGTGCGTGAGAAGTTTGGCGTGGTACGCGTATCGCTCCAAATCGCGCAGCATTGCGCGAGCCGACGAATATCGATCTTCGCGGCGCGTGGCCAGCGCTCTATAGGCGATTGCATGAAGCTGCTCTTCCGCCGGACAACCGCGAAGGGGCAGCTTCGGCACGACCGCTTGCCTTGCAACATCGAGCAGCGATTCGCCTTGTTTCGCCTTGTAGAGGCGCTTTCCTGCGAGCAATTCCCAAAGCATGATGCCCACGGCATACACGTCCGACCGCGCATCGATGACCTCTCCGCGCGCTTGTTCGGGGCTCATGTACCCAGCTTTGCCTTGATATGCCTCGTCGGGACGCATTGCCGAACCGGCGCGAGCTATGCCAAAGTCGCATACTTTCACGTCGCCCTCGAAGCTCAAGAGCACATTCGCGGGTGACACGTCGCGATGAACGATCTGCATGGGCTTTCCATTTTCGTCACGCCGCCGGTGGGCATGATCGAGCCCGCGCAATACGCTGGCAACGATGTAAAGCGAATGGGCAATCGGGACGGGGACGCGCTGGAGCGCCGCGCGCCGGAGCAGCTCGCGCATGTCGAGTCCTTCGACGTATTCCATCGCGATATGGTAATCGTCGCCGTCGCGGCCCAAGTCTTCCACGCGAACGACGTTCGGATGCTCGAAGCGCATGGAAATGCGAGCTTCTTCGACGAGCATCTCCGCGGCAAGTGGGTTCCCTGCGAAATCGGGCAATATTTCTTTGATGACGTACAGTTTTCCCGCGCCAGGCTCGGTGCGCTTGCGAGCGAGATAAATATTGGCCATACCGCCGTAGCCAATGCGTTCGAAGAGCATGTAGGGGCCAAGGCGACAAGGTAGGCGTCTACTCGCGCGGACTTTTCGGCGCGACGGCGGGACGTCGGACTTGGCGACATTCAACGTGGATGCGGTGGAGGAACTTGCGACGGCAGCGCTCACGAATCGGCCCATGCCATAGGCGTTTTGAATGGGCCAAGAAAATGGAGGAATTGATTGAATGTGCCATGAGGTGTGTTTGGGTAGGATTATGCCTACATTGACACAGGTTGGGTGCTACGCCATTCTTTACGTTCCCCAATGTCCTCGTAAATCGAATGATAGCTGCCTGTGGTGTTTGATGGCCAACAGGTCCACTCGATTCGTGCTCACCGCGTACAGCACGATGTAATCGCCCACGATGTATTCTCGAATGGAGCTTCCTTCGCCGAGTTTTGCTTGGATCGCCTTGATTTTGAGGGTGCTTTCCAACGAGTGTGATTTTCGCGCAAGAAAATCGACCCCCAATCGAGGAAATTGCTCCAAATTCGGAATTACTTCGTCGAGGAGTTTTTCCACGAGTCGATCGAATGTTCTGGGCGCTTCCGTCTCTTCCAGATCCGCAAGAAAAAGGCGTATGCTTTCGAGGTTGCGCTCGAAATTCCGCGTCGCGTGGACCGCCCAGCGTGCGCTCATTTTCCCAATTTCTTACGGAGCTCGCCGGCCGTGATGGTGCGTCCGGCTTCGACGTCTTCCAAACCCAGCTCGACTTCGGCAAGCAAACTCAGGTGAATGTGCTCGCGTTCGAGCCGGTGGTAATGATCGAGGCGTCGCGCGTCGATGAGCGCGATGTAGCTTTCCCCGTTACGCGTGACGATCTTCTCGCTCCCAGCGCGCACTTCTTCTGCGATCTCCGTGAGGCGCGCTCGAACTTGACCTAGCGGAATGATGTCTTCGGACGAGATGGCCATCAGGAGACCTCCATGCGAACATTCATGAACTTCTTAACGGATTCGTGCAAGCGATGCAAGAGGATCTTGATGCTCGCCAAGTTGCGCGAGCCCTGCCAAATCACCCGACGACTTGCCCTGCGGCTCGACCGAGTGGTATAGCGGCCGAACATCCTTTCGGGAAAGGTTCGTCGTGTCGGGCAATAGTGGCGCTCACGGTCCGTCTGAAATCGAGGCGCTCGTACGCAGCGCGCTCGGCGGAAATCGCGGGGCGCAACGAGTGCTCATCGTCGACGTGCTCGCGCCCGTGGTCCAAGAACGCGTGGCCCGCGTGCTGCTGCGCCGCCGAAATCAGCACGGGGACCTGCGTACCGAAATGATGGATTTGTGTCAGCAGGTATTTGTACACGTGTTCAGCGGCAATCTTCTTGCGCGATGGGACCCTGCGGCCGGATCGCTCGGGGCCTTCGTCGGCGCGATTGCGGAAAACCACGTGCGGTCCACTTTGCGCAGTCGCGTGCGGAATCCGTTCACGGAAATTGCGACCGAAATCGACGTGCTCGGTGCCGTGCTTGGCGATGGTGACAAAAGCCAAGAAACTGCGCTGCTTTCGCGAGAAACGCTGCGCCGGCTCGAAACGGAGCTCACGGAGGAGGACCAAGAATTGTTCATGGCGTTTTTCGTGGACGAACGATCCATTGAAGAAATGTGCATCGTCGTGGGCAAGAGCCGCGAAGCTTTGTACAAGCAGCGCCAGCGCCTCCGGGAGCGTGTGCGCCGCATTCTCGATGACGAAGCGGCCAGTTCGGCGCCCGCGCGTGCCAACACCAAAGCGAAGGAGGAGGGGCTTTGAGCGATAAGGAAGATCCCCGCATCGAAGAGCTTGGGCGGCGCATCCGCGAGCGCGAGGAACAGCAATATGCAGAATTGCTGAGGCCGCTCGATGCGGCCGAACGAAATGCGCTTGCGGATGGCGTATTCGCTGAAATTGATGCGAAATCGCAGGAGGACCGTCGGGCGCCGGTCATTTCGATCGAGCAGGCGACGAAAAAGTCGGCTCGCCGTCGGTTTGGCATGGTCGCAGCATTGCTTGCTGCAGCGCTTGGCGTTGCCGGTGTTTTCGCGGTCTTGCGCAAGGACGCGCCGGCGCCGATGGCTGCGTATTCGCTCTCCATCGAAGGCGGAAACCAAGCGCAGCGCGGTGACCCGCCGCCCGCGTCCGATGCCGTGCTCCGCTTGGACAAAGCGTCGCGACTTTCACTGGCGCTGCGCCCGGACAAACCGGTTTCCGGTGCGATTGCGGTGCGAGGGTACCTCGTGCGGGATGGTCACGCGCGCCCGTGGGAGCCGCCCGTCATCGTGGGCGCGGGCGGCGTCGTGCGCATCGAAGGGACAGCAGATGCGCTCTTGGGCGACATTGCAGAAGGGGCATGGATCATCGTGCTCATGGTGGGTCGTCCGGATACATTGCCCGACGACGCGGAGCTTGCAAAGGCTGCTGCGGCCGGATCCGATTTGCCGGGTTTGTCCACGCACCGCGTGCGTTTTACATTTTCGCGACCGCGGGGATCGCTCGATTCGAACAGCGAAAGCACCGAACAAATTGGTTTTTCCGGGTGCGCTTCGGTGCGCGCCGGAAACGAATGCGAATTGGGCAAGGACAGGACGCTCCGTATTTTCGTGCCCGCTTTGGCATCCAATGCAGCGATACGCGTGGACGGCGCGCTGCTCGATAAGGCCGGCGAACAGGCGCATGGCGGAACGCGTTTTGCCATTCAAATACCAAAGGATGCTCGAAAACTGGAAGTCATGGCGACGCAACCGAGCCATCTGCGGCCCGTCGCTCTATCGTTCGTCGCGGCGGACGTGCTCCCGGAAGCATTGATCGAAGCGGAAGCTGCGCGTCGGCGCGGTGACCTCGAACAAGCGTCGCGGCTCGTGGGTGACGTGCTCGATAAAGGACCGGTGGAAGCGAAACGCCAGGCGCTTCGGCAAAAGGCGCGTATTCTATTGGCAACGCCCGGTCGTTTCGACGATGCGGCCGCGCTTTTTCGCGAAGCCATATCGCAAGACAAGAAGGCCGGGCGCATTTCCGACGAGCTCGACGATACATTTGCCCTCGCGTACGGCCTCGTGCTCGAAAAACGCGCATTCGCGGAAGCTCGTACGCTGCTCGATGAGACAAAACCCCTCTTGGCCGCGTGTCCGGAGGGGGAGCCGAAAGCCGCATATTACAAAGGTCTCATTGGCATCGAAACAGGCGATTTACGCGCGGCGCTTGGCGCATTCGCGATTGCGTCGGAAGGGGCGCAGCGGCTTGGGCTCGATGCGTATCGAAGTGCGGTGCTCGAACAGGAAGCCGAGGTATTGGCGGTGCTCGGCCGGTATGACGAAGCGGCTGCACGGCACGGGCAGGCGCGAGCGCTCGCGGAGCCGTTTGCCGACGCATGCAGACGCGCGCAGCTTGCAAGCAATGCTGGATGGATCACGCTGCGCGCTCCGGGGCGCACGAAGGATGCGAAAGACGAATTGGAGGCGGCGCTTGCACTGTCGCGCAAAGGGTGCCCTGCTGGGGTCGGAAATGTATTGATCAATTTGGCGCTCGCCAAAGTGGAATTGGGGCAAGTGCAAGAAGCTCGCGCGCTTTTGGAGGAGGCACGGCGCGCCGGAGGCTGGGTCCAAGTCAAAGAATGGGCGCGGATGCTCGAAGCAAGGATTCAGCTCGCTGAAGGGCATCACAAGGATGCCATGACCGTTTTCGATGCACTTCGAGCGGATGGAGAACGCGATCTATTGCCCGAGCTGGTTTTCGAGGGGTCACTGGGCCGCGCGGAAGCGCTGTCCGCCGCAGGCAAACGCGCGGATGCGCGCCAAGCATTCATCGATGCATCGAAAGCGCTCGCGGCGTGGGAGCAGCGTATTCCGCTTGGTGAAGGGCGAGGTACATTTTTATTGGCGCGACAACGGGGCGCGAGACTTGCCGTGGACTTTTTTTTGCGTAGTGCCGAGGCTGGTGACGAGCATGCAGCACGCGAAGGCATGGAGACGGCTAGGCGATATTTGAGTGGGTTTGTCCAAGCATTTCAATGGATCGATCGCGTGGGAGCATTGTCGGACGAGGTGCGAAAGACCTGGGACGAAGCGGTGGCGGCCTATCGGCACGAACGGGCGGTATTGGAGGAAAAGGCTGCGGCGCGAGGACCGGGTGGAGGCGCACTGGAAACGGAAAGGGCGGCGCTGCGCAGCGCGCTCGACCATGCGCTTTCCGCATTGGGCGTGCAAAAGGACGGCAATGAGTCGGCGAAGTTGTCGGCTCCAGACAAGGACGAGGTGCTATTCGTCGCGCACCCGATTCGAGACGGTTGGGCGGGGTTTGTCATGGCGGATGGCGGCCGTACGATGGACGCGCGACGGCTTCCGGGCGCGGCGCCAAGCGCGACGCACTCGGCGATCGCCAATGCATGGCTCGCGCCATTTCAATCGCACCTGTCGAAAACGCGCCGAGTGCGGTTTGTCCTGCCAACAGAGCTCCTCGCGACGGATTGGCATGTTTTGCCATTTCATGAGAAACCGCTCGTCGAGCACGCGGAAGTCGTTTATTCATTGGACATCGGGCCGCGGGCGTCCGTCGGTTCGGATGTTGCAAAAGCGGTGGTCATTGCCGATCCGACGGAGGATTTGCCCGGGGCGCGCGAAAGCGCCGGAGCGGTCGTGAGCGCGCTCGAATCCCGCGGCTTTCGTGTGGTCTCGTTGTTGGGTCATGCCGCGACGTACGAAGCTGTGCGCAATGCCATCGAAATGCCAGGCGTAAAACTATTGCATTATGCAGGACACGCCACGTTCGATGGTCCCGATGGATTCGAGGCGTCGCTGCGATTGGCGCGTCGAGGTCGATTTTCGGTGGCAGACGTAATGACGCTATCACATGTTCCCGACGTCGTCGTGCTTGCAGGATGCGAAACGTCGCGCGCATCGCATATCGACACGAAAGGCGAGGGGTTGGGCATTGCGCAAGCGTTCGTGTTGAAGGGTGCATCGGCAGCCATTGCGACGCCGCGTCCCATTGGGGATACGTTCGCCGCGGATGCAACGCGCCTTCTGTATGCCGAACCGGTCGAGCGGGCCCCAGGCAGCGCCTTGCGCGCGGCAACACGCGCCTTGCACCGCCAAGACCCTGACGGTGAATGGGGCGCGCTGCGACTGCTCGCAGAGTGAGCCGTTATACAGCCGCGATCATTTTTGGTGGACGCTGTCCAATCCACAGGGCATGCGGCGTAAGGCATCGGCAGCGACGAGCAACCCAAGCTTGGCGTGACCGAGGCTCCGTCCTGGAGGTTCCGTGTCCAATTTTGCAATTTCTCGCCTTGGCATGACCGTCATTACCGCAGCTTGTGTGCTCGCGCCCGGCTTTGCATGCATTCCGGAGCCTGAGCCGTGTGGACCTGCCGAAGATGATCCGGGTTGTACCGGTTATCGATGGATTGCCATCTTGGATCCCAATAGTCCTTGTCCTACCGATGCGCAGGGTATTTGGACCGCCGGAAAACTCTTCAAAGGGCCCGTTGGCGGCCCGCCTCCGTCGCTCGCCCGGTATTGTTTGTACGAATGGACCAGCCTCCGGGTGAATCCGGGCGGCACGCAATGCTTGCCGTATGGTGCAAATGGTCCCGGCGACGATGAAATCAATCGTTTGCAGGCGGTGATTGGGCCGAACGCCGAGCTGGGCGAGGATTGCATCGACACCGTGCCGCTCGCGTTCGAGGACGATGCCGCTGCATGGGCGCGCAAATCCCTTTTTGTACGCGCAGGCGGTGTGGAACCATTGCCCTCGATGCCGACGAATCCATTGGCCGCGCGTATCGTTGCGGCCGATACGTCGCCCGATGCATTGGACGGTGGCATTGCCGTCGGCAAGAGTCGTCACGGCGATACCGTAGCGCATATTGCCCGCGATCTGGCTTGTCCCGGTGGCGAAATGCAACCGTGTGCCGCGCACGTCACGACGGCCCTCGGTTTGCCCCGATTCGATTTGGCCAATCCGCTGTCGACCGACCTCGTGCAAGGCGGCTTTTTTGGCACCGAGGGTGATCTGGCGCAATCGATCGAGCGTCTGGTGCTCGCGTGGCGCGACGAAATCATCAAGGGACCGGGTGATCCGCGTTTGATCGTCAATTTGAGCGTGGGTTGGGAAAACGATGTCGAGCGAGACAATTGTGCGCCGCCCAATTGGGCGACGAACCCCGAAGTGCTCTCGCCGCCCGCGCGTGCCGTGCTCGATTCGATGCGTTATGCAACTTGTCACGGCGCATTGATTCTTGCGGCTGCCGGCAATGACACGGGAGGCGTGGAGCCGAATACGGGGCTCGTTTGTCCCGCGCGATGGGAAGAGCTTGCCCCGCTCACGCGAAAGCAGTGTGAAGAATGGGTGGGCGGTGAATTCGCCGGTGTGTGGAATGAACGATGGCCGAACCTTCCGCGACGACCCTTGCCTGGCCAATTGGCATACGACCGGATCGTGTATGCGGTCGGAGGCGTGGATCAAGGCGACGAGCCGCTCGTGCCGACGCGCCCGCTCGCTCGACCGCGCATTGCGGCATTGGGTGTGTTTGCGGCTGCGTGGGATGATTCTGCAAATGGCGCCGTTACGCCGAATGCCAATGGCCAGCCGGTAGACGTGCCCCCATTTTTGACGGGTACGTCCATTTCGACGGCGGTGGCCAGCGCGGTTGCTGCCTCCGTATGGGCCTACGATCCCACGCGCACGGCGCCCGAAGTGCTCGAAGCCATCTATCAATCGGGCGTCGCTTTGCAGCACAATGGTGTCAACATCACCGCCGATACGGGAACGTGCATCGGAGCGTCCGCGGCTGCATGCAATGTGCGTCGCCTATCCTTGTGCAAGGCCATTGGCGCGCCGTGTGGTGATGCCGCGCCCGTCGGAGCGCAGAATCAAGTGCTGCAAAACCCTGCATTGCCCATGCAGCTCGACGCCACGCTCGTCGCTGAATACGCGTCGGCGACCGCATTGACCGCGTCGTTTCCCGATAACCTCCCCATTCCGCATGCGCGTTCGGCGACCGCTGCAGCCTCGCCGTGGACCTTTCCGCAACCCAATTGGCCAACGTGTCCCGCGTGTGTGGCGAAAATAGCAAGCCCCAACGAATTGGTTCTGTTCGCCAAACCTGGCGTCAATATGTCGGACCTCTCGCTCGTGATCGTCGACCCACAAGGAGTCGTTCATTCGGCTCGCGTCGCGGGTGCCGTTCAACGCAATGGTCCTGTGCGCATTACCGTCACGTCCCAAAATGGCTTCGCTGCGACGAACGTGCGTCGCGTTTGGCTGTCGGGCACGTCCTCGTCGCAAACGGGAACGACCCTCTCCGTGGTCGAGCAAATCCCGATGACCGGTCTCTGATACGAATGGTTCCTCCATGCCATCGAATACCACCGCCCTCGCCGGCGTCGAATTGCATACGTCGCCGGCGCCGCGTCATATCGAGTCGGCTCGCCCGGCGCCTGTGCGCTCCCGGATCCTTCGCACCTTACGCCTTGCGTGGCAAGCGGGCCCCTCTGCTCTTCTGGCAATGATTCTCGCGGCCGTGGTCGCCGGCATCACGCCGACGGCCACGGCTTGGTATGCGCGCGTCGTTTTGGATGGCGTCGTGCACCGCGATTCACGCGCCGTCGTCACGGGGATCGTTGCCGAAGCGATCCTCCCTTTTCCTCATGTATGCAACCGGTGGCCTCAATCTCTTCGCCACCGCCCGCTTGCGATTGTCGCTCGGATTCTCGCTTCAGCGCTCCATTCTCGAAAAAGCCATTGCCGTTCCGTATGCCAACTTCGAGAACGCTTCCTTTTACGATGCCCTCACGCGTGCGCGCCGCGAAGCGGTCGGGCGCCCCGTCGCCATGCTCGGCGGACTTTTTGCCGTCGGGCAAGCCTGCGCAGTGCTCGTCGGCTCCGCTATTTTGCTTTTCCGCTTTTCACCGCTCTACACCGTGGCGATCCTTCTCGCCGCACTGCCCGGTTTCTTAACGGAAACTCGTTTTGCCACAGCCCTTTTTCTTTTTTATGCAGTCTACGTGCATGTTGCATTTCGCGCCCTTCAAGGAACCCTCACCGCTGGCGACTTGGCACTGGCCTTGGTTACATTTCGTCAAGGCGACGGCGCATTGAAACAGGCCCTCGGCAATCTGCGCAGCCTGTACATGGACCAGCAATACCTCGGAAACCTATACGATTTCTTGGACACGCCAATACCCGCTCGACGACCGTTGTTGGTTGCCAACACACGCGACAGGAATTGGGTCTACGCTTCGAGCAAGTGGGATTCAAGTATCCAGGTGCTTCGCGTCCGGCGCTCGAAGGAATCGACTTTTACCTCGAGCCGGGAAAAAAATTGGCACTCGTAGGCGAAAATGGTTCGGGCAAGTCGACCATATTAAAACTGATTGCTGGACTTTATCAGCCGACGGCGGGACGCATTTTGCTCGATGGAATCGACATTCTCGCGTGGGATCCGGAAAAGCTGCGCGCGCGGCTCGCGGTCGTCTTTCAGGATTTCGTCCGTTATCAGCTCACCGTGCGTGAAAATGTGGCTCCGCGCGGTGGCGAAGATGCCATTGATGACGAAGCGATATCGCGCGCGCTCGATCGAAGCGAAGCGCGTGCGGTCGTTGCCAAGCTTCCGCAGGGCCTCGATCAACGTTTGGGCAAATGGTTTCCGGGCGGGGTCGAGCTGTCCGGAGGCGAATGGCAAAAGCTCGCGTTGGCCCGTGCATTTCTCCGAGAGAGTGCCGATTTGCTCCTCTTCGACGAACCCACCGCGGCCATCGATCCTGCGGCGGAAGCGGCGCTTTTTCAGCGTGTTCGGGCCGAAACCGATGGACGCATGGCCATTCTCGTGTCCCATCGCTTTTCCACGGTGCGCCTCGCGGACGAAATCCTCGTCATGCACGGCGGACGCATTGCCGAACGAGGCGACCACGACACGCTCCTCGACGCCAATGGTCGTTACGCCAACCTCTTTCGTCTTCAGGCCGCCGGGTACCGATGAAAAAAATTTTTTGGGCGGCGTGTCCAATCTCGGTAGCAGGACGCGTAAGAGGGCATGTCGAGTGATTCGATGCGGCCCGTGGATACGGGTCGCTCACCAAACCCTAGGAGAAATCCCATGTCCTATTCGAGCGACGAACAAAACATGACCCCGCTCTTCGCCTATCTGCTCGTCGATGACGAGCAAACGACGCCGCAAGCCGGTGACAGCGGTCCGGCTCCCACGTATCATTGCCTCGATAGCGTGTGCACCAAGAAATACCCGTCGGACGACGACGATTGCTACACCTACAAGCCGTACTGCGATTACGGTTGATCCTCGAACGGTTCTGACGAACGAATGGATGGGTCGCTTCGGGCGACGTGTTTCATTGCAGCATTTCACCGGAGTGGCCGCCATGGTTGCCAGGACCGTTTTGTTGCTCTCCCACGCGGGCGAGCCATATGTGACCGAGCGCGTCGCGGAGGAATTGCGTCTCCGCGGCGCGCAGCCCTATCGCCTCGATACCGATCGATTGTTCGGTGACGGGCGATTTGGTGCATCCATCGACATGCGCGACCGAGGGACCGTTTGGTTCCGCGGCGAGCGATTGCGGCCCGATGCCATTTGGTCATGGCGAGCGTGGCCGCGTATCGAAGCTCGACGAATGACCGAGGCGGATCGCGCCGTGGTCAATCGAGAAGCGCATGCGCTGTTTTTTGGGGCGCTTGCCTTATTCGATGCACATTGGGTGGACCCGCCGGAACGTGTCCAGAGCGCGGAAAACAAATTGCTTCAGCTCGCCGTGGCGCGCGACGTGGGCCTGCGCATTCCGGATACGCGCGTCACGTCGGATCCGGATGCCGTTCGAGCGCTTTACGATATGCACGGCGGGCGTATCGTATGCAAGCTGCACGCGCCGCTCGATTACGGCATGCGCGGTAGCCGCGCATTTCCGACGCGACGATTGCGCCGCGAGGATCTCGAGCATATCGACGCCGTTCGTCATGGTCCCATGATTTTCCAGGAAGAAATCCCCAAGGCGCTCGAACTGCGCGTCGCTTGGGCCGGTGGTGCTGCGTGGACCGGGGCCATCGATGGCGACGAATCTGGTATCGATTGGCGATTTTCCAAAACAGGCTCCTTCAAGCGTCACGATCTCGATACGAATGTGAAAGAAAAACTGAGCCAGCTCATGACGCGCCTCGGATTGCGTCAAGCTTGCCTCGATTTGATCGTCACTCCGGACGGCGAAACGGTATTTCTCGAAGTCAATCCCACTGGCGAGTGGGGGATGCTCGAGGCCGAATTGGGTCTTCCCATCGCCGCTTCCCTTGGCCGAAACCCTTTTGCGAGACGAAAACGAAAAAATGAACGTACTCATCATCACGTACCGTGCCGATGCCCTCCTTCATCGAACGAGTGGCTGACGAAATTCGTCGCCGGGGCGCGAACCCCGTCGTTTTTTACGTGAGCGATTTCCCGGTCAACGCCACGATATCGTTCGTCCAGCAGGCGGATGGCGAGCAATTTCTCTTCAATGGCCATGCCATTGGCAAGGGCGACGCAATATGGGCGCGTCGGTATCACCAGCCCGTGGGTTTGCCCGAGGCCATGCATCCGGGTCACAAGCGAATGGTTCTTGCCGAGACCGAGCGATTCTTGCAAGGTGTGCTCGCTGCGAGCCCCGCATTCAAAATGGATCCGTACGCGCGCGTTCGCGGAGCGGACCACAAGCCGCTGCATCAGCGCATTTTCCGCGAAGCCGGCATTCGTACGCCCCGCACGCTCGGCACGAACGACCCTGCCGCAGCGCGCGCGTTTCTTGCGACCTGTCCGAATGGGGCCATTGCGAAAATGCTCAGCCCCGAGCCGTTTCGAAAAGACGACGGCAAACTCCAGGTGGTCATGACGACGAAGGTGCTGCCCGAGCACATTGAAAAGCTGGATCAGCTTCGGCTGTGCCCGATGTATTTTCAGGAGCGAGTTCCGAAGGCGTACGAAGTGCGTGCGACGGTATTTGGTACGAAAATCTTTGCGGCGCGCATCGATTCGCAAAAGTTCGAGGGAGCGGACGTCGATTGGCGCAACAAGGGTTTGGAAGCCATTGAAGAGTGGCGGCATCACGAATTGCCGAAACACGTCGAAGACGCGCTGCATCGGTATCAAGATGCCGTGGGCATGCAATACGGCGCGGCGGATTTCATCGTGACGCCCGAGGGCGAATACGTGTCGCTCGAGGTCAATCCGGCGGGCGAATTCTTTTGGCTCGAAGCGAATCCGCCGCACCACCCCATGGTATCGGCGCTGGTCGATGTATTGGTGGACGCGCCCGGCGCGCGCCGCGTGTTCTCGACGCCGCACCCCAATGAATATAGGCCGCGGGCGCGAGTGAGGAGGCAACAAGAAGTTTTGGTTGGGCAGGGTTGATTTCGACGTACAACAGATTCGTTGTACAACAGATTTGTTGTACGTCACGTTGGGGTAGCTAGCGCTGAAATGCCACGTTTTGCCCTCACCCCCCCACCCACGGACGCGTCATCCCCGCCAGCGCGCGCTCCATCGCCATTCCCACAATCGCCGGCGACTTCCCCCAGTGCAGCGCAAATTCCCCCGCGCTTTCCCCTCGCACCGCACGCTCGATCCGATCCAGCTCGCCCGTCACCGCCTCCTCTTGCATTGCACGGTTTTTCACCGTGTCACGCCCCGCTGCCACCGCATCGCCAACCGATATCCACAACGTCGGCCGTTCCACTGCGCCAAACTCGTACCGCAATCCCAAAGGCACCACCTTCGCCCGCTTCGCAACCCGCGCTATCTCCGCCGACCCTGCCCGAAAACCGAGCGGCCTCTCTGTCACCGGTCGCTCCATTCCTTGCGGAAACACCCATACCAAGTTGCCCGGCACATCCAATAATCGCGCCGCATATCGAATCGCCGCCGCCCCATCCGCCGCATTGTCGAGGTCCACGCCAAATGCACCCACCAATGCAAAAAATGGAAGCCGCCTCAGGTTCTTCGCATCCATCATCGCGTGTCCACGCATCCCCAGCATGTGCGTCGACACGTGCAGCGCCACCAGCGGATCCCACCACGACGTGTGATTGGACACGATGAGCAACGGCGCATCCGCCGCATGCGCTCGCGCCGCATCGAGCCCCCGCACACGCACCTCGCCGAATGCCCCCCGAATGCGTGACCGCGCATGCCCCGAAAACCACGCGTTGAACCAACCCACTCGCCGCGCTCGAATCATCGTCGCCTCGCGCCCTTACCCGCTCGCCGCTTCCACCAGAAACCGCACCTCGTCGAGCGGCTCCGCCTCGGATAACTCCCGCCCAGCAAGCACCTTCGGCGTCCGTGACCAAAGCGCCCGCGTGAGCAGCCGCAATTTCCGAACAAGCGGCACGTACGCTCGACCCGACACCGAATCGAAGTCGTTGCGCTCCACGTATCGCCCAATCTCCGAATAAATCAGCCGCGCCGCGTGGATCGATGCCCGGCAATCCTCCGGCAACATCGCAATCCCCGCATCCGCCCGCATGTAAAGCTCATCCGCGTGCCGCAAAAGCCGCTCGATCACCCGTCCCAAACCCGCCGAAAACGTTGGACGTGCAACGAATTGCCCCGCGTCCACGCCCGCTTCGTCCAGCCACTCCAGCGGCAAGTACACCCGCCCATTGCGCGCATCTTCGCCCACGTCCCGCGCAATGTTCGTAAGCTGCATGGCCACGCCCAAATCACACGCCCGAGCAAGCGCCACCAGCGTCACGCGTGTCCATCAGCACGCTCATCACCACGCCCACCGTCGCCGCCACGCGCGCACAATACCCGCGCAAATCCGCGATCGTCGCGTACCGTTTGCCCTCGGCGTCCCAGGCAAACCCTTCGATGAGCGCCTCCATCACGACGCGCGGAATCCCATGCGAACGCGCCACATCCGCGAAAGCTCGGTCGACCGCCGAATCCTGCGGATGGCCCGCGTAGGCTGCATCGAGACGCGCCTGGAGCGACTCCACCGCGCCCGCTTCCTGCGCTTGATCCACCACATCATCTGCGACGCGACAGAACGCGTACACGGGCACCATCGGCTCGCGTACGCGTTTCGGCAGGAGCAACGACGCCGCAAAAAAGCTCTTCGAACCCTTGCGCAACAGCGTCTTGCACGCCGCCACGTCTTCGGCTGAAGCAAGCGATGTCGACGCACGCGAAAGCTTCGTACCCATCGGTTCAACGTAACTCGCTTGCATGCGGCACCACGCTGTCGAGCACTCGAGCCGACGACAAAACACCCGGCAAACCCGCTCCGGGATGCGTTCCTGCGCCGACGATGAACAAACCTTCGACGTCTTCGCTCTTGTTGTGCGGCCGAAAGAACGCGCTTTGCGTCAGCACCGGTTCCATCCCGAACGCGGCCCCTCGAAACGACAAAAGCCGGTCCTGAAATTCGAGCGGATGCGTCACGCGCGACACCACCACCGATTTCTCGAGCCCCGGAAGAATCGTCGACGAAAGATACGCTTCGATGCGCTTTCGATAAGGCTCCGCCTCCTTGCTCCAATCCGTCGTTCCTTCCAAATTCGGCACCGGCGACAGCACGTAAAACGCTTCGTTTCCTTTGGGCGCGAGCGTCGGATCCGTGGCCGTCGGCCGATGCAAATACAAGCTGAAATCATCGGCCAAAACGTGCCTCGTAAAGATGTCTTCGAGCAGCCCTTTGTAACGCGGCCCGAGCAGGATCGTGTGATGAGCGACGTCCGGATACAGACGGTTCGTCCCGAAGTACCACACGAAAAGGCCCATCGAATATCGCTGTTTTCCAGCCTTTCGTTCGTCCACCTGTGCCGCACCGTCGGGTCCACCAAGTGCCGATAGGTCCACGCCGAATCCCCGTTCGACACCACGATGTCCGCATGGATCAGCTCGCCATTCTTCAGCCGCACCCCGCGCGCTTTGCGCCCGCGAAGTAGGATCTTGTCGACCTCGGCGTTGCAACGAACCGTTCCCCCTTGTCCTTCGATGAGCTTCACCAAGCCTTGCACGAGCGCGCCCGTCCCGCCGATGGGAAAATGCACGCCCCATTTGCGCTCGAGAAACGCGATCAGCGTGTAAATCGACGTCGTCGAAAACGGATTTCCACCCACCAGCAGCGGATGAAAACTCATCACTTGCCGCAGACGGTCGTCCTCCACGTGCTTCGCCACCAGCCCGTACACCGACCGGTAACTCTCGAGCTTCATCATGTCGGGCACGATCTTCGCCATGTCCCACATCGACCCGAACGGCACGTGCGCAAGCTCTTCAAAACCGACGCGAAAGATCTCACTCGTCCGAATGCCTTTTTCGTACCCCTCCACGTCCCGCGGCGACAACCGCTCGACCTCGCGACGCATCGCTTGAGCGTCCCCGGTGTAATCAAAGAAAGTTCCGTCGTGAAATCGGATACGATAGAAAGGTGTTACCGGTCGCATGTCGATGTCGTCGCTCATGCGTCGGCCCGCGAGTGCCCACAATTCTTCGAGCAACTGAGGGCTGTTACGACGGTTGGGCCCGCATCGAACGTGAATCCGTCCAGTTTGTGCACATACGCACGACCTCCGGGTGCATCGAGTTTCTCCAGTACGGTGACGTGGTAGCCTCGAGCGCCCAGGCGGATGGCCGCAGCCAGGCCGCCAAATCCACTGCCGATGACGACCGCATGAGGTTTGGGGGTTGAACCTTGCATGAAGTTAGTATAATGTCTGTCTCAGCTTTGACAAAGGTTTTCTGATGGGCGGCAGGAGTCTGTCGCGGATGGTGAGCGTCCATTGAGTCTCTATCGCATACGCACGGTGAGTGAATTGACGGGCGTCAGTTCGGCGACGCTGCGCGTGGGAGCGTCGTTACGGCGTGCCTACGCCTTCTCGAACGGCTTCGGCGTATCGTTTGTACGGCGACGAGGATGTAGCGCTGATCATCAAGATGCGCGACCTTGTCAAGACGGGCACGGCGCCAGCCGAGGCTGCGCGAGCGTTGCTTGGCGAAGTCGTTGCGGGCGGAGTCGAAGCTGTTGCGGGTGGAGCAGCGCTCGTGGTTGTCGAGCGGGACCCGTATGCATTGGCGACGGAGCGGATCATCGAGGCGGTGCGTCGGTTCGATCCGGATGGTCTCGAGGAGGAGATAGCGAAGACGTTGACGCTTGGGCCAGCGGTTGTGATTTACGAGCGAGTGTTGGGGCCGGCGCTGCTTCAGATAGGGGATTTGTGGCATGCGGGGGCGGTGACGGTGGCGCAGGAGCATCTTGCGTCGAACGTGCTAGGCGGGACGCTCGTGCATTTGCTTCGATTGGCGCAGCCATCGGATGCGGAGCGTCGGGTATTGCTCGCGTGTTTTGCGGATGAAGAGCACGTGCTTGGACTGTATGGTGCGGGGCTTCGGTTTGCGTCGTGGGGGTATCGCACGTTGATGCTTGGGGCGAGTACGCCGCCGGTGGCGGTAGCGCGCGCGGTCGATGCGCTTTCGCCGGACCTCGTGGGCCTCAGCGCGACGATGTTATTGCCGCCGCCGCGAGCGCGCGAGCTCGTGGATGCGTATGCGGATGCGTGTCATTCGACGCCGTGGGCGGTGGGCGGAGATGCGGCGGAATCGATGCGTTCGTGGATCGAGGATCGGGGTGGAATATGCATTGGGCGCGATTTGCCGGGCGCACGGCAAGTGATTGAAAAGGCGGTCGTGACGAATCGACGAAAACGCAACGGGCGGGAATGAGGGGGATTGTTTACCACTCGTCAGAAGTCTGCGACCCCGGGTGCTGGGCAAAGCCATAGCGGCCGGCTGGGCGCCTGCACGATGAGCCGCGCACGCTCACGGCTTCTCGATTCTGATTTGGCTGCTACCAGCTGTGAGATGACACCTATCCCAAAAATTGGCTTACAGATTGCGCAATTCGTCCCAGAAACTTTGGATACCTGGATGTTGTGCAATATCGCCTTCTCCCATTTCGAGCGATGATACAGGTACCGTGAGGTGGCGTACTCGACCTTGTGTGCCACGCCTAGAGATTGCGCCTTCCGTAAGCAAGCCATGTTTCCGCATCAGCTGTTGTACAGTGTCCCATTCGCGTTGCGTGTGTAGCCGCTTATTGACAATGTCATCTTCTGAAAAGAAGAAGGTATGTTTCATAATGCGCAGGAACTTGTGCATTACCTCGATGTGCCGTTCAGCCCGATCCGACAGCACGCGTTTCGTGGGATTGCTGGCTGGTACATCCGCGCCCAGAGTTTGAAGTATGGCGGCGACTTTGGCCGGTTCGTACTCCGGTCGTGGTTCATGTTCGCCATTGTGTAGCAGGACCCCCACAACGTCGTCCGGCACAAGAAATCTTATATTTGCAAAGCGAGTCGTGCGCTCATCAACGACGGGTAGGACTAATTTGGTATTGACGAGGCGAATGGCGGACCAGTTTGCGCCTCGGAGATCGGGGCGAATGAATTCACAGTTCTCGAATGTAATATTTTCCAAGTTGGAATCACTGAAATCGACGTTCACGAAGTTCACTAAACGAATCTCAAGTCCGCATTCTGGCAACTGGCCATTCCATTGCCGCATGAGTGCCCCCAGAATCATTCCTGCGTTGCTGCGTGCACTTTCGAGTCCAGCAAATGTTAGCCGATTCAGGACGAGGCGGGAAACAACCTGTTCGATGGGGACTTCGAGGCGGATTAGGGCGGCAGCAACCTCTCCGGCGACGACAGCCGATAGATTTGCGCGCGCTAGAAAATCGGATATATCATCGCCTCCTTGCAGACGTCTAGCGATTGCGCGCCCAACGAAGAGTGCATAGTAATACTCATGCGTGAACTCCAATTTGCGCGAATCGCCGTCGTCCTTGACTTTCAGCATTGCGTGCGCAGTGCTCCGAAAAATTACTTTGGACGCCATATCGGTGGTGATATGCATTGCGTCAGCAGCGATTTCTGAGACTGTTCGCACGGTGGGCTCATCCAGCGTTCGCGTTTCCTGCCACCACATTTCTTCCGCCAGTTGCTCAAGGAGAAAGCGATGCTGCTCCGCTGTGAGAATCGGCAAACCGCTAGTATTGTCTCGTAACTTGTGTACCTCTCGCGCAATGAGTTCATCCACGATTGCTTCGAGCGGGCGCGCCATAAATTTGACTTCGCCTTGCATGGCCAAATCGACCATGTTCCTCACAAAGAATGGGTTCGTGAGGATATCCTTTGCCGCTTCGCCGAGTCGATCTCGAAGTCGATTCACGGCATCCTCGGGAGAAGTTGCACCGAATATTGTGGTGGCTCCCTTCCGTTGCAGGTAGGCTTTGAGTTCCTCGTCGCCCCAGGGAAGGACGTCGACAGGTTTGATCTCGTAATCGAGCTTTTCGCTCATGTCGGCGAACCGTCGAGCGACATTTCCGATATCACTGTACTGAAAAAACGTTGCACGAGCGGAAGCGACGATCGCTCCCATGCCGTTGAGTCGTTGCATGAACTTTGCGAGGGAGGAAAACGCTTCGCGATATCCGCCCATTCCAAGCAGTTCATCGAAGCCATCAACAATGGGCACCAATAAGCCGTGCCGAGTTAGTGTGGCGACTGCCTGATATGTGAACTTGGCTCGGAGATCCTGCAGAATGAGCGCCATTGCTTCGTCGAGACGCGCTAGTGATCGCCCCTGTGCATCAATGTAAAGCAGAACTTGCTGCGAATGTCCTGCAACGAAAGCACGCGCCTGTTTGGCTGCCCAATGCGCTAGTAGTACGGATTTGCCACCACCAGCAGATCCACGCAAAAAAACAAGCGTGGTCTTTGGTATGCGAATGCTCTCCTGCACAAGGCGAGACAAAAGCTGCGTTGCCGTACCGGCCTCGTCCTCCTCAAGCTGAGCTCGGACGTCAATGTATTCGTCTTCTCGCACGAAAGAAGACGTCGACTGCACGTAGGGCGCAATCGTTTCCGCGAGTCCACGCAGGTCCGCCATCGCATCCGAAGCCAGGAACTGGGTGTAACTCATCTGTTTGTCATTGTATACAACGTCAGGAAATTCAGCAGCGTCCGTGGGTTGTAGTACGAGCCGTCGACGTGCGCGGCTTTGTGTCCATTCGACGGAGGTTCCAGTGATCGTGACTTCAGTGAGAGGATCCGCAAAACTACTCATGTCTATACGAATCATGTCGAGGATTGCCGTATTCATTTTACGCCCCTACATCTATACAGCGAATTTTATATTCGTTTATCATGTCGTCGTGAATAGAACGTTTTTGTTTTCCAAAGCGTATTAGCACGACCTTATCGGATCTTCGACCTGCCGCAAGTACTCCCGGCAAAATATCGTCGTCGATCGAAACGACCCCAACGAAGTCGTCCGTCATGCTCAGCATAATTGTGTCTGCAACGAGCATTGTGTCGATAAGCTTTTGTTTGCGAAACGAAGCCACGTCACTCGTTCTTGTACGGCACTGGTCGACTGGGCATCTGCCTCTGCACCAGGTCGCCAGATCGGTGAGCGGGCACGAAGCGCGGCGCAGTGAGCAATTGGCTGGTGGCGGTTCGACCGTGATGCGTGATGGCAGGCTCTCGGGCCGCACTGTGTTTACGAATCGCTCGCCCGGATACGCGATGAGACACTCTGCTGCTTCGACCAACAAGCGAGGTCGAGTCTTCATCTCACGAAGTCGTCTCGGAAGCCTGCCTGTAATTTGCGCAAGATGCACCTTGTCGTGCGTTTCTGCCCCTGAGGGATACTCGTACCAGCCACCATAGAGCCGCATGCGAAGTTCTTCAACGACGAACCCGTTCGCGTCGACGATGCGCGCCACGCCCTGTACGAGCCTCTCGACGGCCTGCTCGTGATCTCGGTAACTCGGACGGCTTCCCGGCCGGAATCCGGCTTGGTTGTAGTAGTCGACGAGGGCGTGAAATATCGGCATGTTCTTTCGCACAATACGTAAATCCCACGCTATGTCAACGTCCTTGACGAACCCTGCTTCTGGCGTTTCGAAGTCTTGCCGCCGTCGGCACGTCGACCATCTGGAAGCCGCGCAACTCTGCGGTGGAATCTGATCGAGCGACGTCAAGGTTCCCTGCGGCTCTCCGTGTTCGAAGCTCCCTCGAGCGGCGCCAATCCATCTGCTGGCACCGCTTCGGCGTAGTTGCGGCATTACAGGTGACGAGGAAATGGTGGGAGATACCTTTTGCACGACAATAGCGCCGAGGAGGCTTCGACCGGTGCCGTTAGTGCAGGCAATGCCGGCACTAACGGCTCGGACCAGCGGCCGTCGTTTTCGGTCTTGTTGCTTCCTTCGTCTCGTCAGCAGACCGCTCGTTTGGCCTGCCAGAAGTATCCATACGATAGGTCCGGCGCTGCTTCAGATAGGGGATTTGTGGCATGCAGGGGCGGTGACGGTGGCGCAGGAGCATCTTGCGTCGAACGTGCTAGGCGGGACGCTCGTGCATTTGCTTCGATTGGCGCAGCCATCGGATGCGGAGCGTCGGGTATTGCTGGCGTGTTTTGCGGATGAAGAGCACGTGCTCGGGCTGTACGGGGCGGGGCTTCGGTTTGCGTCATGGGGGTATCGCACGTTGATGCTTGGGGCGAGCACGCCGCCGGTGGCGGTAGCGCGCGCGGTCGATGCGCTTTCGCCGGACCTCGTGGGCCTCAGTGCGACGATGCTGTTGCCGCCGCCGCGAGCGCGCGAGCTTGTGGATGCATATGCGGATGCGTGTCATTCGACGCCGTGGGCGGTGGGAGGAGACGCGGCGGAATCGATGCGCCCGTGGATCGAGGATCGTGGTGGAATATGCATTGGGCGCGATTTGCCGGGCGCACGGCAAGTGATTGAAAAGGCGGTCGTGACGAATCGACGAAAACGCAACGGGCGGGGGGAGTGAGGCTGTCAATTGGCCAAGCGTTGCTCTTCGTCGCCGCTGTCGTCCGTATCGTCGGGCTTGTACCAATCGGGCGGGCTGTAATCGACCGGGGTCCACTTGCTTAGCGGATCCCAGAAGTATTGCTCGACGGGCGTGAGGTTGACGTTGGTCAGGCCGTGCTCGTCGCGCAATTGGCGCACGCGATCGGTGACGATGATCGAGCCGGTCAGGCCCCAGGCAATGAAGATGTCTTCGCCGGTCCATGACGCCTCATCGATCGCGAAGCCGCGAATGGTGTCGATGCCCGCGCTCATGCAGTAGTTACACGTAAACGGTTTGCCGTGCTCGATGAGGCTTCGTGTCAGGTCTACTCGTGTGCCGAAGCGTCGAGGAGCGACGTGAAAGTATGTAACGGTTTTTCGCCCGAGGCGTGCTGGGCGAACACGAATTTTTTCCAGCGGCGCGAACTCGATCCCTCGTAGGTTTGCCGCTTCCCACGCGGTGCGGAATCGCTCGGAAACGAGCAATTCCATGCCTGGGCCAAACGCGACATCCCCGAGCGCCTTTCCGTAAGCCTTGAGCTCAGCGCGGTAGGGCGGAAACCAGGGCAACATGCCGACGCCCCTTCCACAGACCGGACAGGTTTGACAATCCCCGATCTCGCCGATATGTGCGGGTTCCATGGTGTCAAACTTCGTTTCGTGGGGCAAACCAACTACGAGTTCCAGTACGTAGAACTGCATCTTTTCTCTCGTCAGAGCCCGTTGGGAAAACGCCAGTCGAGCGTCTTGTCCGTCTTGTACAGGTCGCGTAAGTACGCCTCGAACTCGGCAGGCGTCGCCTTATCGAATCTCCTCAGCCAGTCGATCACCTTCTCCTCCATCTGCCGATGCCACGTCTCGTAACCGCGGTGCGCACTTTTGTCCACCGCTTGAGTGACAAACCGATCGTCACGAGCTTTGTACACGTTCTTGAGCGTCGTGTGTTGCTGAAGTACTTTGTGGATCTCCTTGGAAATCGCATGATGCCAATCGCCCGTACACTTGACCCACGTCTTCGTCCACTTTCCGGTCTGCTTACCGCCTGGCCGTTGGGATGGCTTGACCCGCGTCGTCGTGGTCGTTTGCCCTGACGCCGCTTTCGGCGCTTGCGGCGGCTTCGCTGCGGGCGCTTGCGGTGGCTTTGCGGCCGGCGCTTGCGGCGGCTTCGCTGCCGGCGCCGGCGGGGGACTTGGCGCAGGCTGACTCGTCGCTTGGGGCGTTCCCGACGAGCTTGGCGCTGGGTCGTCATTGCCCCGCCAAACTTCAACGAACAACTGGCCGATGCCATGGCCCGCCGTAACGCACCCTGCGCCAGCCAATTCGAGCGATCCGGCCATCACGAGGACCCCTGGAGGTGCCCCGCCCCCCGTGGAGCTCATGCCCGCACCCAATGTCGTGCCCGCACAACCAAGAATGATTTGCCCCGTGCCCACGGCGATTTCGCCGCACGCTTTGCCTACGCGCGCCCAATACGTGCCTCGCGAAATGACACCCGTATGAATCGCGATGTCTGACGCAATGGCACCTCCAGGCACCGCGCCAACCGAAGCTCCTCCCGCGAATCCGCCCCCAAATTGCACGACAGGGTGCTCTTTGATCGGTGGCTGGTCTTCTGCTGTCGGCGGCGTCGTGCCATGTCGCGCCACAAAGGTGAGCGTACGAATGATCGCTCGAGACGCCATGTACCCGGCGACATCGGGAGGAGCGACTTGCGCGGCATAACGCGGGTCCGGACGCCTCGTTGCAACGGCACACGATTGCTCGAGCTCCGCGACCCATTCGGCCCGAAGCTCGTCGGGAAGGTCGGGCGGTTCGGCGGGTACGTTGCACTCGCTGTTCTCGCTGCGGTCGAAATGATAAAAACCCTTCGCGTCCGATGCGTACCAGCCAAAATCGAAGTCGCGATCCGTAATGGCTCGATCGGTGTTGGTTCCTACGGCCCAAAATTCCGCATCGAGTCGGTTTGCAGTCAATGGCGTGCAAATCGTGGCAAAAAACGCGCGCGGATTGCGCTCGCGCAGCTCGTGCACTGTCCAGCGGTGCGCACATCCAAGCATCGAGAGCGCAAACGACAAGCACCATAGAAAACGCAATAACTTCGATAGGCCGATCGTCACGCAACGAGGAAAACAGGGTGCCCAGCGGCAGGCAAGTTTTTGGCTCGCTGGAGAGGCTCTGTCGTGATGGCGCGATTTGTCGGGCGCGCGTCAGGCGATTGAAAAGGCGGTCGTGGCGAATCGACGAAAACGCAACGGGCGGGAATGAGGGGGTTGGCGAATCTGCGCATTCCACGGGGTTTTCTTGGCATTTCGCACCGTGAGCGGTCCGACACGCGGCGTGGCCGCGCCGCGGCGTGCATGCGGCCCGCGCGCCGTCGCCGGCCCGCGCTCATGTCGCCGAGTGGCCACCGCCGCCGCCCACGCGCCGATCGTACGCTCACCACTCGTCAGCAGGCGCCGGTTCCGGGTGCCAGCTACCGCCAATCACGAAGGGCGAATACACGCCCGAAGGCCTCGTTAGCAGCGCGTTGACGTCGTCTTGCGAAGTGGCGCCATGATACACGCTCGGACTCGTGAAATAATCATACGGCCCTTTGCCGAGTCCCGAATGGCTCAAGTCCTCGATGCGCACGGATATCGCCTCGACCAGGTACTTGATTTTCCGATTGAACATTTGTTCGTACCTCTCACGCTCTGAAACCTCCGCTTTCTTTTCCTCGTGCGGCACTTCCGGAAACAGAAACGGAAAGACGACGAGATTGCCATCGACCTTTTGGGTCAACGACGGCGCGAGAGGATCGGCGTGATGATCGAGCAGCGTAATCGTGACGGGACCGATGGGCCGATCCGCCGCGACCAATACACGCACTTCCAGCTTGCCATCATTCGTGCAATTGGTGACTGTCACGCCTAGGCCAAGCGGAGGCACCGGCAATGGCTTCGATGCAAATGAATCGCGGAAAAGCAGATGCTTGTCGGGCGCTTTGCGCGCAGTCCGGTCGCTCAGCCGATCGGCAATCGGCGACTTGACCTCGTAACCACGCGAAACGGGACCGACCATCGCCCGCGGCTCGCCGCCCGTATCCACGATGAATACGCCAAGACGCGGCCCTTCCGTCCCAAGATACGCGACCTTTCCCGCATTCGTGAGCGTAAAATAATCCGCAATGATGTCCGCCGCCTTCGACGCCCCGTCTTCACGATCCTCGAACATGTCGAAATACCAGCCCGTCCATTTGGGCGGCTCGCCCGAATCCATATATCCCCCCTCGGGGACGTATTCGGCAACCATCGACAACCACGTCGCCTGTTCGGGCGTCGGAGCACCTCGCGAAAGCTCCGTCTGCACGATGGCCGATAACGTTTGCAAAACGCGCAAGAGCCCCTCGTGCCCGCCTTTCGTCACGGCGCGCAATTGCTCGACGTGTTTGATGAGTGCCGCATAAAACGGCAATGCCGGCTCGACGTACGCATCCGGAATGGCGCAACCATACGCATCGTATCCTTGCCCGGACATCAAAACGAACGTATGCCGGAGCTGAGCGTATCCCACGAGCGCCGAGGACATGCGAAAAATCGGCAAAGGCATCGCGCTTCATGAACGACGGCAACATCCCCTCCGGCTGCTTGGCGAGCGCCAAAAGCGTGCCCATGAAGGCACCTTGCACGTCTTTGCTTTGGTTCGTCCGTTGCGCAAGATCCGCGCGTGCCGCATTCAATGCGTCTTTCAATTCGGGATAGGCATCCAGGTCGCTCTTCAAATACGCCGCGGCACGGTCGTGCCCGAGCGCGTAGGCAACATCGGCCGCACCGAGGTCGAATCGATTCGGCAATGCATCGTGCACCAAGCGTTCCAGCGGCGCGATGTCCGGTGCAATGCGTCCACCCATGATCGTCGTGATGACCGGCAATTCGGACACGCCTTGAGGCATGAAATGAAGCCGCGTCGTGCGTCGATATCCCTTTCCGATGGCAACTTTCAGTTTTTCCGGCGCATTGGGATCCGAGGGCCGAATGCGGTGCGTATCCATCAACTTCAACAGCTCCGGAATCCCCACGTCCTCGCGCTGCCCACCATATGCGCTGTAAACTTCCTCGAATTCCGCGAGCCTATCGAGCGCACCCGAGCGGCGAAAAAGATCGGCCAATGCAAGGGCGTTTCGAGCTTCGCGCGGCGTCTCTCGCGGATCCGGTGCGGCATCCGGATGCGACGATCGCGAGTCGCGTGAAACGAGGTTCCATTCGAATCGCGTGAGCCACGTCATGGTCTGAAAATAACTCGGAAAATTGAACGTCTCCACCATGTGCTCGTAATGCCCACGCGGCGTGTATTGCGAGGCGTCGATCATGCGGCGCCGACCGAAGACATCGACGGGCGTGAGGCCGCCATTTCGAATCCATGAGGCCATTTCATCAATCTTGTCGTCTTGTTTGAAGAGGGATGCGGGTCTTTTGTCGGCATCCCATTTGCGATTGAATTCGTTCGCCACGCCCAGATACAAATCGAGGTCCTTGCGCGCTTGCTCGTCATAAATGCCCTTCGACGCAGCGAGTCCCTTGGTCAGCTTGGCGAGCATGTCGTCGAGCGCGGGGGCGAGCCGATGTCGCTCGGCATAACTCAGCGCGACGTCCGTCGCTTGGAAAGCTGCGTGCAAAATGGGATCGACGCCGACGTAGAGCGGCAGCTCTTCCTGGAAAATGTCGTGGAATGCATTGGCGTAATCCATGTAGGGAAGCCGGTCGAGGACGACGAATCCGTTTTTTCGGAGCATGGTCTCTTCGTTGTCGTCGAGGTGCAAGTGGGCATCGATTCGATCGAAATACTTCGGCTTCTTTTTGCCGTCCCAGGGATCCTTCGCGGCGGCGTTTCCTGCGGGCACGACGCGCGCTTTGGCTTCCCAATCGCGAATGTGATCATTGCTGACGTAACACGCATCGGCTCCTGGGGGCGCGACGTCGACCCAATCGCAAAAACCGGACTCGCCACAATTCGCATCGAGCGCCTCGAAGGGCTTCGCCCCATTGCGTGCTTTGACCACGGCCACGGTCGTGGGCAGACCGCACGCTTTGTCGTCGATGTCGCGCAGCGCGAGGAATGATGCGGAATGCTGGGCGTCGGGCGAAGGCGGCGCCAACATGCGCGACGGCCCCGAAGCACTTTGCGCCGGCGTGCAAGGATCGACCGCGACATTGCGTGCCGACGGACGACACGATAGACCCAGCATCGTTGCCATGACGAGGAGCGCGGCCGAGGGCAAAAGGAAACGACGTTTCATTGGTACAATCCTTTGATGCGAAAAATCATCCCGACGTGCCATTCTTTTCGACGTAACGGGTCGTCGCTCGTCGCTTTTTCTTCATGCGACACGGCCAAATAAGCCGCCGACTTTCCCACAACGAGGTCCACTGGCCACGGATATTCGAGCCCGACCAAGTCCCCCATTTTCACCGACCCAACGAATGCCCCGCTTTGCCTGTCCCATACCGTCAATTTGCGGCAATTCGAATCGAGCACGCAAAGTTTGTCCCCGCATGCGTCGGCATCCCGCGCCCAGCAAATGCGCTCGTCTTCCTTTGCCGAAGCATCGTCCCACGATTTGCCGACTTTGACTTTTTGCTTGCCGTCGCGATCGTGAATCGCCACGTAATGCGTGCCTTCGACGCTCGCGCCGACGATGACGTCGTCGCCCCAGGGATGCACGAATGAAATCGCGAGCTTTTCGGTGTCTCCCCAGCCTTCGATGGGCCATTTTTTTTCTTCGCACTGGCCTTGGGTATCCACCACGAGAATGCGGCCGCCATCCATTTTGAACCCGACTTTGCCGCGGCCGATGACGCTGTGCACGCTGCACTTGGCTCGAGATAACATTCCCGACTTGTACCTGCGCGTCTCGAAGTCCGACGATACCAAGATCGATCCGGTCTCCACGACCGAAATAGCTTCGATCGGCATTCGTCGCGGAATGTTCAGCAAACCGTTTCGGCCAAAAGCCGAATCGAGCGCCAATCGGCAACCTTCACCGGGCACTTCGACATAACGCCGCAAATTGCCTTCATGGTCGAGCACGATCAATCCACCGTCGGGCGCAATGTGCAACGAATGAATGGCTTCATTGAACCATTCATGCTTCATATCCGGCGCAGCCGTATCCAAATGGCACAGCTCGGCAATGATTTGCTTTCCGCCGATGTTCACTTGCTTGCGCGCTGCCCCTTCGAGCACATCGACGTGGGGACGGGCAAACTTTTCCTGGGGACAGGGTTTTGGCACGTCCGCCTTCGGCGTGGCTGCACAACCGGCTGCCGCCAAGTGAATACCCATGAGGGCAGCCCAAAGCTTTTCCCGGTCGCGCCGCATATACGCTGGAGACGCTAGCACATTTTTCGCCGACGTGGTCAAGACAATAGGTTCGCCGCACGATGTTTCATGTTACGCTCGGCTCGATGCATGGTTCTGTTGCGCGCGTGATGTTTGGTTTTGCGCCGTTTGCCGCTTGTTTTGCGCTGCTCGGATGCGCTTCGACCGCGGTAAGCGGCGGAGGTGCGGCGCTCGCGCAGTCCACGTTGCCCTGTGACGTGGCGGCGCGTGAACGTGCGCGTACGGCCGGGTTGCTCGCCGAAGGGCGACTCGATCGCTGCATTCGCGTGATTCGGCGGGCTGATGCAATGTGTCCGCAAAGCGCGCCGGATACGTGGGAAGCGCTCATGACGGCGCTCGCGGAGGTCGGGCGCGTGGATGAAGCGCGCAGCGTGGCTGTGCAGATTGAAAAGGCGGCGCAGGCGTCGAGTGAATCGAAAGCCGCTGCAAAGCGAATCGTGGATACGATGAGCGCGCCTTCGCCGACGTCACCGGACACGAAACGAGCTGCGGAGGATGCTTTCGCCAAAGCGACGATTGCACGCGGAAACAAGCGGCATGGGGAAGCAAAAAAGGGGTTTCTCGAAGCGTGGTCGTTGTCGAAGCCGAATGGCCGGGCGCTGTATTGGGCGGGCATGTCTGCGAAAGAAGTGGGGGACAAGGCCGAGGCGCAAAAGCTCTTCGATCGCGCGTTGGTCGAATTGGAAATAGCCACGGGAAAGCCGGTCATCGTCGAAGCTCCCGACTATCGGGGAGGGTCGTCTTGGCATGGACATGATGCCGCTGCATGGAGTCGCGATGGTCGATGGTTTGCATCAGCCATTGGCAAAGTGGTGACGATTCGCGATCGGTTTCTCGATTTCACCGAAGTGCTGACGTTCGAGCCGCACGAGCACGAAATTCATCGCCTGGCAATATCCCCGGATGGCAGGATGGTCGCGTCCGTCGCAGCCGATAATGCATTGAAGGTCACGCGGCTCTATCCGCGTATCGAGGACATCCCTGGTCAATGGCCCGAGGTTTGGCAGGGGTTGTTCGAGTTTTCCTCTGACGGCAAGATGCTCGACGTGGGCGGGCGCCTTTTTGACTTGGCGACGGGCGAGCCCAAAGGCGGCAATGTTCCGGAGGCTCATCCGTATGTCACGTTTTCGCCAGATGGCAAAACGTACGCCTCAGGATCCAGCGATAGCAGGGTATATCTCTCCGATGGCGCTACAGGAAAGATTTTGCGCACATTGGAAGGTTTTGACTGGTTTTCCTTGACCAGTCGGGATCGCAGCGACCATTCCAATGCCAAGGCTGTGGCGTTTTCCTCGGACGGCAAGATGATCGCTGCAGGTTCCGATATGGAATCGATTTTCATTTGGGACGTGGCCACGGGCGCGAAGAAAGCCGAGCTGCGGCATCATGGCATGGATGAGCGTCCGTCGCGCAATTCCCTCCTGTTTTCACCCGATGGCAAAAAACTCGTATCGCACGCCACGGGCCCTCGACCCGTGCGCTTGTTCGACCTGGAAACAGGAGCCATCATTGAAATCGAGGGTGGGGGGCAGGGTGCATTCTTTTTTTCTCCGGATGGCAAGACGTTATCGTTGGGCAGGATCAACGGCGCCGTCACGGAATGGGATACTTCGACGGGGGCGCGCATTTCGGAAGAGCTTCGCCCTTCTTGCAATGACATGCAGATTGCCGTTTCGCCCAATGGAAAGACCATTGCATTCGGATGTCCTGGTGATTCCTTGCGGCTGTGGAATGTCGAAGACGGCACGACACGCATCCATCCTTCCGGACCGCGGGGAGGACACTACACGAACGACATGTCGATTGCGTATTCGAGCGATGGGCACCTGTTCCAATTGACCAAGAAGGACGATGTATTGCGCTTGCTGGACGTCGAAACCGGGCAAAAGCGCACGATGAACATGGCTTACGAAGGGCGCCCGATCATATTTTCGCCGGAAACGGAGACGTTCGCCACGGGGATTGCCCATGCGATACGTTTGTGGCGCTTCGATGGTGGAATGCGTAACCTCGTCGGGCACGAGGGTCCGGTCGGCGAGGTGGCGTTTTCCCCGGATGGGAAAACCATTGCTTCAACCAGCGCGGACAACACGGTGCGTTTATGGGACGTCTCGACGGGGACCGAAATGCGCAAGCTCGAGGGCCACACGAATACGGTCTCGCATTTGCGCTTTTCGCCCAAGGGGGATGAGCTCGCGTCGTATTCGTGGGATGGCAGCACGCGTTTGTGGGACGTCGCAACGGGAGCGCAAAGAGAGCTATTTCAAGGGTGCAGCCGCCCGGTCTTTTCGCTGGATGGCACAACGCTGGCGCTCGCATGTCATCCCGGATTGCGTTTGTGGGACCTGCAGAAGGGGAGCGAGCTGCGGCGATTGACAAATATCAAAGATTCCGTCATGGCTCTTTCGGCCGACGCCAAGACACTGATCACCTTTTCGGGAAGTAATGGTCTCGTGCATTTTTGGTCGTCCGCGGGCAAAGCATTGTTTGCGTTGGGATTCGTCGCTGAGCACGATGTGAGCATATTGCTGTCAGCCGATGACGCGCCGTACGTGGAGATTGTCGGTCCCGATGATGACGCTGCAAGAAAGCGCTTGCGCTGTCGTGCTGGGGATACCAGCTATGGCTTCGATTTGTGCCGCGAGCGATTCGAGGCACCGGGGTTGCTATCGAAGCTGCGCACGGGTGATCGATCGTATACCGACCCTTGAGCGCGAGAGGAGCTGTGCTAAGCTCCCGCCGCGCTCGGCGCACGAGGTGCACACATGGTGGAGTTTTCCTACGGCAATGCGGATTTTGCGAGTCTTCGACGAGCGGGGTGCTTCTACGTCGACAAGACACCGTTTTTGCCGCTGCTCGAGAGCCCCACCTTCGGCGGGAAAAACCTCATCTTTCTGCGTCCCAGGCGGTTTGGCAAGTCGTCGCTTCTCAGCATGATGAAGCATTATTACGACATTTCCATGTCGCCGGAGTACGACGAGCTCTTCGGGGGCTTGTGGATCCACGACCATCCCACGCCGGAGCGAAGCCAATACTTGGTGCTACACTTGAACTTCTCGACGGTCACGACGAGCAGTGACGAAACGGTGTTGCAGGCCAATTTTCTGACGAGCCTCCAGGGCGGGCTCAACGAGCTCATCGAGCGTTATCGTCACCGCCTCGCGTCGCTCGAACGTTTCGAGCAACAGATGGGCACCTTCACCGATCCGGCGGCGCTCATGAACAACCTGCTGGGCATCATCGCGGGAACCAAAGACAAACTCTACGTCTTGATCGACGAATACGACACGTTTGCCAACGCGCTCTTGTCAGCCGACCAAACGGATCTTTACTCGAAAATCACAGACAAATTTGGCTTTGTCCGGGCATTTTATCGGGCCCTCAAGGCAGGTGCGGACAGTGGAGCCATCGGGCGGGTGTTCATCACGGGCGGCACGCCCATTCTGCTCGACGACCTGGTGACGGGATTCAACATTGTCACGAACATCTCGAATGCCCCACGTTTCAATGCATTGGCAGGCTTCACGCGAGCGGAGGTCGAACGCGCGGTCGACGAGCTTCTGCGCGACATCCCCAGCCTGATCGATACCGTTGGGGATCGCAATGAGCTCATCGAAACGCTCGAACGGTTCTACGATGGGTATCGGTTTTCCATCAAAGCGCGCGACCGAGTATTCAATTCGACGCTCGTGATCTATTGTCTCCGGGAGTTGGCAAATTCCGGCGAATATCCAACGAACATGCTCGACGTGAACGCGCGGACGGATTATCAAAAGCTGCACCGTCTATGGGCGTCGGCGGGTCCGGCCGCGGACGAACGCCGCGCAGCGCTCGAACAAATTCTCTCCGAAGGGAAGGTGTCGAGCCCCCTCGTGGAACGTTTTGGCATGCGTACGGAAGCGACGACGAGTCAATTCGTGTCGCTCATGTATTACACTGGAATGCTTACGCTGGCGCCCGAACCGCCCAATTTGGACGTGTATCATTTCGAACCACCCAATCGAGTCATTCGGGACCTGTCGTGGGAGCATTACACGAGGCTCCTCGAAGACTTGCAAGGGTTGGTGCTCCGAAGTCAGCCCATTGCGCTAGCGCTCCTGGACATCACGCACAAGGGAGACTTGGAGCCTTTTTTGGACTTGCTGCGTAAAACCATTTTGCCCGTCCTGAGCGTCCGGGATCTGCGCAAACACGACGAAAAAGCCATGAAAATGCTTTTGATCGGGATCATCGTGACGGCGGGACTGTTTCATGTGCTCAGCGAAAAAGAATTTGCACAAGGTTTCAATGACCTGTTCATCACGCCCGTGCCGGCCGTACATGTTGGCAAATATGCCTGGATGTTCGAATTGAAGTACGTGACGACGGATGCGAGCGAAGACGCCAAGAACGCGGCCTTCGAGCAAGCCGAAGCGCAACTCGAGCGTTACATGTCGGACCCGAATTTGGTCCCGATGTTGACGCGAGGGCTGGGATTGAAAGCAGGGACGATGCTCTTCGTGGGTGGAAAGGAAGTTGTTTTTCGCGAATACGCCCGAACGAGCGCGTAGGTTGATGCTCGGACGAGCACACTGTCTTCATGCTTGCGTAAAGTCCGAAACACGCGTAGCATGCTCACATGCGAACGCCCCTTGCTTTTTGCGCAGCACTCCTCGCTGCTGGTTGCTCTGATCTCACGCCGATGAACCCCCCGCCGACCGGTTCGAGCTCGTCGGGCAGTGGTGGAAGTGGAGGTGACGCCGGAAGCGGAGGCACGGGCGGAGGTGGCAATGGGGGCGGCGGAAGCGGGGGCGGGCTTGTTTTGGATTGCTCGCCGAAACCAGCGCCCGAATTGCCTCCAGAGACGTTTTGCGATCGCATTGCCGCGGGAGGGCCGGGCAAGCGCGCCATTCACGTCGACCTTTCCGCCGCGCATGCGGGCGTGCGGTTCTTCTCGCCGGTGAACGAATACGCCGACGCCGATCAAGCTTTGGCCGCGGCGCTCTTGCCCCCCGATGCGCTCGATGTCGTGAACTTCGACACCTATGTCAATGCGCTGTCGGGCATTGCGTGTGCATTGCCCGCTGCGGAAACACCGCAACTCGACGCCGCACGCGTCGATATCGTCAATGGCACCGTGGCGCTCGTTCGGCCCGGCCTGGGTCCGGTCGACGTGCCGCCCGACGTGTCGGCGATCGTCGTGGATTTGCGCGATTTGCCCGATGTGCCCAATCTGCGCTCCGTGCTCGATGCCGCCGTTTCCCAAGCGCTCGCGACACCCATTCCGCGCCTGTCCAAACGCGTCAGGCGTCATTATGGAATGACCGACGAGCAATTCACTCCTTTCAATCTTTACAAAAATACGATCGCCGAAATCGCCGACGATCCGATTCCTGCCGCGAGCAACACCGATCGGAAACTTGCGCTCCTTTCAAGTGCGAAACTAGCGCCCGAAGCCGCGGCAATCGCGCTCGCCCTGCGCGTTGCCGAGCGCGCGACGATCGTTGGCGAAGGATTACGAGCAGACGTTGCCGAAGCACGATGGCAAGGCATTGGCAATACGGGAATCGCATACCGAACATCGGATTTGATTTTTGCCGACGGCGCGCGTGTTCCCGATTCGATCCCCGCCGATCGACGAATGGCCGAACCTGCATGCATCGTTCATGAAATCCTCGATTTGGCGGCGCCTTTGCCCATTGAGTCATTACCGGCTGATCGCCCAGAGGAAAAAAATATCGAACCATTCAACAAACGGCAGCCGCCGGTCATCGACCTCGGTACGGCTCGCGCAGCGCTCATCGTCGCTCATGGCGCAGCCCGCGCGTTTTTCCCATACTTCGGCGTCGTGCCCGATATCATCGACGACCGTCTGGTGGAAGCGACCAATCTGCTCGGAACGACCACGCCCGACCGCCTCATGGTGCGAAACGTATTGCGTCGATTCGCCAACGCCCTCGACGACAGCCACACCCTCATCCGCGATTACGTCACCAAACCCGCCGGCTCATTTCCTTCGTACCTCGAATGGATCAATGGCGAGGCCGTCGTGCGTCAAACCCTCGCCGTGGGCGTAAATCCGGGAGACACGCTCACGTCCATCGGTGGCGTACCCGCATCGGAATGGTATGCCACAGAAATGGCTCGCTCGTCGGGAGCTACGGATCCATATCGATTCGTCGTGGCTTCTTACGAAGTCCAGCGGCTCATGGGGCCCATCGAGCTGGGACTTCGCGATGTCAATGGAGTCACCAAGACGCTCAATTTTCAGCCGCAGTCCATGGCCGATTTCGGCGCCGTTGGTTTTACCCCCACGCTGCGCCCCGCCGGTTGGCTAAGCGATCTCGGAGCACCGAAGCTTTATTATATCAACCTGACCGGCGAAGTGCTCTACGACATGAACGATTTTCACGTGGCTCTCACGGAAGCCCAAACCGCTGACGGCTTGATCCTCGACATGCGAGGTTTTCCCGGTATCGATTTGTCCGAAGTGGCGTCTCGGTTGATTCCGGCACCGTGGTCCGGCGCCATCTTCCGCATTGCAATGCGCACCGGCCCCGACGATGTCGCCATCGACGAATTCGCCGACAAATTCGAGCCGCTCGATATGCCTTCGTACGGCGGTCCCATTGCGCTCCTCGTCGGAAATGGCTCGCTCTCCGCAGCCGAGCATTTCTCGCTCGCGCTGGTCGATGCCAAACGCGTCACGGTCGTTGGTCGAACGACGGCGGGCACCGATGGCAACATCACGGGCGTGCAATTGCCTGGCCAATTCGCCATGTCGTTCACGGGCATGGACGTTCGTCACGCCGACGCGCAGAAGAGCGTTTTTCATGGCGTGGGAATCGTCCCCGACATCGACGTCACGCTCACGGCCCAAGCATTTGCCGATGGAGTCGATCCCGAGATCGAAGCAGCCATCGGCCATTTGCTCATGGGCCCCTGATTCGGACGATTGCTCCGGCTCGTGCTGTGACGAAGCTCACGGACACACCAAGAGCACGTTTTGTCCTAGACCAATCGGTCTAGACTGGTTAGTCTAGGGGCGAACGGAAGGGAGAGCCATGGCCGCTCCACAGCTACCGATTGGTTTTTTGCGCTTTCACGACGACGATTTCGTCAACTACCAGCTCAACCGCGCGTATGCGCTCGGCACGTTGCCTCGAACCGTGGCTGAACGAGGGGCTGCGCGCATTCGGGGGCCCGAGGACGTTCCCGAAGTATTCGGTGCGCTTGCGGACGAGGCCGAACGCGAAGCGCGGTGGACCGAGGCGGCCGGGTGTGCGCGAGTTGCGGAATTTTTCACGTTGCGCCCGTCGGAGGCGCAGGTGGCCGCGTATGAACGATATCGCGCGCTTTGGGACCAATCTGTCGAAGACGAGGAGGTGACGCGACACGAAGTGCCTTATGAAGGCGGCTATTTGTCGGCGCTCACGCGTCCCGCGGTCGGGGAGCGTCGAGGTACGGTGTTGTTTTTTGGGGGATTCGATTCGGTCATCGAAGAGTTTTTTCCGATATGGCGAGGCCTGTCCGAAGCTGGATTCGATGTCATTGCATTCGATGGTCCCGGCCAAGGAGGCGCTCGGACGTTGCACGACGTTCCGCATACGCACGATTGGGAGCGTCCGGTGGCGGCGGTGCTCGATCATTTCGGCATCGAGCGCGCGGCGCTCGTGGGCATGTCCATGGGCGGGTATTGGGCGATTCGCGCGGCTTCTCGGGAACCTCGGATTGTCGCCGTCGTGGCTTGGGCAGCGGTGTACGATTGGCTTGCCAGGTTTCCGCGGTTCGTGGGAGCATTCGTTCGTCGCATGATTGGCTGGACGAAATTCATGAATACGACGATTCGCTGGAGGATGCGCCTGTTTCCCATTCTTCGGCACGTCGTGGCGCAGGCGAATTGGATGACGCGCTCATCGGAGCCTGTCCAAGCTGCGCGGTGGTTTTTGGGCATGAATGCCGAGCACCAGGGCTCGGAGCGAGTCACGGTGCCGACGCTCATTTTTGCAGGCGAACATGATCGATTTCAGCCGCTCGCGCTGGCCAAGCTTCAAGAGCGGGCGCTGACTGGAGCGCCGGTGACGATGCGGGTATTCACGGCTGCCGAGAACGCAGACCAGCATTGTCAAATGGGGAATTTGCCATTGGCGACGGCGGAGCTTTGCGATTGGCTTGGCAAGACGATGGGTGCGGACACGCGGGAACGCGCTGCATGAGCTTTCGAGAAAGTTTTCAGCACCGCGAAAAGCTGCTCGCTGCAGCGATTGAAGCATTCGTCGGTTCCGGCTTCGAGGGCGCGTCGATCAATGCAATTCTGACGACGGCGGGGATGAGCAAGGGCCAATTTTATCATCATTTTCGCGACAAGGAGGATTTGTACTTCGGCGTCTGTGAAGCGATGCTCGATCGCAAACGCGCGTTTTTCGAAGCGCATCCGGTGCCGATTTCGGACGATCCGTTCGAAGCAATTGGCAATCAGCTCCGGGCGGGGATTGCATTTGCGAAGGCGAATCCGGACATCGACGCGTTCGGGCGAGCGTTTTTGCGAGAGCGAGGTCGCCCCATTTTCACGGCTGCATTGCGGAAATTCTCGCTTGCGGATCATTCGGGCTTGCGCGACGTGCTGGCGCGAGGATTCGCGAGGGGAGCATTCCATTCGGGATTTTCGCCGCGATTCGTCGTTCGGGCGATGAGCGCGGTGCTCACGGTCGTGGACGATTTGCTCGACGCGGACAATCCGGAAGCATTCGAGGAGGGGCTATCCGAGCTGGTTATGTTTTTGCGTCGAGGGCTCGGCGCGGGCGGGAGTACGTGCTCGGCGCGCTAGCTTTTCCTGGACATTCGCTGTCAAGCTTTCCCGAAATGGGCGAGCAACGCTTCGAGCACGGCGGGTTCTTCGGCTTCGTTGAAATGGCGACGTCCCGGCACGTGGACGATTTCGGCGCCAAAGCGGTCTTTCCACGCGGCCGCATTCGCCACATGATCGGCCGTGAAGGGGTCGTTGTCCGACAGGACGACAGCTATTTTGCCTGCGCGCGCTCGAATGGCGGCATCATCGAGCGGCGTGTCCATCCACGGACGAATCATCTCCCAGGGTTTGTCGACTCCAAACCAGCCGGCTACGCACAAGACGCCCGCCACGCGAGCTCCTTCGGGCAAGGTCGCAAGAAAGCGCAACACGGCCTGACAACCGACGCTGTGCCCGAGCAGCACGGTTTCGGAGAGCGTTTTGGCATCCGCTCCGACGACTTCGCGAATTCGCCCGGTCCAGGCGGCGATCGTCGGCGTCCCCGGATCGGGCATTTCGGGGCTGAGTATCTCGTCGAACGCAGTGGGCGATAGAGACGCAAGCGACGCACGGAGCCACGGATAAAAATCCTTTTCCGGTCCGCCGCTCCAGCGAGGGATGATGCAAAGTCGTTTCATGTTCGTCCTTTTTGAGAGATGAAGGCGGTACGTCCCAGGTCACACTTTCGACGTTCACGCCCATTCGTTATCGATGTCGAGTAAGTCCACGTCCGGAAAACCATGGCGCGCAATCAGCTCCTCGCGCGAAAACACGCGTTGTCGAGGGTCGATGATTTGCGCGAGGATGTCGTCGATCTCGCGCACGCTTTTCTGCAAGGCCTGAATCACGGGCTGCATTGCATTCATCGCGCAGACATACCCATCGCTCGCTACGAGCACGCTGCCGTTGTAGTCGATCACGCCTTCGCAAGCCATGCGGAATGCGAGTATGCTCGACCAGATATCCCGGATCTCGTCCGCCCGGTACATGGGCACTCCGTCCACGATCGCCCTTTCGCTATCGAAGTGCGGCGGCCAGTAGGGCTTCAGGAGTAGCAGGATCGCTCGATGGTCGGTCGAACTGCGTTGCATCAAGAAATAGCCCTGGAAGAAAAACTCGAAGGACGTCGACTGCCGATAGAAATCAAGCCCCGTCCCTTCTCGCCAGGAGCCCGAGGGGCCTTGTATGCTCACGTGCTCTTGTTCCAGCGCATTCAGATGCTCGACGTGCGGCGGCCGCGAGCACGGAAGCAGTTCGAAGGCACGCAGCAACGCCTCGAGCTGCCGATGGCGGTACAGCCGAGGGGGGTTGTCCTTGACGGCTTCCTCCGTACGTTCACCGCTATCAGGAACCATACGCGCGAAGTCGAGGCACCGCGCCAGGATGGAATACGCCGAGCAGGTTTGCTCGTCCCGGTAATCGGTGGGATACGCCGGAGCCTTGGTTTGAGGCTCATCTGTCCGAGTGTTTCCCATGTTCTGGAACTGATAACACGTTTCCTTCTCGAAGGGCACGCGTTCGGCGTAGCATGATGCTTCGCCGCGGCACCGAGTGAAGGACAGACAATGTCCCATCTTGGCGACGTTCAGCATTGAGATGCCGAGAATACCGCTGATACGGTCGATTGCATGCCGACGAAGTCGAAGCAAGCTGTACCGGAGACGGCTTCGGATCCCCCTTCAGCCAGGTCCCCGGTCGTCGAGGATCCGGTATACGAGGACGAGCATGAGGAACGGATTGCGATCCAGGAGGAATCGCGCGGGAGGTATGACGGTATCGAGTCCGCCTTTCCGGCAGTCGACAAAAAGAGCGTTGAAAAGCTCGAGCCGAACGCAGGAGAATGAAGTTCAGAACGAGCCGTGCTCGGTTCGCACTTGATTACCCTAGGATTTGTGCTGGTATCAAATCACCCACCATTCACTTGTTCCCCGAGCAAGCTCACGAGACGCTTGCGGCCATCGGCCCCAACCGCACCCTCCGCGGAAAACAAAACCCGACCATCTCGCCCGATGAGAATCACGTTGCTCACGCCGCGCTTGATGGAATACGCCTTGCGAAACCCCCCATCCCAATCGCAATAAATCGTCGTCTTCTGCTTCTTGGATTCTTCGCGGATCGCGTCCTTGACAAACCCCTTCGCCGGCCACCAATTGTACGAGCTCACGTCGGCAATGGCTGCGAGCGCAATGGCACTCTTGTACTTGTCGCCCTTCGCGAGCTTCGACAAATCGTCCTTCAGCGCCTGATTCTGCTTCGCCGAATCCTTATCCTCGTACACGATCAAAATGGGCTTGCCTTGCAGCGACTTCATCTGCAGCGCTCTCCCATCCGCATCCTCCACGCGCGCATTCGGCGCAGTCACTCCTTCTTTGAGCACCGCCAAGGATGGACTCGGAATGAGCGCCGTTGCAAGGGCGGCTGTGGCAACGAACTTCGAAGTTTTTCCGCTTGAACCCATCGAGATCCTCCATCGGGCGACGTGGCGTCCTGTTCGTGTACATCCTTTGTACAATGTTTGGAAAGCTTGGTCAACCTTTGTTTCGTCTTCGACGCCGTTTTCCGGAAACGGGCGGTGGTGGTGGTCGAGGTGGTCGGGCGTTGGTGCACGGGCTTGACAGGTCGACGAGCGTGCAAAGATTGGCCCGCGCTGCCGGACATGACCAGAGGCTCTCCGATCGAGACGATCGAGCGCTCTAGGCGTTGTTTACCGAATGCATCCGACGGTCGAGTCGTGGGGGCAGGTGTTCCCTCGCGTCGGAGTGCGGGCCTGTGAAAGGCCTCGGGGCAGGAGTTTGTCAAAAACGCACGGAGGCAATCATGATGACGACGCGGATCAGTGATGTGGACAGGACGTTTGCGGCCATGGATGAGCTCCGCCGCCGGATGGAGCGGGTTTTCGACGAGTACGATGGTCGCGCGGGTCAAGGTGCTGCACGGGCGTTTTTCGAGCCGTTCGAGTTTGGATTTCAGCAGCGGCCGGTCGCCACGTGGCCTCGAGTTTCCGTCTACGACACGGGCTCGGCGCTGGTGCTGTACGCCGAAGTGCCTGGATTGAAGGAATCGGACATCAAGATTGAAGTTGCGCAGGACGTGCTTTCGCTTTCGGGTGAACGCAAAGCCGACGCTCCCGAGGGGTATGCGGTGCATCGACGTGAGCGGCCGCCGGTGAAGTTTGCACGCAGTTTGGCGCTGCCGTGCAAGGTGGATGTCGAGAAGGCGACGGCAACGGTTGCCGATGGAATCCTCGCGTTGACATTGCCGAAATCGCCGGAAGCGCGGCCTCGGCAGATTACGGTGAAAGCAGCGTCGTGAGGGACGGACGACCAAGCAAGGGAGATCGAGCCATGAATACGGAAACCAATACGACCAAGCGTGAGTCCATTGCTCAGAACGCCGACGCGCGCCGCACGATTGCTCCTGCCGTCGACGTGTACGAAAACAAGGAAGAAGTGTTGCTCGTCGCGGATGTGCCCGGCGTGCGCCCGGACGACATCGATATTCGATTCGAGCGGGGCGAGCTGACGCTGACGGGTCGTCGGGCGAAGACACCCGAGGGCAGTGTTCTTGCGGCCGAGCAACGATTCTTCGATTTCCAGCGGACGTTCACGGTGCCGCAGAGCATTCAGGCCGACGCGATCAACGCCGAGGTCGCGCACGGCGTGCTCAAGATTCACCTGCCCAAGGTGTCGGCGCAAAAGCCGCGACAAATTGCGGTCAAAGCGTCGTGATGGATGGCGAGTCGCACCTCACCCCCCCAACCCCCTCTCCAACTCAGCTTCGCTTCGTGGAGAGGGGGAGAAGAGAGAAGATAAGTTGTTCAACGCTCTTTCTCCCCCCTCTCCACGCAGCATTGCGGAGCAATGCGAAGTTGGAGAGGGGGGTCGGGGGGGTGAGGTGCGAGAGCGTGACAGCGCCATATAGGTCTACGCTTCTGCCCCCCATACCCCCCGAATGACCTTCTCCAAATTCCTCGTCGAACCACACAAATTCCCATTTCAGTCGCGCCGCGAGAGGTGTAAGCTCCGTGGATCATGCGTCCCCGTAGCGCTCTTTCGTTGATCTTCGCGTTCGCCCTTTCCCAAGCCGTCATGAGTTGCGGGCCGGGTCCGACGATCGTATCGGGGCCGCAGTCCGCTTCCTTTGGCGAACCTGGTGGAAAAGCACAGGCACCGCCAGCCGCGATTCCCGTCGTCGATGTGCGTTGGGAAGAACAGCCCGTCGAAGTGCGATTGGCCGTTGCGACGAGCGAACGTGCAGCACCGGCAACGCTCACGTCACCCGATGGCGTGGGTCTCGAAATCGCGTCGATGGCAGTTTCGGGTGTCGTCCAAGACCCGCTGGCGTTTACTGAATTACGGTTTACGTTCAAAAACCCCGATGCTCGTACGATCGAAGGGCGATTCGAGGTCGTATTGCCTCCAGGCGCGACGATCAGCCGTTTTGCCATGCGTAATGCGGACGGTTGGCAAGAAGGCGAAGTCGTGGAGCAACAAGCGGCACGTGCAGCGTACGAAGATTTTTTGCATCGACGAGCGGATCCGGCGTTGCTCGAAAAACAAGCGGGCAATCGTTTTCAGGCGCGGGTTTTCCCCATTCCAGCATCCGGCGAAAAAGAGATCATTCTTTCGTATTCACAAAAATTGTCATCGGGCGCAGATCCGTACCGGGTACACCTGCGAGGACTCCCGTCCGTCAAGCAATTCGATTTACGTGTCATCGATGGGCGAGCTCTGGCGAAACGCAAAGCGTTTACGTCGCGCCAGGCCAATTTCAAACCCGATCGCGATTTCGTTCTGCCGATCGGAACCGACAAATCGCTTGCCGTGGGACTTCGTCACGAAGAATTGGCGGTAGCTCGAGTGACCCCGGTGGCCGAAGATCGCCCGGATCCGGTGCATGATTTGCTCGTGCTGCTCGATACGAGCGCTTCCCGTGCGCTCGATTTGAAAACGCAGGCAAATCAATTGGCGGCGCTATTGGCGGCCATGCCCGACGACATATCCAGTGACATGTCGCTTGCCGTTGCGTGCTTCGATCAGGAGCTCGAACCGATTTACGTAGGTTCCAGAAGAAATTTTGGTGCCAAAGAAATCGAGGCCATTCTGAAGCGCAAAGCGCTCGGTGCATCCGATTTGGGTTTGGCGCTCGAGAGCGCCGCGAGTTTTGTAAAAAAACAAAGCGGCAAGTTTACTCGCGTATTGCTATTTACCGATGGCATTCCGACGGCCGGTGCCGTGGAAGCGGTCGATATTGCCAAAGAGCTCCAAGACCTGCGTGATGCCGGGGTTCGGCGCATCGATGCGGTCGTGGCTGGGGGCATTCGTGACGAAAACCTCCTTCGCAAATTGACGAAAGGCACGTTGCCGAAGGACGGTATCGTGCTCGATGCGGACTTGCCTTCGAGTGAAATGGCCAGTCGATTGAATCGGGCCACGGTATCGAATTTGAGGGTACGGGTTCCCGGCGCGAAATTCGTATGGCCGGAAAAACTGGACGGCATGCTGCCGCGTGACGAAGCGCTGGTATTCGCCGAGCTTCCCAAGGGGGCACCTTTCGAGGTCGAAATCGAGGGGCCGAGTGGCAAGGTGAAACGTGTCGTCGCGACCGAATTTGCTGAAAAGCCGCTGCTCGAACGCGCCATCGTGGGCGCGCGTATCGAGAGGCTCACGGACGAACGCGACGCAACGGACAAGGAAGAACGACGCGCTGAGATTGCGCGTGAAATCGTTTCACTTTCGACGCAGTTCCGCGTGCTGTCCGATTTCACGGCATTGCTCGTGCTGGAAAGCGACCAGGATTACGCGCGGTTTGGCATCGACCGCCGAGCGCTCGCGGACATTCTCGTGGTGGGTCCCGCAGGGATCGAATTGCAAAAGCGTACGGCGGGACCGGTTGCGATTGCTCAGCCGAGTCCCGTGGAAGACCGCAAATTGCCCAAGGAAAAAGAGAAGGGCGGGGATAAAAAAGCCGATATGGCCGGTGGTGCTGCGCCAGGCAATGCAGCTCCGTCGACACCGCCGGCCGATACGGCATTGGAGGCTCCGCCGCCTCCGGCGCAAGCGGCACTTTCGCGTGACGAATTGAGGGAGGAGGCGCGGCCGGCGCCCATGGCCGAGCCGGAGCCCGAAGCTCCGCGTCCAGCACCGCGTCCGGCTGCGACGGCGATGGCGCCGCGCCCGCCGTCTAAAGCGGGAGCGCCGGCGACGAAACCATCCCAAGCCGCATCGGGAGGTGGCTCAACGGCGTCCTCGCGTCCCTGGCGTCCACCGCCGCCACCACCACCGCCGCCACCGCGTCGAATCGTCGAACGAGAGCAATTCGAGGACGACGACAATGACGGGGATGACGAGGATAGTCCGCAAGATACGGGCGTCGCGCCGTACGAAGGCAAATTCGCCAATGTCATGGCGCTCATTGAGAAGAAACGCACGGCGGACGCGATTGCATTTGCCTCGGATTACCGTGACGCCGATCCGGGCGACGCATTGGCGCTCGTGGCGCTCGGAGAAGCGTTCGAAGCGGCGGGGGACAAGGATCAAGCCGCGCGAGCGTTTGGTTCGATCATTGATTTGTTTCCCGGTCGAGCGGATTTGCGTCGCTTTGCGGGCGCTCGATTGGAACGTTTTGCCAAACCTGGAGATGCAGCGCATTGGCTCGTGGTCGATACCTACCGAAAAGCCGTGGCGTCGCGGCCCGATCATCCGTCGGGTGCACGCATGCTCGCGTACGCGCTCGCCCGCGCGGGATACTTCGAAGAAGCGCTCGATACGGTCATTGCAGCGTTCGTTCGGCGTTATCCGAGCGGCCGGTTTGCGGGCGTGCGGCGCGTGCTTTCGGATGACGTGGGCATATTGGCCGCGGCATTCGTCAAAGCAAGGCCCGAGCGGCGGGCGGAAGTGGAAAAGCGGCTCGCCGAAATCGGTGCACGCATATCGAACAAACCGTCGCTGCGGTTTGTCTTGGTATGGGAAACCGACGCCAACGACGTCGATTTCCACATTCGCGACGGACGCGGTGGACATGCCTATTACAGCAGGCGAAAGCTACGTTCTGGCGGCGAGCTGTATGCCGATGTGACGACGGGGTACGGGCCGGAATGTTTTGCCATCGATGGACGGGCAACGGCATATCCGTACCGCTTGCAGGCGCATTATTATTCGCGCGGCCCGATGGGTTATGGCATGGGCAAGCTGCAAATCGTCGAGCACGACGGAGCAGGCACCATCAAGCTCGAGGAGCGACCGTTCGTCGTGATGACCGATCGGGCGTTCGTCAATTTGGGTGTGGTCACGGGACCGCTCAAGGCGCAGTGAATCAAACTCGCAAAAACAAGGACACGCTACCCATGTTGGGCCAAACGTGTTTTACTGGGCCGCCGGACAAACCGTGCCCAAGAGGAGCGACGCTGTGGGGATCGTAACGTACGACAAAACGGGTGAACGAGTCAAACTGTCGGATGCATCCGAGGATCCGCCGAAGCATGTTTCGCGGGACGAGGCGCAAAAGGAGCTCGCCGACCTTGGGGATGAGCTTTTCACGTTGCAGGATTTGCTCTGGGGCGCGCGTACGCACGCGGTGCTCGTCGTGCTGCAAGGGCGCGATACCGCGGGAAAAGATGGCGCCATCAAACACGTCGCCGGTTTTTTGAACCCGCGCGGTGTGCACGTGACGTCGTTCGGCGTTCCCACGTCGGAAGAGCGGGAGCACGATTTCTTGTGGCGTATTCATCGAAATACGCCGCGTCTCGGCGAATTCGCCATTTTTAATCGATCGCATTACGAAGACGTACTCGTCGTACGTGTTCACGACTTGGCGCCCAAAGAAATCTGGGGCGAACGATTCGGGCACATTCGCGACTTCGAAGAATTGCTCGTCGAGCATCGCACCATCGTGCTGAAGTTTTTCCTGCACATCAGCAAAGACGAGCAAAAAAAGCGGCTGCTCGAACGGGAACAAGATCCACGCACCGCCTGGAAGCTCAACGCCGGCGACTGGCAAGAACGCGAGCTGTGGGACGAGTACACCGAAGCGTACGAAGATGCCATTTCCCGCACGGCCACCAAACGTGCCCCGTGGAGGATCGTTCCAGCGGACGCGAAATGGTATCGCAATCTCGTCATCGCGCGCGCGATCGTCGAAGAATTGCGTCCGTACAAAAAGATTTGGCAGGAAAAACTCGACCGGGTTGGAGCCGATAAAAAAGCGGAGCTCGACGCATATCGCAAGAGCAGGGGGTGACGTTGAACGAGCCGCATCAACGGAAGACGAATATGAATAAGAATGACCTTCTTTTCAGTAGGCTTCGCGTAGCCGCGTGTGTTCTTGCTTTGAGCATGTCGGGTTGCGACGATACTCCTGTAACGTGCGAAAGCTCGAAGTCCGGGGATGCCGCGGCATTTCTGGCCGTGGAGGGCTTGACCATACAGCACTCCCTCTCCAAAAAGTCAGGGAATCCCGTGGACCTGACCAATCTGCTCGTCGAATTGGTCGATCCCGCGTCGTTCGCTGATCCCGCGACCGAAAAGCCGCTTGCGTCGCAAAAGCTCGACACGTCCACATTGGGCGGGTCACCCGCCTCTTGGAGCTTCACGAGCGTCGATTTGCTCGACACGACGAACACACTGCTCGCATCCATCAAAGATGGGCGGACGGAAAATCCGCTTTGGGTAACGACATACGCGAACGTTGCCGATGCCGCGAGGCTCGATGAATTACGCGCATCGAATGGTGCGATCGCCGATGTGCGCACCTTTGCGCTGACACGCGACGCGATTGACGCCGTGGTGGCTCCCGTGCTGGGGCAATCTGGCGGCGACGTATTGGCACGCGGCGTATTGATCGGTATCGTCGTCGATCCGGCCGATGCCTGCGGCGACCCGCAACCGGCCGTTTCCGATTGCACCGTGACGACGGATCGCCAGGATGTCACGATTTCGTATCCCGATAGCAGAGTCGAGGGGCTCACGGACGAGACGGCGAATCAGGGCATGTTCTTCGCCGTTCCGAATGCGGTAGGCATGGCTTCCACGGCGAACTTTACCATTACGGCGGGCAGTTTCGATTCTCGTGAGTGGGCCACAACGTCGGCATGGATCGTCCCCGGCAGAGTGACCATTCAATTGTTCGTCGCGAAATAGGTGGGACGAATGTTTCGGTCCCCAACAACCCGCCGCCCGAGTTCGCTAGCGACATGAACGATGAGCTTGTCACTCGCATCAGTTGGGGTACACTTGGACAACCATGACTGCTCTCGCACGCAAGCTGCTCGATCAGGCACTCGACCTTCCCGATGATGAACGTCTTGCGATCGCGTCGGCCCTCCTCGAGAGCGTCGAGGGAGAAGTGGATCCAGGTTGGGAAGAGGCGTGGGTAAAAGAGGCTCAACGACGTGATGCAATGGCCAGGGCGTCTGGCGAGCCGCTGGCCGAATGGTCGGAGGTGCGCGAGCGCGTCCTCCGACGTCTTGCAACTCGATGAAGCTCTCTGTCCAATTTCTACCCCAGGCGGAGGTGGAAATGATGGAAGCTGCGGCGTTTTACGAAGCGCGTCGCGAAGGGCTTGGGGTGGAGTTCGTCGAGTCGATAGAGCGTACGATTAACGAAATTCTCGACATGCCGAATGCTGGTGCCCCTGCGCCAGCGATCCGCGCTTTCGTCAACGTCTGGTGCGTCGATTCCCGTACAGAATCATGTACCAGGTAATGACGGGGCGAATCGAAATTGCCGCCATCATGCACACGAGCCGTCGACCAGATTACTGGCTTGGTCGACGTCGGTCGTGATTTCAGTGCGATAACCGCAACGATGGCTGTCGTCAACGGCCATTGCGCCGCGCAAAGAGTAGGCGCATTGAGGACTCTACTTCCCCGCCAAATCCACTTCGACCATTTCGTTTGGCCCCGTCACGCTCCCATACTTGTTGTCGACGACCAGCATCGCTCGGCGATCGTCCAGCCAAACCACACCCTCGAAATTGCGTTTGCCCCCATTGGCATACGGAAACAAATCCATCACCACACGCGCCGTCCGCGGTGCTTCCTCCGCCGCGCCACCGAGCGGCACTGTAAACGACAAGAGGCGCGAAACCTCGAAATGCCGCTCGATCGCAAGCACCTCGATGGCGCCGTCTTTTTCACGGCAATCGAGCCCCGCGATTTTTCCCGTTGTGGTCGTCAGCGTCAATCGATACGCCGTCACTTCGCCCGTCTGTTCGTCGATTCTCGCAATCGCCGCGAACCGCTCATCGTTCTTGCCCGATAACGGGTTTTCGATCGCCGCGATCAATTTACCGCCCGCTGCGCAAAGCCCCTCGACACCACGCTTGTCATCGCATTCCGCACCCCATGCGCGTAGCGGCATCGCAATGTCGCGAACGACCTTCGCCCCATCCCCCTCGCGCTCCACGACGAGCACATGCTCGCTGCCGTCTTTGCATCCTCCCTCGGTGCCAATCGCGAAGCGACCTTTGCCGAGCCACGCGAGCGACTCGAATTCGACGCCCTCGGGCACGCCACTCACGCGATACCGATGCTGCTCGGCACCGCCCGCGGAAAGCTCGACGAGCACGCGTATATCCTCGGGGACGGCAAACAGCGAGCTTGCGTCATCGCGGGCTAGCCCGGACAAACCTGGCAGATCGAGCACCTGCACGTTCACGATGCGCCCGCCCGAAGGCATCGCCGTGTCGGGCTTGCGCGAACACCCAGCGAGCAGACAAACGCACGAAAACGCGAAGATCGACGCGGCCTTTCGAGTGGTCATGGGCAAACGATATCATGAAACGCGCCTGCGCCGCATGCGCCAAAACGCAAGCGTTGCCAAGCTCAAAAACGCCATTCCATCATCACCGCTGCGCCCTGCACGACACGAACATCCACCCACGGCCGAAGGCGGTCCATTCGAGCTGCCGCCGGCTCCTGCGGCTCCACCGCCTCCGCTGCTGCTCGACGAGCTCGCTTCGACACACGATGTCGCGTTGACCAAGTCGCTCAGGGCCGGCCACTCGGACGCGCATATCGGCAATGGACACGAAACGGGGCCACAGACGTCCGAAAGCAGGGCCAAAGGCTTGAACGTCGCGCCCTCCGTTACGGACAAACCCACGGAAAAACCATCGAGCACTTGTTCCGTGCAAGCATAAATGCCCGCATCCGCCCAGCGCAAGCAACGTGCATGCAAAAGCGACGTTTGCTCGAATGCCCAATTCGGCACGGGCGTTCGCCAAACGCCGTCTTTTTCTCCGCCGAGGACGAGCGTTTTACCGTCGGGCGAAAGGGCCAAGCCCAGAAGCGCTCCTTCGCCCGAAAAGATTTCTTGCCACGTTGCGCCCCCATTTTCCGTAACGAAAAGGCGCCCGGGAATTCCATCGAGCCGTACGTAGAGGCGATCCACATTTTGCGGATCCACCGCGCCGATGAATGGAGCATGCTCGTCATCGCTGAAAGGAACGTCCCATGTGTCGTACGAATTTCCGCTGTCGAGCGAGCGCAAAACGACGCCTCGAGGCATCGGGCCGCCGACGACGCCGCTCACGTATACGATCGAGGGATCCGATGGAGCAAGGTCGACGGTGAGCCCGCGGAGGTTTTCCGAAAAAACGTTACCGATTTGAATGAACGACGAGCCTCCGTCTTCGGTCAAAAAAAGGCGTGTATCGAAGGTGGCTCCAAGTGGAATGGACGTCAATACGACCGCGCGAGCTGGGTTTTTCTTACCCACCGCAAGGTCGGCGACGAATTTGCCTTCGAGCGACGCAACGCGCGAAAATTGGCAAGCATCGGGGGTCGATATGGACAAACCATCGGCCAAGCCGACCAAAATGGCGCCGCCTGCCGTGATACCGATGGGCGGATCCCAGATTCCGCTGAACCCCATCGCGCTTTCGCAGATCCAATCCCATCGGCTGCCGCCATCATGCGTCACGAGTAGCCCGTAGGTCGCTCGCAAAACGATATGCGCCGGATCCGCTGGGTCGACCTCCACGTGCCCCGCCGAAGGAAATCGACCATTGGCATGTGCACATGGAGCCCAAGACAAACACCCCAGCATACCCAGGGCAAAACAAAGCCGCTTCATGGCAAACAATGTCCCTGCGTGCAATATAGCCCCGCGGCGCAATCGTCATCAATGAAGCAATGCCAGCCCTCGGGACATTTCATAGCGCACGGCCCGCCGCAATCCGGGTCGGTTTCGCCTTGATTCGTATACCCGTCGCTGCACGTGGGCAAACACGTGAGCGTCATCGGATCGCACAAACCTCCGCGGCAATCGCCGTCGATGAAGCACGGATAAAGTGGTGGACACTTGTTCGCACAAGACCCACCACAATCCCAGCTCGACTCGTCCCCATTGTGAATACCATCGAAACACGATGGTTCGCCGCATACCGTACTTCCCGCGGGACCTTCGCACTTTTTGCTCGCGCATTCTTCGGCGGCCGTGCATGGAGTCCCCGTGGGGCAACCCGTGGGACAGGTGGCGCCGCAATCGACGCCCACTTCGCTGCCATTTTGAACGCCGTCTTCGCACGTCGGAACGGCGCAAATGCCCTCTACGCAAGAATGACTCACGCAATCGCTGCCAGCGCCGCACGCAAGGCCGGTGCTGCACGGCATACAATCGCTTCCGCCGCAATCGGCATCGGTTTCGGCCCCGTTCTTCACGCCATCGGTGCACGTGGGAACCGGCACGCATATGCTCGCATTGCAAAGCCCCGACGCACAATCCGCGTCGATGCCGCAATTTGCACCAAGGCCGCACGGCACGCAATCAGGCCCGCCGCAATCGACGTCCGTTTCGCTTCCATTGACGATGCCATCCGTACACGTGGGCGCGCACGTGCCCGCGTCGCACAATCCGCCCACGCAATCGGTATCTGCGATGCATTCGGCGCCTGGTCCGCAATGCGCTGGACACGTTCCACCGCAATCGATATCGGATTCATTGCCATTTTTGATGTCGTCGCTACACGTGGGCGGGATGCATGTACGATCCGCGCCGCATTTCTTGCTCGCGCAATGTTCGCTTGCCGTACATTCGACGCATTGCCCCTTGCCATTGCACGCGTGGCCGCCGTTTTCGGCACACGGAGCGCCAATCGGTTCGTTGTCGAATCCGCAAAGCCCGTCTGCAAAACACCGAGGTTTGCCGCAATCGCTCACGGTGCCCGGGCAATCGCCTTCCCCGCGACATTCAGCGCTTCCACCGCCGCCAGCTCCCCCGCCCGATGACGCAGACGAGGAACTGGCGGACGACGAGGATGACGAGGAGGCATTGCTGGACGAACCACCCGCACCTGCTGAAATGCGGTTTTCGTCGATATCGGCGAGGAGTGCGCAACCGAATGCGGCGCCACTGCCGACGACGAATCCGAGCGTGGTAAGGAGGCGGGCGAAATTCGAAAAAGCCATCGAAGCCGCCTCAGCTTACCACGCCCGCGACGAACTACCACGCTTTCACGTGCCGACGTTCTTTGATTTCTTGCCCGAGCATCTCGAGGAAGCCCGCAAGCGGCATGGCCTTCTGTTCCTTGATGCCGTACCGGCGCACGGTGACCGTTTGCTCCGCCTCTTCTTTGCCACCGACGACGAGCAAAATGGGAACCTTACGCGTCGCGCCTTCCTGGATTTTCTTGCCCATCGTCGCCGGGCTCGTATCGAGCTCCACGCGTACCAATTCTTCGCGAAGCTGTGCCTCGATTTTCTTGCCGTACGCCAAAAACTTGTCGCTGACGGGGATCACCACGACCTGCACCGGCGCCAGCCACGTCGGGAATGCCCCACCGTAATGCTCGATGAGAAACGCCACGAATCGTTCGTGCGTTCCGAGCGGCGCGCGATGGATGCAATAAGGCGTTTTTTCCTTGCCGTCGCGGTCCGTGTACGACAAATTGAATCGCGGTGGAATGGCAAAATCGAGCTGGTTCGTCGATAGCGTGAATTCACGCCCGGTCACCGTGACGAATTGAAAGTCCACCTTCGGCCCGTAAAACGCTCCATCTCCAGGCGAAACCCTGTAATGAGCGCCCACTTCTTCCAATGCCTCGGTCACGAGCCGCTCGGATAGCGTCCACGATTCCGGATCGTCCACGTATTTGCCGGCTCGTTTCGGATCCTGCGGATCCCACGACGAAAGCCGCATGTAGTAGTTCGTGAAGCCGAACAAGTCGTAGTACCGCCGATGCAGCTCCAACACCGCCTTGAATTCGTCCTTCAGTTGATCGGGCGTCACGTAAATGTGCGCGTCGTTCATGCACATACCTCGCACGCGCGTCAGCCCCTGAAGCTGCCCAGCTCGCTCGAATCGATACACGCTGCCATATTCGGCATAACGCAGCGGCAAATCCCGATAGGAATGTTTTTCCGACGCATACACCATGTGATGATGCGGGCAGTTCATCGGCTTCAGGTAATACGATTCCTGCGGTCCGCCGGCACCTTTGCCCTCTTCGTCGATCACCATCGGCGGATACATTCCATCCTCGTAAAGCGGAATGTGCCCCGACGTCTCGTACAGACCACGCTTCGTAATGTGCGGCGTCGCGATCTTCTTGTATCCGGCGCGGAATTCCATTTCATGCGCCAGCTTCTCGAGCTCGTGCCGCATCGCCGCACCATTCGGAAGCCACAGCGGCAAACCCTTGCCCACTTCGTCCCGAATCGCGTAAATCCGCAGCTCCTGCCCGAGCTTCCGATGATCCCGCTGCTTCGCTTGCTCGACCGCTGCGACGTATGCTTCGAGCTCCGCCTTCGTGTGAAACGCATAGCCATACACGCGCGTCATCATCGCGTTGCGTTCATCACCGCGCCAATACGCGCCCGCCACCGAGTGCAACTTGAACGCGTCGAGCGGAATGTCGCTCGTCTTGTCGACATGCGGACCTTCGCACATGTCGAGAAATGGACCGTTGGTGTAGAAACTGAGTTGCGAAAGCCCCTGCTTGTTCACGAGCTCCCGAGCGTACTCGGCCTTGAACGGTTCCCCCATCTGCCCTTCGATTCGCCCGAGCGCTGCTTCGACGGGCAAGTCCTCGTGCGCAAAGGCTTGCCCGGACGCGATGATCTCGCGCATCTTCGCCTCGATCGCGGGCAAGTCGGCGTCGTTGATGGGTTTGGGCAAGATGAAGTCGTAGTAGAACCCATCGTCGACCGGGGGGCCGAACCCGAGCTTCGTTCCCGGATAAAGCGTCTGTACCGCCTGCGCCATGACGTGCGAAAGCGAGTGGCGAATGCGAAAGAGCTTCTCGTCCTGGGGTTTGTCTTGGATGACGGGCATGGCCTGATGTCTCTCGGTCGTGGTTTGTCGTGTCCGTGGTCGTCGCCAGGTTCTCGTGACGAACCCGTGCGATGGCTGCGAAACGTGCAATGACGCGCGGCGAAATGCAAGTCTGGAGAAGAAAAAGTAGGTGTTCTACGCCCCGAGGGGTCCCCGATGCGGGGCTCGGTGCGTCACCAACTATGGGTAGAAGCAGAGGCTTCCGCCGGTCGCGCCTTTGGCGGGGATGTTCAGCGCCGGTTCGTCCTCGTCAATGGCGAGGAGGAACGCTACGAGCTGCGCTCGCTTGGTCGCGTCGATGGTGAAGACCTGCGCGAGGGCCGATTGGTGATGGCTCTTGAAGAGCGTATCGTCGAGCAGCTCTTCCAGCGTGCGGGCATTGCCAGCACGGAAGTACGGGGCGCCGACTTGCATGCCGAGCAGCGACGGCGGATTGAATCCGCGGCCGGTGTCGCCATTGCCTTGCGCGACCGTCGTCATGTCGTCTCGGACTTCGAGCACGCCGACTTCGGCAGGAGCGATGCCGAAGGTTCCGACGGGCCTGAGGACGCATTGAATTTGTTCGGCGCCCGGAGGAGCACCAAAACGCATGCGCGCATCCGTCATTGCATTGGCAGGTGGGCTAGCCCAGCGCGATGGTCGAAATACTGCAAACTCAGTATACTGGCTGTTCCGCTACGGTCCTACCGGCTCTTCGAGGGTATTCTTATCGGGTGTGGAATCCACCATGCACAGGCATGACATGCACCCACCGAAGGTCACGACGACGAGCCCCAAAATGGCGATCAGCGCAATCGTCGACGGGTGCATTTTGTTTTTTGCAGGCGCTTGGGGCGCCATCGCTTGCCCCGGATACGCTCCCTGACCCGGGTATTGTGCCATTTGCGGATGCATGGGAGCGGGCCCTTGCTGGCCATAGCCTTGATGAGGCGTTTGTCCCGGCGCTCCATAACTTTGCATGGGGGTTTGTCCCTGTGGAGTGTACATGGAAGGCGCGTGCGATTGCGGCGTTGCGCCGATGGTCGGCGCCGACGTATATCCCGGACCATACGCCGTTGGCATTGCCCCAGATCCTGCCGGATTCACGACCGCGCTCTGCGGCTGCGGGACCGGCGCGACACCCGTGATCCGACCAATTCGCTCCGCCGATAACCGTCCCGATACCGGTGCGAATCGAACGAGCGCCGCGGCAAATTCGCCCACGTTTGCAAATCGCCTGCTTGCATCCTTTTCGAGGCACTTGGCAATGATGGCTTCGAGCTCGGGAGGAGCATCGGGTCGCGTGCTGCGTAAAGATTCTGGCGGGCTCGACAAAATGGCGGCATAGACCTCGGGCACCGTCGACCCTTGAAATGCAAGCCTTCCCGTCAAGAGTTCGTGCAGAATGACTCCGAGCGCCCATATGTCGGTCCGAGCATCCACGTGTTTCGACGACCGTAATTGCTCGGGAGCCATGTATCCCGGCGTCCCCAGGACGCTCGACGTTTGCGTCAAGTTTTGGGCGGCTGGTTGATCACCGGCCAGCGCGGCTTTCGATATGCCGAAATCGAGCACTTTCACGCATGTCGATCCATCCGCGCGCCGAGTCAAATACAAATTGGCAGGTTTTAGATCTCGATGAACGATCCCGGCCACGTGCGCTTCCGCGAGCGCTTCACAAGCCTGGAGCAAGTAGTCGACCGCCTCTTCGATTCCAAGCGGTCCGCGTTGACGCACATACTTCGATAGGTCCGACCCTTCGAGGTATTCCATGACCATGTATGGTTCGCCCGAATCGAGCGCGCCGACGTCGAGCACGCGCGCGACATGCTCGCTCTGAATGCGACTTGCACTGCGCGCTTCGTTTCCAAATCTGGCGACGATGTCTGCGTGCGTCAATGCGTCGGGCTTCAGTAGCTTGATGGCCACCATGCGCCCGAGATGCAGGTGATGCGCGGCGAGCACGATGCCCATTCCACCTTCACCGAGCACCCGCTCGATACGAAACTTGCCTGCGACGACGGTGCCCGGTTGGAGGGTAGCCATGGCGGCGCAGTGTTTCACGAAACGGGATGGATTGGCAAGGTCAATGCCGGAGCGTCTTTCCCCGCATGCGATGTTGTCCTACGCTCGGCCTCATGGAGCGAAGTTACGCTATGGGTTTGATTGCAATGTGTGTTACGGATCCTGCATTTCCGCCACGTCTTTCGTCGCGGCATCCATCCAAACGCGCAATTCCGTTTCGGTGGTCGGCACGTCGTCACCCCAAAGCCGCACGGTTCCGTCTTGACCTGCCGAAATGAGCGCTCGGCCATCGGGCGCGAAAACGATGGAAGAAACGGCGCCGGTATGCCCCACGAGCGCTCGATCTTCGCGGCTATCCAAATCCCAAAGCCTCATTTGGCCGTCGACACTGGCCGTGGCAACGCGTTTTCCGTCGGGCGCAACCGATGCGCTCACGACCATACGATCGTGCCCGCGGAGCACGCGTAACGTCTTTCCCGTTTCAAAGTCCCATATGCGAACGGATGGTTCGAATCCAAGCGATACGAATCGTTTGCCATCAGGAAAAAACGCAATTTTCGTGACGCCATTGCCACTTGCATCAATGACGCGATTCGTGCCTGCTTCGAGGTCCCACAGGCGAATCGTATGGTCCATGCTTCCCGCAGCCAATGTCTTGCCGTCCGGCGAATAGGTCAATGCCCGAATGCCTCGCTCGGCCTTGCCCAACAACTTCACTTCCCGCGGAGCGAGCTTGATCAATTGCACGCTGGTGTCGTCACTTCCCGTTGCCAGCGTTTGCCCATCAGGTGAAAATACGAGCGCCTCGACATTTTTTTCGTGTTCGAAGACGATCTCGAACGTGCTCGTCGACAGATCCCAAAGTCGAACTTTCTTGTCCACGCCGCCCGTTGCAATGAATTTGCCATCCGGGGAAATGGCCATTCGATGCGCGTTGCCTCGGAACGCACGCAGAATGGTCGGCAGCTCGCCCGAAAGCGGAATGATACGAACGGTGCCGTCTTCTCCCGACGTGGCGATTTTATTTCCATCGGCGAAGACGCGCACATCGAGCACTCGGCCTTCGTGTTTGGTGAGTATTCGAGGCGCGGCCGCATCGAGGCTGTGCAGCGAAACCGTGCCCAATGCACCCGCCGAGACGATGCGATTGCCATCGGGCAAATACCTCGCCATGACCAGCTCTTCGGCCTGCTCGGTGACGACGCGATCCACGCGCGCGCCCATTCTCCATACGCGCATCGTTTGATCGAATCCCGCCGCTGCGAGGTATTTGCCATCAGGCGAAAACGTGACGCCGTGAAACGCCAGCCAATCTTGAAAACCACCGAGCGTCGTGCGCTGACCATCCGCGACATTCCACACGATGACATTACGATCTTTGCCTCCGACGGCGAGTTGTTTGCCATCGGGGGAAAGCGTCATCGTTTTGATTTCTCCTCCGTACAGGCCCCACACGCGCACGGCGCCCGAAACGACGTCCGTGGATCGCACCGAACGGTCCTTCGAGCCCGAAATCAATGACGCTCCATCGCGCGAAAAGACGAGCGCCGTGACTTCGTCGGTATGCACGCGGAACGCGCGACCTTGGCCTCCCGTCGTGCTCCACAGGCGAATCAATCCATCGACGCTGCCGGTGGCAATCATTCGCGCATCCGCCGAGATGGCAATGCTCGAGCAAACCCCGGATTGTCCAGGAAAAATGTCGTGGCGTCCCGTCGTGACATCCCAAACCACGAGCTTTCCGGCTTCGACGAATGCGAGCAGGCGGCCATCTTCTGAAAATACCGGCCCGCGACTCATTTCGACGCCCAGATTCGTCGCTACGCGCGTTCCTTCTTTCGTCTCGACATTCCACAAAAATATCCCGTCCCCGAGCCCTTGGGACGCGAGCCATTTGCCATCGGCAGAGAAGGTGACGTGAGTCACCCATTGCAAATGACCGCTGAGCACGGAGGACGTGCCTTTGGCGATGTCCCAAAGGCGCACGGCTTTGTCTTTGCCGCCCGTGGCCAATAATTTTCCGTCGGGCGTATAAGCAGCCGCCCAAATTTCGTCGGTGTGGCCCTCGAGCACCGTCGGTTCGCCATATTCGAGCGGCCAAATGCGAACGGTGCGATCGTCGCTTGCCGTGGCAATCGTTTTGCCGTCGGGCGCGAAGACGACCGCATTGATGCCGCCCGTGTGCGCTCGAAACACTTGTCCAATGCCGCGGGACAATGCATCGGCCGCCAGCGTGCGCGCCGCGGGCCACTTCGGGCTCTGCGCGGAAAGCGTCTTCAACCATGCAATGGCTTGGCTCGGGTCTTTGTCCATGAGCGCGCGGGCTTGCGCCAGCGTGAGCTCGTCGGCGCGACGAATGGCGTCGACCTGTTTTTCCCGCGCTTCCTGGCGTTGCATTTCTGCATCCGCACGTTGCCTTTGCGCTTCGGCTTCGCTTGCTTGCGCCCGATTTCGTTCGAGCACGATGCGCCGCACGCTCACCGTACCCATCGTCGTCAAGAGCGCCAGCACGGAAGTGGCCACGACGAGCGCCGTGCGATTACGTCGGACGAATCGCCGCACGAGGTCTTTTCTCGAATATTGATACGCCGCGACAATTTGCCCCGTTTGGAATCGTCGCAAATCTTCCGCCAATTCTTTCGCCGTGCGATACCGCTGATCGACTTCGCGATTCATCGCCTTTTCGACGATGGCGACGAGCTCTTGCGGCAGCCCTTTTTGCCTGTCTCCGAGCGGTTCTGGCGGACTGGCCAAAAGCTTCACCGCCACATCCAGACCGTCCACGCCTTCGAATGGAGGTGCGCCGGCGAGCGCGCGGTACATCAATGCTCCGATGGCATACACGTCCGCGCGTTCGTCGACGGGCTTCGCCAATGCTTGCTCGGGAGGCATGTATGCCGGCGTTCCAACGAAAATTCCTGCAAGGGTCGCTTCATAACGCTTCGAATATTCACTTCGCTCGGTGGACAAGGCTCCGTCTTCATCCGACGCAGTCTTGGGTTCTGCTTCGTTGAGGTCTTTGGCGAGGCCCCAATCAATGACCACAGTTTCGCCGAATTGCCCCACGAGGATATTGGCTGGCTTGAGGTCTCGATGAATGATGCGCCGATCGTGCGCGTAAGCCATTGCGTCGGCGACGGCATACAAATGCGGCAGAAGCGCAAGTTTTTGATCGAGCGTCTCGGCCTCTTTCATGATATCGCCGAGCGGCCGGCCATTGATGAACGTCATGGCGAAAAACGGCTCGCCGCTTGGCCAACAACCCACTTCGTGCACCGATACGATCGATGGGTGTTCGAGTCGCGCGGTCATTCGCGCTTCGCGGATGAATCGTCGCGCAAGCGCTTCGGTCGGCTCGTGCAGCTCCTTGATGGCCACGATGCGATTGAGGCGCATATCGCGCGCTTTGATGATGCGCCCAATACCACCTTCGGCATAAACCCCTTCGCTCTCGTATGCCGACCGAGAAATGATGGGCAACCCTTCTTCTCGTCCAACCTCTTGCCATGAACCTGGTGGCGGTGGTGGCTTCAGCAGTGCCCGTGGGACGCTGGGAACAGCGGACAGCTCGGCATCCGACAGTTCGATCTCTTCCGAGCGTTCTCCTCCGTTCATCGTTTTCGCAGCAGCGCTCTCCGCTGAGGAAGCAGAGGATCCGAGCGCAGAACGGCGGGGAATCGAGGATGTCATGGCGAGCGTACCTCACAGAAACGAACCACCGACCAAGTCGAGACTCGCGGCGCTTCGCTGGTGAACACACTATCAAAATTCGGCCGCAGAGTTAAGTCCGAGGATGTCAATTTTTGCGAAGTTGTCGCTTCGAGGGAATGTGGACGGCCAAACGCCCCGCACGGCAACGTGACGTCGGACTTGTCGTCGTTCGGGGCGGCTCCGTAATCCGCTCCCGTTGCTACCGCCTCCAGTCAATCCAGACGGACTTCCAGTAGTCTCCTTGCTAAATGGCGTTGACTGGCTGTATGGTGCAGGATTGATTGGAGCCTGAATGGCCACGGACCGTCACCTGAATACGCACAGTGGTTCTGCGGTGGAACCACCGCATACCCAACCAGCAAGGGCAACCAACGAAACTGACGAATCACGCAGTTCGGTTGTTCTTGGAGTGTTTGCCCTCACGTGCTGCGGTATGATTGCTCTGCCACTGCTCGTGGTGGACTGGCGGCGAAAGCGCCAAGCAGAACGCAAACGACGTGAGGAGGATGAACGCGCGCGCCAAGCATGGATAGCACAGCAGGAGCATGCACGTGTAATGGCGCTTCAGGCAGAGCACGCACGCCAAATGGCAGAGCAGCAGGCGCACCAAATGGCGGAACAGCAACGTCGCCTGCAAGCGGAGCGTGCGCAGCGAGAGCGGGAGCGCGAAGAAGAGCAGCGCCGTATTTATGTTGAGCAGACGCAACGACAACGCGAGCAGGAGGAAGAGAGACGCCGTATTGAAGCGGAGAAAATTCGTGTAGCGGAAGAGGCCAAGAAGGTTGCGGAGCGTGAGCGTCGAGACGCATTGATACGGCGTTTCGGCGAAAAAGACGCGGCAAAAATCATCCGAGGCGAGCTCTGGCTAGGTGCTACCGCAGAAGCAGTGCTGGAGACTCTGGGCGTTCCTGCAGATTCCGACGAAAAAGTATTAAAAACTAAAAAGAAAGAGACCTGGAAGTATCATTCCACCGGAAAGAATCGATACCGACTGCGAGTTATGCTTGAAAATGGTATCGTGGTCGGGTGGGAGGATAAAAGCTGACCGTACGCCTGTGATAGGCATCAACTTTGTGCGCGAAATCGAGCCCTAAGTCGGAGCTGCCGACCCTACTGGATCCAATTGGGACAATCGTGAGTGTAGAGGGGGCTCGTTTTCAGGAGTAGGGTTATTTGGGGACGGGGTCTTTGGCAACGCGAGTTTCTGGCTCGTCTTTGCGGCGTTCGTCGATTTTGCGACGTTCTTCCTCCCAGTAAGGGCTGCGCTTCCATGCTGGGCGCGCATAAACCTTCCTGCTTGCATCCTCGAGAACATCCATGAGCCAGTTATTTTGCGCCGTCATGTTGCACCTCAACCCGCGATTACTTCTTTCAGTTTCCTATTCGCCTTGATGAGTCCTTCGAGCATCGTTGCAGCTTCCTCCTCCTGCTCGACATATGTATTGATGTCACCTCCGAGCCTTGGAGTCTGTGTCTGCCGAATTTGCTCCCATTCGATCCATTTGCCTGTCTTTTCGTCCTTGCGCTCGGGAGCGGAAAACAAATCCATATACATTCGAGGAGCTATGCCCACAAAAGGAACAAATGGAACCCGCTTGTGATGGTTGCCATCCTCACATGTCGCATCGATGTCAATGGAATCATCGTAAAGATCAGCCGCACGGCTCTTGGGATATGGCTCGATAAAAACGACTCGACGAATACCAGCCATGACAATGTGCTTGGCGCACTCGTGACATGGGAATGCAGTCGAGTACAGCGTACACCCGTCGACGGCGACGCCCCTGCGAGCAGCGGACATCAACGCAGCCATCTCTGCATGAACGGCGCGAATATACTCGATGACACGTTTCACACGCGCGTTCTCGGCAAGGGAGGATAGTCCGTGGCTCTCAGCAATCTCCCGTCGAAACGGATACATCACCCCTCTTTTTTCGCCGTCCTCCATTCGGAAGTCCTCGGCTGCCGATTGAAGCTCATGCAAAGGCATGCCCTTTTTGGACTCGTTGAACCAACCTTCTAACTGTAACCGAACGAGAAAATCGACAATGATGTTCCGCGCCATATCTTCGTTGGAATCACCACTGCGTCTGTGATCTCGGTTGTCTTCGCCGTCATCCGACCAGTATTGACCACCGTCCGGTTTGGCGACCTCATTCGTGCCGGTTGACACGACATCGCCATCTGTGCGTGTAATTGCTGCTCCGACCTGACGCCCGGCGGATGCCGAGCGTAACCCAGAACCATAGGCTTGGAACATCCCGTGCTCATCTCTGGTCGGTGTCTCAAATGGGTGCCCGAACAATAGCTTTACAAATCGCAAAACATCTTTATCAATCGATTCGTTTTCTTGTGCCGGCTTACCAGGGTCGACCTTGCTTGCATCAACAAATACGTCGGCCAGCCAAAACGCCGCTTGGACATTCTGACCAAAACTCTCGCCGTGCTCTTTCCCATCCCGCTCCACAAGCCGCTCAGCATCTGCCCTATGTTGCTCACGAGTGGATCCATAAGACTTGAACTTCTCTGCAAGGACATCGACCCGCTTTGATCGAGGTGCATACGCCGCGACTACAAGAAAATTGTTGCCATACACTCTTCGCAACGTCTTTATTTCATCGGGCGTCTTTAATGAATGAAGAATATAGGCGCACCTCTCAATCGGCCGGTCCATGTTGTTCTTGTCGAGCGGCTGATGTGCCTGATACCGCGCGTTCCGAATTGCCGCGACTCCAAGCAACGCCAAGGCATCTTTCCGTTGCAAGAGCTTTCGGAATTCGTTACCTGCGTCCATTTTGCGCGCATAGCGTTGGTCGACTCTTGCTAATTCCTTTGGCGCAGGCGCTGGGAGTTTGTCGATTAGCTTGATTGATTGTGTCGTATAATTCACCGCCTTGAACGCTCGTTGCAGCGCAATCTCCACACGGCTCAGATCGGTGCCAATTGCCCCCACCAGCCCGATCACGAGTTCCTGACCTGCTTTTGACTCCTGCTCCGCCACATGAACACCCGCTAGTGTCGAAGCTACTCTGGGCGATCGGTGCAAGCAACAGCGAAAATTCTACCGCGCGTCCTACCGCTTCAAGGACCGGTTCGTCTCAACCATCCTCCCAAAATTCCAACCATCGCCCCACCCAGCCAACGTCCAGCATCACGGACAAACGCGTTGACATGCCGACAAGGAGGTGCGTCGGAGTGTTCGAACGCGGTGCTCTGCACCGATCAGAACAGATCTGTCGTGCGCGATGCAGTGCGTAGCGAGTTCAGTCTGTCTGGATGTTCAGGCGCACTTCTTGAAATTACGCGCATCTACATCACCGAGGCGCGTCTGGACACACGGCCGCGGGGACAAAAAAAACGCCAAGAGGTGACGGTTCGGTTGCTTCGAACCACGCACCTCGCTACCTTCCCGGCCGTTTTGACGAAGGGCGCGCTGCGTGCGCGCATTCTAGAGGAGCACGACAGCGATGAGCGGCCATTCCAAATGGGCCACGATCAAGCGCAAGAAGGGCGCGCTCGATGCCAAGCGCGGCAAGCTCTTCACCAAGTTGATCAAAGAGATCTCCGTCGCAGCCCGTATGGGTGGCGGAAACATCGACGGCAACCCGCGCCTGCGCAAAGCCGTCACCGACGCGCGTAGTCAAGCGATGCCCGCCGACACGATCAAACGCGCCATCCAGCGCGGTACCGGCGAGCTCGAAGGGGCAAACTACGAAGAGATCCTCTACGAAGGCACCGGTCCCGGCGGCACGTTGTTCATGGTCGAAGCGATGACGGACAACAAGAACCGCACCGTCGCGGAAATCCGGAAAGTCTTCGAAAAGAGCAACGGCGCGATGGGTTCGTCCGGAACGGCCGGCTGGGCCTTCGATCGCAAGGGCGTCATCACGCTCGCGAAGGATGCCGCGAACGAAGACCAGCTCATGGAGCTTGCCGTGGGTGCAGGCGCCGATGACTACGTCGATCAAGGTGAAGAGTGGCAAGTCACGTGCGCCATCGACGCGGTCGACGCGGTCGTCAACGCGCTCGACTTTGCCAAAATCGCCGTCAAATCGAGCGGTCCGGCGTATGTGCCCAAGAACAAAAAGCCCACGACGGGCCGTGATGCCGAGCTGTGCATGACGCTCTTCGATGCGCTCGACGATCACGACGACGTGCAAAACGTCTACGCCGACTTCGACATCTCCGACGAAGAGCTCTCGCGCATGGAAGGCTGATCCACGCCCTCCTATCGTTGCGCACCGACACAGCGTGTCGTCTTGGTGCCCCCGCTTCTCAGCAACATTCGAACCCTTTGGTGCTGAAGTTTTTGCATGAAGCTTCGTCCATCGCCGGTTAAGGCGCGTTGTGCGTGCGCCTGTGGACCGCCAGGCCTGGTAGTCTTTCGCTTGACCCTCGGAAGGAAGAACTCATGACGAACTTCGGCAAACTCGCTCTTTCGTTTCTTGCTCTCCCAGCTCTCTTGCTCTCTGCGTCTTCGGCACTTGCCATCGACACGCCCCCTCAATGCGGCAAATTCGACTTCAACAAGAACGGCCTAGGCTGCGAAGTCAAGGTCGAGGGGGGATGCGAAGCCGAGTGCACGCCGCTCAAGTTCATTGCAGCGTGCGAAGGCGGGTGCTCGCTGACCGCGACGTCCCAATGCACTGGCAACTGCGGCGTGAGTTGCATTGCGCAGTGTGACCCCGCCAAACTCGACTGCATTCAAGGTTGTCACGACGAATGCGAGCAACCGTTCATCGCGGATTGCCAAGCTTCGCATCCGGATCGGGATTGCGTGACGGACGCAGAGGCGAGCTGTACGCAGCACTGCCGCACCAACTGCAAAGTGGTTCCCAGCTCGTGCACCGAGCATTGCGATCAGTGTTGCACCGGCGCGTGCACGTCGAACGTGAACCTCGATTGCGATATCAAATGCTATGCGGACGTCGAAGGTGGTTGCCGAGTTGCCTGCCAGCAGCCGAGCGGCGGCCTTTTCTGCAACGGTCAGTATGTCAACGCGACCGACGTGGAGAGCTGCATCAGTGCGCTCGCTGCACAAGGGCTCGAGGTCGACGTGTCGGCGCGCGGAGAATGCGTGTGCACGCTGAGCGGCTGCGACTGCGACGGTAGCGCCAATGCAGGCGGAGGCTTCTGCGCTGCTGCTCCAGGGCAGGATTCGCCGTTCGAGGCAGCCATCGTGATGATGGGCATGGCAGCGGCCGGCATTTCGGTTGCTCGACGCCGCAATCGCAACAGCCGCTGATTCTCAGATCATCGCGCCCCTCATGAAAACGCTCGCGGCAATCCCCGCGGGCGTTTTGCTTTGGGAAAACCCATTACGGTCTCCAAATCGGAAATTCGAATACGCCCCACGTGAAGAGCGCATGGGCAAACAACGCCGGTGCGAGGCGATCCGTGCGCATCGCCAATCGCCCCCACACGAGCGAATATGCGACGCCTGCTGCAACGAGGAGCGGATTCGGGCCCACGCGCGCATTTCCAAGCAGAATCATCGTGGGCACGTGTGCCACGCCAAACAGCGCCGCTTGGAGCAGCCACGAACGCAGCCACCCGAACCGTTCGGTGAGCACCCGCATCACGAGGCCCCGCCAAACCAATTCTTCGAGCGCCGCGACCACAAAGACAAACCCGCCCACGATATGCCGATACTCGGAGGCCGGATCGCCCAGCGCCGCGTACACCTGCATGATCCAAGCTGCTCTCGGCGACGGTGGCGACGTCAAAATCAAGTGCACCGCCATCGCGACCGCATACAAAAGCGCCGCGACGAGCGCTCCAATCGACAGATCACCCGCACGCGGACGTAGTTGGTCGTCGAGCTCCCCGCGGCGCCTCAATCGATGCACCGTATAGCCCGCGAGCACGCCGTACACGCATCCAAGCGAGCCGAGCAAAAGCGGGCTGCCCGGGTTCGAAAAGGCAAACGCTATCGCTGCGGTGCATACCGCCGTCACCCCACCCGCCACGACAAACGCTTCTCTCGACGACGCGGGCTCCGCGAATTCGTCCTCGCCCGCATCTGCTTCCGCTGCGTCGGCATCTTGTTCCTCCGCCGCGTCGACGTTCTTTTCTTCCGCGTCGCTCACCGGCACCTCGCAAGAAGCCGATCGAGGATCCCGTCCGCGAGCGCTCGTTTCGACATCACTCCAAGCGGCTCCGCTCCGTCACGCGTCACGATCGTCGCCCGATTGTCTTCTCGCCCAAACGCTTCATCCGCTCGGTTCGCCACGACCATGTCCACACGCTTCGTTTCCAGCTTGCTTCGAGCATATCCCACGATCGCCTCGTCTTCGCCCGTTTCCACCGCGAATCCCACGAGCACGGGCTTCGTTGCACGTCGCGCCGCACCCACTTCGGCGAGCAAGTCCGGATTCGGCAAGAGCTTCAATTCGAGCGGCTCCGCCGAGCGCTTCTTCTTCGTCGCGCTCGTCTCCGCAGGCCGATAGTCTGCGACCGCAGCGCTCATCACGAGCGCGTCCGCTTGGTCGAGGTTTGTCCCGAGCGCTTCCCACATGGCCGCTTTCATCGCGAGCGCCCCACGCACGTCCACTCGATGCACTCCATGCGGCGTTTGCAGCGACACGGGCCCTGCAACGAGCGTCACGCGCGCGCCTCGTGCTGCAGCTCGTTCAGCCAGGGCAAACCCCATCTTGCCCGTCGAACGATTGCCCAAGAAGCGAACCGGATCGATGTCTTCCACCGTCGGCCCCGCCGTCACGACGATGTGCAAACCCTCGAGATCACGCGGTGCGAGCAGCGACAGTGCGGCCCGGACAATCTCTTCTGGTTCGGCCATTCGCCCGAAGCCTCGTTCGCCCGAAGCGACCTCTCCATCGACCGGCCCCACGAACGACACGCGACCATCTCCCAAGATCGTCGCGACATTACGCGTCGTGGCCGGATGCGCCCACATGCGCGGATGCATCGCGGGAGCAGCGACGATGGGACACGATGCGCACAGCACGAGCGCCGTGAGCAAGTCATCCGCTCGGCCCGAGGCGATGCGTGCCAAAAGGTCCGCCGTCGCGGGCACGATCAGGACCAGGTCCGCCTTTCGTCCAAGGTCGACGTGCTTTTCACCAGCGAACGTCGGGTCGAACATGTCTTCGGCCACGGGTTCGCCCGTGATGCCGCTGAACGTTTGTGGACCAACGAATTCCTTGGCCGCGCGCGTCAAAAGCGGCAGCACGCGGGCACCTGTTTTGACGAGCAGTCGAGCCACTTCGACGGCCTTGTAGGCAGCGATGCTCCCGCTCACGGCGAGCACGATCGTTGGACGTTGAGACGATGCGGCGGACATGCCTCCGGAAGGTTTGCACGAAATCCATCGAGCGTACATGCCTCGTCCCGCGCTAGGCTGCGCGCGTGTCCGATTCCGCCTCAGCCTCAGCCTTGCGTTCTCGTCGTGAAACCCTCGCGACGCTCGAACGAGCCCTCGCCGCACGTTCCGCTCGTTTGTCCGGTCTACGCGGCGTGCTTTTCCTCGTGGCCATCGCAGCGCTCATTTACGCAGCCACGCGCGATGTGCCGGCGTACGCGTGGGTGCTCGTGGCGCTCGCGTGGTTCGTGTTTTTCGCGATCGTCGCGGTGCATGGTGGGCTCGTCACGCGCGAGACCGAAGTCAAGTCGCGCATCGGCATCGTCGATCGTTGGCTCGAGCGAACCCAGGACAAACTTCCCGAGCCTTTGCCGAGCTCGCCTGCTGCGGACCCGACGCATCCGTACGCCGTGGATCTCGACGTGTTCGGACCGTCGTCGGTGTTCCAACTACTCGACGACACGCGCACGGTGCCGGGCACATGGACGCTCGCTGCGTGGCTTGCGATGCGCGCATCTCCGCAGGAGATCGCTGCGCGTCAAGAAGCGGTGCGTGAGCTCTCGACGCGCGTGGCGTTTCGCGAGGACTTGGCGGCGCTCGGTGTTTCCGGCTCTTCGCGGGGTCGTTCGGTCGAACCGCTCGTGAGCTGGGCGGAGCTGCCTCCCGTGCTTGGAACGGGGCTCGATCGAGCGCTCGTGCGGGCGGCGTTTGTCCTGGTACCGCTCACCATCGTGCTGTTCACGGTCGCGACGATCATGGGCGACGCAGCGCCTGCGCTTCTTCGTCGTGCGTGGTACGTGCCGTTTGGTTTGCAGCTCGTGGTCTTGTTTTTGGTCGGCGGCAAGGTCGCGCCCATGCTGGCCAAAGCGGCCTCGAAAGAATCGCCGTTCGGCCGTTACAAGGGCATGTTTGCGCGCATCGAAGCCGAGCCGTTCGAGGCTCCGCGATTGCAATCGCTGCGAGAATCCCTTGGCGTCGGCAAAGACACGCGTCCCGCGTCGCAAGAGCTCGCTTCATTCGAGCGAATCTTGGGGTTCGTCGAACTGCGCAACAGTGGTCTCGTGTATCTAGCGGCCAACATCATTCTGCTCTGGGACGTGTTTTGCGGGTACGCACTCGAGCATTTCCGTGCGCGTGCTGGAAAAAACGTGCGCGGTTGGTTCAAGTCGCTCGGTGAAATCGAGGCGCTTTCGAGCATGGGGGCATTTGCGTACGAGCATCCGACGTATTCGTATCCCGTCGTCGAGGAAGGTCCGCCATGCTTTTCTGCGGAAAACCTCGGACATCCATTGATTCCGTCCGATCGCCGCGTGGGCAATTCCGTGGAATTGCCAGGTCCGGGGCATTCGCTGCTCGTGACTGGGTCCAACATGAGCGGCAAGAGCACGTGGCTACGTTCGATGGGATTGGCAGCGGTGCTTGCGCAAGCGGGTGCGCCCGTATGTGCGAAAAAATTGCGAATGACGCCGCTCTCGGTGCGCACGAGCATGAGAATCAGCGATTCACTGGAGCACGGCGTTTCGCATTTTTATGCCGAGCTCGAAAAGCTCAAGAGCGTCGTGGACGCTGCGGATCGAGGCGAGCCGGTATTCTTTTTGCTGGATGAAGTTTTACACGGCACGAATTCGCGCGAGCGTCACATAGGTGCGCGGGCGGTCGTCGTGCATTTGCTCCAAAAGAGTGCCATTGGTGCGGTGACATCGCACGATTTGGCATTGGCGGACATGGCGGAAACGACGAATGGGCGTGTGGTGAACGTGCATTTCAAGGAATTGGTACACGAAAACAAGATGACGTTCGATTACGTGCTTTCGCCAGGCGTCGTATCGACGACGAATGCGCTGCGTCTCATGAAAATCGTGGGTATCGCGGTGAAGGGGATTGAAGACGAGTAAGTAAATGGTGTCGTCTGCGCACGCTGACCCTTTCACTTTCCCAGACCAATGCATACGACTCTGGGACATCGGGTTGCTCTGGACGCGCGTTTGCGTCATGAAGAGGATGGAGCGCGGGCCCGCACGACACATGCGGTAACCGGCCCCAACGGAGTCCCGATGTTCAAGACGTTCATCATTCAAGCGATCGCAGCGGGAATCGCAGTCCTCGTCGCGAGCAAGATCATGCCCGGTGTGCGAATTCGCGACGGCAAGACGGCGATCGGTATCGCGGCTGCGTTCGCCGTCCTGAATCTCGTCGTCGGATGGCTCTTGAAGGCCGTGCTCGCGATCGTGCTCCTGCCCGCCGCCGTGCTCACGTTTGGCCTGGCCTACCTCATGCTCGGCCTGATTGTGAATACGATCTTGCTCTATGTAACGGACAAGCTCATTGATGATTTCGAGATAAAGGGGTTCGGGCCGCTCGTCGGGTCCGCCGGGCTGATTTCGGTCGCCGCATGGCTCTTGCCTCGAATCTTCTGATCACATCATCGAATTGGCGCTGCTTCTCCAACATACAATATGGATGGAGAATGATGTCAGCATCGCGCCGGCAGCCTCGTCGTTTGCCGTCGTGAACGCTACCCCTCCGTTGTATCCTCGCGCCTCCTCATGTCGCCCACCTTTCTGACCAGTCGCATTCATCGCGTCGTCGTTCACGCGCGCGGCGCCGTCGTCACCCGCGTGGTCACCTTGCCGTCGCCTTTACCTGCCGAGTCTTGCGAGCTCGTGGCCACCGGCATCACGCCTTTTGCCGAACCCGCGAGTTTCCGCGCCGTTGTCAAAGGATCGCGCCAAGTCGTTTCGGTGCTCGCTCGGTTTGTCGTTCCAGACGGCCCCGCAGAGCTCGGCTCCGCTGCCGAGCGCGTTCAAGCTGCGGAATCCATGCGCATCGCTTTGCGTGAAGAACGCACGCACGTCATGGGCCGCCGAAATCAGCTCGCAGGCATCCAGTTCAACCTCGGCATGGATCGAAGGTTTCACCAGGCAAACGCTCGATCACGCATCGCCGATGCCCTCGCCATGACGCGCCTCGTGCAAGACGAGCTTGCGGTGCTCGATGCGCGTATCGCCGAGCTCGATCGCCGCATCGAACAAGCCGAACGCGCCGTGGATGCCGCTCGAGTGGCCGAAGTGCAAGCGCGCAGCGCCGAGCGTGAAGGTGCGTCGCGACCAACCTTGTCGTGTCACGTGCGATTGGGGCCCGGACAAACTCCGCTCGAAGCGCTCGAAATCGAGTATGTCGTGCTCGCGGCGCGTTTTTGGCCCACGTACAAGGCGTGGCTCACGAAAGGCGCGACGCGTGTGCGTATCGAGCTCGATGCGCTCGTCGCGCAAAATTCCGGTGAAGACTGGACGGGCGTCGAAATGTCGCTTTCGACCGCGGATCTCGTGCGCGATGCGCGGTTGCCCGAGCTCCCGTCGCTTCGTTTCGGGCGCGCAATTCCGCCGCAAAAACGCGGCTATCGCGCGCCACCTCCGGGCCTCGATACCATGTTCGAAGCGTACGACGCCGCGATGGACAAGATGCAGCGACCGCTGCCGAAGGTCAGCATCGACGCCCTGCGCTCCACGGAAGCTGCACCTCCGCCGCCTCCGCGACCGTCCGCCGCATTTGCTGCGCCTCCGACGATGCAAGCGACGGCGGGAGCCATGCCGTCTCCGGTCAGTACGGTGACGCTCGAGGAAGGGGCGATGGAAGCAATACCGGCTGGATTGATGCCCGCTCGCGCGAAGGGTGGAGGTTTTTTCGATAAGGCGCGAAGTGGGGGCGCACCGCCGCCGCAATCGGTGAAAAAAGCAAAAAAGACAATGATTGCATTTGGCGCTCCAGCGCCGCCGTCGGCCGCCGCGCCAGGTGGAGGTGGTTATGGTGGTCCTTCGACGCTGAACATGCCACTTCTCGAACAAGCGCCCGATACGGTGGAGGACATCGATGCATCGTTATCCATTGAACCCGACGATGCGTGGCTCGATTTCGATTCGCTCATGCTGCCCGGCGCGGAAAAACACCGCCGCGGCCGGCTTACTCGATTGCCCGATGATTCCGTGCGAGTGGAAGCATCGCTCGCGAAAGCGTGCATCGATGCATTGCCGAATCCTGCGTGGACCAAGGATCCGCTCACGACTCGCGGGCATTTCGATCATCGTTATGACGCCGTAGGTCGTGGCGACATTCCTTCCAATGGCCGTCCGCATCGCGTGCACGTGCTCGCGGGCGAAGGGTCCGCCACGCCGCGATTTCGCACGGCCCCGCGTGAGTCGACGGACGTATTCCGCGAGGCGCTCATTGAAAACCCACTCGGTGCACCTCTATGCGCCGGGCCCATTGATGTATTTCTCGACGGGGGGCTCGTGACCAACACCGAAGTGGCTGCGGTCGATCGCGGCGGCGTATTCGTCGTGGGCCTCGGCGTCGAAGACCGAATACGAATTGCACGAAATGCCCGCGTCGAAGAAAGCTCGGCGGGGTTGCTCGGCGGGTCGACCCATGCCGATCATCACATCACGATCGATATGACATCGTCGCTCGGCATGCCCGTGAACATCGAAGTGCTCGAACGTATCCCCGTGACGGACGACAAAGACGTGAGCATCAAAGTCATGTCGGCGGAGCCCGCTGCCGAGGTGTACGATCAAAGCGACATTGGAGTGCCCATTCGTGGAGGCCGCAGGTTCCGCGTCGATGTGGCTGCGGGCGGCAAGGCGAAAGTCGCATACAGTTATCGCATCAAATTGCCGGCGAAGAGCGAGATTGTCGGAGGAAACCGTCGTGAGTGACATCGTCGTGGAAAAGGTTCGTCAGGACGGACGAAAAACGCGGGTCGAACGCGTGACGATGTTCGAGGATCGCGCGGAGGTCGTGCGTCGAGCTGCATTTCATGTGACGCGTGGCGTGCAAATGCAAGCGTGTACGGGCGTGTCGCTGTTGGTCGACGATGGCACGGTGCAGGCGAAGGTCATCCATGGGCCGGCGCGTGTGCTTTCGGTGCGCGTATTGCGACAGGTGCATCTCGAGCAGGCGCTTGGGCGGGAGGAAATCGACGCGCTGGAACGCGCAGCCCGGGAGGCTCGCGCAAAAATCATTGCGGCCGAGCAAGCGATCGAGCGGACGCAACGCGTGCTTCAGCAGCATTTTCAATTGAGTGATCAATGGGTCAAGTCGGTGGCGCTCGGGCCGAAAAACGCAGCCGATGGGGCGGTCGTCGCTTCGTATCGGGAAGCGTGGCGAGCGATTGATGGGGCGGCGAAGGTCACGCTTGGCGAATTGGAAAAAGCGCGCGCCGACAAGGCCAAAGCGGAGCAAGATGCGGAGCTTGCCGAACGCCGTCGTTCCGAGGGATTGATTGAAAAACCGCGGCTCGATGCGGTGATTGAAGTCGAAATCGATGCGGAGGAAGCGGGCGACGTCGAAGTCGAGCTTTGTTATCGGCTGCCGTGCGCATTATGGCGGCCCGAGCATCTCGCGCGTCTTTTGACGGACAAACCGGATGCCAAAACGGGCAAAATGGAAATCGTTACGTATGCCGTGGCATGGCAAAGCACCGGCGAAGAATGGAACGACGTGGAAGTACGCTTTTCGACGGCGCGCCCGGCGAAAGCGGCATCGCCTCCGGTGCTTGCGGACGATGTGCTATCGAGTCGCAAAAAGACGGACGAAGAGCGGCGCAATGTCGTGGTAGCGGCGCGTGAGCAAACGATCGACTTTGCGGGGCTCGAACGGGGAGCGCGCGAGGTGGCGGAGATGCCCGGGGTGGACGATGGTGGCGAGCCACTCCAATATGCGGGCAAAGAGCGAGTGAGTTTGCCGTCGAATGGAAGGCCGTTTCGCGTGGAGATTGGCCGGACGAACTTGGACGCAGAGGTTGCGCGTGTGCTCATGGCGTCGCGGTCGCCTGCGGCGCACGTGCGTGCGACCGCGACGCTCGTGGGAAGCGGGCCGCTGTTGGCGGGTCCGGTGCGACTTGCGCGTGGGGCGAGCGTCGTGGGGCGGGCGAAAATGGATTTCGTGGGCAAGGGCGAGCCATTCGAGCTAGGGTTTGGCGCGGATGATGGTATTCGTGTGCGGCGTACGGAGGACGAGGAGCGGGAGACGCAGTCGCTCACGGGTGCGCAGCGAATACGGCGCAAGGTGACGCTCTATTTGTCGAATTTGTCGGACACGGGGCGAAGTGTATTGGTGCAAGAGCGAGTGCCGGTGAGTGAAATCGACGAAGTCGAGATTCAGATGATCGACGCGGGCCCCTTCAAGCTCGACGCAAAGGATGGTTTTTTGCGGGCTACGATCGATGTGGCGGCTCGGGCGACGAAGACGATGAGTTTTGTTTACGAGGTGCGAGCTGGGTCGAAGGTGGTGTTGCCGGAGTTTTGAGAGGTCGCTAGCGCATCGGCTCCTGCGAATTTTGCAGGCGATTGAAATTTGCGCCGCGCCACCGCAAACCAGCTCATGATCGGGCGAATACACCAACGACGTGCAGTGTGCTAGTGGATTGATCCGCGATGAAAATAGCGACGGCTCCGGTTACGCGAATTTCAAACACGTTGAGCTTCGCGGGTGAGACTGCGCGTACGTTGCCGCTTCCCGTTTCGGCGAAGCGAATCGAGTCTTGCCGCTGTTCGCCACGGCAGGTTGCGCAAACCATGAAGTGCCGCTTCATGCCATTCGAATGACCATCTCATTCGCATGAGGCGCGGCGCATTTCTTCGACGATTGCGCGAACCTGCTCCGATCCGACCCCCCGTTGACCAAGAGGTATTCTTTCGATGGCGTCAGCGACGATCAGTAACTCTTCATGGGACAGGGGCTCGTCCGAGAGTGGTGCGTTTTGGAGTGCTCTCCAGACGGGATCATGGATTTCGCTGGATGCTGCCATCGGCGTCGCGATAGGGGGAGATGACATAATGAGTACGGCGAGAATACCACGAAATCGGGGGATGTCAACCGTCACGAAAACGGAGTTTGTCGTCGAGCACTTTCACGCCCGAGCTTCACCCAGCACAAAATCCACTTCGTAAATGTCGTAATGCGCCGGCTGCATGCCCATCGCTCGGTACGTTGATTGCGCGCGGCCATTGGATTTCTCCACGTAGAGCCGCACGCCGCATACGTCTTTTGCCTTTTGTGCCTCCATGAGCACGTGGTCGTGAAGCGCGCGATACACGCCCGTACGCCTCGCCAAAGGGACCACGTAGACCGATTGAATCCACCAAAACGTTCCCGACCGCCAATCGCTCCATTCGAACGTGATCAAGAGCTGCCCAACCATTTCCCCCGAGCGCTCCGCGATCAGGTAAAACCCCTTCGATGCGTCTTCCAATACCGCACGCGTTCCCCGCAGCGTGGTGTCGGCATCGAGCGTCTTGTTTTCCGTTTCGAACGCCATGACGCGGTGGTTTTCTGCCAATGCGTCGATATCGGCCGGCGTAGCCTGTCGAATGAGGGTCGGTTCCATGGGAAAAACGTCATTCATCGGAAGGAGGTGTGTAAAATCGGCGCGGTTGAGGTTCGTTTTTGACGAGATATTCGAATTGCTCTTGGAATTCGTCAATCGAAATGCCCATCACGCGAGCGCACCCGGCCAGGAGCTGGCTGTCCTCGAAATCGTCCTGGCGTAGCCGAAGCATGTAACGACGCGCAATCATGTAACGATCGCTCGAAATGTCCACCATGCGCACGCGCATTCGTCCCGTCGTCGGATCCATGATCGAATCGAACGGTACCGATTGAAACGACCCTTGAATCATCGCCACGACCGCCCCCGTACCACCCTCGGCCAAGAACCTCGCCGCGCAATACCCCAAATCCCGAGCATATTCCATGTCGTACGGAATGGGATCGACACAGCGCAATTCGTAGCCGATGTTTTTCGGGACGATCGTCATCTTGATTCCGTGTTGTCTGAGCCGCGCTTGAACCTCCTGCTTCAGGATTTCCGCAAAGGCGATTTCCGCAATGCGCACGTGCCCATGCGCATCTCGCTCGACGCCCTGGAGCGCAGCAAAATCCGTCTCTTCCATGCGTTCGACGAGTCCCTCCGCAATGATCGCCACGCCATCGGTGCGACCCATTGCGAGCCGCTTGATGATGGCCGAAGCGAGCAAATCCACGACGGTTTTCAATCGAACGTGTCCGGTCGAAGGAAATTCTTCGGGAATCAGCGTCAGCGTCGCGCCGGCGGCTTTGCCAATGCCGAGCGCCAAATGGCCTGCTTTTCGACCCATGGCGACGACGAAGTACCAGCGATGCGTCGTGCGCGCGTCGACCATCAAGTTTTCAATGATTTCCACGCCGATGTGCCGCGCTGTTTGAAATCCGAACGTGTCTGCATTGCCTGGCAAATCGAGGTCATTGTCGATCGTCTTGGGCACGTGCACCACGCGCAATCGACCTTGCGATTGCTCCGCAATGCGCGATGCGGAAAAAGCCGTGTCGTCACCGCCGATCGTAATGAGTTTGTCCACGTCGAGGCGCAAGAGAGAGAGCACGCTCTCTTCGAGAAGATCTTGTGATTTCGTCGGATTCGATCGTGAAATGCCGAGAAAAGAGCCGCCACGGAAATGAATGTGACTGACGTCGTCGATCGAAAGTGGACGCGTTTTCGTTGTGTCGCCGTTTATGATCCACTGGAAACCATCCAGAATTCCAACGACGTCGTATCCGGAGAGCTGCGCGCGAATCGTTGCTGCTCCAATGACCGCATTGATGCCCGGCGCCGGACCCCCGCCCACGAGGATGCCGACTTTCTTCGCTCCGTGACTCATGACCGGGGCCCTAGCATCGCTGTCGCCGGAGCGCTAACGTGCAATACGTGATGCGCCGCATCTGTTCGCTTGCCTTGTCGCTCGGACTGCTCGTCGCAGGAGCTCTCGGCTGTGTCGGGTCGAGCGATAATACCCCCGTCACGCAAGCGCCGCCGGCCAAGCCGAAAAACGCGGCGGACATTGCGCGGTCGATCGTCAATGCACGTGTCGGCGTCATGGTCTGGGCCGAGCGGCTGCATGGGCAGCCGATCGAGATGCGCTTGCAAGCAATGAATCCTCTGCGCCCGATGCTCGATGGAACCGGCATCGATGCAACGCGTGACGTCGTGGCTGCGTATGTCGCGTCGACGGGTATCACGTCGAATGACGTCGCGGTGGCGATCGTGCAGCACAAGGTGGATCCGCCGCGTTTGCAAATGGGACTCGAGACCGTCATGGCGCGCAGCGTGCCTCGAGGTGAATGGATCACCGGCGCATCGGTGCCGTCTGCGCGCGTGACCGTTCGTGGACAAACCCGCGTCGTGGCGATCGTCGAGCCTGAATTTTTGGCCGTATTGCCGGAAGGCATCGCCAGTCAAGCGTCGCGATTCGTGGGGACGGGTGGGTTTGTCGATCCGGTTGGTCCGGACGTCATGGTCGCCACGGCGCTCGATCCATCGCGAAGTCTTTCGGCTGCGCACGTGCCGCCCATTCCGCCGACGATCCGGGCTGTCGAAGCGCATGCGTGGCTTGCGAGCGATGGGGGGCTCGACATTCACGCGGTCGGCGAAAGTACCGATCCGATGCAAGCAAGTGCCGATGCATCGGCACTCACGACGTCGATCGACAATGCGACTTCGATCAACTTGGGCATCGTGAAAGTTCGTCTCTTTCAACCCGTCGTGTTTCGAGCCGAGGGGCAGCAGGTGAAAAGTCAGCTTCATTTGACGCAGACCGAGATCGATCGGCTGGCCGCGCTGGCCGAGACATTCATCCCACGCTGATGCGAAAGGAGCCCGGTGGGGTGGGGGGGGGGGGGGGGGCCCAGGCGCGGGGCGAGAGGGGGGGGGGGGGGGGGGGGGGGGGAAGCCCCGGAGGCGGGGGGCGCCCCCCCCGACGGCAACCCCCACCGGGGGGGGGGGGGGGGGGGGGGCGGGGGGGGGAGGGCGGGGGGGGCCCCGCGCGCGGGGGGGGGGGGGGGGGGGGGGGGGGGGGGGGGGGGCGCCCGGGGGGGGCGGTCGGGGGGCCGGGCGCGGCCGGAGCCGCGGGGGGGGGGTCGGTCGGTCGGGGGGGCGGCGGGGGGGGGGGGGGGGGGGGGGGGGGGGGGTCGGCGCTGTCTGCCCCGGGGCGGGGGGGGGCGGGGGGCGGGGGGGGGGGCGGGGGGGGGGGGGGGGCGGGCGGGCGGGCGGGGCGGGGGGGGTTAATCTGATCGCTGCTACTCTCCGGCCCCATGAGACTCGTGAAGATCGGTGTGGCGAGTGTGAACGCGACTGTCGGCGCGGTTCGCTCGAACGTGGATCGCTGCATTCGCATCGCTGCGGCCATGGCCGGCGACGACGTCACGCTCGGCGTGTTCCCCGAACAAGTCGTGAGCGGCTACGCGGCCGAGGACTTGGTGCAGTGGCGCGGGTTTGTCGAAACGCAACGGCGCGAGCTCGAGCGGTTTGCCACCGAAACGGCACGGTTTCGCACGGTGTTCGCCTTGGGTCTGACCGTGGGCGTAGGCGGCGATCTCTTCAATGTCGGAGCGCTCGTGCATGCCGGCCGCATCCTTGGTTTCACCCCCAAGGAAAAACTTCCGACCTACAACGTTTTTTACGAAGCTCGCGTGTTTTCCCGCGGCGTCCAAGGCATGGCGCTCGATGCCGACGGCGTTCTGTGCGGCGACGAAATTTTCCGGTTCGACTTCGGCACGGTCGCGCTCGAAGTGTGTGAAGACATCTGGTCGCCCGATGGCCCGATGAGGCGCCGTTGTTACTCGGGCGCCGAGCTCGTGTGCAATTTGTCGGCATCGCCGTTTCGCGCAGGTGTCGTGGGAACTCGCCGCGAAATGATCGCCACGCGGGCCGCCGACAACCAGTGCACGATTGTCTATACGAACCTCGTCGGAGGCAACGACGGCCTCGTGTTCGATGGTGGAGGGTTCGTCAATCAAAACGGCCGCCCGATGCTCGAAGCGCCGAGGTTTCGCGAAGGGTTTGTCGCGACCGTCGTGGACCTCGATCGTACGACGCGTTCGCGACGTGAAGCGAGTACGTGGCGTAGTGACCTCGAAGCGTTCCGTCGCGAAGAACGCTCTGTGCCCGTGCGACGTATCGAGCAGGCCACGGCGGATCGCTCGATGCTCGCGTATCCTGCTCCTCCCGCGGGTACGACGTTCTTTCTGCCGTCGGCTGCGCTTCCCTCGCGAACGGCGCGCGACGAGCTGCTCGACGACTTCTACGACGCGCTCGCGCTGGGCGTTGCGGACTACTACCGCAAGATAGGCGCATTCAAGGGCATCGGCATCGCGCTTTCGGGTGGACGTGACTCGCTGCTCACGCTGCTCATCGCGCACCGAGCGCTCGAGCTTCTGCACCCCGAGCTCGAAGGATCGGCGCTGCGCGAGAAGATGCGTGGGATGCTCAAAGCGTTCTACATGCCGTCGCGTTATTCGAGCGACGCGACGCAAGCGGCGGCGGCGCAGATTTGCGCAGACCTTGGAGCGGACTTCATGGTCGTGCCGATCGAGGAGGCCTTTACGCGCGAGATCGACACGACGCGGGTGATGCTTGGTGGGGGCAACGTCGAGCCGACGGAGATTACGCGGCAGAACGTGCAGGCACGCATTCGAGGTCAGCGGATGTGGAACTGGTCGAATACGAGTGGTGCGTTGTTCTTGCAGACGGGAAACATGAGCGAGAAGGCGCTTGGGTATACGACCGTGGGCGGGGATCTCGAGGGTGCGTTCAGCGTGATTGCGAACTTGCCGAAGACCGTCGTGATCGCGCTCATCGAGCGGTTGGAAAAACGGTTCGGTCATGCGGGCATTCGCGCGACGCTTTCGACGACGGCCGGCCCGGAGCTCGCGTCGAACCAGTCGGGCGAAGCGGAGCTCATGCCTTTCGAGGTGCTCGACGCGTGTTTGTATCTTTACGGCGCGGAAAAACTTGCTGCCGACGAGGTTGCTCGGGCTTTGCCGAGCATCTTTCCATCGCGTGATCCGGAGCAGCTTGCGAAGTGGGCGCAGAAGTTTGCGCGCTTGTTTTCGCAATCGATCTTCAAGTGGGTGCAATCGCCGCTCGCGATCCATGTCGGATCGCTCGATCTCGATCGCGAACGGGCGCTTCAGCTTCCCGTCGTGCAACGCACGGAATGGAAGGGGAGTTGATGGAGGGTTTGTCTAGAACGCCCTTCCATCTAGAATAAGGCCAAATCCTGGCCTGGCTACTGGTTGCGTTTGATCACGTGAAACCCGAAAGGTGACTCCACGGGATCGCTCGTCGCGTCCACTTTCAGCGCGAATGCGGCGTCGCTGAAGGGTTTGACCATGTTTTCTGGTTTGAACTTCCCGACGCTGCCGAGTCTGTCGAGGGTGGCGGCGTCGTCGGAATATTCTTTCACGAGCGCTGTGAAATCTTCACCGGCTTTTGCTTTTGCGGCGACTTCTTCGGCTCGCTTTTTTGCTTCGTCCTTGGAACGTTTGACCGAAGCGGGGGCATTCTTTGCGCCTTTGTACGCAACGAGAACGTGCTGGGCCGTGATCCATTCGGGTTTGTCGGCGACCGAAGCGGGTTTGTCCGTTGCCGATGCGACGGCCGAAGGTGCTGGTGTTGGGGCTGCTGGCGGAGCTTTTGCTGTGGCAATCGATGCCGATGGTGTCGCAGTCGGCGCCGGGGGCGGTTCTTCGCAGCCGAGCACGAGTAGCAATGGGGCGAGGAGAAGGGGAGCGCGAGTCCGGAGCATGAATGGCGTCGTCGCGCGGGAAAGTGGAGGGGTCAAGCTTTTGTCGGTGATGGTGTCAATGCACGAGGGCTTGCACTTCGTGATGTTGGCGGCGAAGCGTCGCAAAAAATGAGGATCTCGCTGTGCAGCCATGGCACGATTGTGCCCATGTCACTCGAGCACGAAACTGCCGCGAATGCGTCGAAGCAATCGTCTGCATCCTCGGTGGATGGGGCTGGATCCGATGCGCCGAACGGGGAGGGAGCCATGGGGCTTTCGGCCATGAACGACACCTATCGGCTCGAAGTTTTGGGGCAACTCGTGTCGATGGGTGATTGGGATGGCGTATTGCGGACGCTTGGCGTCGGTGATGATCCGAGCAAGCTGCCTCCCAACGTCGGGCTGCTTTGGGCGATTGCGCGACGTGAGAAAATGAATCCCGACGATCCGAACGTCGCCGCCGTGACGGCGGTCGCGACGCGATGTGCTGCAGCCATTTTGGGCGTGAACGAGCAAAACAGCATTGCGACCGTGCTGGCGAAACGCGTATTGCGCAGGAATCCCATGTCATGGGCGAAAACGCCGGCTCCATCGCCATGGGTTTCGGCGTTCATCATGGTTGCCGCGCTCGTCGTCGGAAGTGGAATCGGTTGGATTCTTTCGGGCGGCCAATCATTTTTCTTCTTCAAGTGAATGACGATTTTGCAGTCGCTCGCTTCGTGACGCATCGCGCTCGGTTTGCACATTTCCGACCTGATCGAAGCGTCCACGTTTCTGCCATCGCGGTGGACTGCGCCACTTGACGTCGGCCTTGTTTGGCTGTTCCGATATTCTTTGGAGGCGTAGAGCGATGCGAGGCAATTGGCTTTCTTCGAGTGTGGGCGGTGTCGTCGCGATGCTGGTGACTGTGGGGGCAGTCATGAGCGCGTGTTCGGCGGGTGGTACTGCGAGTACGGACGGGGCTGGAGCGGGCAGAACGACCGGCAACGGTAGTGGTGCGAATGGCAGCGGTGGCGATGGTGGAGGCTTCATCGGCGTGGGTGCGGGGCCCAATTCGGGCCCGACGGGTGGAGCGTGTGCGGCGACGGCTTCCAAGGCCGAGCAAGTGCCGCTCGGCATGTACCTCATGATCGACAAGTCCGGTTCGATGCAAGGAGCCAACTGGACGGCGGTGACCAACGCGCTGAAGACGTTCGTCGATCAGCCCGAGGCTGCGGGGATTGGCGTTGGGCTTCAATACTTCCCGCTCGACAGTGGGGGGGTGGTATGCGGGGCCTTCTGCGCGACGGATGCGGATTGCGGACCGGCCTCGTGCGGTCCATGTGAACCTCCGCCAATTCCGGGGTTTCCTGGCATCTGTGGCGGCGTGGGCGGTTCTTGTGACGTCGCCGAATATGCAAAGCCCGCGGTGGTGATATCGACGCTTCCCGGCATTGCGCCGGTCATCAAGAATTCGCTCAACAATACATCCCCGACGGGTGGCACACCGACGTCCGCGGCACTCGATGGAGCCATCACGTATACGAAGCAATACATGTCGGCGAACCCGAACCACGTGGGCGTCGTCGTCCTCGCAACGGACGGTAATCCGGAGGCTTGTGAAACCAATCTTTCGGTGATCAACGGCATCGCGAAAAAGGGATTGGACGAACCGCCGAGCGTCAAGACGTTCGTCATTGGCGTAGGCAACTTGGCCGCGGCGCTCGATGGAATTGCTGCTGCGGGCGGCACGGGCAAAGCATTCCTCGTCGATGCGAATTCCGGCGCGCAGGATCAATTCCTCCAGGCGATGAATGCGATTCGTGGAGCGGCCCTGTCGTGCGCATATTTGATTCCGCCTCCGCCCGAAAACGAGGAATTGGATTTTGGGGCAATCAACGTGCAATACACGCCGGAAGGTGGAATGGCGGAGGTCATTCCGCAAGTATCGTCGCCGGCGGGGTGCCCGCCGGATGGTATGGCGTGGTATTACGACAATTCGGTGCCGCCCAAGCAGATCCTGCTCTGCCCGTCGACGTGCGACAAGATTTCGGCTGATACGAAGGGTCAGGTCGAGGTGCTCGTCGGCTGCAAGACGGTCATCAAGTAACGCGCCTCACCCCCAACCCCCTCTCCCGTCGCCGCTGCGCGGCTCCGCGGAGAGGGGGAGTTTCGAACCGGAAACACCGCTCATTCTATGGTGCTCACGTCGGCTGTTTGCAGCCCGTGTTCGTCGTATTGCCCTGGTTGTTGTCTTCTTTGCATTCGTTGTTCGCGCCGGACGCGGGTTGCGTGCACGCGTAGCCCTCGTTGTCCACGCACGCGCGCACGTCGACCGTTTGCGGGTCGTACGGCGCCGTCGTCCATTCGCATACGACCGTTTGACACTTGCCAGGTCCCATCGATTTCGTCGTGGTGACGGGTCCATCTTTGCACATGATGGGGTTCATGGTTGCATTGTCGTAGAACGTGACCGGAATGCCTGCGCCAACGACGACCGCACCGTCGTTGCATACCGTGGCGGTAAGACCAAGGCCCGCGGGGCAGTAGTTTTTGTCGATGACCAGCGTGAGCGTGAGGTCCGGCGCGGCGAACACGTCGAATTCCGGCAAATTTTGGCGGAAGTTGTTCATCTTGCCGCTCTTCGTGGCCGTCGTCTTTTCGAGCCAGTTCGGCTGTTCGAATTGGGGAATCGCCCCGTTTTCCATGACGTTCGTCACGTGATACGCATGCTGATTCCAAATGCGCCGCGTGGGAACCCAAGAATCATTGGCGTCGCCCCAAATGCGAATGCCTTGCGTCGAGCCATTGTGCGCGTTTTCGATGAAAACGATTTCCGCATTTCCGTCGTTGTCCACGTCGGCCACGATGGGCATTTCGAGGCGCGTGTGCGAACGGTTTGTCTTGGAAAGAAGCACCGCGCCCGTCGTCCCGTCCATCACGCGGAACGTAGTCTCGTCGTTGTAAACCACTTCGGCTTTGCCGTCGCCATCGAAATCGAAAACGCTCGAGCCAGTCACGCGTGACGAGCAATCCTGATTCGCCACTTTCCAGCGAATGCCCTTGTCCGAGCAGCTCGCGGGCAGCGGCGTTGCCAGGCATTCGAGGTCCGCGACGATGTAATAATTGGCAGCCGCGACGCCGACTTCGGCTTGCCCATCGCCATCGAAGTCGGCCACCGTGGGCGGACCGCCTTCGTTTTTCGAGCACCCACCAACGGGAATCGAAATGATGACGTCTTGGCCTTCCGCCTGAAGTGGCGTGCCGTCGTGCTTCAAAATGTAAACCTTGCCGGCGCGCACGATGACGATTTCGCCGTAATCATCCGCGTCGAAATTGCCGGTGGCAGTGTATCCATCGCAGGTATACCCTGAGGGCGCCGCGCAATTCGTCGAATTCGATGCTTCGGCAAAAGCGTACGTCCACACCGGCGCGCCGTCGACTGTGTACATCGTATTGCCGGCAAGAACGTTCATCGTGCCGTCGAGGTCCGGGTCACCCACGGAGCTGACGGGGCCCATGAATGCGTTGACGCCCGTGCCGAATTTGCCCTGCCATTTCAATGAGCCATCGGTACCATTCAGCACGACACGACCTTGAATGATTTCCGGTTTGCCGTCGTGATCGAGGTCCGCGATCGACGGTGTGGTTCCCGCCAGGTGGTCTCTGGCCGCAGCGGATGGATGGGCCGGTTGATACCACTTCACTTTGCCCGTGCGCTCGAATGCCATCGTGCCACCATTGTTCGTGGTGGCCACGAGGTCCACCGAGCCATCGGCATCGATGTCGCCGGCTGCAAGTCCGCCGGAATTGTCCAGCCAAATGCCGGACATGGCGATGTCCGCTTCGATTTCGTTCGCCGTAATGGCGTAATGCTCGGTCATCGTACCATCGGGGTTGCACGCACCCGAGAGCACGCGCAATGTGCCCGGCGTATTGCAGCAGCCGTCTTCCTGAAGCCGGTACGCAATGAAGGCAATGTCGGGAATGTCGTCCGTGGTGACCATTCCATCGCCGTCATCGTCGGTCAAATTCACGACGACCGGCGTCATTACAACGTCGTCGCGCGCGGTATACTGGGTGGTCGATCCATTCCAAGCGCATTCCAATTCCGCCGCAAATGTTCCGGCGGTCGGAACGAAGACGCAGGCTTGATTGCCGCCACCCGCGCCGCCACTGCCGGCGTCGCCGCCGTCGCCACCCGCGCCGCTCGTGCCGCCCGAACCGCCCGTGGGGATGAACGAGCCGCCGTCGCCGCCGGCTCCAGCTTGGCCCGCAGTACCGCCCGTGCCGTTTCCGGCGGTGCCGCCCGTTGGAGTGGTATTGCCGCCGCCGCCGCACGCAAAGGCCGCTCCGAGCGATGCGGAAACGACGATGAGCCCGAGAATGAAGGTAGATCTGGAAATGGTACGCATGCGGCGAGGTTAACCGATGCGACGCGCGGGCAACATCAAAAAAGCACGGCGCGCGTGTCCCTACGACCGATAGCGCGCGTCGTACATGAAGGCACGTTTTGCGGTTGCCTCTTTGCCGTCGGGATTGCGCACGACGACGTCGACCATATCGCCATTTTTCCCAGCGGGCGATTTCACCTCGAGCGACGTTGACGAAACGAATTTCACTCGCCCGACGCTTTTGCCCGCGAAAAGCACGATCGAATCGGCGACGAAGTTTTTTCCTTCAATCGCTACTTCGGTGCCTCCGTCCACGGTGCCTTTGTTTGGCGAGACAGACTCGATCATGGGAGCCGGGGAAGGATCGTAACGATATGCGTTTTTCGCGACGGACACACCCGAATCACCTCGGCCGATTTCCACGTCGACAAACCCGGACGTGCGCGATGGTGGTGCGATCGTTTCAATCATCGTCGCCCCGCGAACCACGACGTGTTTGGGCGCCTGCCCTCCGATTCGCAGAAAGCAATTTTGATCGAAATACTCGCCTTCGATGACGAGCTTCGTGCCGCCGACCATCGGGCCATTGCGCGGCGTGACGGAATCGACTCGAGGTGCAGGTCGGGCCATGTACGTGAATGCATCTTCGCGCCGTACGACGATGCCGTCCTTGTCGGTCAATTCGACGGCCACGACCCCAGGCTCGTGCCTCGGCGGAAGCTCCACTTCGATTTCCTTGCGTGAACGCGTGCGCGAAATGGCCCGAACTTCACCAATGCGAACCACGGTTTGCGCGTCGAAGTTTTCCCCGAGCAAATAAATGAGTTGCCCGCCCTGACAAAATCCCGTGCTCGGACGCACTTCCACGAGCAGCGGGGGCGTGGGCTCGGGATCGTATTTGAATGCCCCTTCTTTCGTGACGACTTGACCGTCCGGATTTTCGATGACGATGTTCACCACCCCCGGGGATTCCACGCGAGGCGTGATGACGTCGAGCGTGGTCGGGCTCTTCCACGTGAAAATGGCCTCGGTACTGCCGAATTTGACTTTGCATTTCGGATGAAAGTCGACACCCGTGATCGTAATGCGCTTGTCGCCCGCGACCAGACCGGTCGCTGGAGAAACTTCTTCAATGTGCGGTGTCGCCAGGCGATACGTGAAAATATCGGGGGCGATCGACAAAAGCCCGTCGGGATTCGTCACGCGCAATTCGCCGTGGAACAAATCGTCCTGCGGCGGAGTGACGAAACGCAAACGTTTTTCGCTCTCGAATATCACTTCGGGGGCACGATTGGCAAAAAACGTAATTCGGCATTCTTTGTCGAAATTACGTCCTTCGACGACGACCTCGGTACCTCCGCGAGGCGAGCCTTCGAGCGGCGTAAATCGTTCGATGACGGGTCCTTCCGCATAAGAAACGTCAATGGCCGCTCGACCGCCTTGGCCATTGTCGACCACGATCCTCACGATTCCCGGCGGATGCGGGGGAAGCGTTGCATCGAGCGTGAAGGCGTCTTTGCAGGAGATGTCCGGGCAGGGTTTTCCGTCGATGAGGACGGTGCAATCTTCGTTGAAATTGGCGCCGAAAAGAGTGAGACGCCCACCTGCAATCATGGAGAATTTCGTCGGTCGCGCGGCCGTGATCATGGGGCCAGGAGACGTGACCATCGGAGGCGGCGGTGGAGGTGCTTCGGCACTGGCTTCCGCGGGTTTGTCGTCATTGGGCGCTGCGTTTTCTTCCGCCGCTTCCGCGGGTTTGTCGCTCGATTCGGCGGGTGCAGACGCGATGTCGGGCGTTTCGACGAGCGGCGGAGGCGCAACGTCGGCGGGTTTGTCCACGAACGCAGGCGGCGGGACTTCCGCGGGCGTTTCGACGAGCGGCGGGGGCGCGACTTCGGCGGGTTTGTCCACCAGCGCGGGAGGTTCGACGCGCGCGGCCGATGCACGCGGTTCCCACAGCTCGACGTTTCGTCCATCGGGATCCACGAGCGCGGCGAACTTGCCCGTGGGGCGTTCGAGAATCGGACCAAAATCCAATCCGTCTTCGCGCATGCGCATGGCAATGGCTTCGATGCCCGAGACGCAGAACGAAAGCGCGCACTCGCGACGTCCTCGCGGCAGGGGCGGCCGCGCCGCTTCGATGACGATCCGTGTTCCTTTGGCATCGCTCACGGATTCGTATCGTTCGGTTCCTTCGACGCGATCGAACGACAAACCTGCCGCACGCGTATAAAACTCGCTGACGGCGCGAGGATCGTCCGAGTAGAGGATGATCTTGTCGAAACCGAACGTCGTCATGAAGCCACCTGAGGGTCCTTTCCGCGAGCATGCTACCAGATGCGGAGGCGCTGGGGAAGATGGACCCTCATGCTTGATTTCGGACCAACGAATTACCGTCGCACCGCGGCCAGTGCGTGGTGCATGCGCGAGATCGCGTTCTGGAAAGCAATCAGCGTGATGGCCGCGAGGATTTCCTCATCGGACAAACCCACGGTCCGTAATGCATCGATGTCCACGGCGCTCATGGCCCAGGGCGTTTTTGTCAGTTTTTCGACGAAATGGGAAATCGTCCTTTCGGATTCATTCGAAGGACGAACGTCTCGCCAATGCACGAGCGCTGCCGAATCGCAGAGGTCGTGGGTCACAGTGCGAACGAGGAGATGGCGCATGCGCTGCGATAACGGTTCGGTGCGGTCCATGTGAAAAACGCGCCAAGGCTCGAGAAGCGATGCGACCTGCGGCGCGCGTGCGAACGCGGGCACTCGGGACCCATTTACGGCAAGGTTCCAGTCGGATTCGGGAAAACGCGGCAAAGCTTCTCGAGTGGGATCGGCGGTCAAGCGAGGCAGCGGAGATTCGTAATCGAATTCGATGCCCGTGCCATCGGCTACGCGCGGGAAATAATTGAAGAAAGCCGTCACCAAAATGGTCCGTTCGATGCCTTCTTCCGAGATACCAGCCTGGCGCAATCGTGCAATGTCTTCCGCATCGACGGCCCACGGCACTTCCGTCAATACGCTAGCGAACCCCGCGAGAGCACGTTTGCGCGGAGAAGCACGCAAATCCTTTTTGCCCGCCACGACATCGGCAGCCAATTCTTCATTTCCGAGAAGCGACACGCAGAAACTCTGCGTGAGCACTCGTTCAATAATGACACCCATTGCTTCGTGATGCTGTCGCCGCAATGAGCTCCTGCTCGGCCCACGTGAGAGCTCCATGCATGCGATACGATCCACTTGCTGCGAAGGTGACGCGCATGAGCTGCGGGTCGAGACTATGCGCACGGATGATTCCCGCAGGGCCTCCATGGGGAGCCCGATACACGTCGGGCATCGGCCGAGCCCGCATTCCCTCGTACACTGCGCGCAGATCGTCGCCCGCTTCGTGTGGTTCGATGACGCGAATGTATGCCATGAACTTCGCTACCACGAACGCCTCCGCGATTCCAAGGTAAATCTGCATCTTTTGCTTGACGCCGCACGTCGATCCTGGTTTTTATGCAATTCATGTCGTCTGGCTGGGTTACCACATTCCTTCCGACCATCGAGAAACTACGTGCCAGCGCTCATTTCGATGTCGAAGTGCCGCCCTACGCACCGAGGGACGTCGAGCGTCTGGCAATGCTCGTCGTACAAGCCGTGCTCGTTCGACGCACGAGCTTCACGGAAGAAGTGACGAACGCTCCGGGGCATTTGATGCGCGGTGAGCCGCCGGTGCCGAACGACTACGAGCCGCGGCATCATGTTCGTATCGACGAACGGCTTGCGGGTGGTGATTGTTTGGCCTGTATGGCCCGCCCCGGTTTTCGTCGATGTCGCGTGTGCGGCGGCCGAGGTAGAATCCTCAACGACACGTTGCTGTGCTCGTGTACTGCCGGATGGGTCACCTGTTCGAATTGCGGTGGACGGCGACAAACCGAGCGCGTGCGGCTGCGGTATTATTCGGATACGCCGGCGATTTTGAACGAAGCCTACATGCCGACACACATTACGCAGAACCCTGCGCTCTTTCGCCTCGAGTCGGTGATGGAGGAAGATCTTCTCTTGACTCGAGCGCCGCCCGAGGAGCTTCGTTGTCATGATCTGACGGGTGAAGTGGTGGGAACGGCGTATCGTGGCGGGCAACGAGCGGTGCGGCCGCTATTTCACGGCCACGATTTCGGCGACACGATCGACAAAGCGCTCGCGGGTTTGTCCGCGGTAGGTGCCGGGGCAAACGTGGTGCTTTATCAGATTCACGCGTACGCATGGCCGTTTTTGCGCTTGCGGTGGCTGGATCATCCGGACATCGTCACGTACATCGATCGGCACGGCAACGCGCGCGTGTTTCAAGGGCAGGCGATCGAGGAGGGATAGGCGCGAAAAAGCACGCGGCTGCATCGCGCATCTTCCAAATCATGCTCAATCGGAGTAACCTCGCCCCGATGGTCGATCCGATTCGTTTCGAGGCCGCGTCGAACCGCTTTCGAGCCTTCTTCGATGAACTCCACCGTATTTTTCTCGAGCGTGACGATCTGCTCCTGCAGCTCGCGCTGGCGCTCTTGTCACGTGAACATTTGCTGGTGACGGGCCCGCCAGGAACCGCAAAAAGTCAGCTCGCATCGACCGTGTTCGGCCGAATTCTCGACGAAGAAACGGGTCATCCAAGCGTGTATGCTCGCCAGATTGGCGAAAGTACCGTGCAAACCGACTTGATCGGGCCCATCGACTTCAAAACGCTCATGGAGACGGGCCGCACGGAGCATTTCACCGACGAAGGAATGCTCGGTGCCGTGCACGCATTTCTCGATGAAATCTTCGACGGTCGTGACATGCTCTTGCGATCGGCGCTGAACGTGCTGCAAGAGCGCGAATTGAAGCAGGGTGGGCGGGTGCGTCGAGGTCGCATCGAATGCGCACTGATGACGACGAATCGGTACATCGCCGATGTGCTGGAAGGATCGCGCGAGACGCTCTTGGCATTCGTCGATCGCATTGCATTCGTATCGTTCGTCCCGCGAAGCTTTGCCGATCCGGGTCGATTGGGGCTGGTTTTGCGCCGGCACGTGGGTGGTGCGGGGCGCGTGCTCTTCGAATCGAACCTGAGCATTCAGGATTTGGATTGTTTGCAGCAAGCCGTGGACGACGTCTACGTGTCGGATCCGATATGCGATGGACTTGCAAATTTTCTCGAACGTTTCGATCGCGAATTGAATGCCGCGGTGCGCGCGGATCCGCAATTCGTTCCAACGCGGTACATTTCGACGCGTACGGCGGTGCGATCGGGGCGCGTGCTCCGAGCAGCGGTGATCGCCGATCGCATTTTGCACAATAGCAAACGAGCGATGGAAGTTTTACCGGGCGATTTCAAATGGCTCAGGTTTCACCTCTTGCTTTCCGGCCCGTCGCCGTCGGACGTGGAAGCACTCCTTGGGCGTGAAACGGATCCGAACGAACGCCGGCAGCTCGAAACCGTGCGTACGGAGAGGTCGATATTCGACACGTGTTTTCATCAGATGCCGGTCATCGTGGTCAAACCCCGCGTCACCGAGAGCGTGGTCAAACCATCGACGACGAGCCAGGAAAAACCCAAGCAGGACAAACCAGCGCCCGTGGACAAACCTCGGGCGATGGTCGACAAGGCGCTTTCTTCCGGGGAAATACCAGCGGTGCTCGGTGCCGTGCGTGATCTTTCCGTTCTGGCGCGTGATGGATCGCTGGAACCTGCGCGAGCTTCGGCATTGATGGCGGAGCTCACGACGACGCTCGGGGCCATGGTGCTTCGGCGAGGGCTTTTGGCGAGCGCCGGTGGAGGTCGTGGCGCGATTGCGGACGTGGCGCGAGGCATTGCCAAACAAGCGGCGGAAATCGACGATGGATCGGCCGCGACGCGGTCGCTTTCGCGATGGCTTCGAGGTCGCGCACTCCTTATGGTGGACGAAGCTGCGGGGCATGCGGCGGGAGCTTCATCGACGGATTTGATTGCATCGATCGTCGACGATGCGAAGGAAGCGCAAAAACGTGCAGAAGCGCGTCTTGCTGCGCTGGAGGAGCTGGAAGCATTGCGGCGCGAGCTTCTTGCGCAAGGCGCCGTGCACGAAACGGGCGAAGAGAATGTGTGGCGTCAGGCGGCATTGGCAGCCGAAGACGATATCGCCATTTTGCTCGACATTTCATTTCGCGCCATCGTATCGCGTGCCATGAAAAGCGGCCGGTCGCGGGTGCTCACCGAAGTGCTGGCGGCGATTGCCCCGGAATTGGATCGTATCGATGCCATGGCCGTACGTCTTGGCGTTTTGCGCGGCGAGCCTTCGGCATTGAAAGCCAAAGTGGCAGGTCGTCGCATTGGGCCGCTCATCGAGGCGCTCTTTACCGATTTCGATGTGTCCGATCGCGGGGCGCTCGTGCGGGAAGTCGACTCGCTTTCGCGGATCTTGCGCAAAGCGGGGCTCGAAAGCGCGATTTCCGCCGAAAACTTCCTGGGATGGACGGCCGAAGCGCTATTACGTGGTGACATCGTGAAATCCACCGCAGCGGGGAAGGCGGATTATGATGGTTATCATCGAATGCGCGCAGCCGAGCAGCGGATTTCGTCGGCGTATACACTGGCCGAAGTGTCGCTCATCACGCTGCCGGTTCTTTTCAAGGACATATCGAATCCGGCCGATGCTTCGCGGGCGATTGCAACGCTGTGCGAAAAGCTTCCGGAAAACGTGCAAGAACGGGTCGTCGAAGGAGACTTGGCGCGAATTACGCGGGCGCTCGAATTTCTGGAAGCGTTTTGGGCAAGCTTGCAAGACCAAGGCAACGATACGGAAAGTCGATTGCGAACCATCGTCGAATCACGATTTTTCGACATCGTTTGGGACGATTCGGCATTGACGCGTTTTTCGCTGGAAGCGCGTCTCGTGGCGGACGTTTTCCCCAAACAAGAACAAGCGGTCACCTCCGTGAGGGCTCGCATCGAAGACCTCGACCAAAAAACCCGCATGGTGGTGACGGAGCTGTTCCAAAGTCGTTCGGATGCCAACTGGGCAGGCGCGTTGCGATCCAAATAAATCATGGGCGACCCGAGGCTCGAAGAATTTGGCACGCGTATCGAAGGGCTCGTGGCAAGGCCAGACGAGGTGCGTGCACCTTTGGTGCGTCTCGTCAAACCGCTGCTGCGGGCGATCGGCTACAAGCCAAAATTAAAGACGGAAAAGATTGCTGCATTGCTGGAGGCATTGGGGTCGACTCGAAGTGAAACGCCGGCCGAAGCCCGCTTTTCTGACACCCGCGGGACCCCAAACTCGCCCGCTTCGCGGGCTCAGACAGTGGGGTCCCCCCCGCGCGCATCGGAAATACGAGCTTCGGCCTTGTCCTGGGATGAGGTCGAAAAGTTACACGAGGCGGCCATTCGAGAGCTCGAAGACAACGTCGAAGGCCTCGAACGAACACTCGTGGTGTACGGGCGCATTCCGCTCGCACACGCAGCATGGGTGCGACGACTCTACGAAGTGACCGTTCGAGCATCACGCGCAGCGACGGATCAGCAAAATGAGGCGGCGCGACGAATTGCAGCGGCCATCGATCCAGTGTGCATCGCAGCACCGTTGGTCATTGTGCCGGGACAAACCGCTGGAGCAGCTACGGCGACGCCGTCGGCGTCATCAGAAGACGCGGACAAACCAACATCAACCGAGGAAGAGCGGCTCGTTGAAGTGCAGCTCTTGGCGATTGATCATTTGCTGGACTCGGCGCGAGGCGAAACGGAATTTTTGGCGCGTCGGCGCAAATTGCTGGAAGCCGCGCGAAAATTGCTCTTGGATGCGGCGGCTGCATTGCCGCTCGCGCAAGAGGGCGTAGAAGTTCGGCGAAAACACCTCGCTGCGGAAATCGCTCGTATCGACAGGCTCGAGGCAGCCGGTTTGTCGCCGCATAAGGGCCTTTGGCATCAGGCCAAGGAAGCGCTGGCATTCGGGCAAAGGCAACGATTGCACGCAGCGCTCGTGGCGCTCGACGGCGCATCGCTCGCGGCTGGAGACGAAAAGCGGATTGGTTTGACAAGACAAGCGCTCGAAAAGCTGGGGGTTGGAGACGGGGAGCCCAGCACACCGGACAAACTGCGATCGCTGCGGCGGTCCAGTGAAGAAATGTTCGGCACGGCGGCCATGACAGCAATTTCCGAAGGCTATACGCGGGCTCGGCAGTCGCAAAAGCGGCCACCGAAAGGCGAAAAGGCCGAAGAAAAAACGTATCGTCTCTTGGCACTGCAATGGCTCGCGCCGGAAAAAGAGCACGAAACGCATGCGGCGCTTTGCGCAATCGACGGAGCGGTCGATGTGGGCGTGCCGCTCGCTCCGATGCGCGTCACCGAATATGAGACGATGGTGCGGGTCGTTCGCCATCCAACGGCGGACATGATCTTGATGCCTGCAAAAGACATTCACGATATTCCGTCGGCCGTCATCGACGACCCGCGAATGATTCTTTTGTCATTGGCGGAGGGGCGGCTTCTTGCGCGAAGGTTCGTCGCGACCGAGGTCAAAAAAAGAACGCGCACGCAGCTCGTCGGGGAAGCGCGCATTTACGTGCTCGATGGGTCGAGCTCGATGCTGGAAGACGGCAAGAATGGTTCGCGCGCGCGGGTGCGCGATGCGATATTGCTCGGAGAATTGGGCACGCTGGCGCGACGATACGCCGAGGGAAATCGGTCGGTGCGCGTGACGCTGCATTACCGCTATTTTACCAAAAAAATTCATCCCGTCGTCAAAGTCGAGGACGGCAAGTCGGCGTTCACGGCGATGGCGAACGTCGTCGAAAAAGTTTGGCGCGGTGGTACGGACATCGAAAACGCGCTGCTATCGAGCTTCGAGACGATACGCAAAGCAAAAGACGACGATCCAGACTTGGCGCGGGCGCAAATCGTGCTCGTGACGGACGGCGATGCGCTCGTGCGCGAGGAATTGATTACGAAAGCACGCGAAAAAGTGGGGGATGTGCCGATTGCGGTGAGTGTGGTGGCGCTGGGAATGGAAAACCCCGCATTGCGAGCCATCGTGGCGCGACAACGAGCCCGGGGAGAGCGAGCATTTTATCATTTCTTGAGCGACGAAGCGCTCGTGGAAATGTGCGAAGGGAAGACGTTTTCGGGTCCTTCCGTGCATGTGGAGGACGACCCGAACGAGAAAAACCTTTCGCTCGAAGCGCGCGTGGCGAAAATGCGTGCCGAGCTTGGAGGATTGGTCGACGATCTGGATGCATTGGCTCAGCAGCGCAGCGCGGCGTCGATTGAAGCGGCAGCACTCGATGCGGACACGCGAGCCGAGCAGGCTCGGGCGGAAGTGGAGCTTGGTATCACGAAGGAAGATTCGGTCAAGGGGGAAGGGGAGCGGGCGATTCGGGAAGCCATCGAGCGCGATCGGCGGGGGCTCGAGAATCGATTTGCAAAATGGTTTCCGCGGATCAAAATGGAACCCAAAAAGGCTACGGCGGAGGGCAAGCCGATTGCATCGTCGGATGCAGAAGCAACGCTGGTGGTGCTCTCTACGATTGCGGAAGTCGTGGGGGAGCTCAGCGGAACGGAGCTTGGGCGGAAGGCCGATGCGATCGAATTGCTGGAGCGGCTTTTGCCGGATGCAATGCTGACACCGTCGAAGTGGTTTTTTGTGCTACGGCATGAAAAAGAGATCGTGCATGCAGCGATGGAGAGCGTATATGCGGCGGTGGAGGGAAGGGGAACGAAAGGGGCGTGATACGCGTCGTTCGCGCTTCCGACGGGAATCGAAATGATGTAGCATGAGCTTCTGTCTTGTGGTGAAGAACGAATTGCCGCCACCGGCACCCTACGTCCTTCACAAGGAGGCTCCATGCGCCGATCAACTGTTGCTCTTCGTCGCCTCTCTTCGCTCCATTGTCTGGTCGTCGCCGCGCCGCTGATTGCGGCGTGCAGTGAGCCGCCGGAAGCAAAGCCGATTCCGGGGAGCGAGTGCGTGCTTCAGCAGACGTCATTCGATGCGGGGGATCCCGATGGGCATGCGGATCCGTTTGGAGCAAAGGCTTCGGGGCAAGCGCGCGCGGGGCGGCTCGCGTCGGTGGATGGAATTGCGCAACCAGCGCATGGTCGGCAACGGATCGACGTGGGCGATTACGTGCTGGCGAACGATAAAATTGCAGTATTCATCGAAAACAAGGGCATGAGCGACGGGTACGCTCGTTTCGGCGGTGAAATCCTCGCAATCGATGCCATCGGCGATGACGGGAAGCCCAAAGGTTTGTCCAAGTACGTAGAAACGCTGACGGGCTTGTCCATTGAAATGATCAACCCGACGAGCGTCACGGTCCTGTCGGATGGGTCGAAGGGGGACGAAGCCATCGTGCGTGTCGCGGGGAAGCTCGAGGGAATCCCGTTCATGCAGGGTCCTTTGGCAAACCTATTTCCGCATCGATTTGGATTGGAAGCGGCATACGATTTCGTGCTACGTCCGGGTGAAGAACGCGTCGTGATGCGCGTGGGCGTGATCAATCCGACGAACGAAGATGTAAACTTCGGCGTGGACCGCATCGATTCGGATGAACTGTTCGGGTTTTTCCAGTACAACCAATCGCAGATGGTGACGCGCGAGTTTGGTTATGCCGAGCCCAAAGGAAAAGTCGATTACGTTGCATTCGATAGCGGCCCTTGGAATTTTGCGTTCCGAGTGCCGGGTCAAAAAATGACCTATGGTTTGACGGTGAGCGGTTTTTCGCTCTTCTACGGCCCAGGATTTTTGGCGCCGGCGTGTGCCGAGACCATGGTGGATCGGGCGGAAATCGTTGCCGGTGGACCCGATTATGACGGCCTGCAAGAAGCATTGCGGCGAACGGCTGGAGAACCCGCATATCGCGCAGTGACGGGGAAAGTGACGAGCGCCGATGGTACGGGCGTCGCAGATGCCTGGGTGCACGTGGTCGACGCAGCGGGAGATTATCAGACGCGTGCGCGAACGGGCGCAGATGGGTCGTTCACGGTGCACGTTCGTCCGGGCGAACCCATGACGATCGTGCCGCAAAAGCAGGGGTTTGCCGTGCATCCGGGGTTTGGAATCACAGCAAGCGAAACGGACGTGACGATCCCGCTCGACCCGCACGGTTCGATTCACGTGACCGCAAAAGACATGGGCTCGAACGAAGCGCTTCCCGTGCGGGTGCAGGTGATTCCCGCAATGCCCGAACCTGGGACGCCGGCAGCATTCGGGGTGGAGGACGAACGAAATGGGCGCCTGCACCAGAATTTTGCAATGGCGGGTGATGCGACGTTGGCGGTGCCGCCGGGAATGCATAGGGTGATCGTTTCCCGCGGGTACGAATGGGAGCTACTCGATACGACAGTGAACGTGGCACCAGGCGAAACGGTGAATGTCGACGCGGTGCTCGAACATTCGGTGGATTCGTCGGGGTACATGTGCGCCGATTTCCACATTCATTCGGGGCTGTCGGCGGATTCGAACGACCCGACCGAACACAAAGTGCGCGGAGCGATTGCGGATGGACTGGAAATTCCCATATCGAGCGAGCACGAATGGGTAGCGGATTTCCAACCGGTGATCGAAAAGCTGGGGATGACGAAATGGGCGTTTGGTATGGCGTCGGAAGAATTGACGACGTTCACCTGGGGGCACTTTGGAGTGGTGCCCATGACGCCGGATCAGAAAAAAGCGAATGCGGGGGCCGTCGACTGGGTTGGGAAAGATCCGAAAGACGTATTCGCGCTGGTGCGAGCTTTGCCGGACAATCCAGTGCTCATCGTGAACCACCCGAGCGGCAGTGGATTCGGGGCATACTTCAGCGCAGCGCAATTGGATCGAGACACGGGTACGGGCAAAGAAGGCTTCTGGAGCGACGATTTCGATGCCATCGAGGTTTTCAACGATTCCGACTTCGAATCGAGCCGCGATGAATCCGTAGCCGATTGGTTTGCTCTGCTGAATCATGGAATGAAGGTCTGGGCGGTGGGAAGCTCGGACAGTCATCATTTGCGCACGAGTCCGATCGGATATCCGAGGACGTGCTTGAACTTCGGTCACGACGATCCGCTGAAACTGACGAAGGCGATCGTGCGTGACAAAGTGGCGAATGGACCGCCGACGATATCTGGCGGGCTTTTCATGACGGTTGCTGGGCCGAATGGTGAGGCTCCAGGCGAGGTGGTGAAAACAGCGGCGGATGGGACGGCAACGTTTACGGTGACGGTGCAGGCAGCGAGCTACATCGACGCGACGGAGCTCGAGGTCATCGTGAATGGCGAAACGAAATCGGTGGAAGCGTTGATGCCGCTCGGTGTTGGAACGGCAAAGAGGTTCGTCAATCAGGTAACGGTGAGCCTCGACGCGGCAAAGCAAGGCAATTGGGTGCTGTTCCACGCGAAAGGCGAAAAGGATTTGGCACCGCTTCATCCAGGAAGACGACCGTTCGCCGCGACAAACCCGTTTTTCTTGGAAAAGTGAACACTCGGTTTCAGTTGTAGGCCCGGTATGATGCTGCATTTTTCGGCATTCGCGGGGCCCCGAACTCGCCCCCCAATGCAATGTGTGAGCCCGGTCGAGGCCTGCATTTTCCGACACTCGCGGGACCCCGAACTCGCCCGCTTCGCGGGCTCAAACAGCGGGGTCCCCCCGCGAGCGCCGGAAAATGCAGGCCTCTCCCTCTTTCAACTTCTCAGTTGCTATGCGTCCGTGACGTAGATGAAGAGTTGCTCTCTTCAGAGGGTTCTTCAACTTCGGTGGATGCCTTGTCCGCTACACGTATGTTCGAATTCAGCTCCTTCGGCTTTTCGTCGGTCAAGTCGACGTCGAGCGGAGCGACGAAAATGTGGCCCGTGGTGGCGTCGTAATCGACGACCACAACCTCTTTGCCCGAAGGTATGGGTTTTTCCGCGTCACGAATGCGACAAATGACGTGCACGAAATGCCCCGCAGGGTCCTTGACGCGAATCTCTCCAAACTCGGCCGTTACCTTGCTCGATATGACGACGCCGGACGATCCAACGAGATCCTTGCGACTCGAAGCCTCTTCGTTCGCGCCTGCAAGAACACGCCCAAGCACGCGCGTGATCGTGCGCGTCACGAGATAGGCGATCACCAACGACAGTGGAATGGTAAAAGCCAACGTGCTGGGCGCCGCAACACCGCGAGGTGCGAGGGCGAGGATATTGATGGCAAGACCAGCAAGGCCAAATGTAATGGCGAACGTTTGCCACAATGTCGAAAATGGAACGCGACCAACACCAAGATCGACCAGTACCTTGTCCCCAAATCCAGGGCCATGATGCGCGTCGTGATCGGCATCGTGATCAGCGTCGTGGTCGGCGTCATGGTCGACGTCATGGTCGACGTCATGATCCACATCGTGATCTACATCGTGGTCGGCGTCGTGGTCGGCGTCGTGATCGGAATCGCCCATGAGCAGTCCGAGCAGTCCGGTCATCTGCAAGAGGGCAAAAAGCACGGCAATCGTGAACGCGATGGCGTACGGCAGGTTTGCCCAAACGAAAAACGATGACAAAGCGTTCACGAGATTCTCGGGATGGTATCAGAAGATGAAAGGGATGAGGGCTTTTCGTTCAGGAGGATAATCCGGAAACGTCTCCTTGTACCAACGATGATGCGAACGCGCGCGAGGGAGCAGGTTGGCGGTGGTCCAAATTGCAAAAACGAGCGCCGGGAGCGAGAAGGTACAAAGCGCAAAACCAATCCATTCGATGATTTCGCCGAAATAATTGGGGCAAGTTATATAGCGATAAAGGCCGCCGCGAGGGACCTTGTAACCGGTTTCCCCAGGCTTTCGTAAATGCAGCAAGACCCAATCGGCATGCTGGTTGATGGCGAAACCAACGAGAAATACGCAAACGCCGGCCCAAAAATGCAAATCGGTGACCGAAACGGATGACGGCGCAAAATCAAAGAGCCAACGACCATTGAGATAACCATTCGTGGTCGTAAAAACGAATCCCATCGACATGACGACGATGGGCATGCGCTTTTTGGTGTTTCCAAGCCGAAACGGGAAGACGAATGCACGATGAATGTAATGCAATTCCCATAAACCGAGGAAGACGAGCGATGCGAGACCCGTGGGCCTGTCACCAAAAAGCCAGCAGAGGAAAAAGCCGAGCGCCGCGGGTGACTCCATGATGAGCCACCCGAGACGATTATCGATGGTCGGTCCCCACGATGGTTTTACATGACGACCATAAGGCGCCGTGACGAACCACAAGATGGGAAATGTCACGACGGCGATGGCGAGAAATGCCCAGAGAAGCGCCTGGTAAAGGGTGGATTCGGGCACGGACGGCTACGGAAGCACGCCGGGGAATTCTTCGGCCATTTCTTTGATGAGATCTTCTCGTCCCACGCTGACCCAAGCATCTCGGGCTTCCAGAATGTGGGTCTTGAAGACCTCCGGGTCACCGGCGACTTGAGCGAGACGGTAATGCGTCCAGCCGATGGAGTAGCCATCTTTGAGCTGAATGAACAAGAAGAGCGCTTGCTCGTAATTGTCGCGAGCGGTGTCTTGATCCATGCGCGTCAGCGCAATGTCTCCAAGGCTCTGGATGCAATTGGCAATGCCGTATTTTTCATCAACGGCGCGCAAGAGCGGCAGCGCAGCATGATAATACGCCTGCGCATCCTCGATTTCGCTCGATGCAAGCGCGACGTCACCAAGGGCGGCCATGCAGGCGCCTTCACCCAGTTTGTCTCCCAATGCTTTGAGCAATGGAAGTTCCTTTTGGTAAAACGCCGTGGCGGCGGCATGTTGACCGCGGGCAAACGCGATGTCGCCTAGATTGTGCAGACACTCGGTCTGCGACGCTCGATCACCGAGCTCTTCGAAAATGGGGCCGACGTCTTCGTAAATGACGCGCGCGTCCTCGTGCTCGAGCAGGTGAAACGCCGCATCGGCAATGCCCTTTCGACAAAGCGTGCTCGAGCCCTTGTCAGAAAGCGCTTCGAATAGCGACAATGCTTCCTGGAATTGCTTGCGGGCTTCCTGATGATTGCCTCGCTGCGCCGATATCTCCGCGAGACTCTTCAGGACGGTGGCTTCGCCGTGTTTGTCGAGAATGCTGCGATACGCAGGAATGGCCGCCGCAAATCGCGCCTGCGCCTCGTCCAAGTCCTGACGTTCGAGCGCCAAGTCACCGAGACGCACGAGGCACGCGGCAATGCTGAGCCCCGCGCGAGCCTGTTCGAACAAGGGCAATGCTTCGATGAACCACTGGCGCGCTTCGTCGTTTTGACGCCGCGCGAGAGCAATGTCGCCAAGCGCTTGCGTACATTCGGCTTCACCGAGTTTGTCCCCATTCTGTCGGGCCGAATCGCGCGCCTTTTCGACGACCTTCGGCGTGCAATGCCCGGACGAACCAATGAACGTCGCAATGGCAACGGCGGCATCGATGGCGGCAATCCCATGAGGGCCACCGAATCCACGCAAAATCATCTCTTCGATGTTGTCACTGTCGTGCGCGAGACGCCTGGCGGCGGCTTCGGCATCGGGCCAACCAACCCTTGGGCCGTGTGCAAGAGCAATCGAAGTGTAATGGTAGGTGGCTCGTACGACGTCTTCCGCTTGAACCGTCGCGAGATCGATTCCTTCTCGCACCGCGCGGCGCAATCGAATTCGACCACCGGCATTCATGGCCAAACCAAACGAGCACAATGCAGCCCCTGCGTCGGCACCGATGCCCGGGGGCAAAGCACCTCCGTCTTCCGCACCAACGCCATTGGATAGAGCAGCGAGAAGCGGAAGCGTGCGGCGGAAAGCGTCGGCATGGGCGGGGAGCGACAAAACGAGCGAAATGGCGCCGGCCAGTGTTTTGGGTTGCCATGCGCCAAGGTCCGCTCCACCGCGAACCGCATGCGAAAGCGCAGCGCAAATGAATGGATTGCCCGCTGCGGCGCTCACGATGGCGTCGAGACCGGCCGCTCCTTCACCAAGCGTTGCGCCGGCCAGCTCGCGAGCCGCCGCATCGGCAAGCGGCGCGAGCGCGACGGTACGGAAGCCATCGATCGAACGGTCGCAATCGCGGCTCGTCACGACGATCGATACACCATCGATGCGCGCAAGCTCCGTGAGTAGCTCTTGCACATTGGCGAAGTCTGCGTTGGCAACGGCGTCGAGGTCATCTAGCACCAGAAGGGCAGGCGCTCGGCGCAATGCTTCGACGATGCGCGTGCGCAAGGGCGTTTGCGGGAGCGTGTCGAGCGCGCGTGAGACTTCGACGAGCATGCCTTGCAGATCACGCGCGGTGTCGAGCTGCGCGAAGTAGCGACGGCCGCCAAAACGTTCGACCGACGACGGCGCATGGATGAGCCCCAGCGCCAGTGACGTTTTGCCAATGCCGGCAGGTCCCACCAAAAGCGTCGGTTCGGGTTTGTCCCGATGAGCTCGCGCGACGAGGTCATCGAGCTCTGCGGCGCGACCGAAGAGCGGTCCACTGTCGGCGACGGCGGCGCCAGCAACGAGTTTGCCCTCGACGAGCAGGTGTTCGTTTTTCGCAACTTGCGCCGGATACGCGCTCGAAAGCTTCTCCAAAAGCAGCTTGGGATCGACGTTCTCGACGAGGATGCCAAGTTTTGCAGCTCCATCGGCGCCACGCGCAACGCGGCGCACCAAGTGAGGGAAACTGCGGCCGACAAACCCGTCGATGTCAGCGTCGCGCGTGAGGATCTGGGCAAGTAGCCGGTTCAGGCCGGCTTTGGAGGGGACCATAGGCGGAGTTTCGCCTTGAGTCGCGGGTCGGTACAAGCCCGGTCGTGCGGTGTTGCAACGAGCGCTGGAGTAAACGTGCAGAACGCAAGTCGTTGTAGTGCGAACAACCACGTCTACGTTGCGGACGTGCTCAGCACTCGACGCGAGTCAATTGCGGTCAGGTGGCGCCCAGTCTTTGCTTCCCTGTGCAGTTCGAGCGCACTTTTTATCGACAAGGGTCGCGAAGATGTCACAGTGGTGCGCGCCGCGCGCGTATCGGTCCGCCCCCCCCAACCGGTGCGCTGTGCGGCCTTTTTTTGTCTTGCGTCCGGATGTCGGCGCGCTTTGCGGCGGCTCGCTGCCCTGGTAGGGGCAGGGCATGATGCAGAGCGAGCATGTGCTGGTGGAGCGAGCTGGGGCGGTTGCGACGATCACGATCAATCGTCCGGACAAGTTGAACGCGCTGAACGCGCAGGTCGTCGTGGGGCTGGCGCGAGCGTTCAGTGAGCTTGCGACGTCGAACGATGCAGAAGCCGTGCGAGCGGCGGTCTTGACGGGTGCGGGCAAGGCGTTTGTCGCGGGAGCGGACATCACGGAGATGGCGACCATGACGCCCGTCGAGGCGAAACGGTTTGCCGATGCGGGTCAGCGGCTGTGTCAACTGATCGAGGCCGTTCCTTTCGCAGTCATCGCGGCGGTCAACGGGTTTGCTCTCGGTGGCGGATGCGAGCTCGCGTTGGCATGCGACTTCATCTACGCAGCCGAAAACGCAAAGCTCGGGCAGCCCGAAGTGAACCTGGGCGTGATACCTGGGTTTGGCGGGACGCAACGGCTGATGCGTCGCGTGGGAATCGCACGAGCTCGTGAGCTCATCTACACGGGTGACATGGTGACGGCGGAGCAAGCGCTCGGGATGGGGCTCGTGAACGCGGTTTGTCCGCTCGCGGACTTGATGACGCGAGCGCGTGACGTGGCACAAAAGATCGCAGCGCGTGGGCCGCTTGCGGTTGCGGCTGCCAAACGCGTGATGCTGCACGGAGAAACACTCGACTTGACGAGCGCATGCGAGCTCGAAGCGCAAGCCTTCGCGGGGCTCTTCGGATCAGAGGATCAGCGAGACGGGATGAAGGCGTTCATGGAGAAGTCGAAGCCGACGTTCCGCGGGCGATGAGTCGTCGTCCGCATCGAGTTTGTCAGGTACGAACTACCTTTTGTCCCTTGTCGTCGTACACGTAAAACCCGCGCTTCGTTTTCTTCCCGAGCCATCCGGCGGCGACGAGGTTTCTCAGGATCGAGGCTGGGCGGTACTTGTCGTCGCCGATGTCGCGATGGAGGACTTCGGCGATGGCGAGCACGGTGTCGAGTCCGATGAGGTCGGCGAGCTCGAGCGGTCCCATGGGGTGATTCAGGCCGAGGCGTGCGCCGGCATCGATGTCTTCGGCGCTGCCGACGCCTTCTTGCAGCGTGAAGCATGCTTCGTTGAGGAAGGGGATGAGCATGCGGTTGACGAGGAACCCGGGCCTGTCTTCGGAGACGATGACGGTTTTTCCGAATCGAACCGACAGGTCACGAACGGTTTCGAATGTCGAGGCATCCGTTTGCACGCCACGTACGATCTCGACGAGCTTCATGAGCGGGACGGGATTCATGAAGTGCATGCCGATGACGCGATTGGGACGCGACGTAGCGGCTGCGAGACGCGTGATGGAGATCGACGACGTGTTGGATGCGAGGATCGCGTCTTTGGGAAGTGCCGCGTCGGCTTTTCGGAACAGTTGAAGTTTGAGGTCGACGTTTTCCGTGGCGGCTTCGACCGCGATGTCAACAGAAGAGAAGTCGGCGATCGATTCTGTGGGCGTGATGCGGCCGAGTAGTGCGCTCACGTCTTCTTGCGAGATTTTGCCTTTTTCGGCTTGTTTGCCCAAAACGGCGCCGATCGTGGCTTTGCCTTTGCTGGCGAGGTCGAGCGATGCGTCGCAGAGGACGACTTCGACGCCTGCGGCAGCAGCGACTTGCGCGATCCCCCGCCCCATCTGACCGGCGCCGAGGACCCCCATACGTTTGACCGAGGAAGCGTTCATGGGGGGCTTGATAACCCAACGTCAGGCTGCGTGGAACCGCGCTGGAGGTGTTAGGGCGGGCAGCACTGAACGGGCGAACTTTACCGCCCTGCGGGAGACAACGAGCGCAGATGATAGACGGAACCTTGAAACGGCGGTCCGCTACGGCGTACAGTCGGCCCGCGTCAAAACAATCCGAGGTGACTTCGCCCGACGATTACAAGGCGGGTGGAGTGCGAGCTGTCTGGTCATCGTGTCAACGTCCGAATCCATCGCGATCGACAATGTGTCGAGGGCAAGGAGGCGGAGGGCGATAGGATGCCCCGCACCGTCCAACGAGCTGCGGTGCAGGGTGACCGGCTGATCGTGTCGATGAGCTTCGCGGACCGGGGTAACGATGAGCGTTGAGAAAATTCGCATGGCCCTTGGGGTCTTGCAGTCAGATCCCGAGAACGAGGCGGCCTGGAACGATCTCGCAGAGGCCGTAACCGCCCCTGAAACATCGAGTGACGATGTGGAACGCCTCCTGGGGCTCGCGCGAGCCAAGCAGGAGCAGCGGCGAGAATGGGGGGCCGTCGCAAAGCTTCTCGAGCTCGAGATGTCCTTTGCCGCCGGTACGCCGGTCGAAGCGCCCATGCAGGCAGAGCTTGCGCGCATCTACCAGGACGAGCTCGTCGACGTCGACAAGGCCATGGTGGTCTATCGACGTCTGCTCGAGCTTCAACCGGAAGACGATGCGGCAAACGAAGCGGTCGAGGCTGATGAAGCCAAGCGCGCGAAGTGGGCCGAGCTCGTCGATCGCTACGTCTCGGAATCCGAAAGCGCGGACAACCCGACGTTCAAGAGCTCGCTGCTTGCAAGCGCTGCCGACGTTGGATTCCGCTACGGCAAAGACGAGGCTCGCGATCGCGTTGCCGAGCTACTCGCCTTGGCCTTGGCGCTCGATCCGAAAAACGGTCGTGCGGTGCGCTTGCTCGAAGTGTCGAGCCGAGCCGCGAACGATTGGGACGGCGTGGCTCGCGCGCTCTCGATCACGCTGCGTGAAGGCGCAACGAAGGAAGACCGCGTTGCGGCAGGACTTCGGCTTGGGCGTGTCGCTTCGACGAAGCTCGAAGACCAAACGAAGGCGCGTGATGCGTTCGCGCAGGTGCTCGACCTTCAACCCGGTCAGCCCGATGCATTGTCGTATCTCGCCGAGCTTTTCTCGAAGGGCGAGCAATGGGACGAGCTCGTTGCGCTCTATGAAGATCAGCTCAAGGGCGGTGGGGTCAAACCCGGTGACGAGCTTGGCGTGCTCGTGCAGATCGCCATGGTGCATTGGCGCATGCGTGATCAACCGCAGGCGGCCGAGCCGTACTTCGATCGCGTACGCCGAGCCGATCCCACGCACGCCGGCATGCTCTCGTTCTTCCGCGAGCACCTTTTGGCGAAGGGCGACAAGGCACGTCTCTACGCCATCCTGACCGATGCGCAGCGTGCGCTGCCGGATGGTCAAGACAAACGCTCGATCGCCACCGAGCTTGCGAAGCTCGCCGAGTCGACCGAGAACGCGCACAAGGCGATCGACCAGTACAAGAACATCCTTCGCACCGATCCCGACAATCGCGATGCGCGCGATGCGCTCAAGCGTCTGTACATGCAGACGGAGGGCTACAACGCGCTCGTCGAGCTTTACCGTCAGGAGCTCGAACGAACCCCGACGACCGAACCACAAGCTCGCGCTCAGATCCTGCGCGACATCGCGTCCATCTATCGCGATCGCGCAAAGAACGACGCAGCCCTCGTGACGGTGTTGACGCAGATCGTTCAGCTCGACGACCGCGACATCGATGCCGTGCGCGAGTTGACGCGCATCTACGAAGGGCTCGGGCGCTGGCGCGATCTGCTCGCGTATCAGCAGAAGCTTGCAGAGCTATCGAACGACACGGACGAGAAATCGACGCTTTATCGAGCGGTCGCACGTCGCTGGATCGATCAGTTCTCGAACGTTCAGAACGCCGTGACTGCGTACGAGGCGTTGCTCGAAGTCGAGCCCAACGACGACGAAGCGCAGCAACGATTGAAGGAGCTGTACCTCAAGCGTCGTTCGTGGCCGCAGCTCTACGCGCTCTACGAGAAGCAGCTTCCGAACGCGTACGGTACGGACCGCATCGAGCTGCTCACCGAGATGGCGAAGCTCGCAGCCGAGCGTCTCGATCGTGGAGCCGACGCAATCCTTCACTACAAGGCGATCCTCGAGCTCGATTCGTCTGCACCTGGTGTGCTCGATGCACTCGAGAAGCAGGCCGAGCGCGACAAAGACTTCGCAACCGTCGCCGAAGTACTCGAGCGACGCGTCGATGTAGCGAACGACGATACCGCCAAGCTCAATGCGCTTCAGAAGCTCGGAACGGTATATGCCGAGAAGCTGAAGGATCCTGTTGCGGCAGCGCGCACGTGGCGACGTGTCCTCGACATTCAACCGGGACATGCGCGTGCGCTTCGCGTGCTTCGTGAGGCGTATGTCGCATCGGGCGATTGGGATGGACTCGAGGAGCTGTACGCGTCGCAAAACGATTGGGAAGGACTCGTCGAGTTCTTGTCGTCGGCAGCCGACAAGTCGTCTGAAGCATCGGTAAAACTCGACATTTCATTCCGCGCGGCGCGCATCTACGAAGAGCAACTCGCAGCGCCCGAACGCGCCGTGCGTTCGTACGAGCGCGTACTAAGTGTTGCCCCGACGGATGCTCGTGCAGCCGCGGCGCTCGTGCCGATCTACGAGAAGGAAGAGAAGTGGGCTCGGCTTCCCGCGCTTTACGAGATTCTTCTCGGCGCAACGGACGACAGTGACGAGCGCGTGGCGATGCTCCGCAAGCTCGCGGCTGTCACGGGTGGTCCGCTGTCGGACAAGCAGAAGGCGCTTGGTTATGCGCGTCGCGCCTACGAGCTCGATGCGAGCGAAGATGGTTTGACGTTGCTCGAGGCGTGGAGCCGAGCTGCGAATTCGTGGGGACCGTTTGTCGAGGCAGTCGAAGCGCGTCTCAAGCGCGACGAAGAGATCGACGCATCGCAGCGCCGGATGCTGAAGCTGCGGCTTGCGGAGGTGTATTCGCGCGAGCTTGGCAAAGTCGACGAAGCTGCGGCGACGTACCGCGAGCTGGTGCAAGCCGATCCGACGGACGAAGAGACGATCCGCGAGTTCGATGGGTTGCTTCGCGCCAACGAGAAGAAAGACGATCTGCGCTGGCTCTTCCAACTCAGGGCCGATCAGGTTCACGACGAAGAGCGCGCCGAGATTCTCGAAGAGTGGGCGACGCTCGAAGAGGAAGTGTTTGGCGATCAGGCGCAAGCAATTGCGCTGCTGCACAAGGTCGTCGAAGTCACGCCCACGCGAGGCAATGCGCTGCGAGCGCTCTCGAGGCTGCTCATTGCAGCAGGCGAAGCTGCGGCGGCTGCGGAAGTCGTTGCACGTCATAGGGACGTGTCGGACGGCGATCAGCGCGCCCAATGCGAAGTCGAGCTTGCGACGCTGTACCTCGAGAAGCTCGAGCGTTACGTCGACGCGTTCGATGCGGCCGTACGTGCACTCGAGATCTTGCCGCACGATCGCGAGGCCGTGAGCATTCTCGCTCGGCTCCTGGACAAACCCGACACGCGCGCTCGCGCGGCTCAGGTGTTGTCGATCGAGTACGCGGAGACGGGTGATGCGCGGAAAGAAGCGCATGCGTTGCGTGTGCTGCTCGAATCCGAGACGGACACGAGCACGCGTCTCGCGCTGTTCCTCAAGCTCGCCGATGTCGAAGAGGAGAAGTTGCGTGCAGCGGGAACGGCATTCGACGTCGTGCTCGGTGCGCTCAATGAGTTTGCGAGTGAGTTGACGGTTTGGGATCGAGCATCGGAGCTCGCGCAACGTTCGGGTCGTCCGACGGACTTGGCGGAGGCGTATCGCACGCACCTTGTCGCAGCGCGTTCTGCGGAAGGTGCTGCGAAGCTTCCGGACGACGTCGAGATCGATCTGTGCGAGCGTGCGGCGACACTACACGACGAACAACTCGGCGACCCCGAAGGGGCGATGCCGTACCTCGATCGCGTGCTCGCGGTGGACCCCACGAACGAGCGCGCGTTCTCGCGGCTGAAGTTGATCCTGACAAACTCGGAACGGTGGGGCGAGCTCGAAGCGCTGTACGACAAGGCGGCGCAAGGCACGCCTGATCCGGCGACGCGGATCGACTTGCTCAACGACGTCGCGATCATCGCCGAAGACACGATGGGCGATGCGGCGAAGGCGATTCGTTACTACGAGCGCATCCTCACGCTCGATTCGCTCTACGTGCCGGCGCTGAATGCATGCGAGCGGCTCTACGAGCGCGAAGGGCGATGGAAGGACTTGGCCGCGCTGCTCGAACGGCGCCTGGATACGGCGACCGACGACGAGACGGCGACGATCAAGTTGAACCTTGGCCGCATTTATCTCGACCGATTGCACGAGCCCGAAAAGTCGCTCGAACACCTCGAGCGGGTTCTCGAACTGCGTCAGTCGGATGCCGAGGCTCGGCAGCTCGTCGAGCGGCTCTTGGAAGTGGGCAGCTTGCGCCAGCGCGCAGCGCAGGTGCTTGAGATCGTGTACGAGGCGCGTGACGACGTACGTCAGCTCGTGCGAGTGCTCGAAATCCGCCGCGAAGGTGTGACGGACGAGCATGAGCGACGCGAGTTGTTGCGGCGTGTGAGCACGCTCCGTGACGAACGGCTGAAAGACGATGCGGGCGCGTTTGCAACGCTCAGTGAGTTTGTCCCGCTCGAACCCGATGATTCGGTCGTGCGTGATCGTTTCGTGGAGATCGGCCGGCGGCTCGGCGAACACGAGAAGATGGCACAGGTGCTCACGGCAGCAGCAGACGCGTGCAGCACGCCTCCGACGCAAGGCGAGATTCTCATGGTCGTCGCAGAGATCTGCGAGGACATGCTGGGCGATCTCGACCGAGCCGAAGCCGTGTTTCGACGGGTGCTCGGGATCGATCCGGGTGATCCGAACCTCGTGGTTCCGGCAGCTCAAGCGCTTGCACGGATCTACACGGGCAAGGGCAAACACGAGGCGCTCGCCGAAGTGCTCGCGGTGGAAGTTGGTCTCGAGGCAGACCTCGACAAACGCCGTGCGCTGTATCGGCGCATCGGTGAAGTATACGAGTCGGTGCTTGATCAACCGGACAAGGCGATTGGCGCGTGGCGCTCGCGCATGTCCGACGATCCGGAGGACCTCGAAGCACTCGCGGCACTCGAACGACTCTACGAGCGCACGGCAAATTGGCGTGAGCTCGTGGCGATACTCGAAGCGCGACAAACGCTTTCGACGGATCCGGTCGAGCGCAAGCGGACGATGGTGCGTGCTGCAGAAACGCTTGCAAGCAAGCTCGACGACGTGTCAGCGGCCATCAGCGGCTGGCGCAACGTGTCCGATGAGTTCGGGCCAGAGACCGCAACGCTTTCAGCGCTCGAAGCGCTGTACGAAAAGGCCGAGCGATGGGCGGACCTCGCCGACACGCTCGATGTTCACCTATCACTCGCCGGCGAGCTTGCCGAACGGCTCGACCTGTTCGCGCGACTGGGTGATGTGCGGCGGCTTCATCAGAGCGACCTGTCGGGTGCACTCGATGCCTATCGTCAGGCATTGATGCTCGATCCGAGCAACGCGCGTTGCAGAGCAGCGCTCGAAGCACTGCTCGAAGATCCCGATGCGCGGCGCGATGCAGCCGAAACGCTTCACCCGCTCTACGAGGCCGATGGAGACAGCGACAAGCTCCTACGCGTCCTCGAGATCGAGGTGGAGACGTCGCAGAGCACGGGCGAGCGTTTGGAGCAGCTTCAGACGGCGCTTCGAACGGCAGAAGGCCCCCTCGGTGATACCGGTCGCGCCTTCGGCTACGCCGTACGCGGCGTGCGCGAAGCAGCCGGTGAAGCGGAGGTCGGTGACTGGATCCAAACGGTCGAGCGCTTGGCCACTGCGACATCGCGCTGGACCGAGCTGTCGGATCTCTACCGCGCCGTCGTCGACGACATCCTCGACGGCGACGTGCAGCAAGACGTGCGGCTGCGAGTCGGCGAGCTTGCTCGCACGAAGCTCGACGACAAGACGCTCGCCATCGAGTGGTACAAGAAGGCGCTCGAAGCGAAGTCCGATGATCGTCGCGCGATGATCGCTCTCGAAGAACTCTACGCCGAGGCGAATGACGCGCCGAACTTGCTCGAGATCTTGCGGCAGCGTGTCGACAACGCGGAGAACGACGACGAGAAGAAGAAGCTGCTCTTCCGCCAAGCGGAGCTGCAACGCGACTCGCTCAAGGATCAGACGGGCGCGATCGAGACGTACGAAACGCTTCTCGACGTCGAGCTCAACCCGCGCGCAATTGCGGCCCTCGAGAAGCTCTACACCGAAGCAACGCGGTGGGAGGATCTCATCAAGCTCTACGAGCGTCAGCTCGATGGAGGCGTTGGGACCAAGGCCGAGCTTCGCGTGAAGATTGCGAAGGTCGCGCACGAGCGTCTCGAAGACGTGTCGCGTGCATTCGATGAGCTATCCGAAGCTCTCGCGATCGATTCGGCGCATACGGGTGCAGTCGGCGAGCTCGAAGCGCTCCTCGAATGCTCGGAAAATCCCGAACACCGAGCGCGGGCGGGCGAGATGCTCGAACCGGTCTACTTGCGACGTGCCGACTGGGCGCGCGTGAAGATGGCCCTCGATGCTCGTCTTGCCGCGAGCGAAGACTCCTCGGAACGACGTGAGCTTTTGACGAGGCTTGCAACGCTGCACGAGGAGCAGCTCGAGGACTACAAGGCGGCGCTCGAAACCGTTGCGAAGCTTCTCCACGAAGAGCTTGGTGACGAGGGCGTTTGGCACGAGCTCGAGCGACTTGCGAAGGTGGCGAGTGCCGAGCGACGGCTTGCCGAAATCTATTCGGCGGAGCTGACGGAGGTCACGTCCGATGACGCGCAAACCGCAAAGCTCAGCCGCCGAACGGGCGAGATCTATGCGGACCTGGGCGACGTCGCGAGTGCTCTGAAGTGGTACCGCCGCGCGTACGAATTCGAGCCCGAATCGACCGAGCTCTTCGCGCTCATCGATCGTTTGCTCGTGAAGGAAAACCGTCACGAGGAACGCGTGACGCTGTATCGAGCGTCGCTCGATCATCGCTACGACAAGGACCGCCTCGATGCGCTGCACACGATCGCGAAACTCGAACGCTTCGAGCTGAAACAGCTCGACCAAGCGATCGAGACGTATCGCGCGGCGCTCGACGTCGACGACGCGGATGCGAAATCCCTCGATGCACTGACCGAGCTTTATGCAGAGCTCGGACGTGATCAGGACCTGGCCGACCTGTACCTGCGACGAGCGGAAGCTGCGTCGAGTGGCGAGGCAGGTGCACCGTATCGGTTGGCTCTTGCTCGACTCCTTCGCGACAAGATCAAGGACACCTCGGCCGCGATTGATCAGCTCGAAGCGATCGTTGGCGATGTGCCGTGGCATCAGGAAGCGATCAAGGAGCTCGAAGCGCTCACGCAAAGCGACGAGCACAAGGCGCGTGTCGTCGAGATTCTGCGTCCTCTCTACGAACGCAGCGATGACTGGCGGCTCTTGGTCAAACTGAACGAGGAGCGCTTCAACCTCGCGCAAGACGTGCCGGAGAAGGTGGCCGTTCTTCGCGAGACTGCGCAGCTTTGGGAGACGCGCGGCAACGACCGGAATCTCGCGTTCCGCTCGATGCGTGCAGCCTTCGCGCTCGATCCGGAAGACGGTGAGACGCGTGCCGAGCTCGAACGCCTCGCGACCATCCTGAAGGCATGGGAGCGTTTGGCAGAGAGCTACGAGCAAGGCATCGAAAAGACCAATGACGACATGACGAAGCGCGAGCTGCTTCTCGCTGTCGCCAAGGTTTACGACGACAAGATCGACGATCCTCGTCGTGCGCTCGGCGCTTATCGCCGCCTGAGCGAGCTCGATGCGACCGAGCGCGATCCGCTCGAAGCGATGGACACGCTCGGCACACTCCTCGCGGATTGGCCGACGGTCATCGGCGTGCTCGAAAAGAAGAGCGAAATTGCGTCGGACGACGAGAACGCTGGGATTTGGCGGCGCATCGCCGAGACCAAACTCCAGATGCTCGACGATGAAGATGGCTCGATCAAAGCGTACGAACGTGCGCTCGAGCTCGATCCGGAAAGCACCGTCACGGCCGATGCGTTGATCTCACTCTACGAACCTCGCGATGCAGCCGAACGGCTCGTCGAGCTTTACGCGCGACGCGTCGAGCTTGCCGGAACGGGCGATGCGGACCTGCGCTACGACCTCAATGTCCGCGCTGCTGGTCGATACGAAAAGTCGCTCGGCAATCGTCGCGAAGCCATCAGCGCGCTCAATGCGGCACTCGATGCACGGCCCGCGGATGCGCCGGTGCTCGCCTCACTCGAACAGCTCTACCGAGCCGAGAAGATGTGGGACGAACTGCTCGACAACCTCAAGCTCCAAGCGGCGCACGCAGCGACCAAGGACGATCGCGTCAAGCTGCGCACGGCGATTGGCGATCTCTATGCAGATCAGCTCGCGAGCCCGCAGGATGCGCTCGAACACTATCGCCTCGTGCTCGACGACGACGCGACGAACGACCACGCCATCAAGGCCATTCGTGCGATCGGTGAAGGCCGAGAAGAGCTTCGTCTCGATGCGGCCGACGCGCTCGAACCGGTACTTCGCGCGGCTTCCCGCTGGGAAGAGCTCGTCGGTGTTCTCGAGATGCGTCTCAAGGCGCAAACCGAAGGAACGGATCGAGCGAAGACGCTTCGTGCGATCGCCCTTGTCGAAGACGAGAAGCTGTCGCGCACGCAGGCAGCCGAGAGTGCTCTTCTCCGAGCGCTCGAAGACACGCCCGACGATGCGGATTTGCATGCCGAGATCGAGCGACTCGTGGCGCGCTCCGACGGCTTCGGCCGGTACTGCGATGCGCTCTCGAATCGCGCAGGACAAACCTTCGATGCTACGATCGCGAAGGATCTCTGGTTGCGCGTCGGTCGAATCGCCGAAGAAAACCTGAAGGACGATCGGCGCAGCGTGGAAGCGTATGCGAAGGCCGTCGAGCAAGCAGGCGATGAGCCAGCACTGCTCGAAGCCCTCGATCGGCTCTACTCGCGCATCGGCGACAACAAGGCGCTCGCGGACGTGCTCGAGCGGCGCGTTGCAGTGATCTCGAATGAAGCGGAACAAGCGGGCTTCTATCACCGCTTGGCAACGATTCAGATCGAGGCATTCAGTGACAAGTCCGCGGGTCTCGCGACGTTGAAGCAGGCTCTCGAACGCGCACCCGATCACACGGCATCGCGTGAAGCGCTCGAGAAACTCACGGACGAAGAGTCGCTCTTCGAGGAAGCCGCCGAGGCGCTCGAGAACGTCTACAAGACGCAGGCCGATTACGCGGCACTCGCAAAGCTCTACGAGAAGCGAATCAAGTTCGCGGCTGGTCCGACCGAGCGTGTGCGTCTGCGACTCGACCTTGCAAAGGTGCTCGAGGATCGCTCGAACGATCCGAAGGCGGCGCAAGCATCGCTCGAAGCTGCGCTGTCGGATGATCCGTCCGATGTCGACGTTCTCGCCGAAATCGAACGGCTCGCTCCGGTGACGGGCGGTTGGGCGAGCGCAGCGGATGCGCTCGAAAAGGCCGTGTCCGAGAAGAAGGACCTTTCGTCCGAGGCAGCACGCGATCTGTGGATGCGTCTTGCCGAGTGGCGCAAGGACAAGATCCTCGACAACGCCGCGGCAGAACGTGCGTTCGAGCAAGCTCTCAAGCACGATCCGTCGAGCGAGACGATCCTGCGCAACATCGAAGGCTTGCAGCGCGTTGCGGGTCGTGAACGCGAGCTCGTCGAGACGCTGCGCCGTCTCGCGGCGCTCGACGGTCTGCAGCATCAATCGGCGGATCTTCGTCGCGAGGCGAAGGGCCTGGCCGAGGGCGTGCTTGCGGATGACGCGCTCTCCGAAGCGATCCTTCGCGAGATGATCAAGGCGGACGATGGTGACCTGTGGGCATTGGCGGAGCTCACGCGAGTTCGTGAGAAGGCCGGTGACCACAAGGAAGTCTTCGAATTGCTCGTGCGTCGTATCGATCTGCGTGCCGACGCGAGTCTCATTCGCGGCCTGCGGCATCAGGCTGCGGAAGTCGCGCGCGACAAGCTCAACGACGACAAGAGCGCCATCGAGATTTATAGCCAGGCGTTCGAGGACGAACCCAGCGACACGAAGGCGTCCGGTGCTCTCCGCGAGCTGTACGTGAAGGCTGGCAAGTACAAGGATCTTCTCGACCTTCTGTCGCGCCTCGTCGACATGGCCGACGGCCCATCGACGCGTTCGGACCTTCGTCTGGAAAGTGCGCAGATCTGCATCGACAAGCTCGACGCAACGAGCGAGGCGATGGAGCACCTGCGTGCGATCCTCGATGAAGAACGCACGCACGAGAAAGCCACGCTGCTCTTGTCGCAACTTCTCGAGAAGACGGGTCGTGACGACGAACTCGCGGAGCTTCTCAACTCGCAGATCGAACTGTCGAAGGAACGTGGCGATTTGTCGGCAGAGCTCGTGTACAGCGTGCGACTCGGCGAAGTCTTCGAGAAGCGTCTCAACAACGTCGCGAAGGCCATCGAGACGTATCAGGCGGTGCTCGCGCGCGATGCGAAGCACAAGGGAGCGCTCCTTTCGCTCGCGCGTCTGCACGAGAAGAAGGGCGCGAAGGCCGAAGCTGCCAAGGCACTCGAGACTGTGCTCGACGGCGTCAGCGGCGAAGAGGCAGTGCAGACGGCACTACGCCTGGGCGACCTCTACACGGCGCTCAAGGACGAGACTGCTGTGCGTCGTGTGCTCGAAATCGGTTTGAAGGCAAACGATCGCGCGCTCGACATTCGCACGAAGCTGCATTCGCTTTACGAGAAGCAACAGGCATGGGCCGAGCTTGCCGATCTCGTCAAAGGCGATGCGGACACCGCGACCGAAGACGCACAGAAGGTGCAGCTCTATCGTAAGGCGGCCGAAATCCACCTCACGAAGCGCAACGATCCTGGCGCAGCCGCGGATCTCTTGGTCAAGGCATCTGAACTTGCCCCAGGTGATCGCGAACTGCTCCTCACGCTCTGCGATGCCTACAGCGCATCGGGTCGTGGAAAGCAGGCAGCAGAGGTGCTCCAGAAGATCGTCGAGTCTTACGGTGGCCGTCGCTCGAAGGAGCTTGCGGCAATCCACCATCGCCTTGCCAAGGCCTACTTGGCGGATGGCGACAAGGAAAAGGCCCTCGCGGACCTCGAAGTCGCCTTCAAGATCGATCCCGGCTCGGTGGGCATTCTGCGTGATCTCGGCGTTCTCTCGATGGAACTCGGCGAGGCAGCTTCGGACAAACCCGTGCGCGATGCGAACTTCGAACGAGCGCAGAAGACCTTCCGCGCGCTGCTTCTGCAGAAGCTCGACGACAGCTCGCCGATCTCCAAGGCCGAGACCTTCTACTACATCGCCCGCATCCTCCATGCGCAGGGCGATGACAAGAAGGCCATCCAGCAACTCGATCGCTCGATCGATGCCGACAAGAACTTCGCGCCCGCGAAGGAATTGCACGCCAAGCTCAAGAAGTGACCCGAACGATATGCCGTGGTGAGTCGAGGTTGCCGACACGACAGGCCTCGCCACCACGGCTGTCCCGCATCATCCTTGCGCCATGAGTCGATTGGCGTGCGTCGATGGCGAGATCCTCGGGCCGGATCAAGCCAGGGTGTCGGTTTACGATCGCGGGTTTCTCTACGGAGACAGCGTCTTCGAAACGATACGCACCTACGGGGGAAAGCCTTTCGCCCTCGATGAACATGTTCGTCGCTTGGAGCGATCCTCCGAGCTCGTAGGGATTCAGCTTCCCGTCGAGCCCTCGGTTCTTGCCGCTGAGATCGAGCGATCGATCTTCGCAGCGGGGAACGCTGAATGTTACGTGCGCGTAATGATTACGCGCGGAACCGGTCCACTCGGTCTCGATCCGGCGCATGTCATGCGGCCGCTGCGCGTGATCCTCGTCGAGCCGCTGACGCCGCTGCCTGCTGCGATGTACCGCGATGGCGTTTCGGTGATCACGTATCGGACCGAGCGTGCTTCGGATGCGGCGCATGGCGCCAAGGTTGGCAATTACCTCAGCGGCATGTTGGCGCTGCGCGTGGCGCGTCAGACCGGGGCGCACGAGGCGCTCATTTTGGATACGAAAGGTCGTGTCACGGAGGGCACGACATCGAACGTGTTCATCGTTCGAGGACAAACGATCGTCACGCCGCCCGATGACGCAGGCATCTTGCTCGGAATTACACGAGCAAAAATCATCGAAATTGCACCACAGATTGGTTTGTCCGTGGATTATTCTTTGCTCGTTCCAGCGGATCTGGCGACCGCAGACGAAGTGTTTCTCTCGTCGAGCATGCGCGAAATCCTGCCTGTTGTACGCGTGGACGGCGTGCCGGTTGGGAATGCCAAACCCGGACCAACGACACGCGCGCTGCACACCGCATTTCGTAAAATGGTGGGGCTCGAAAACGCCCCGCTGCCCTGGGAAGGATGAGCGGCGGGGGTGCGCGGAGCACCCCCTTGCGTAGGCACCGCTTGTGAAGCTCAGCCCGCCGTTTGGGCTGATTCGTCGGATGGAGGTGCTGCCGGCGCTTGCGGGGCCGGTGCTGCCATCGGAATGCGCAGAGAACCACCGCCCTGATGCGCCAGCAGGCTGATGCCCTTGTCCATGAACGCGACGAGGAAGGGGATCTCGCGCGGCGGCGACGTGATGAGCCCCGCTTCGCGTATCGCTCGCGCGACTGCGAGCACGTCGAGAGCCCGTTCGTTGCCTTTGCGCGCGCGCACCGAAATGGCTGCATCCTGCATGCGCGCGGCCACCACGTTACGAACCTCGGGCGAGAAGAAACGGTCCGTCGAGCTTTCCATTTCTTCGCGCAGCGCCGTGTTCACGAATTGCTGATCCTGCGTGCTTTGCGGGCCAAGTCGTTGACCGAGGCGCTGAAGCAGATCCTCGAGCGTGCCGCGATCCGGCAACCATGATCGGAATTCGGGCTCCCCGTGCAGCGAGTCCGAACCTGCCGTGCGTGCCGAAGCAAGCTCGCTCGTGACCTGCTCTTCGAGGTCCGCGACCGGATGCGTCGGTGCTGCTTCCGGTGCCGGCTCGATCAGCTCTTGGCAGCCTTCGAGGCCCAGTGGAAGGATGCGCCCCGACGCCGCGTTTTGCTTCTTCGCTGCCGCAATTCGCGCGCGCGCCCAATCGACGGGCACCTGCACCGGTGCAACGCCGAGGCCTTCGAGCGCTCGTGCGCGACCTTCACGCAGTTGCGATCCGCTGAGCCACGCGCTGCCCGCATTCACGATGCCGACGTTTTCGCGAACGATGACTTCGGCCAAGTGATAGCGACCGCTGGCATCGCGGCTCGTGATGGAAATCGCGGTCGTTCCGCTCGAATCGGGCGGCAAGAACGTCGCTTCGAGCGCCACTTCGGCGCGCGAGTCGATACGTGCAACACGCGGCTTCGTCGGGATCGCCGTCCCGCGCGACTTCAGCACGTTGAGCGCACGACGTGCGGCTTTGCGCGCTACATTCGGAGCCGCATCCGCATCGGCGACCGCTGCGATCGCTTCGACGTTCGATCCAGCGAGCCACGCATCGACGAGCGCCGATGCGCGATCACCCGCCTTGCGAGCTGCTTCGATGGCCGCATCCCACGTCGCCGTGAGGTCGGCTTGATCGAAGGCAGGCGTTTCCACCGCTGCCGGCGCGGGTTCGTCCGTACGAACCGCTGCTTTCGGCCCCTTCGCCTGCGCAGCCTTTGCTTTTGCCGCGAGAGCTTCTTTTGCCGTGAGCGCAGGCTTGTTCGCTGCGACGCGCGGTGCACTTGCTTTCGGCGGAGGCGCGATGATCGTCACGATGTTCTGCGCCGGCTTTGCGGGCGCTGACGGCTTCGCTGCCGGAATGGCCGGCTTCGCTGCTTGTTGCGGAACTGCCGGCTTCGCAGCGGGAGCCGCTGCACCTGCAGTGGAAGGTCTCGCCGCAGCATCCGGTCGCGGTCCACGATGATCCGGTCGCGGCCCGCGGTCGGGCCTCGGTCCACGGTCAGGCCGCGGTCCACGGTCGGGCCGCGGTCCACGCTCGCCGGCCGCAGCTCCTTCCGGCCGCGGTCCACGGTCAGGCCTCGGTCCACGGTCGGGCCGCGGTCCACGATCCGGCCGCGGTCCACGGTCGAATCGCGGCGGACGATCACCTTCGGGCCGCGCTTCCCCTTCGCCCGCCGGCGGTCGAGGTCGCGGTCCCATCGCGGAACGTGCTGCATTCGGCCCCGGACGCGGGCGCATACCTTCTTCGGCACGCGCGCCATCGATGCGCGGTGGCCTCGGTGGGCGCGGTCCGCCCGGCCTTGGTCCCCCGGGCCTCGGTCCGCCAGGGCCTGGTCGAGCGCCACTTGGGCCACCCGGCCGAGCTCCACTCGGTCGCGGTCCAGAGCGCCCAAAAACACGAGGGCTTCGCGGCGCACCGGGCGCAGCTCCAGGCGCTCCACCCGCTGCAGCGGGCGCATCCCCCGCCGTCACTGCGGGAGCCGCACCTTCCGGAGGCTTCGGCGTCGCCTCGGGTTTGGCCTCGTCGGCCGGTTTGGCCTGGGCGGGTGCGGCTCCTTCGCTCGGCGTCCCTTCAGGGGCACGTTCGCGCGTATTGGCCGAGCGGACGATCCTTCGAGTCCGCTTCTCGGGGTTGTCCCCATCGTCCTTGGTGGTCATTTCGAGGCTCCAACGTGGGCAATGGCATCGATTTCGACAGCGGCGCCCTTCGGCAACGCCGCCACTTGAACCGTCGCTCTTGCGGGCGGCACCGACCCTACGGCTTCGCCATAGATCCGATTGACGACCGCAAAATCGCCGAGGTCGACCAGGTAAATCGTTGTTCGCACGACGTCTTGCCACGTCGCGCCGGCGGCAGAGAGCACCGCCTCCAAGTTTGCAAGAACGCGCTCGGTCTGCGCTTCGATCCCTCCCGAGACAAACTCGCCCGTCTTCGGATCGATCGCGATCTGACCGCTGCAGAAAACCAAATCCCCCACGCGAACGGCTTGCGAATAGGGACCAATGGCCGCCGGAGCGCGATCAGTCGACACGATGGTTTTCAGCATCCCCTCAATCCTCCTCGTCCCATCGTTCAACCAAAACTCTTGCGCCCCTCGATGGCCCGACCAAGCGTCACTTGATCGGCAAATTCGAGATCACCGCCATGAGGCACACCGCTCGCGATGCGCGTCACTTTTACACCGAGCGGCGTCAATTCCCGCGCAATGAACAGCGCCGTCGCTTCACCATCGACCGAGGGCGGCGTCGCAACCAGCACCTCCGTCACGGGACCTTCCGGATCCAGCACGATTTTTCGTAGCGCCTCGAGCGGCAGATCTTCGGCGGAAATACCATCGAGCGGCGACAAAAGACGCCCCAGCACGAAGTATTTTCCGCGCATCGCACCGCTTCGTTCTATCGCGAGCAGATCTTGCACTCGAGCCACCACGCACAATAGCGTGCGATCACGTCGTTCGTCTTGGCAAACTGCACATCGAGCCATCGTGTCCGGCTCGGCCGCTTCCGCGATGTTCCCGCAGCGTTCGCACGGCCGCACGTGATCGCGCAGCGCCGAAAGCTCACGGCCCAGCTCCCGCGCGATGCTCTCGTCCGACGTCGCCAAGTACAGGGCAAACCGCTGAGCGGTCTTCTCTCCCACGCCAGGTAGACGAGCAAATGTCTGCACGACGCGAGTGAGCCGTTCGGGCACGGAAGCGGCGCGAGACACGTACGATGACGCGCGCACTGTCGCCACTACGTTTGAATGCCCGGAATCTTCAGGCCCCCCGTCACTTTCGAGATTTCGGCTTCGACAAGTTTGTCCGCCTGCTCGAGCGCCGAGTTTGCCGCAGCCACTGCCAAGTCGAGCGACATCTCGAGCCCCTCGGAAGCAAGAAACTCCGGATCGATCGTGATCTTTCGGATCTTGCCTTCACAAGTGACCGTGACCGAGACCTTGTCCGAGCCGGCAGTCGCCGTGACCTCGTGGTCCTTGATGCCGGCCTTCACTTGGTCGATTTTTCGCTGCATCCGGGCCGCTTGGCGGACCAGCTCGTTCATTCCACCGCGAAATTGCATGAAGCCGCGTGTATGCCGTGAAGTCGTCCCGACGGCAAGGCCGGATCCACGGACTCATGCACGAAGTGCCTCTTGCCCGACCCGCCCTCCCAAAACGAACCCATCCATGGATGCGCTCGAAGGCGACGCGCGCGCTTTGATCTGCTAGTCGAACGCACGCATGAGCTACGTCGTCCTCGCGCGTAAATACAGGCCGCAATCGTTCGAGGATCTCGTTGGTCAGGGTCATGTCTCCACCACTCTGGCCAACGCGATTGCCAGAAACCGCGTCGCGCACGCCTTTTTGTTCACGGGTGTTCGTGGCGTAGGCAAGACGACCAGCGCCCGCATCCTCGCCAAGTCGCTCAACTGCGAAAAAGGCCCCACCGCGACGCCTTGTCAAACGTGCTCTGCTTGCGTCGAGATCACCGCGGGTAGCGACGTGGACGTCCAAGAGATCGACGGCGCCAGCTACACCGGCGTCGACGACGTCCGAAGGCTCCAAGAAAGCCTTCCGTATCGGCCACAACGCGACCGGTTCAAAATCTTCGTCGTCGACGAAGTTCACATGCTCTCGAACAACGCATGGAACGCGTTTCTCAAGACCCTCGAGGAACCGCCGCCCCATGTGAAGTTCATCTTCGCCACGACGGAAGTCCACAAAATCCCCGTCACCATCCTCAGCCGCTGCCAACGTTACGACTTCAAACTAATCAGCGCGCAAGCCGTCGCCGCACGTCTCAAGTTCGTCTTGGAACAAGAAAAAGTCGCCTTCGAAGACGCCGCGCTCTCCATCATCGCTCGCGAAGCCGCGGGCAGCATGCGCGATGGAATGAGCCTGCTCGATCAGGTCCTCGCTTGGGTCGGCATCGACGGGGACAAACTCACGGCCGAAGGCGTCGCACGCGTCCTCGGTGTCGCCGACAGGTCCGTCTTGCATGGCCTCGCCGCGGCCCTCGTCGATGGCGATGCGCACGCCTGCCTGCGCACGATCCACGACCTCGCACAACAAGGCTACGACTTGCCCCACGTTGCGCGTGACTTCCTTGCGCACCTGCGTGACCTCGTCGTCGCGAAAGTCTCCAAGGACCCCGCAGGCATCCTCGATCTCGCCGACAGCGAAGCTACCGATGTCCTCGCTCTTGCAAAACGAGCCGATGCGGATGACCTGACGCGTTTGCACCAAGGCTTTTCCCGAAGCTTCGACGACATCATTCGCAGCGGCCAGCCTCGTGCCGCATTCGAGATGGTGCTCGTCAGGCTCGCTCGTCGCCCGCCGCTCTTGCCCGTCGACGAGCTGCTTCAACGCATCACCGCGCTCGAGGCAAGCTTGCTCAAAGGCGGTGGAGGCGGCGCAGCGCCTGCAGGCCCAGGTGGCGCGATGCCCCACCGTAACTCGGGCGGAGCCGCTCCGCCTCCCATGCGTCGCGCATCCGCTGATCCCGCGCCCGCTGCAACCTTCGCACCACCTGCGTCCGCAGCCGTGCCGCCATCAGCGCCCGTTGCGACGTTCACGGCTCCCTCGTTCGCCACTTCCTCTGCGCCGCAACCTGCTCCTCAGCGCCCCAGGACAAACCCTCCGCCTCCCAAGGCGACCAGTTTGCCCTCAAACGTTTCGGCAAACGTAGGTACGAACGCGCCGGCTCCGACAAACGGGAAAACCGCAGGCAACACGGACCTCGGCTTGTTCCGCGCCGTCCTCGACATCGTCCGTGACAAACGCCCCGCGCTCGCGTCCGTTCTCGAACACGCGGTGCTCCTGCATATCGGCCCCGACCGCCTCACGCTCGGTTTCGAAGGCGATACGTTTCTGTCCAAACAAGCGCAAGAACCACTCGCCCAAGAGATTCTGCGCAGTGCCCTCGCCACGCACTTCGGCGGCAGGCCCGACGTCACATTCGAATCCGTTGCTCCGATGAGTGGCCTTGCGACCATCGCTCAACTCGACAGCGCCGAGCGCAAGTCACGCCTCGAATCCGCTCGTCGCGCAATTGCCAATCATCCGCTCGTAACAGCGGCCATCGAGCTTCTCGGGGCAGAACTGCGCGACGTCCGTCTTGCCCAGGACGATGCGGCCGACATTGGCATGTCACGTTGACCTGTTCGTGCATCGACAGCGCTTGACGTAGCCGCATCAGCCCCGTTCGATTCATGCCCATGCGTGCACGTCGTCTCGTCTCTTTCATCGGCGCAGCACTCGCCGCGCTTTGCTTTCTTGCTCCAACTTCGTCCCAAGCGAACGGTCGGTTTCCCCTCGCCGATCAACTCGTCGTCGATCCTCAGGACCCTTCACACATCGTTCTACGCACCACCTACGGCATCCTCGACAGCTCCGACGCAGGAGGCACGTGGGGCTGGATTTGCGAAGGCGCCATCGGTTACGGCGGCACGCAAGATCCAGCCATCGGTGTGCTCGCCGATGGCAGCGTTCTCGCCGGCATCTTCGAAGGTCTCAGCGTCACGCACGATCGAGGCTGCTCGTGGGCATTCGCGGGCGCGCCACTCGAAAGCGAATACGTCATCGATGTGTCGGTTCATCGTGACGAACCTTCTCGCGCCGTCGCCATCACGTCCACCGGCATGGGCACGGGCTTCCACGTCATTCTGGCGGAAACGAACGACAACGGCGTCACGTGGACACAAGCAGGCACGTCCATCACGAGCGACATGATCGCGCTCACCGTCGACGTTGCTCCTTCCAATACCGATCGCGTCTACGTCAGCGGAATCGTCGGAAAGGTGTACGCACCGGCCATCGAACGAACGAATGATCGAGGCAAAACGTGGACGCGAACCTTCTTCGACGCCGCGTATGCCAAAGACGTCCCTTACATCGCCGGGGTTGACCCGACAAACCCCGATCGAGTCTACGTTCGTCTCAGCGGAACCGATACCGATCGGCTCCTCGTCAGCGACGATGGCGCGCAGACCTTCACCGAAGTCTTCAGCACCGCCAGCGACTTGCTGGGCTTTGCCCTTTCCCCCGATGGCTCGCGCGTCGTGATCGGCAGTCCCGTCGACGGCATTCATTCGGCGAGCGTCGTCGATCTCGCGTTTCAAAAAGTCAGCTCCGTGCAGTCGAGGTGCCTCACGTGGACGAACGCAGGCCTCTACACGTGCGCGAACGAGTTCGTCGACAAGTTCACCGTGGGACTGTCGACGGATGAAGGAAAAACCTTCTCCGGCATCTACAAGCTCGCCGAAATCTGTCCGCTCGCCTGCCCATCGGGTGCAGCGACGAAGACCGAGTGCGAAGCGAGTTGGCCGCCTCTTGCAGCAACACTCGGCGTCGATCAATCCGCCTGCGGCATCGTCACGTCGAGCAGCAGCTCCTCGAGCAGCAGCGGCACGCCGCCCGAGTACAGGGGCACCGGAGGATGCACGTGCGGCATCGCAACATCGCCCGGACAAACCGCAGCCGGACTGCTCGCTGCATGCTCGGTCCTCGTTGCTCTCGGTCGCAAGCGGAGCCGCCGCGGCCGCTGACCCGCTCCTAGGCGTATCGCACATGCGCTGCTAGGCTCGCGACCCATGATCAGCGTTGGGCAACCCGCTCCTGCATTCGATGCGCCTGCGACGACCGGCGAGCCAATCAGCCTCGCCAAACTGCGCGGCAAGATCGTCGTCCTCTACTTTTTCCCCAAAGCATTCACGTCGGGGTGAACGATCGAGGCGGCGCGGTTTCGCGACGCATACAAAGAAATCGTCGCTCTCGGCGGCGAAGTCATCGGCGTGTCCACCGACAAACACGGCACGCAATGCGACTTCGCCAAGTCCCTGAACGTCGAATTTCCCATGATCGGTGACTCGGACAAACGCATCGCCAAGGCCTACGGCGTCCTCTGGCCCATCATCGGCCTCGACCGGCGCGTCACGTTCGTCATCGACGACAAGGGCATCGTGCGCGGCGTCTTCAATTACGAACTGCTCCCGCACAAACACGTCGACGATGCGATCGCCCTCATGCGCGACCTTGCATCCAAACGAAAAGCCAGTTGAGTTTGTCGGAGTCAATCGGTTGTCAGGACAACCTCAGGTGTTCATCGCAGCATCGAGGCTCTCCGAAACGATCCGCAGGAGCGTTTCCAGATCCTCGTCTGTGATGTTCACGGGAGGAGCCACGTACACCACGTCTCCCAGCGGCCGCAGGTAAGCCCCACGCTTGCGCGCCTCCGCATACACGCGCCAACCGATACCGCCTAGATAACTCGCGTCGGACGACACATCGAGCGCTCCGATCATGCCGAGCGATCGACTTCGCACGACACCCGAGATGCTGCGCATCGCATCGAACGCTGCCGCGATGCGAGCTGCCTTCGGTGCGGCACGTTCGATGATGCGTTCGTCTTGAAAAACACGCAGCACCTCGCGCGCAACGGCTGCCCCAAGGGGATTGCCGCAGTACGAATGCCCGTGATGAAACGCGCGCTCCGGTGCTCCCAAGAAGGCGTCGAACACGCGTGCGTTCGTCATCGTTGCGGACATGGGCAATACGCCTCCGGTGAAGCCTTTCGCGAGGCACATCATGTCCGGCGAGATCCCCGCCGCGTCACATGCCCACATCCCACCCGTACGTCCGTAACCCGTGAACACTTCGTCGATCACGAGCAGCACGTCGTATCGATCGCACACCTCACGCGCGTGCTTCAGATACGCCGCGTCGTACATCCGCATCCCCGCGGCACCTTGCACCAGCGGCTCCAGCACCACCGCAGCGATGGAGTTTTTCCCTTCGTGCACCAACCGTTCCAGCGCATCGAAAGCGCGCGCATAGCTTGCATCGTCCGAAGCATCCGCGTGCTGCGGCGGTGGGACGAAGATGCAGTCGAGCAACACACCGGCAAACGGCCGCCGAAAAACGTCGACTCCGCACAAGCTCGACGCTCCTACCGTTTCGCCGTGAAACGCTCCATCGAACGCAACGAATCGTTTGCGTTCGAACTGTCCTTCGTTGTGCCAAAACTTCAGCGCCAGCTTCAGTGCAGCCTCGATCGCCGTCGACCCGTTGTCGCTGTAGAAAACCTTTTCGAGCCCTCGCGGCGCGACGCGCACCAGCTCTTCCGCTAGCAGCGCGGCGTTCTCGTGCGTCACTCCTGCAAGCGACGTGTGACACAAAAGCTCCGCTTGCGCGGACAGCGCTCGAACCAGACGCGGATGGTTGTGTCCAAGCGTCGCGACCCACCAGCTCGAGTTGCCGTCGATGTAGTTTGTCCCGTCCACATCGTACAGGCGTGAACCTTCTGCTCGATGAATCACCAGCGGATCCACCTCCGCCACGTAACGATCCATCGACGTGTACGGGTGCCAAACGTACGTCTTGTCCGCACGCACGATGTCGGCTCGAGTCGTTGCGTTTTTCATCTGCTCTCAGGTCTTCTTGATCGATATCGCGTGTCGAAGCTCGGCAGGCATGGGCGGCAGCGAGCTCGATCGGATCGGTTCTGGAGGAATGGATCGCCTCGTCGGCGATGGTTCGCCGTGGTGTGGAAGGAACACGCGCACTTCGGTTCCGGTGCCCTCTTCACTGATGATCTGCAGCCTGCCCCCGTGCGCGTTCACGATGCGCGCCACGATGGCCAAACCGAGTCCCGTGCCCGTCGCGCGCGTCGTGAAGAATGGATCGAACGCGCGATCTCGTACCGCCGTGTCCATGCCTTCGCCCGTGTCCACGAACGAAACCTCGATACCCGGCACCTCGTTCTCCGCGTGCGACTTCACCGCTACGGTGAGCGATCCGCCGCCCGGCATCGCCTGCATCGCGTTGTTCACGATGTTCTCGAACACTTGCCTGAGCAGCATCGGGTCGGCGTGGATTTGTTTCGTAGGCTCGTCTTCGACGAGTTTCACGTGAAGGTCGGTTTTTCCCTGCGTGAGCGCCAAGGCTCGATCGATGATTTCTCGCGCCGAGACCGACTGCCTGTTGCAACGCACGGGCCTCGTGTACACGAGCAAATCGCCCACGAGCCGATTCAGGCGGAAGGCCTCTTCGTCGAGGATTCCGAGCAGCGTTTGGCGATCGTCTTCGGCGAGTCCTTCGCGTCGCAGCGTTGCGACGGCGTTCGTGATGATCGCAAGCGGGTTGCGCACTTCATGCGCGATCACCGCAGACAGCTCGCCCACCGCTGCCAATTGTTCCTTGCGAACGATCTCGGCCTGCGCCGCACGAAGCTCGTCGTACGATCGCGCGAGCTCCGCTGATCGCTTCTTCAGCTCCACCGCGCGGTCTTCCAGACGCAGGCGCAACGTGACGTAGCGCGTTAGCAGCGACATGACGACGCCCATCACGAACGCCGCGTATCCGTAGGGAATCGTCAGTGGTTTGTCCTGACTACTCATCCCTCGAGAGACATCGTAGAGCGCGCTGAAGAAGAACGCCGTTGCGCCCCACATCGACGGAAGCAAATCCCGTCGACCTCGCAGCGCGGAACGAATCAGCACCGTGATGGCAAAACATGCGGCCGCGAGCACCAGCATCGATACGGCCGTGTCGACCAGTCGCGTCTTCACCGCGACCTCGAACAGGCGCAGACCGAGCACTTCCACGGGAGCATCGATTTCCGTGGGCTTGCTCGACAGCGCGTCGACTGCGCTTGCAGCTCCCAGGGCAAACGCGATCCCGTAGTTGCCGACGAGCGCGCGTTTTCGCAACTGCACCTGCGCGAGCTGAGCGACCACGTGCACGAGACACGCCGCTGCCATGGCGCGACCAAACTCCGACACCGCGAGCGCGACCTGCAGGGCATCCGGCGAGCGCGTCACGTGCAGCGCGACTGCGCCACCCGTGTGCACGGTGAGCGCCGTGCAGAAGATCCCGAACAAAAGGAATTCCGTTTCGCGCTTTCGTCCGCGTCGTGTGGACAAACAGAACGCAGTGATCGCGACGTACGCGACCACCCATGCGCTCAGAAATCCGGCAAACGAGTGCGCGTGCACGTCAGACGCTTTCTCGGTCGTCGAGCTTTTCGCCCGCGGCCGCCTTGGCCGAAAGGTCGTCAAATCGCTCGATTACGGAGCAAAGCATGCGCGCCGGACAATGGCCCGACAAGCGAATTTTTCCCCCGTCGAGCGATGTTGACCCCCGCTCTCGCAAGCATCACGCTCGCCCTCGTGCCTCAACGCAAACGTTACCTATTCGTCTGTGTCAACCGCCGGCCCGACGGCACGCCGAAGGGCTCATGTGCTGCCCGAGGTTCCGTTGAGGTTCACGCGGCGTTGAAGGCAGAGCTGCAAGCGCGCGGCCTTGCTCGTACCGAAGTGCGCGCATGCACGTCGAGCTGCCTCGACGTTTGCTGGGCCGGCCCGACCATCGCCGTCGAACCGGACGGTTACTTCTACGGTCGCGTCACCTTGGCGGACGTTCCACGCATCGCCGAAGCCCTCGCGAAAGGCGAACGTGTCGACGAGCTTGTTTTGAGTGCCAACGAATTCGATGAAGCCACGGCCGGTCGTCCGCTTCCGATGCAGACAAAAGCGCCATCCGAAGGGGGTTCGTCATGAGCGGTTTCGAATTCTGGGAGACGATGGCGGGGGCGTATCACTTCGTGGACAAACCCGACGAAGAGCGTCCCATGTCGTTCACGATCCACGCGAAGAGCCCGCCGCTCTTGCGCTTTCTGCGTCGCCCGGAAGTCGACATCGAAGGCGAAGTGTTCGCTCCAGGGCTCGCGAGCCACAGGCACGTTCGCGGCACCCTCGGCATGGATGTGCTCCGAACGGGAAAGCTTCCGTATTGGTTCCGGTTTGTCGGGGACGATGACAAAAGGTATGTGTTCCAAGGTCAGAAGGATGTATCGCCGCTTGCGCTTCTCGAGACCATGACGGCGCTTCCCGGGTCGATCATCGATGAAAACGGGGCGGAAGTAGCCGTGGCGCTGCTCCGCTTCGATGCGCGTAGTGATTTGCTTACATTTTTGCGAAGTTTTCGGTTGGCCAGAGCATGACAGTTTGACAATCCTCTCAGACAGCCTGGACAATGCCCATGATCATGTGACATCTTGTCCTCATGACTGACGAATTGTCCGGCTCTTCGACGCAGGTGCCTTCGGATCCGGCGCCTGGTGCGGTTGCCGATGCGCCGACGGTGCTCGTGGTGGATGACGAGCCGTCGAACTTGGCTTCGATCGAAAAGATTTTTCAGCGTGATGGGTTGCGTGTGCTCACGGCATCGAGTGCTCGTGCGGCGCTCGATATGCTCCGCACGCACCGGGTCGAGGTCGTTTTGACGGACCTGATGATGCCTGGCACGAGTGGCATTGAATTGCTCCGGGCCATCAAGCAGTTATCGCCGGACACCGAAGTCGTATTGATGACCGCGTATGGCACGGTGGAGACGGCGGTGCAGGCCATGCGCGAGGGCGCGTATGATTTCGTGGAAAAACCATTGAAGCGCATGACGATCATCAAGAGCGTGCGCAAGGCGGCCGAACGTCGTTCGCTCGTGGCGGAAAACCGTTCGCTCAAAAAAGAATTATCCTTGCTGACGAAGCGCGAAATCATTGGTTCGAGTCCTGCGCTTCGTCGTGTGCTCGATGTAGCCAGTCAAGCGGCTCCTTCGTCGGCGACGGTATTGGTGTTGGGCGAAAGTGGCACGGGCAAGGAGCTCATTGCGCGATACATTCACGATCACAGCGCGCGCAAGTTTGCGCCATTCGTCGCCGTCAATTGTTCCGCCATTCCCGAAACCATCCTGGAAGCCGAGCTTTTCGGTCACGAACGGGGAGCATTCACGGGTGCATTTGCTCGTCGCGACGGACGATTTGCAAAAGCTTCCGGGGGAACGTTATTTCTCGATGAAATTGGCGAGCTTACGCCGTCCGTTCAAGTAAAACTGCTTCGCGTTCTTCAGGAGGGGGAATACGAACCGATTGGGGGCGATACCGTTCGAGCTGACGTGCGAATCGTAGCGGCCACCAACAAGGACCTTCGGGCTGAAATTGCGGCGGGTCGATTCCGCGAGGATCTTTTTTACCGTTTGAACGTCATTGCGATCACCGTGCCTCCGCTCCGGGCGCGTCGCGAAGATATTCCTTTGCTCGTCGATCATTTTTTGGGCGTTTATTGCGCCAAAAACAATCGCGAGCGGCTGAATTGCCCTCGTGAAGTCGTCGCGCGCCTTTCGGATTACTCATTTCCTGGAAATGTTCGCGAGCTCGAGAATATTGTCGAGCGTGCAGCGGTTTTATGCCGTGGTGACAAGCTTTCCCTCGACGACCTACCCGAGCCCATTCGTGAGACGAGTCAAGCGGCACCTGGGCCCATTACGTTTTCCGTTGGTACGCCCCTCGATGAAGTGGAGCGTCGCCTCATTCGCGAAACCCTGCAATATGCCAAAGGTGACAAGTCCGTTGCCGCGCAACTCCTCGGCATTTCAACGCGCACGATTTATCGGAAATTGGGAGAAATCGAAACATGAGCAACATTCAGTTTGGAATATGGACAAATCGGGGGGGTTGGGGGGGCCGAGCCTCGGGCCCCCCAATGTGAACCAACTCTCGCGAGCGCGTGTCCTACACGCGCGAAGCGAGCTTCCAACTCCAGGCCCGCTTTCAAAACATCCAGTACCCCAGCCCCCAAAAAATCCGGTTGTCAAATTGGCAATGTCTACCGCCCCCGACCTTCGTGCTGCGCCACCTTGTCGATCCAGGCTTTTTCGTGCTAAAATCTGCCCTTAAAACCTAACTCGTGTCGGCTGGCACGACTCTCGCTTCCAGCCTGGCGGCCCCATGGGACTCGACGCGATCCTCAAGCGATACTTTCCCGTCGTCATCTGCGTTCTCGTTGCAGCGGCGGCATATTTTCAGGCGTCTGGCATGGGCCAACTCGTCGCAGGCAACGTTTTGCTCGATCCCTCCGCGATGCCGCCTCCGCCGCCTGCGCCAAAGAGTGGTGGAGCGAACGCTCCGTCCGGTCCCGAGCGATCCAGCAATGCGGCGCCCATATTGGCGCGTAATCCATTCGATTCCGTCACGGGTCCGCTCGATGGCACCAGCCAATCCGTCGCATTACCGAGCGCCGAAGACGAGCCAGTCGATACCAGCAATCCGTACAATGACCCCATTTGCGACGTTGCAACATGTTTGCTCATTACTCAATCGGACGATCCCGATTGGTCATTTGCGGCGATTGCGGGATCCGATGGAAAGTCGCAGCTTCGTCGTCGAGGCGACGACGTGGGTGGACACACCGTGCATTGGATTGGTTGGGATCGCGTGTGGCTCATTCAAGGCAACTCGCGATGTCAGTTGCAGGTGCATGGCGAGAAAAAGGTGGCGGCTGCGGCTCCGGCTCCTGCTGCTCCGTCGAAGACCCGCAAAGCCGGTCGTGGTGCCGCCAAGATCCCGGCCGACATGGCGGCGAAAATTCATAAAGTCAGCGAAACACAATTCGACATCGAACGATCACTGGTCGATCAAGTTTTGGAAAATCAGGGCGAGCTCATGAAGTCGGCCCGTATCGTGCCCGAAAAAGAGGGTGACAAAATCGTGGGTATCCGTCTCTTCGGATTACGTCCCGATTCGCTTCTCGGTACGCTCGGACTCGAAAATGGCGATCGATTGCAAAGTATCAATGGTTTTGAGATGAGCGATCCGCAAAAAGCGCTCGAGGCATACGCTCGACTGCGAAGTGCGGACAAACTTTCGGTCACGGTCAATCGTCGCGGCAAGCCGATGACCATCGATTTCAACATCAAATGATCCGAATGCTGCTACATTCTACGGGAGACCTACGATGGCCAAATTGAAATTGCCTTCTTTCGATGGCGGAAGCCTTCTTCAAAGGACACTGCTCTATGTGGTCACGTTCGTCTTCGGATCTGCCGGGTTCATTGCCATTGCGAGCTTGTTGGTCGTTTGGGCCGCGAAATCCATGATTCCGTCGCGAAGCGATGTGTCGACATCGGCAACGGACAAAGTCGCCGAATTGGCCCCGACGTCCCCCGGAAAATCGAATAGGCGGGCGCGCCCGAATAAAGCGAAACCTGCGCCCGTCGTCGAAGATCTTCCGGCGTCGCACGAAACGCATTGATGATTGGCACTAAAAACGCGAAGAATATGAATATGCGTGAACAATATCGTGGTCGTCGTCGTTTTGGCTTGGCGCTTGCTGCTCTCGTTGGCGCTTCGTTACCCATGAATGCGGCTGCGCAACAGCCTGGACCTCGAGGCGCTCCCGTTCTCAAAACACCTGCGGCCCGAACGCCCGCAGCGCCCGCGGGCGATGCCGCAGGCAAACCGCCCATTCCTCCTGGATTTCCCCCTGGTCCGCCGCCTGGCTCACCCGCGCCTTTTGGAAATGCTCCCAACATTGGTGAAGATCCCATGGGGGCCGTCAAGCAAGGCCCCAAAGAAATTGAATTTCGGCCCAAAAATCCCGGGCTCATGGTTTCGTTCAACCTCGAAGAAGCCGATTTGAACGAGCTCGTCAAGGCCATCAGCAACATCACCGGGCGAAGGTTCATTTATGGCGGCAAGGTCCGGCAAATCAAGGCGACCGTGTATTCGCCCGACAAAGTTTCCATCGCCGAAGCGTACAGCGCATTTTTGTCCATTCTCGAAACCAACGGACTCACGGTCATTCCGCATGGACGTTTTCTCAAAATCATCGAATCGCCCGGTGTCGTGAGTCAAACGACGCCCGTGTACGGACAGGGCAATCCCGTTCCCAATGAAGATCGCTTCGTAACCCGCCTTTACCGCGTCTCCAACGTCGATGCGACCGAGGCCGCGAACGTATTGGCCAAGTTCAAGTCGAAAGACGGGGACATCACGGTTCATCCCGGCGGATCGCTGCTCATCATCACCGATACGGGCAGCAATGTGCAGCGCATGATGCGCATTCTCGAAGACGTCGATGTCGGCGGGGCTGGAGACCAGATCTGGTTCGAAACGATCCATTACGCTGGGGCAGCCGACGTTGCCACGAAATTGGGTGAGATTCTCGATTTACGAACGAGCGCTGGAAAAGGGGGGCGCACGAGGAGCTGCCGGTGGAGCTGGTGGCGGTGGCGCTGGGGCGCGCATCATTGCCGACGATCGCACCAATTCGCTCGTCATTACGGCCAATCAAGGAGATTACTTGCGGCTGCTCGAGCTCATCAAGCGTATGGACGTTCCGCAAACCGGTGAAGGGCAAATGCATGTTTTGCCTCTGCAGCACGCCGGTTGTAAAGATTTGTCCGGTACGCTCAATCAAATTTTGGGCGGTAGTGGTGGAAGCGGAGGCGCGACTGGTGGTCGTCGTCCCGCAGGTGGAGCGCCGCCCGTTCCGGGTTCGACGGACGACATTTTCGAGGGTCAGGTCAAAATAACGTGCGACGAAGGTTCGAACAAGCTCGTCGTTACGTCGTCACTCCGCGATTACGCGGCTCTCCGGGGCGTCATCGATCAGCTCGACCAGCCGCGCCGGCAGGTATTCATCGAAGCCGTCATCATGGACGTCAACGTCGATCGCACGAACGACATGGGTGTGCGCTGGCATCTTGGTTATCCCGTGAATGCGGGTGGCGTCGTGGATGGTGCCGACGGGCAAGGAATCGTGTATGGAGGCAACGGGGCAATTCAATCGATTGGCGCCCCATTCTCCATTGCCGATCAGCTCGGTGCGCTCGCTGTGGGCGTTCGAGGTCCGTCGATTACGGGTTCCAGCGATTTGCTCGGCACGGGCATTACGATTCCGGCGTTCGGCGTCGTCATGCACGCGCTCGCGACGGACAGCGATTCCAACGTTCTCGCGACGCCGCACATCCTCGCGACGGACAACGTGCCGGCATCCATTGAAATTGGCCAAAACATTCCACTCCAAACCAATGTTGGTGGAATTGGGAACCTGGCGGCCGGATTGGGCGGCGCGGCTGGTGCTGCTGGTGGCTTGGGAGGCATGGGGGGACTCGCAGGCGGGCTTTTGGGAGGATTGGGTGGGTTTGCCGCACCTCGTCAAGACGTCGGAACGAAAATCGAAGTGACGCCGCACATCAACGATTCCGATCAAGTTCGTCTCGAAATCACCGAAGGCATTTCCGAAGCAGGCGCCCCGCAAGGCGCGCTCGGGGCGATTCCCATCATCAAGCGGCAAGCAAAAACTACGCTCGTCGTGCGTGATCAACAAACCGTCGTCATCGGTGGGCTCGTGCGCGAAGCCGTGACGAATGCGCGCACCAAGATTCCGATATTGGGTGACATTCCGGTCATCGGAGCGCTTTTCCGCACGACGAAGAAGACCACGCAAAAAACGAACCTCTTGCTCGTTTTGACGCCGTACATCGTGCGCGATCAAGACGACTTGCGCACCATTTTCGAGCGAAAGATGCAGGAGCGGCAGGAGTTCTTGGACCGGTATTTCGTTTTTGGTGATACGGCGTGGGAGCCGCCGAAGGACTACGAAAGGGCCAATGGTCTCGTCGAGGACATTCGCCAATCGCAGATTCAAATGGCCGAACGAGCGCGTCTCGAGGAAGAAGCGAAACCGAAGAGCCCAAGGACGCACGAGCCCGGACAACCCATTGCGCTTCCGAGCATTGCGCGTAGCAGCGGGAATGACGCTGGGCCCACTTCGGTCACGCCGGCGACGGCGTCACCGGCGGATAGACCTGGCACGACGGGCAGAGCCGTGCCGACGCCGCGTCGCGCACGACCGGCGGCGCCCATACAGCGAGTGGAGTGAGCAATGAGCTCGGTTGCGCATGCGGAATACGTGGGTGAAATTCTCGTTCGGCACGGCGTCGTCGATGCAGCGCGAATTGCGCCGCTCTTCGATACCGTTCGCGAACGGGGGCAAACCATTACGGAATTGTTGGTTTCGTCGAACATCACCGACGAAAGCAAAATCGCGCGTGCTCTCGCCACCGAGATGGGGATGGACTTCACGCCACGAATCGACGTGGATACGATTCCTTTCGACGTCGCGACGCGGCTCCCCATTACCTACGCCAAGCAACACAAAATTCTCCCCCTCTCCGAAGATGATTCGCACGTCTACGCCGTGGTAGCCGACCCCCTCGATACCACGGCGGTCGACGACGTTCGGTCCATTTTCAACAAACCCGTCGAAGTTTCGGTCGCTACCACCGAACACGTGCTCAATGCCATCAATCGCGTATGGGAGAAACGCGAGGCAGGGCAATCCAATTTGCAGGGGGACAAACACGAGGAAGAAGACAACCTCATCGACATCATCGATAGCGATGACGATGCTCCCATCATTGCATGGGTCAACAGTCTATTCGCCCTTGCCGTTCGCGAACGCGCCAGCGACATTCACATCGAACCTGAAGAGCGGGACGTCGTCGTTAGGTATCGCATTGACGGCGAGCTTTACGTGGCGCGACGAGCGTCCAAACAATTCATGGCCCCGATCATTGCGCGCGTCAAGATCATGGCCAGCCTCGACATTGCGGAAAAACGTTTGCCCCAAGACGGCCGCATTACGCTGAAAATTGCCGGCAAGAGCGTCGACATTCGTGTGTCCACGGTGCCCACGAGCCGCGGGTTCGAACGTATCGTCATGCGTCTTTTGCACAAGACGAGCATTCTTCTCGGCCTCGACGATCTCGGGTTTGCCCCGCGCGAATACGGCATCATGGATGGCCTCATCCAAAGGCCCGACGGAATCATTCTCGTCACGGGTCCCACGGGTAGCGGTAAAACCACGACGCTGTATGCGTGTTTGAATCGTATCAACGACCCGTCCCGCAACATACTCACGGCCGAGGATCCCGTCGAATACGAAATTGGCGGCATTCATCAGGTGCACGTGCATCCCTCGATTGGTCTCACGTTCGCCAGTGCTTTGCGCGCATTTCTTCGCCAAGATCCGGACGTCATCATGGTCGGCGAAATCCGCGACAAGGAGACCGCCGAAATTGCCATTCACGCGTCGCTCACCGGCCACTTGGTGCTCTCCACGCTGCACACGAACGATTCGGCGTCGGCCGTCACGCGTCTCGTCGAAATGGAGATCGAACCATTCCTCGTGCGATCCAGCGTCATTGGCATTCTAGCGCAGCGTCTCGTGCGTATGCTTTGCCAGCAATGCAAGGTGCCTTATCAGCCGACCGCGTACGAATTGAAGCAGCTTGGTCTCGATGATGAGCGTCTGGCATGGAAGGCGCGACGCCCGGTATCGCCGCGGTATACGGTACACCAGTTGGATTATGAATATGTTGGGCAGAAAATGGGCCAGTCGCCTGTTTTCTACAAAGCGGGTGGTTGCGACGCGTGTATGCAGAAAGGCTTCATCGGAAGGCGCGGGATTTACGAATTGCTCGTCATCGACGACGCCGTCGGCCCGCTCATTTTGAGAAATGCCGATGCGCTCACGGTCAAACGGGTCGCATTGTCGCAGGGCATGGATACGATGCGTGACGATGGCGCTCGTAAAGTTCTCATGGGGATGACCACGGTCGAGGAAGTCCTCGCGGCCACCCAAGAGGACATCATCGTGGACGAATAGAGGAGGAGCGCTCGTGGCCGTATTCGAATATCGAGGCATCCTCGTAAGCACTGGCAAGCAGGTCAAAGGCGTTCGTGACGCCGAGAATGCCAAAGTTTTGCGAACCGTGCTGCGCAAAGACGGCATTTTGCTCACCACGGCGACGGAAGAAAACTCTGCTGCGGCGACGAAGAAAAAGAAGCAAGGCAACCTGCTTGCATTTGCGCGCCGCCCGTCGCTCAATGACGTCTCCGTCGTCACGCGGCAGCTCGCAACGCTCATCAAGGCAGGCATTCCGCTCTTCGAATCGCTGACGGCGCTCATCGATCAGACGGAAAACGAGGCATTGAAGCGTGCGCTCACGCAGGTGCGTGAACAGATTCGCGAAGGTTCGAGCTTTGCCAAGGCGCTCGAAGCGCATCCGTCCATATTCCCGCCGCTTTACATCAACATGGTTCGCGCCGGTGAAGCGTCCGGTATGCTTCAGCAGGTGCTCGAGCGCATTACGACATTTCTCGAGGCCCAGGCCAAACTTCGCGGCAAAGTCAGCTCGGCCATGGCATATCCCGCGCTCATGGCGCTGCTCGGCGTGTCGCTCGTTTCTGTGCTCATGGTCGCGGTCGTGCCGAACGTCACGTCGATTTTCGCGTCGATGGACCAAGCATTGCCCTGGTACACGGCCTCGTTGATTTTCGTTTCGGATGTTTTGAGCGGCTATTGGTGGCTTTTTCTCGGGCTCCTCATCGTTGGCATTTGGCTATTTCGCCGGTGGGTTCGTACGCCCACAGGGCGCCTCAAGTGGCACGCAATCGTGCTGCGTATGCCCGTCGTGGGAAAACTCGTGCGCATGATTGCGATCGCGCGTTTTTCCCGGACGCTCGCGACGCTTCTCGGAGCTGGTGTGGCGCTGCTCGGCGCAATGGACATCGTCAAGAACGTTTTGGGCAATGCGGTATTGGAAAAAGTCATTTCCGATGCGATTGGATCCATCAAGGAAGGTCAGAGCATTGCCGAACCGCTGAAAAGAAGCGGACAATTTCCGCCCATCGTCACGCACATGATTACGATCGGCGAAAAAAGCGGTCAACTCGAAGAAATGCTCGAAAATGTTTCGAATGCGTACGATCTCGAGGTAGAAACGCGTGTACAAGTTTTGACGAGCCTTCTCGAACCGCTCATGATCGTCTTCATGGGTGGAGCCGTGGGATTCATCGCGTTTTCCATTCTCATGCCGCTGATTCAGATGTCGAGTTTTGCTGGGTAAAACCACGATGGCACGTCGCAGGCAGCGCGAACAGACGATTTTTTTCCCGTGGGAACGGGGCGGCGGGATCTTCCGCGGCCGCGGTTTCGCGCGGGCCAAGCTCGTCTTCGCGGCGCTCGCCATGGCCCTCGTTCTCGGCGTCCTCGGAGCTCGTGAACGGCGCAAGACCGGCGTCCGGTCCACCGAAGCTACGATATCCGTCGTGCGAGCGGCGATCGATAGCTATCGCGCAGATCACGAGCGCAAATGCCCCCCGTCGCTCGAAGTGCTCAAAACCGAACGGTATCTCGGCATCGATCCGATCGACGCGTGGGGGAGGCCCTTACGGCTTTTTTGTCCTGGCAGACAGGACCCAGATGGGTACGATCTCACCAGTGACGGACCCGATGGTGAGGTCGATGGTCTCGACCGCGTGGAGTGACGAACAATGAACGTGAACATCAAGAATCGAATTCGGAACGTGAAAAGGGCCGCGGCGCGCGGCGTGACGCTCGTCGAAGTGCTCATCGTGCTCGCGATCATGGCCATCATCGCGGGCGGCGCGACGGCGCTCGTGTTCCCGAGGTTCAAGGAGAGCCAAATCAAAGGGGCGGTGCTCAGCGCGGGCGTCATCAAGACGGCGGCGCAATCCTACATGCACCTCGATTCAGCAGGCGCGTGTCCGAGCATCAAGGACCTCGTCGATGCCAAGCAAATCGACGGCAAAAAGACGGATGATCCGTGGGGTACCCAATTCAAGATCGCTTGCGACGGTGACGAAATCACCGTGAGCAGTGCGGGTCGGGACCGCAAAGAGGGGACGCCGGACGACATCAAAGACGACTTCAAAGATGCCGACATCAAACGCGTCGCGGGGTTGTGAGAGACAAACGATATGATTGCCATGGCCTCGATCAAGCGCTTGCCCATCTCGCCCGCTCGCACGGGACGCCGAGGCATGTCTTTGGTCGAGGTATTGATCACGCTGGCGATCATGACGCTGGTCACCGGGACGGCTGTTTTTGGTCTCGGAGCATTACGACGCGCACGTCTTCGGCAATCTGCGGTATTGGTTGCCAGCGCCGTGCGCGTCGCGTATGGCCATGCGACGGCGACGGGCAAAGAATTGCGCCTCGTATTCGACTTCAACGAGCGAACGGTCACGCTCGAAGAAGCATCGGGGAAGCTCGGGACGCAGCGCAAAGGCAATACGGGCGGGGCAGCGGCTGCGACGGAAATCGAACAAAAGGCCGAAGAAGAAGCGGAGCGAATCACCAAAGGACCCAAGGCGCCAAAGCCAAAATTCACGCCGACGAAGGCTTTTGGATTCGAACCGCAAGGTGGAAAATCGGGCAAGGAATTGGCGGATAGCGTGCGATTTCTTTCCGTCGATACGGCGCATCAAGAGGGCCCCATCGAGGAAGACCGCGCGTATCTTTATTTTTGGCCCGGAGGTCAGACGGAACGAGCTGCCATTCAGATCGTGCTCGGCAATCCCGCTGAAGCAGATCCGGAAAAGGACATCATCACCATTGTCGTTCAGCCATTGACGGGCAAAACGAAGATGGAAAAGGGCCGAGTGGAAATGCTGCGGCCTCGTCATGAATCCGAGGAATCGGAGGCGTCCGATGATGGTTGATCGGAAAATGCGGAAACGTCGCGCGCTGCGGGGATTCACGCTGCTCGAGGTGATGGTGGCCACGGCCATTTTGGGCCTTGGGTTGACGGCCATTCTTTCCGCGCAGGCGGGAGCATTTGCGACGGCTGCGCATGCGCGCAACTTGAGCGTAGCGACGACGCTGGCGCGCTGCAAAATGGGTGAAATCGAGGAGCGCCTGTCCGAGCCTGAAGGGATGCCCGAGCTCGAGGAGATTGACAGCGGTCCTTGTTGCGAAGGCGACGAAACGCCGAATTTGAGGTGCACCTGGAAAATCGAAAAGCCGCAATTTCCCGAACCGAAATTGGGCGAGCTCGATCTCGATACCGGCCTCGATCTGTCCACGCCTGCGGGTGGCACGTCGTCTGCGTCGGGCGGCGCTGCGGGCGGGCTTGGACCGCTCGGCGCAATGCTTGGAATGCCCGGAGGCGATCCCTCGAGTGCAATGTCGGCGCTTGGCGATTCGTCGGGCGGGCTTGGGGATATTGCGGGTGCGATGGGCGCGGCGGGCGGAATGGAAGCGCTCGGTGGAATGCTGCAGCTCGTGGGCACGTTCGTGTATCCGCAGCTCAAAATGATTTACGAAACGAATGCTCGGCGCATTACGCTGACGGTCACGTGGACCGAAGGCTCGCGTGAATATTCATTCGACGTCGTACAATGGTACGTCAATCCGCAACCCAGTTTGCCCACGAACGAATTGGTCGATGCGGCATCGGGTGGAGGTTTGCCGGGAATGCCGGATTTGTCTGGGCAGGGCAATACCGGGGCACCAGGCGGAGGTGGTGGAAGGCCCCCGTCCATGTTTCCTGGATTCGGCGGGCCAGGAATGGGCGGACCTGGGATGGGCGGGATTCGGCCGGGCGGAGGCATGCGATGAAGCTTCGCGCACGCCGCTCGCAATTGGGCCTCACGCTCATCGAAGCGATGGTATCGATTGGCGTGCTCGCGCTCATCGGGTCGCTCATTTATGGCGCATTCGATGGCATGTCGCGCACGCGCAAGGGCATCACGCAAATGGCCGATCGATATCAGCAAGGCCGTTCGGCGATGTCTCGAATTGCGCGTGAATTGCAGACGGCGTTCGTGTCCAAGCATGGCGATTATACGGCCAACTCGACGATGATATCACAGCAGATGCGCAAAACGGCATTCATTGGCAAGGATCACGGAAGTTTTGATCGGATCGATTTTACATCGTTTGCGCATCGGCAGCTCGGTCCGCACGAATCGGATCAATCGGAAATTGGATATTTCGGTTCTCGCAATCGGGAAACGGGTGCCACGGATCTCGTGCGGCGCGAAGACAAATACCTCGATATGGAACCGGACAAGGGAGGAGTGGTCAACATTCTCGTCGAAGACGTCGATAGTTTCGATATCGAATACTTCGACCCGCTATCGAGAGAATGGATCAGCGATTGGGACACGACGCAAGCAGCGGGACAACCGTGGCGATTGCCGATGCAGATACGCATTACGCTCGTGATCAATGGTGGTCCGGGCGGAAAACCCGTCGTGCTTCGTTCGCGCGTGTCGCCAGCGATTCAGAGCGCGCTCGAATTCGCCAACTGAGGAGAATTCCGTGGACGAACTTCGCACTCGAAAGATGAAGATCATGAAGCGCAGAAAGCGCCAGGCATCTCGCCGTGGCGTGGCGCTGCTCATGGTGCTCGGTGCGATCACGGTCCTCACGGTTTTTCTTACCGAACTGCAGCAAGAAACGAGTGCTGGGTTTGCCGCCGCTCTTGCCGACAGGGACGCACTTCAAGCGGAATATTTGGCGAAGAGCGCCGTGAATTTGTCCCGGCTCCTCATTGCATCCGAACCGCAGATTCGCACCGGTCTTGGGCCCATGGGCGCCATGATTCCATTTAAACAACTTCCCGTCTGGGAGTTTACGGATGTCGCGCTCGGCCCCTTCAATGACGAAGCGGGCATGTCGGCGTTTGCCGGAATGCTCAGCGTCGATACCGCGACGGGCAAAGGGTTGGGTCTGACGAATGGCCGTTTCGAGGTAAAAATCGTCGACGAAGATTCGAAGATCAACATCAATCGTGCGTCGCCCATCTCCGATGTCGATCTCGAGCGGCAACTCGTGAGCCTCATGCAAGGGCCGCAAAATGCGCCGCTTTTCGAGGGCCGGGACCTCGACAATCAATTTTCGGACATGAACACCGTTTGTGGTGCGATTACCGATTGGGCCGATCAAGACGAAAACGTTTCGACGTGTTACGTAGGCGCGCAAGCCCAGGCTGCTGCGGGCGCCGAAGACAATTTTTATCAAATGATCGGCCTCGAATATCGTCGAAAGAACGCAGCCTACGATTCTCTTCAGGAACTGCGCCTCGTGCGGGGCATGAGTGACGATTTTTGGAGCACGTTCGTCGATCCAAACCCCGACGATCCCAAATCGCGCGTACTGACGGTTTGGGGTCAAAAGGCCATCAACGTGAACAGCGCCAATCCGCAGATTCTGCTCTCTGCGGCGTGTTCCGTGTGCGCGGGTGGCATCGCAGCGGCCGGTTCGTCCGCAACGCAGGGCATTGCCTTGTGCACCGATCCGCTCATTCAAGCTCAGTTTGTATCGCTGCTCGGTATCCTCCGGACGTTCCCCATTCCCATTTTCACGAAGCCCGCGGATTTCCCCAATTTGCTGAAAACCGGCAACATCGGCGGGCCGCTTGGAAGCGTCATCGGCCCCATGCTCGCTCCGCTCATGGCACAAGCCGGATTGCCTTGCGGCCTGACGGCGGGCGCAAACAAGCAATTCACGGTGACGAGCCGCGTATTCAGCATTTACGCCGACGGCGTCGTTCCTGGGCGTAAACGTACCACGCGCGTGCGTGTCCACGCCGTCGTCGATACGCGCGCGTCCAATCCGCTCACGGGCGGGCCGAATCCGACCAATGGGCACGACGACCTCCACCGGTTCTGCTGGTTCGTCCGGAGCAGCCGATCCCACTGCCGTAGACCCGATTGCGCTCATGAATTCGAGCCCCATGGGCAGAGTCGTTTATTATCGTATCGAGTAACCAAAGGTTTCCACTATGTCCAGAATTCTCGGAATCGATATTGGTAAAGCGGTCGTCAGGGCGGCGATCTTGCGGGTGAATTACCGCAAGATCACGCTCGAAGCGCTTGGTGAAGCGCCCGTCGTGGGACTCGAAGCGGATGCCATTCGCGCCGCTGTCGGAATGTACAAGCCGGATGCAGCGGCCATTGCGATCACGGGGGAAAAGACGTATTACCGTACGGTCGATTTGCCCGCCTCGGCGCTCAAGGAAATCGACAACGTGCTGCCTTTCGAATTGGAGGCGCAGCTTCCATTTGAAATCACCGAAGCCGTTTTTGATTATCGCATCGACAAGCGCGCGACGGGAAGCGAGACGGTGCCCATTTTTTCAGCCATCGCACGCATTGGCGACGTGCGCGAGCGCATTCATCTTGCGAACGAAGCGCTCGGTATCGAGCCCGAACGAGTCGGCACGGGGGCTCTTCCGCTTGCGAACCTCATTTCCATCATGCCCGACATCGAAAGGCCTTTCGGGAAAACTGCGGGTCCTGGTGAAATCATTCCGCCGGTAGCCATGCTGGATCTTGGTGAAACCACGAGCGACATCGTCATTCTGCGTGATGGCGAGCCCGTTTTTGCGCGGACGTTGTCTCGTGGAACCATGGGTTTGCCCGGGAGCGCTCCGGCCATTTCGCGAGAGCTTCGCCAGACGTTTGCTGCATGGCGCGCTTCCGGTGGTCCGCCGCTTGCGGGCATGTATCTCGTGGGCGGTGGCGCTGCGGCACAAGGCGCCGAAATGTATCTCTCGACGGAGCTTGGCATTTCGATATTGCCTTTGCCGAGGCCGAATCTCGAGGGAGTCACGCCCGAGCAGGAGAGCATGCTCCCGCGTTTTGCCAAGGCGATTGGGCTTGCCATGGGCCTCGTCGGCAAAGCTCGCGGAATGAATTTGCGCAAAGGGGCGCTCGAGGCTGCGCGAAGTTATCCATTTCTTCGTGAAAAGATACCGCTCCTCGTGGGCCTCGGTTCCGTCGTCGTGCTGAGCTTCGCCTTCAACTTGGCGGCGGAGCATTCGAGTCTCGGTGTCGAGCGCGAGCTGCTTCTTTCGCAAGTCGAAACGGCAACGGGCGAAGTTTTTGGTGAAGAAATCAAGGATGTCGACAAGGCGCGTGAAATCCTCGACAAAGGAGCGAGTGCGGCCGATGATGATCCATTACCGCGCGCCGATGCTTTCGATGTCATGGTCAAGTTTTCCGAAGTGGTTCCCAAGGAAATCGTGCACGACGTTCTCGAATTCGATCTCAATCGCGGTCATGTGACCATTCAAGGCACGGTGCCGTCGATTCCGGATGCGCAGGGGATTGCGGACAAGATGAAGGAGCACAAATGCTTCAAGGACGTGAAAATAAGTCGCACGGCGCAATTCACGGGTAACAAGCAGAAATACGTGCTCGAATTCGACCTGAAGTGCGAAGAGAAAAAGCCGAAGAAGAAAACTGGCACAGCGGCAGAGCCTGAAGGTAGTGCATCCACGCCGGCTGGCAAGGAGGAAGGCAAGTGACATTCGCAGAACGCCTCGACAAACTCGAGCCGCGCGAGCGTCGGCTCCTCGGATTGCTGGCGGGCATCGTCGTGGCATTGCTCGTGCTGGCGGTGCCGCTTTATGCCTGGAGCGCGGTGCAAGATGCTCGCTCGAACAACGATCAAATCCGCGGGCTCATCACCGACATCTACAAGGCGCGAACGAATGCTCTTGAAAAGCGAGCCAAGCAGGAAGCGCTCTTGGCGCGTTATTCCAAGCCTGCTCCAGCTCTTGCCGGGTTCATCGAAGACGCGGCGAAGCAAAACAACATCACGGTCGCCGATGCGCAGGACAAACCCGAGGTTCCGCACGGCAAGAAATACACCGAACGCATCACGGTCGTCAAACTTCACAAAGTGGGGATGCTCAATTTGGTAAAACTCCTCGAGAAAATCGAGCAATCCGGGCATCCTGTGGCCATCAGTCGCCTCAACATTCGTCCCCGGTCGGGCGAACCCGATTCGTATGAAGTGGAGCTCGGCGTCAGCGCGTATGATCGCAAGCCCGACGCCAAGGAGAAAGAAAAGGGCGAAGCGAAGGATGCGGCCCAGGAGGAGAAGCTGCCATGAATCGCCTCGTCCGCATTCTCAAATTCCTCGCGTACCCGGCGCTCTACATGACGTGCTTGGTCCTCTTTTTCTATGTCACGTTTCCCTGGAATCGGCTCAAAGATCGCGTGATTGCCGAAGTTCAGGTCCGCGCGCAAAAGCCCAAGAGCACCATCAAGCGTGTCGAAATCGACGAGCTCGATTCGTATTGGTTCACCGGTGTCGAAGCCACCGGCGTACGCCTTTATTTGCCTCCGCCCGATGATCACGCGGGCGATAAGGACAAACCTGCCGAATCGGTGGTGAAAGTCGACGAGCTGAATGCGCGACTCCAAGTTTTGCCACTATTTCTCGGGCGCCTTCGCGTAAAATTCTGGGCGCATGCATTCAACGGTGACATCAACGGCACCATTCCCGTGGGTGCATCGGCCGGCCCGGTCGAGATCGAGCTCGACCAAATCGATCTATCGTACGTCGACATCATCAAAGATACGCTCGGCATTCCCATCAAAGGCGTCGCGACGGGGAAATTGGAGCTTACGGCAGAGGGCGGCAAGTTCAGCAAGGCCAGCGGGATGCTCGATTTGGCCATCAATGGCGTATCGGTTGGCGACGGTAAATCAAAAATCAAGAACCAAATTGCCCTGCCCGAGGCGAAGCTCGGCGACTTGATCATTACGGCCGAAGCCAAAGATGGAGCACTGAAAGTCACCAAGTTCGAGGCCAATGGGACGGACATCGAGCTCGCCGGCGACGGCAAAGTCAACGTTCGCGAGCCTGCTAATAATTCCCTGGCCGACCTGTACGTGCGATTCAAGTTTACCGATGCATATCGCAACAAGAGCGATTTGACGAAGACGTTGCTCGGTACACCCGGCTCCACCGTGCCGTCGCTATTCGAATTGGCGGATCCGCGAATCAAGCGCTCCAAGCGATCCGATGGGTTTTACGGCTGGCACATTCACGGTCAGCTCGGGAGACTCAGGTTCGATCCATCGACGTCGGATGGACCGTCGCCTGGTCGAGGGCGTGGCAAAGGCGATTCGCCCTTCAATGCAAAAAAGGCGGCATTGCCGCTCGGTACGTCCACCGCGCGCGACGATAAAGACGACAATGCTCCGCCGCGTCCTGCGGCGCCCGAACCGCGAGCAGCAGAGCCGGATTCGCCTCCGCCGCCCGAGCCCGAGCGTGCTGCAGAGCCTCCACCAGAAGCCGCGCCTCCCGCGGGCGCCGACGATGCGCCGTCGCCGCGTAATCGGCCAGCGCCCGAGACGCAATGAATCGAGGGATAGTGGCCGGCATGTGAAAACCCCAGATTACGATATCATCATCGTGGGAGGTCGTCCTGCGGGCGCCTCGCTCGCTGCGCGGCTTGGAAAACGTGGTTTACGCGTTCTCGTCGTCGATCGAGCAACGTTTCCATCGAATCCGGGGGTCCCGTCTTCGCCGGCGGTGCATTGCGGAGCGATGGCGCTGCTCGACGAAATTGGTATCGACGAGGCCGATTATGCGGACGAGCACGCGTGCATGCGAGCGCTTCACGTCGAATTGGCCGGCGCTTTCACTGCCGTCATGCGCGTGCCGCCCTTGGCTGCGGGACGCGATTACGTGCGCGGCGTCGACCGATACTCATTCGACGACCTGCTCTGGCGAAAGCTCGAGCGATTTCCATCCGTCGAGCGGCGTTCGGGGTTTGCTGTGACAAACGTGATCCGTCGTGATCATCGGGTGGTGGGAATCGTTGGCGGGTCGAAAGGCGAGCGACCACGAGAAATCACCGCACGTTGCGTCGTTGGCGCCGATGGCCGATTCAGCCTCGTTGCGCGCAAAGTGGGTGCGGATGTCATTGAAGACGCGCCCGAACACACCAGCACCGTGTATTTTGCCAATTGGTCGGGCGTCAAGCCAATTCACAACGAATATTCGGCGGGCTACGTCTATGCAACGGCTCGGGGCCTCGATGTCCTGTTTTTTGCAATGCCCGATGGCCGCTGGTCCATCAATACGCACGCTCGATCCGACCGAGTTCGCATCAATGGCGATGCACAGCGATATTACCTGGATACGTTGCGCTCGATTCCTCGCGTTTGGCAATACATCGACCGAGCGGAGCGGGTTTCACCGATCATCGGCATCAAACAAATTGGCAATGGATATCGTCGCCCGAGCGGTCCAGGTTGGGTGCTCGTGGGTGATGCTTTGCATTACAAGGATCCTGCCGACGGCCAAGGCATTTATGATGCATTGATCGAGGCCAAGCTCCTCGACGCGGCGCTTGCACGTTGGCATTCCGAAGAATCGTCGTGGGACGCAGCCATGGCGCAATATCGGCGAGACGTTTGGGCCGCCACGCATTCGATGTTCGTCGTGACGACGACGCGTATCAAGCGCGAGCTCTATTCGGAGCCACCAATGCCCATCGTGCGCACCGTCATGCGATGGATGATGACCGATCCCGAGTATGGTAAAGCTTTCCTGCGCGTGCAAGGTCGGGATTGTCCGCCCGAATTGCTCTTGTCGAAGTCTCTTGTCGGGGGCGCCGCCTTGCGCGGTTTGGGGCGCGATGTTCTTTCCTGGATATCGCGCCGCCTGTCCCGTACCGCGTGAAATCGTTCAATGAGTGGCAATGATGGGCTCGCGAACCCACAATCAATTTTCCGGAAACATCTTCTCGACCCAATCGCCGATGGGATCGGGCCGTCCTACCATATTGTCGTAATTCCTGCCTGCGCCGTCGTGCACGAGGTCTTGCGAAACCGCAATGCAGTGGCCGGCGCGAGCATGTGCTTCGGCCTCGGGGACGGTGGCGCATTGGTACACGCGTGATGCACACGTATTGCAATGGCGCACGTGCGGATCGTCGGTCGGATGCAGCGTTTCCCAGCGCCGCTCGCAAACGAATGAAAATCGGACGCGCCGAGGTTCATTCGTAGCCTTGCCACAATTGAAAATGTCGCGGCGACGCATCATGCGCAAAAAGTCGTACCCAATTTCTCGTCCGAGTGCACCGTAGCGCCGATGCACGTTCACATCATCGGTCGCCTGGGAATTCAGTTTCACCTCGAGCCGCACCCATTCGGCACGCGATGGATCTAGATAGTCGAGAAATTTCGCATAGGCGAGGCGCCCGGTATCGTCGAGTTTGCCGTCCAAGGCCGCCATGAGATACGGGCGTTCGGTTTTGTCGCTGAGATAGTCGAACATCGAGCGAGTTTTTTTCGTCATCGAGCGAAGTCCTCCCTTCGTCAAGGCAATGAAATTTGGATGGCGTTTTCAATGAATCCGGCAGCAGAATGCCACGGTTATGACATAGTGACATTCGAATATCGTTGCATGTCTGGCATAGGAAGTAAAGAGTGATGTCGAGACTCCCCGAAAATCTGCCGTATTTCGAGCGATGTCGCTCGTCACGATTTCGGGCGTGAGCAGATAAATCAACGGACTGCTAGGGCATATCGATTCGCCGGACCATTGCTGCTAGCGGTCGTATCGAGGACGAGCGGCGTCTTGCACGACAAATGTCGTGCATCCCGGGCAAACTTGTGGCATGGTCGCAAAGCAATGAAACCGTACTTCAACACGACAGGCCCATGTTTTCCGGATGAGCATTACATGCTGCCGCCCGAACGACGTCTTGGGCGGGTGATGGAGCTCATCGACGACGGTAGATACTTCACGCTGCACGCTGGTCGTCAAATGGGGAAGACGACGTCGGCTCAGCGGCTGACCGAGTATTACAACCAAGGTAATAAATATCGGGCCATGTGGGTCGATTTGCAGACCGCGCGCGATAATCCCAATCCGAAAGAAGCGTTTACCACGGTGCTCAACAAGCTCGATTATAGTGTCAAGGTGCAATTACCTGACATTGGCATTCCGAGCGCTCGCGATCGGTTCATCGAAGATCCGGCGACTGCAGTGCTCATGTATCTTCAGGATTTGTCCACGCGTTCTCCACGTCCGCTCGTGGCATTTTTCGATGAAACAGATTGCTTGGTTGGCGCGACAGTGGTGTCGTTTCTCACACAGCTACGTGATGGTTACTTGAGTCGTCGTGAGACGCCCTTCCCGCACAGCATCGTGCTCGTGGGCCAGCGCAACGTGCGCGATTATGTGATGTCTCAGCAGGAGCGCATTGCGGTAACTTGGCTAGGCTCGGCATCGCCATTCAACATTACCGCAGAGGCGACGAGCATTGGGCCCTTTACCGAGGCGGAAGTGGGCGAGCTGCTTTCGCAGCACACGACGAAAACGGGTCAACGATTCGAGCCGGATGCGATAAAGCGTATTTATGAGTTGTCGCAGGGGCATCCCTGGCTCGTCAATGCGCTTGCCGATCAAATCGCCGAGCGCGACGTGCGCGATCGCAATGTCGCCATTACGGCTGATCACGTGTACGCGGCGAAAGAAACCATCATTCTCGAGCGCCGCACACACATCGATTCATTGATTCACAAATTGCGCGATCCCCGCGTGCGCAAGATCCTGGATCCCATGCTCGCGGGCGAGATGACCGGGGACGATGTGCTCGATGATGATTTGGCGTATGTGCTGGGACTGGGCATCGTGCGCGTCGTTCGAGGCAAGGTCGAGATTGCGAACCCGATTTATCGGGAGGTGATCCCGCGTGCGCTCACGTATATGAGGCAGCTTCAAATTCCTGCCGAAACAGCAACCTTCGTGCGTGCGGACGGATCGCTCGACATGCCAAAGCTGATGGCGGAGTGGCAAATGTTTTGGCGTGAGGATGGCCATATTTCAGCCGAGGGGTTTGGTTATCGCGAGTCGGGTCCACACCTGATGTTGATGGCCTTCTTGCAGCGAGTGGTCAATGGCGGTGGTCGAGTGGAGCGTGAGTACGGGCTTGGTCGCGGAGCGCTGGACCTGCTCATCGAATGGCGCGACGCTCGTCATGCGATCGAAGTAAAGCTGCGACGCGATACGGTCACTGAGGAGCGTGCTTTGGCGCAGACCGCGAGCTACTTGGACAAACTCGGGCTCGACGAAGGGTGGCTCGTGCTTTTCGATTTGCGATCGACGCTGCCGTGGGCGGAACGCTTGACCACGCGCACCGTGGAGGTGAATGGCAAGCGAATCGTCATCGTGGGCTGTTGAGGCGGCGCCCCAATCCACTTTCCCAGCGAATACGGCGGCAAGAAAAATGTCGGCGAAAACTAGACGACCGTGATGGTTTGTCCGGTCAATTCACCGGAAGCCCTTCGCCGGGCTTCATTTCATGCGTCGTCGGATCGTACTTGGAACTGCACTTGGCCATGACGAGCGTCGCTTCGAAGTCGTCTGGCGACTTCAACGTCCCTTCGACGGTCACTTGCACGCCCCCGCCGGGTACGTCCCGGAACGTGTCCGGAATGATGCATTGCGGGTATCGCACGGGGAGCGTTTCCTTGTTTTCTTTTCCGTGCAGCGTGAATCGGTATTCGCAAGGTTTGTCGCGCTTTTCGAGCGATCCTGGTACGAGCTCACCTTCCACGCGCACCTTGCGGCCCATCAGTTTGTCTTTCTGGGCCATGAGCTGATCCACTGGAGTTGCGTAAATCGCAGCTTCTTTGAAGCCCACCATGAAGAGCGCCACCAAGGCCCCGACCATCACGAGCAGCGTGATCAGGAGGCCGAGGCTCGTTTTCGCCTTGGGCGCAGCCGCTCGAGGTGCTGGTGCGACCGCTACCGGCGGCGCCGATGCGCGTCCCGTGTCCTCCGATCCAAGCCCTGCCGCCTGCGCGAGTTCGTCGTCCAGCTTGTTGCTCATCGCGTGTGACCTCGGCGGAGAGCGTAGCGAATGTTCGCGCTCCGGTCGAGTCTGAGACGCAAAAAGGAGCCTTTCGGCATTGCCGGTAACCCTCCTTCACACAATCCCAGCGTCCGCGCGACCTGCAAGCAACCCAAGGCCCCGTGTCCTCGACGTGAGCGACCGCATGCGCTGCTTGGAGGTCAAAACAATTGTGATGTCGAGCTTCTCGTGCATCAGCGTCTCGGACGGAGTATATGGTGAGCGTTTCCGTGACGCGTCGACTTCGCCCATCGTCTCCGTTGATCCTGGCGCTCCTCTTGCTCGCTTCCGCGTGCTCCGGGGTTTCTCCTGCCGAACCTGGGCCGCGCAGCACGGCGAGGCCCCGAGCGCGCGATCGCGCGACGACGCCGTCCGTGACGAGCGCGGCTGCGTCAGTGGCGAGAGCGCCGTCGCCTTCTGCGGAAGTCGTCCAAGGTCGAACCGTTCTCACAGCGCCTGTCCCGACAAACCTACCCACGGCGGTGGAGCCTTTGCCTGCGGACGCTGCCGCGCTGCTCGTGTCGCACGCAGCGGACGAGCGCGAAGGGTTTGTCCGATGGATCGACGACGCGGGGCAAGTAGGCCCGATCGTGCGGCTCGTGGACGAATACGTGGTGACGGCGTTTTCGCGCGCGGACAAGAAGCGCGAGCTCGTGACGAGTGACGGCGAGAAGCTGTGCATCGCGCGATTTGCGCCGGATCAAACGGCGGCCGAAGCGCGCGTGTGCGAAACGATCGAAGCGAAAGCTTTGGCCGTGGCGGGACGAAAGCTCGCGGTGATATCGATCGAGGAGCACAAGACGAAGGTTGAAAAACCGCGTGCGAGCGTTCCGGCGCGAACCACGAAACCCAAGAGTCGCCGCGCGCCCGAAAAGCCGGCTGCGAAAACACCGGCAAAGAAAAAGCCTGCGACGCCAAACAAAAAAAATCCTCCGAAAAAGAAAAAAGGCGCAACCAAAAAAGCTGAAAAGAAAATCGAATTCGTCATTCGTCGCAACGTGGAGGTCTTGGCGCAATGGGCGACGAGTGATGGGTTTGGCGAGGCGAAAAAAACTGGATTGAAATTCGTCCCGCCGCTCGATGGAATGACCATCGTGGATGCGAAAGCGACGCCGCAGGGCGTGGTGCTCGCATGGTTCGAGAAAGCGAAGCCAACGGCGTCTGCGCCCAAAGTCACGACAAAAGGTCCTCCGGCGCTCGGGTGGGCCGCCATTTCATCCGGAATCATCGCGAACGACGGAACGTTCGACGAAAAAAGCAAAAAGCTCGTCGTGGAAGGCGAGCTCGATTGGGGCTTTCTGCGAGGTTTTTCCGGGCCACGATTCGTCGATATGATGGCCGGAATGGCGCTGCTCACGCAAAAAACGTCACGCGGCGGTCCGTGTGAGCTGACGAAAATTGGCGACAGGGGGCCGCTCGAGCTGCCGCAATCGATGTGCGCGATCGATCCTGGGGCATGGCCGAGCGTCGACACGAAGGCAATGGAAGCGATTTTTCAAGCGGGGCCCAAGCGCAGGCCGGGGCAACCGAAATACGACGCCGAGCTCGTGGCGTGGGCTGGAGACAGCGCGTATTTCGTATCGAGCGATGGATTGAAGCTGCATTCGGCCAAGCGTGACGGGGTCGTGCGGGAAGAACCGGCACCGTTCGTCGCGCGACGAGCTCGCATGACGGGGGCCGCGATTCGCCCGGATGGAAGCGGCGAAGTGATTGTCGATGGGCAATTGCATCGCCTGGATGCATCCGGCGACGTGCGATTGGATGATCAGCCAGGAAAAACTCTGGAAGCTCGTCGAGCGGTCGATTACGAGGGACGGTGGAAAGTCAAATTGCCTGGTGGAGGCAGTTGGCTCGCCGATCGAGATCGCCAGCGCGTGATCTGGCTCGACAAGGACGGGCATGAAAAAGCGGCTGCCACGTGGCCCGAAGGGCAATCCGATGCGGTTTGTCGTGACGGTTTGCCCGGAAAAAGGTTTGTCCCGTCGGTCGTACCGGGTGAATTCGTCGATGTTCCGGCGCTCGCTGCACCCGGGATATGCGTGGTCGGCGAGCCTGTGTGGGCAGCGGATGGATCGCTGAGGTGGTTCGGTACGTTTGCGGAAGGTTTGGATATTCTGCCGGAAGTGCGCATCTTGCGAGGTCTAGGGAAGGCGACTGCGACGCTGGTTGCGAGCGCCGAGCCGTCAGCGAGCAAAAAATCGCCATGTCCGCCCGAAATGGTTTTCGTCGATGGGAAACTGTGTGTGGATCGATTCGAGGCGACCCTTGTGGACGTGGAAAGTGGTCGCGAAATGTCACCGGATTTCCCCGTGACGCCAAATTTATTCGAAATTGCACTCGGAGATTGGGCCACGGGACGCAGCCGCGTAGGGAGCGTGTTTGCTCGCGCGATGCCGCTTCCGTTCGTGCCCGAATGGCAGCGCGGAAAAAAGCTCGACGTCATGGCCACACCGCGTCCTCATGTGCGGCCAAATGGGTACTTGACGGGACTCGTTGCGGAAAGCGCTTGCAAGGCGGCAGGAAAACGCTTGTGTACGCTGGACGAGTTCGTCCTGGCATGTCGAGGTGAAGACGACGTCCAATTCCCTTATGGAGATACGTACGTCGATGGAGCGTGCAACGTCAATCGCGATGTGCATCCCGCGGCGATGCTGCACGACAATGCCTCCATTGGGCATCTCGATCCACGACTCAATCGAGTCCGTGTTGGTGGTTCGACGCTTTTGCGCGAAACGGGGGCGACGTCAACGTGTCGTAGCCGGTGGGGCAATGATGCGATTTACGACATGGTCGGCAATTTGGACGAATGGGTCGACGAAGAAGGGGGCGCGTTTGCGGGAGGGTTTTACGCGCGTTCGACCCGCGCGGGATGCGACGCGGTCATCACGGCGCATCCCAAGAGTTACCTCGACTATTCCACCGGAGTGCGATGTTGCAAAGACGCGGCAAAGTGACGTGGCCCCTGTAAGATTCTCCGCGAACGCGCGTTGTAGCCCGCCGAAAGGACATCCATGAAGCGACAAGCCTTTTATCTTCCGGTTCTTTGCGCGCTCGTTCTCGCCACGGGCTCGGGATGTGGTGGCGGAAATTATCAGCCCTCGCGCTCGGCCAATTTTCAAATCGATCGGGAGGCGGAGATCGACGACGATGACATTCGGAAGGCATTCGACGCAAGGCCGCAGATGCCGGCGTCATCCATTCGTTTGTCCTATTACACCTTCGATCCGGAGATTGCCAACGATCTCGATAAGACATTTTCGACGATGCCTGGGGTATCGAGTGTGTACCGCATTCCTCCGTTGCTCGTGACGGGGCAGCGGCGGAATCAGGAGAATCACGGATATTATGGGCAACCGCAGGAAGTATCGGTGAAAAAGCTGCGGCTTTTGGCTGCTCGCGCGAAGACTGACGTGATCGTGATCGTCGATCATGGGTATCGCAATCAGGGCATCAATCCGCTGGTTTCTTTCAACATGCTCATCTTGCCCATCTTTTTCATGCCCTTTCTCGATACGCTCGTGAAGGGGTATGTCGAGGCGTTCGTGGTGGACGTGCGCAATGGGTATCTGTATGGGCATTTGGTTCAGGAGGACGAACGCGGCAGCGAATATTCGACCATTTATAGCAAAAAGGCGAATGAATACGCTGCGGAGCAATGGAAAGACTTGCGCGTTCGTCTGGGCAACGACCTTGCGAAATTGATCGAACAGGAGCGAACACGCAAAGAACCGAGCGAACTGGCGGCGCCTCCGCCGGTTTCAGCGCCGCCAGTTCCCGCAGCGGCTCCACCCGTAGCACCGTAATCGTTTCAGATCAGATCTTGATTTGAACGCTCGCGTCGCGCGTCAGCCGCCCCGAGAGATGCACGATTTCTCGGCGCCCGCGGTGCCCCCCAAACTCGCCTGCTTCGCAGGCTCGAACAGTGGGACCCCCCACGAGCGCCGAGAAATCGCACATCTCCCAGGGCTATGTTTGCGTCATTCTTGGGGAATGGGAATGTGCTTTATGGACGGCCCCGTGTCCCGTCTACTTTTTCGGTTTGCTTTTCGCGGGTTTGGCTGGAAGCACTGCCGTTTTGCAGCACCGAAATCCGGTCGAATAATCGTGGTAGGTCGGTTCGTGCGCGATGGTTGTGTACGTGCATCCGGGGCCGTGTTCGATGGTGGTGCTGAAAAAACCGCCCATGAACATGGCATTGCCCGCTTTCCAAGGCTGGGTTTTACGTTCGACACCGTCTTTGGCAAGAACTTCTTCGATGTCCGTGCCGACGGTGTCATTGACCCATTCGTGAAGATTGCCCACCATGTCGTAGACGTCTTCGGTCGAATGGCAAGTTTCGTATTCGGATGACTTTGCCAAAAATCCGGGTTCTTGATTCAGCTTGGGGTCGTTGAAGTTATCGTACGTCCAGCCGCCGGGACGCGGTCCGAAAAACGTGTGGAGCAAATGCGGCTTGCCCGTGTTGCAGGCGCCGCGTTTCCCTTTGTTCCCGTAAGGATACCGATATCCATTGTTGCCTTTGCAGGCGCGCATCCATTCGGCGCGGGAGCACAATCGTTTGCCCGCGTGCGTACAGGCCGCTTTGGCTTCGACGCGGCTGACGTAGGCTTGCGGAAACGCGCCCGCAGCGCTATGGGCGATGTAATACGTATCGTCTTTGGGACGTTCGTAATGAGGCCACGGGGTCGTCGTTCCATCGTCGTTTTTCGTGAGGAAGTGCCCTTCCCAGCGGTCGACGCAATATCGACCGATATGCACCATTTCGGGCGGACATGCTGGAGGGGGGCCGGCATCGGTCTCGGCGGATGCGTCGAGCAACGATGCGGCAAGAACAGCCGCATCGACGCTTGCGTCGCTTGCATCGTTGCCCGCATCGGCAATGGTTTTTTCTGCTGAAGAAGCGGTGGAATGAGCTGGCGGCGCCGTTTCGGTCGTCGTGGGTGAACCGGCGTCCCGCGGGCTTTCGTCGGGCGACCGACATGAAATGAAAATGGTCGTGGCGACGAGCACGGAGAGCGTCGAAAAATGCAAGAAGCTACGTTCAGACCATTTCATGACGAATCTCGATGGATGAAATTCGGGCAAGACAAGCGACCAAACTCTGCCTGCGAGGTGCCTGGGCGGCGAACTGATGCTACACCGCGCCAGCGTGCCGTGCTATGTGTTCAAGGTTTTGTGCGGAGCGCGGCTTTCGAGTGAGGCGGCGCGCATTCGAGCCTAGCCTATCTTTCGTTGGCCTGCAAAACGATCGGAAAGGTTGACCGGACGTAGTTCGTTGGATAGAACATCGCCCCTGATCGAACTGATCGAACGGTAGTCATTTTTGCACTGTGGCGGTGACATGCGCGTATGTATTTTCTTCGATGGTAAGAACTTCCACTCGGGTTGGCGTGACGAGGCTGCTGGACGGCGTCTGACGTTTCCCAAACTTTCGAAGTGGCTCGTCGAACGGGTTGGCGGATCGCTCCTCTGGGGCGCCTATTACTATACAGGAATCGAGATGGGCCCCGCAGCCGTGACCGAGGGCCAGAAAAAACTCGCCGGTTTTCTCGACATGCTCGAGCTTCAGCCAGGGTTTTTCGTCAAGCGTTTTCCCCGCAAGACCACGATGTTCCAGTGCGCTGCGTGCGGTGCGGAAAACAAGTATACGCAGGAGAAAGAAGTCGATACCACAATGGTTGCGGACATGCTTCGTCTTGCAGCCGTTGGTGCTTTCGACGTGCTCGTCCTGGTTTCCGGCGATTCGGATCATGCACCTGCCATCGAAGGCGTTCGCGCCATCGGCCGGCAAGCGTATGTATCGACGTGGGGACGCGCTGGCCTTTCCGCTCGTCTCCGAAAAGCCGCGTTCGACCATATCGACCTCATGGAAGGTTTGTCGTACTTCGAGGATGCCGAAGGGGCGTCTCCGCCCGTCCCGCCCGGTTCCGAACCGCGGTATGCAGCGGAAGATTTGCCGCCCGCATCGCCTCCGATGCCGTCGCTGCTCGCTTCCCCCGCGCCGTCGCTGGCCGCTCCGGCCGCTCCGCCCAAAGAATCATCACCCTCGGCGTTTCCCGCTCCGTTTGTCGCGACGAGCGCTCCGATGTCCGAAGACGATGGTGTCGCAGTCGAGCACAATCATCATGAAAATGGCGACGCGTCCGCCGCGATGGGCGTTGCGCCGGGTGCTGCTGTGGGCTCGGGCATGACGTTTTCGTACGAACCAACCGAAGAAGAAGTTTACTTCATCGAAGAGTTGCGAGCTGCCGAACGCAGGCTTCGCAATGGGTACGTTGGGGCAAACTATTTCGTTACGCGTTGGCAATCGAGCCGCCTGGACCCGTCGCCCGATGCGCGCCGCCGCATGCTCGAACACCTCGTGACGACCGGTCTCATCGAAGTTTATCACGCGCTCGATGGCAACGCAGCCTTGCGCGCGCGCTGGATGAACGAACGCTCTCTGACGCAATAAGTCATAATCCAATCTCACCGCGGATTGGTAACGTGCCAATACGCACGTCCCGCGAAAGACTCGATATGCGATCGACGAGCGGCATCATGCCGACCGCGGGCAGCATGCGAGCGGGCTCGTGCATGGGCAGGAAAAAATTGTCCCAATGCGACAAGAGCACGCGCTGCGGCGACAAACTGCGCATCACTCGTTCCGGCAGGTCCGGCGACGCGCGCCAACCGGCGACGCACAATAACAATAGATCGACGTTTTGCGGAATGACCCCACCCGGCGTGAGCTCGGCGCTGCCCAAATGCACGATCGTCCGTCCCGCCACTTGGATTTCGACTCGAAATACAGCGCCACAACGATAGTCCCCCGTTTTCACGGGCACGTCGTCGCAATCGGCAATGTCGCCAGGGTAGGGAACTCGGCCGAGCAAAAACCTCGAATGGGCGCTTGGAGCAAATCGCAACGTAAATGGTCCCACTTCGGTGACGATGGCTTCTTGGCCGGGATTTCGTTCGACCATTTGCAATTGTGATTCGGGGAGTTTCGCCGCTTGGCACAGCCTGATCGCCGAACGCGAACCGAATACCTTGGCGCCCGTGTGTTTGGCAATGGCCGGGACATCGAGCGCATGATCGAAATGCGTGTGACCGACGACGATTGCATCGGCACGCGGCACATAACGCGCGATCGCATCGAGATCCGAGGAGATGTGCCCAAGGAAGCAGCGACGGAGCGATGCGCGCGTGATGTACGGATCGAGCAAGACGACATGATCGTCGCAGCGAATCTCGAATCCCGCCGTTCCGAGCCATCGAATGTGAACTCGGGCGTCTCGTTCGGCAATGAATTCGTCGTGGGTGAATTCCAAGGTTTCCGGGTGCACCGAGAGCGGTATAGCCGGTTTCGTTTTCCGTGAATAGTGCCGAGGAGCGGCCCGAGCGAAGGTTCTTCGGAACGACCGAAGCGTCGGTGCAGCGTCGTGGACAGGGGCCGATGCGGTCGTGCTAATGTCGCGCGCATGAGTGACGGCGTCTTCGACCTCGAGAATCCGACCGAAGAACATCGGATGCTGCGGCAGATGGTGCGCACCTTCGCGCGCGATGTGGTGGAGCCTCAAGCGGAGGAGCACGATCGCTCCGGGACGCTGAACGTGGAGCTGTTTCGTCGCGTCGGAGAGCTGGGGCTGCACGGGATCACGATTCCATCCGAGCACGGCGGGGCGGGCATGGATGCGACCGCGGCGGTGATCGTGCACCACGAGCTGTCGAAGAGCGATCCAGGGTTTTGCTTGGCGTACCTGGCGCACGCGATGCTCTTCGTGAACAACTTTTTTTATGCGGCCAGCGATGCGCAGCGGGCGCGGTACTTGTCCAAAGTGATCTCGGGTGAGCACATCGGGGCGATGGGCATGACGGAGCCGGGAGCAGGCACGGACGTGCTGGGGATGCGCACGACGGCGAGGCCGCAAGGCGATGGGTTCGTGTTGAAGGGCCACAAGGCGCTCATCACGAACGCGGTCGATGCGGACGTGTTTCTCGTCTACGCGAAGGTTGAAGACAAGATCACGACGTTTGTCCTGGAACGAGGCATGCCGGGGCTTTCGACGGGCAACAAGACGCCGAAGATGGGCATGCGCGCCAGCACGCTCGGGGAAATCGTGATGGAGGACGTGTTCGTTCCGGCGGAAAACGTGCTGGGAACGGTGGGTGGGGGTGTGAAGAACATGATGCGCAACCTGGAGATCGAAAGGTTGACGCTGGCGGCGATGAGCTTGGGGATCGCGGATCGGTGCGTGGAGATCATGGTGCGGTACGCGACGGAGCGGGCGAGTTTTGGCAAGCCGATCGCGGAGCACGGGCAGATTCAGCGCTACATCGGCGACAGCTACGCGAAGACGGAAGCTGCACGAGCGCTCGTTTACACGGTGGCGCGTGAGGTTGGGCCGGACAAACGCAACCGCCTCGGGACGGATGCGGCGAAGCTTTTTGCGGCACCGGTGGGCAAGGAAGTTGCGGACAACGCGATGCAGGTGCTCGGGGGCTGGGGCTACTGCAACGAATACAAGGTGGAGCGGTTCCTGCGGGACGCGAAGCTTTTGGAGATCGGCGGCGGAACGCTGGAATCGCACCAGAAGAACCTGACGAAGGAGCTGACGCGTAAGTTTGCGGCTACGTAGGGTTTGAAGCCGGGCCTGGAGTTGCACGCTCGCTACGCGCGCGTGGGACGCGCGCATCGCGAGGCTAGTTTACGATGGGGGGGCCGAGGCTCGCCTCCCGGTGCTTTTGCTGCGCAAAAGCACGGCGAGGCTCGGCCCCCCCATACCCCCCGGGGTCGGACCGAAAGCTTGTCCAATCATTGGTGCTCAAACCTTCGTGAGCGCGTAGATGTCCACGTCCACGCCCGGACTGTAGAGCGCAAGCGGTTCTTCGTTCGATCGGGGGATGCCGGCTGCGGCGAGCATGCTCTCGTCCCACGACTCGACGCGCGCTTCGTGGAGCGGATACGGCACGTGGTGCACGCGTCCGATGGACAACCCCGATCTCGTTTGGGCGTACAGGATGTAGCGCTCGGCAAAGAAGTGCTCGCGCGTTCCGGGTTTGGCCGGACCCACCGCATCGCCAACGTGGTACTTGGCGCGAAATTCTGCGGGACGCGGGCCAGGAAAAAGCCTGCGGCTTTCGTAGTCGATGGTGCTGTCAGACTTGTCGAGGCGCATGGAGGCGCGGTGATACGGAAGCGCCCAACCCGTGCGCGCTACGACGACGGCAAGCGTCTTGGCAGCATCGAGGCTGAAGAACCACACGCCAGGATTCTGCCCGCGAAAGTGCACGTACGTGCGCACGTTGAGCTCGTGGAAGTGGGAGATGCCCGGGACCGACGGAGACCAACGCGGGGCAACGTCGCGCATCGTGAAGGGCACGACGCCAACCCAAGCCTTCCCTTCGAACGTGTCGACCGTGAGCTCTTTGGGGAGCAAACGTTCGAGTGCTTCTCGAGGCACTTCCCAATGGAGAAACAGGAGATCACGCCACCTTTGGAAACCAGCAGGACGGCCCGCTGGGCGTTCGGCAGGACAAAGACGATCCATCATCGAGGTTCGAACGTACCGCTTGACGCGCGGATGGGGAGGCTCGAAGCGAACGAATCGTGACACCTGAACAGGCGGAACAAGATGCCAAGAAGGGGACGCTGAAGCCGGTGTACCTCGTCGTGGGAGAAGAGCGGTTTCTGGCCGATCGCGTGGTGCATGCGCTGCGCGATGCGACGATGAAGGGCGGTATCGCGGGGTTCAACGAGGACAAGTTCACGGCGGGCGAAGCGACCGTGGATGCGGTGCTGTCGGCGGCGAAAATGGTGCCGATGATGGCCAAACGGCGGCTGGTCATGGTCAGGGCCATCGAAAAGTGGGAGGGACGGAAGTCCGAAGGGGAAGACGACGAAGACGAAGCGCCGGCGGCGAAGGGCGAAGGCAAACGGGGGGCGAAGGATGCAAGTCCGCTCGATGCGCTGGCCGAATACGCAAAAGCTCCGATTCCGAGCACGGTGCTGATCTTGTCGGCGACGAAGCTGCACGCGCAGCGCAAATTGATGACGCTGGCGAAGAAAGAAAACTTCATTGTTACGTGCGAGCCGGTTTCTCGAAAAGCTTTGCCGGATGTGGTGAAGTCGTTTGCCAAGGAACGAGGGCACGACATTTCGTTCGAAGTGGCGGACCATTTGGCGGAAATTGCGGGACCGGAATTGGGATACGTGGCGGACGCCATCGAGCGTTTGTCGCTCTTCGTGGGCGAGGGCAAACCCATTACGGACGATGCCGTGGCGACGATGGTGACGCGGGTTCGTTCGAGCACGGTGTGGGAGCTGCTCGACGCGCTGGCAAAAAGGCAGCTCGACAAAGCAATGGCGACGCTGGCCGACGTGGTGGACCCGCGCGAAGGAGGTCTGAAGTTATTGGGGACGGTGGCGTGGTCCGTCCGGCAGCTCGTGAAAATGGACGCAGCATTAAAAGCGGGGTCGCCTCCGGACGAGGCGGCAAAAGCTGCGGGCGTGCCCCCATTTCGCGCGCGGGACGTGCAAGCTACGTTGAAGTCGCTGCCGCGCGGGACGCTGAATACGTGGCTAGCATTATTGGCAGAGGCGGATCGAGCGCTGAAGAGCTCGCGCAGGCCGGCGCAAGCGATTTTGGAGACGATGGTGATATCGATGTGTCAGTGGAAGGGCTAACAGCCCGTTGATTTATCTGCTCACGCCCGAAATCGTCGGTCGACATCGCTCGAAATACTGCAGTATTCCTCGCTCAGTCGCCCTAGCTTTCGGGCGCTCGCGACGATAATTCAACGGGCTGCTAAGTCGCCTTTGCTTCGACGCCGGAAACGGCATCCGCGCTTTCGATGACGCCGTCTTGCGGAAGCGTCGGCATCCACTTGCCAAGCCGCTCGAACGCCGCGCAAATCTGATTGCGCGTGCGCTCCTTCAATGCGTCGAGGTCGCTCATCTCGAGCCCCTTCGTTTCGATGGGCTCGAGCACTTCGATGCGCGCTTGGCACTTCACGCCGAAGACCCACGAATTTTTCGGAATGGCGTGCCGAGTACCCGCTACCGCAACTGGCAAAATGGGATACCCCGTTTCAATGGCGAGACGAAATGCGCCGTCCTTGAACGGCATGATTTCCCCATCGCTCGATCGTGTGCCTTCGGGGAAAAGCATGACGCTCATGCCGCGGTCGAGGTACCACTTGCACCTCCCCATCGCGCTCTTGGCGCTCTCCTTTTCGCCGCGACGCAGACGCACGTCACCCGCCATGCTCATCATCCACCCGAGCCCCGGGACCTTGAAATTGGATTCCTTCGATACCCACTTCATTTCCCACGGCAAATAACTGATGGCCGGAATGTCCGCAATGGATTGGTGATTCGCGACGACGATGAACGGACCCGACCCGCGCGGCCTTTTCCATCCAGATATCTTGGCGCTCCAGAGCGGGTTGAACCGGATGAGCATGGTGCCGCATATGCGGAAAAACCTACCGACGATTTTTCGTACGCGGTCGAAAGGTGCGGTCAAGACAAACACGATCGCCACGAGAAACGTGGATAGGATCACGAGCGTTACGATTTCGAACCAGTTCCAAAGAGAGACGAGCTTGGCTTTCACGGTGGGTCGAACACGTGTACCCGAATGCGATCGAAATGGCAAGCTTCCGACGATAATGACGCAATGCGCACAGGCGTCAAAACACCGCGCGAGCGTGTCCGTGACCGATTCCTGACAAAGAGGCGATCGAAATGGCACAATCGAGACGTTGCTCGGGGCCGAGAAGTGATCTGGAGGGTGCCAAGCGTGTCCAGGGTCGAGTTTGCCTGATTTGCAAGGTCCGACTACCCCGCGTTCTCCCTTCTGCTACGCTCCGCGCGCCATGACGAATCAAGCGCATTCCTCTCTCACCGCCGTCGTCCTTGCTGCAGGCCAAGGAACGCGCATGAAAAGCGCTTTGCCGAAGGGTCTTCACGAGCTCTGCGGCCGGCCCATGATCGATTACGTCGTCGACGCAGCGCTCGCCGCAGGATGCGCGGACGTCGTGGTCGTCGTGGGGTACGGTCGAGACGAGCTTGCGGCGCATCTTTCGCGGACGTATGGCACACGCGTGCGTACGGCCGTGCAGGAAACGCAACGAGGCACGGGCGATGCAGTGCGCGCGGCCCTCGGTGCAATCGATGCCTCGACCGACCACGTGCTGATTCTCTGTGGCGATACGCCGCTCGTCGACGCTGCCGAATTGTCCCGTTTGCGTGCCGTTTGTCAAGGCAACATTCCGCTGGGAATGCTCACCGCAAAAACCGACGATCCCACGGGGTATGGCCGCGTGCTCCGCGATGCGACGGGTCGAATCATCGCGGTGCGCGAGCATCGGGATGCAACGGACGAAGAGCGGCGCATCAATGAAGTGAACGTGGGCGTGTACGTTTCTCGAACGACGTTTCTGCGCGAGGCCATCGCCAATCTTCAGCCGAACAACGCGCAAGGCGAGCTTTATTTGACGGACATCGTCGCACGCGCATCGACCGTGGAAGAAGTGGCGTCGGTGCGAGCCGAAAGCACGGCGGCGCTCGTGGGCGTCAACGACAGGGCGCAGCTTTCCGCGGCCGAAGAAGTGATGTATGCGCGCATTGCCGACAGTGCAAGGCGATCGGGTGTGACGGTGCGAGCAAGCGCGCGAATCGATGCGCGGGTGGTCATCGAGCCCGACGCCGTGATCGAACACCATGTGGTTTTACGCGGCAATACACATATCGGCGCGGGCGCGCGCATCGACGTGGGAAGTGTGCTCACGGACGTGAAGGTTGCCGCCGGAGCCACGGTAAAACCCTATTCCGTGTGCAGCTCGTCGAGCATCGGTGAAAATGCTCAAATTGGACCATTTTCCCATTTACGCCCGGACAGCCAAATCGAAGCGGACGCGCATATCGGCAATTTCGTCGAAACGAAAAAAACCATCGTCAGACGCGGCGCAAAGGCCAATCATTTGGCATATTTGGGCGATGGCGACATCGGCGAAGGCGCCAACGTGGGCGCGGGGACCATCTTCTGCAATTACGACGGCTTCAAAAAGCACAAAACCGAAATTGGCAAAGGTGCCTTCATCGGCAGTGATACGCAAATCGTTGCACCCGTGCGCATCGGCGTGGGCGCCTACGTGGCGACGGGAACGACGGTGACCAAAGACGTGCCCGACGATGCGCTCGCCATATCGCGTGTCAAGCAGGACAACAAAGAAGGATACGCATCGCGCCTCAAGGCACGACTGGCAGCAAGCTCAGCAAAAAAGACGGGCTCGAGCGACTAACGGCTCATTCGGCATCGGCGACGTCGACGTACGACGCGCCCAAGTCATTGATGTCGATGCGCGGCACCGAATGCCCCATGCGCACGCGCTTGGTCTCGAGGTACGCGCCGCTGTACGAGTTTATCCCGACGAGCGCTGGCGCTCGCCGCTCCACGTTGATCCCAAGCTCCCGAAGTGCTTGCACCTTGAGCGGGTTGTTCGTCATGAGCTCGATCGAACCCACGCCGAGATGTTCGAGCATGTGGACCGCGGGCGTGTATTCACGGGCATCGTCGGGCAGACCAAGGAGCCGATTGGCATCCACCGTGTCGTGACCTCGAGCTTGCAAACCGTACGCTCGAATCTTGTTCGACAAACCAATGCCTCGGCCTTCTTGCCGCAGGTACACCACGACTCCATGCCCTCGGCGCGCAATTTCTGCCTGCGCCGCATCGAGCTGCCCTTTGCAGTCGCACTTCAGCGACCCAAACACTTCACTCGTCAGACATTCCGAATGCACGCGAACGAACACCGACGATCGTCCACGTACTTCACCCATCACCAGCGCTACATGATCTGGAGACAGTCCACTGTCTTCAGCTTGCTTGCCGCTGCGGAACACGATCATGTCAAAAAGCCCGTGTGCAGTCGGCACCGGGGCTTGTGCAAGGATCTCGAGCCGAGGCCGGATCACCGTATCGGGGACGTGCATCTCGAGTTGCTCTCCTGTTCATTCATTACCGCACCAAGGGTGAACCCTGGTTGAGCTCGACGTTGGGGTCCACGTGAGCCCTACGGTAGTAGCGTAAAGCCGAGCGATTGACAAGGGGGACGCACGGTCGGGACATAGTTCTGGTTGACAAACACTTCCGAGCTGAACGAACGTTACTGCGAATGCGCCACGCCCGCTCGTGCCGAAGAGCCGCCGCTGTGCAGCGAATGAGGCGCTTGCGCGCACGGCGGTAGCGCTCGGTGGGGTCGTGCGTGGGTGGATGCCGCGCACGTTCGCGGCGTGTGTTGGCGCGGATGGTTCGAAGGTGTGGCGCAGGTCGTGAGCACGAGCTCGAGCAGGGCGGCGGCGTAGCTGCGGATCAGTAGTCCCAATTCAAATTGGGCAGGCCGCGGGCGGACGTGCGATCGTCCACTCGTTCGCGCAAATGGATGGTGATGTGCCAGATGTGATCGCTATGGTCGACGGGTTTGCCATTGACCCGAATGGGCTCGCTTCTCGCAGATTCGACCGCTCGAATGACGGCACTGTCGAGGTACGGCAAGCTCTTCAGGACGCGGCAATTCGTATTTCGCCCATCGGCGCGAATGGTGCATTGCACGCTCGTTTCACCCTGAATCTTCGCCTTCATCGCTGCGGGCGGATACTTCAGGTTGAATCCATATAGTTTGTCCGGGCGAACAACCTGCAATGTCCTCGCTTGCGGGACGGTTTGCGCGCTGGAATTCGCCGAACCCCCAGGATTCATCATGGCACGCTGCGCGTTGGGCGCAGGTTTCGTCGGTGAAACCCGAGGCGCGGTCATTTCCGGGGCCATCGGCTGTGCAAGCGGCGCGGGTTGCTTGGGCGCGTATTTCGGAGCGACGGGCGGTGGCAATGGCTTCGCATCGCTTACCTGGTCCTCACCCGTGGGAAGCTGCGCGACTTCTTCGATCGGGGATTCGAATTCCGGGACAGGAGCCGCCGCGTGCGTTTCCGCCTGCACATCGAATTCCACGGTGCGCGGGACGAATGCGGCGACTGCGAGCGCTGCCGCTCCGGCCATGGCCGTCCACGCAAATGGTTTGCCCCAGCCCGCCATCGAAATCGCGGGCCGCGCTGCATCGCTTTCAGCCGCGGCGCGAAGCACGCGCGATTGCCAACCAAGAGGCGGCGACGTCTCCGGCTGTGCCTTGGGAAGCGCAGCGAGCAGCGTTTCGTATTTGTGACGCGCAACTTCGCAATCAGCGCATGCATCGAAATGCGTATCGAGTGGCAATCCGCGTTCGATGCGCAAAACACCGTCGCGTTCGAAGCGGTCGCAAAGTCCAGTGGTATTCATCGCAAATCGACTCCTTTGTTTTCGAGGCATCGGCGCAAGAGCGGCATGGCGCGCGCGACGCGGGCTTGGAGCGTGGCCGGTTTTTCCTGGCAAATCTGCGACATTTGCTCGTAAGAAAAACCTTCCTGATATCTTAAAACGACCGCAACTCGAATATGCGGCTCGAGTTTTTCGAGGCACCCATCGAGCGCTTCGGTAACCCCTTTTGCAAGGGCTCGTTCCTCGCCCGATGGTGCCGGATCTACTTCATCATGCGATTCGGTACCGAGCTTGAAGCGGTGATACCAACGACGGTTCGCTTTGAGCGCATCGAGGCATCGGTGGTTGGCAATGCCATACAGCCACGTTCGCAAACTGGACCCGCCAGAAAACGAACCAAAGCTTTCGAACGCCTGAATGAATACGAGCTGATGAACGTCGTCGGCTGTCGTGCGGCTGCGGAGAATGTTGTAACAATACCGATGAATGTCCGCGCCATATTCGCTCATCAAGATGACGAGCGCTGCGCGGCGATCCCCTCGTTCGAGCGCGAGGAGCGCGTGTTCGTCAGGCCGAACTCGACGCGGAGCCTCGCGGGTGGTGTCCCAGGGTTGTGCTCGTCCTGCAGCGATCACGTGTGTCATGATCTGCCCTCGGAAAGCTTAGGCGACAGGAGGGGCCCAGATACAACAAGAATTTTGTTCGCACCAGTAAGTTGCTGGATTTGTGTGCGAATTTGGGTTCGAATTGAATCCGGGCCAGGAGCTGCCCGCTCGCTCCGCGCGCGTGGGACGCGCGCTACGCGAGGCTAGTTCACGATGGGCGAGCCTCGGCCCCCCCATACCCCCCGTTTTTACCTCTCATCAAACGGTTCGCTGCTCCAACTGCTCTGCTCCTCCATACCCCCGAAGGGCCATCTTCGAGCGCAGGACCTTTTCCGTTGCCTCGAGCTGGGGTATGTCCTGGCGGCATGCATCACGCGCCGACGCTCCTCGTGTTCGTTGCGACCTACGTCCTGATTGCCTTTCGCCGCCTATCGCTGCTTCCGATAGGACGACCAGCGGGAGCGCTCGCGGGGGCGTGCGCGATGGTGGTCATCGCTACGATCGAACCGCGGTGGGGGATCGATGTGAAGGGAGCGTTTGCGGCGGTCGAGCCGAATACGATTGGGCTTCTTTTTGGGATGATGCTCATTTCGGCAGCGCTCGCCGAAGCTGGCTTTTTCGATTTTACAGCGAAAATGCTCGTCGAGCGGAAGCTTTCGCCCGTGGGGCTCTTGTACGGGACGACGATTGGCGCGGGCGTTTTGTCTGCACTGTTGGTCAATGACCCCGTATGTGTGCTGGGTGCACCCGTGGTCGATGCAATGGCGAGGCGCGCGGGGGTCGATCGAGTGCCGTATTTGTTCGGATTGGCGATGGGGTCGAATGCGGGCAGCGCCATGACGCTCGCGGGCAATCCACAAAACATGCTCGTGGCCCATTTGTCGGGTTTGTCGTACCGCGATTACTTGCTGCGAGGCGGTCCGGCGGGCCTCGTGGCGCTCGTCGTGACGGCGATGGTTTTGCACGCTTTGTTTCGCAAACGATTGGTCGTGCGAGCCGTCGCGCCAGAAACGAACGAATCGTCCATGGGTTTGTCTGGGCGAGATGCGACGATTGCCTTTGCGGTGACGGTGGGCGTATCGCTTGCGTTTCTTGCGGGGGCAAACCTGGCATTTGCAGCGCTCACGGGAGCTGCAGCGCTGCTCATTTTGCGCCGGCGTGATCCAGCGGCGCTTTTTTCGGGCGTGACGTGGACGGTGCTCGTGTTTTTCGCCGCATTGTTCGTCGTGGCCGCGGCATTTCAACGGACGGGTTTGGCCGAATCGGCGCTCGAAGCAACAAAACCATGGCTGCCGGCAGATCGTAATGCTGCGACGGCATCATTGGCGGGCATCTTGGCCGTGGGCTGTCAAGTCGTGAGCAACGTGCCGTTCATCCTCTTGGCCGAACCATTCATTCGTTCGCTTCCAGATCCGACGCTCGCCTGGACGACGACGGCCGTGGCCACGACGCTCGCGGGCAACTTGACGCTGCTCGGATCGGTCGCAAACATCATCGTCATCGAGGCGGCGAAGGCGGAAGACGAAATGGGGTTCGTCACGTACTTCAAGGTGGGTTTGCCCGTGACGATTGCGTCGATGGTGGCGGGCATTGGTTATTTGTTGCTCGCGGGATGAGCATCAAGGCTGGCAGGCGCTTTGGACGCACTTTTTCGAGCAACACTGGTCGGGGAAGATGCAGAACCCGCCATTCGGTGTGCAGTTGCTTTGTTGGCAGACGCCATTGATGCAGCTTTGTGAACAACATTCCGCACTTCCGGCGCATTGGCTCCCGGCGGGTTTGCACGGCTTCTGGCAAACGAAGTTCAAGCAATTTTTCGAACAGCACTGATCACTCGTGAAACATTGCTGACCGTCGGCCGTGCAGGCTTGAGCGCACACGCCATTGGTGCAGTTTTGCGAACAGCATTCGGCGCCGGTCGTGCATTGCTTGCCGTCCGGGAAACACATGGATGGCGGTTGACAAACGAAGTTGACGCAATTGCCCGAGCAGCAATTGATGTTCGCGCCGCAGGCAGCGCCATTGCCTTGGCAGCCGAGCGGGCCGCAAACGCCGCCATTGCATTGTTGATTGCAGCATTCGGCGGCCGACGCGCATTTTTCACCGTTCGCCGTGCACATCGGTTTGCCGCAAATGCCATTGTTGCATTGTTGCGAGCAGCAGTTGGAGAGCTGTCCGCATGGCAAACCATCGGGCGTACACATGGCGGGCGGGCCGCAGACACCATTGTTGCATTGTTGACTACAGCAATCCGCGGGACTCGTGCAAACTTTGCCGTCGGGCAGGCACATGGGCGGCGATCCGCCTTGTCCCATGCCACCGGTATTCATTCCGCCACCCGTATTGGCGCCCCCTTGTCCCACGCCACCGGTGCCGCCTTGCCCCATTCCGCCGGTATTGGCGCCGCCTTGTCCCGATCCGCCGTCCCCGGACGAGCTCGACGCGCTCGAACTAGAATTCGTTCCGCCGAATTCGACGTTATCGCCACCGCAGCCTACGAATCCAATGGCAAGCGTCACGAGCGCCGCGGAGGTGGACCCTATGAGCCAAGAAGCCGAGCTTTTCATGTTGGTGCTCCTTCGATGAAGTCAAGAATGGATATTTCGATGAAAAATCAGCGAGGTGCGAACGGATCACCGGGGTTGCCCGGTCGCGGTGGTCCACCATATGCCGCTGCCGGAGGACGCCTGGCGGGTCCCGTGGGCTTGGGCGGAGGCAATCCATACGCTGGAGCGGGCGGTGAAACACGTGGGCTCGTGGGATCGGTCCGCGGCGTCGTTGCAGGCGCAGTGGGTGTTGGCGTTGGCGCTGGGGTTGTCGCGACAGACGCCGACGGCGCCGGTGCAGGCTCGGGCGACGATGCAACCTGGGTCGGCGTCGGTGCTGGCGTTGGCGCGGGCGCAGGCGGAGCAACCTGCGTCGCTTCCGTTTTATGCGCTTCCGGAGCGACTTCCGTCGATGGATCGGTTTTCGGAGGATCGTTCGCACATCCAGCGAGCGCGAGTCCAGCGGCTGCCGTAAGGGCTACCGCAATGCTCCCCGGCGTGGAAATGGCTGCTCGAGTGCAAAATGGGCACGACGATTCCGTCGCGTAAATATGACGTTTGCAAGTCGAGCAACGTACGAGGGGGCTCTTCATGATCGATCTCCAAAAGTGCGTTCGGTCAAGTCATCGATATTGGTTCAACGTCGCGGGGGTTGCGGAATCGGAGTCGGGTTCATCGGAGGTGGTCCACCATATGCGGCGGCGGGCGGTCCCACGACGGGCGGCGGAGGGCCTCCATAGGCCGGTGCAGGGGAAACCATGGGCGATGTGGGATCCGGCGGAGGCGTCGTGGCAATTTGTTTCGGTTGAGGTTCAGGCGCAGGCGCAACGACTGGCGGAGGACCTCCGTACGCAGGTGCAGGTGTAGGATAAGGTTCCCCGCCGCAGCCGGCGAGCGCCAATCCTGCAGCGGCCGTCATGGTTACCGCAATGCTCGCCGATGCAGCAATGCCGGTTCGAGCGCAAAATGGGCAAGACGATTCCGTCTTGTAAATATGGCGTTTGCAATTCGAACAGCGCACGAGGGGCGTGGTCATGGATTCACTCCGAGCTCGAAGGGACTTCTGCAATGGGCAATCGCTTGTTCCGGGGCGTTTTTCCAAGTGGAAGACGCGCCACTTCTTCATCTCGATACGGCTCGACGACGATGTCGAAAACGCCGTGATCGAAAGCTTCTCCTGGGGGCGCTTTCACCTGCACGAGCCTTTCGCGAAGGCCGCGACTCTGATGCTCGAGCGCCCGGTGATGGCAATACGGATTGTTTCCCGGTCGGCCGAAAAAAACGTGCGAGGTCCACGTGCATCCGGCTCGACAAACATCCGCATAATAACACGTCCGGCAAAACCCCCACAAATCGTCGACCGTACGATCACGCGTGTATCGGAGCTCCTTCGTCGTATCCCAAATTCGACGCAGTGACATTTGCCGAATATGCCCGCCCGTCCAATCCTTCGTCGGAAGCGACGGACACCCTTTGATCGCCCCATCGGCCTCGATTCCAAGCGTCCCCATGCCCGCCCCGCAACTCGACGCATGACCTTCCTGGCTGAACGTCCATCGCCGCAGCTCGGTTTCGTGCGGACCAAAATACCCGACATTGTTTCCCGTCCACACACGCACCCCACGCCGCTCGGCTTCCACCGCCAGTTCAGCAACGCGCGGAATCACGTGCAGCAATTCATACGGCTGCATGAGCCATTCGGGACGATCCGCCGCCCGACCCATCGGCACCGTGAATTGAACCTGCCAGGAATGACCGCCTTCTTCGACGATCAAATCCAAAATGTTTCCCAATTCGGGATAACTGATGCGATTGATCTGCGAATTGACGGCGACCTGCATTCCCGCCCCAGCCAAATGCCCAATCGCCGCTCGGGCCGCATCGAAACTACCCGCGACACCTCGCTGCATGTCGTGCGACGGGCCCATTCCATCAATCGATACCGATACGCTTTGCACGCCCGCGTCGAATGCAGCCTTGGCGCGCTCGGGCGTCATGCCTCGGCCGCCCGTCGTCATCGTGCACGTCATTCCCGCGTCGCGTATCGCCCGCGCAATCTGCATCCAATCGTCGCGTAAATACGCCTCGCCTCCAATGAGCGTCACTTCCTGCGCGCCCATTTCCGCGATCTGCCGGACCAAATCGAGCGCCTCGGCCGTCGTCAGCTCATCCGCCCGCGGCTTGCCCGCACGCGAACCACAATGCCCACACGCCAAGTCGCAACGAAGCGTGATCTCCCATACGACATAGACGAGACCAGACGGGATCACGGGCGGATGATACACGTGGTCGTGGCGTGGGGAAACAGAAAGACGACCGTTTCATTCAGTATGAGGTCAAATGGGGGGTATGGGGGGGCCGAGCCTCGCCGTGCTTTTGTGCGCAGCGCAAAAGCACGGCGAGCCTCGGCCCCCCCATCGTAAACAAGACTCTCGCGCAGCGCGCGTCCCACGCGCGCGAAGCGAGCGTCCAACTCCAGACTCGCATTCAATCCGAAGCAGACGCGAGCAGCGATTTGAGCACTTGGCGCGGGTACCGCTGTTCGCTTTCGCTGAGACCATCTTTGGCTTCGGCGACGAGTGTCCAAAAGACGACGTTCAGCACCGTTTCGAGCATCCGAAGAAGCTTGGCCGCTTCGTGATCCAACGTTTCGGTGCAAATGGCGCGCGCCAGATGTCCGAGCGCTCGCTCCACCTGCGTGTTTTCCTCTTCGCTCGCAAGTCCCACCACGCCGATGGAAGCTTCTTCTTCGGGCGCAAGACGCAGCGGGAATGCGAGAATCCAGCGATACTGCCGCGCAAAAAGACGATGATGCGGCGGGCTCGGCTGATACACGATGCTCGTGCCGCTCTGCGCATCGCGATGCCACGCAGCCGTTTTGTTGAAGCGGAATGCATGACCCGCGACCCCACTGCCGCAACTGAATCGAGCGGACCAGGATTGCGGCCAGAATTGCCCAAAGATGGGGCAAAGCATGCGGAGCTGCGAATCCCAAATCATGCCCATCCACGATCCGCGCTCGCCAAGCAGGCCGCCGCGCGAAATCGGTGCCGTCTGCGCGCCCCAAGGAGATGCCGTCGCAATCTTGAAAATCGACGCTCCAACCGCTTCCGTGAGCTTCGTGGACAACGATTGCGTCGACAAAGGTTTGCCACAACAACGCTCGAGAAGCGCTCGCGCCGTCCACTTCGCTGCTTCGGGATAATCCTTGCCCCGCGCGCCAGGACGATATGCAAGCGAATACCGATACCCCACGATGGGCCCGGGAACCTTCAGCTCGACGTGGGTTTTTCCGACAATGAAGTGCGACCGGCAGCGATCCTGCTCGAAGTCCACAGGCTCCCAACGCTCTTCGCCAAACTGTTCGTCGCGCCGTTCGACCATCGGATACGCATCGGCAATCGTTCCCCCTGACGCATCCGTGAACACGAGCGCCAAAGTGAGGTGATCGGCTTCGAAACGAACGACGTGCGACCGAACATCAAAGCCGTCGATGAGGTTGGGGTACCAACGATCTCGCCGTTCGAGCAAGTTGAGCTCGGTTTGCGTGAGCGCGACCGCGTTCGAGAGGTGGTAGCTCCAAGAAAGATACCGTTCGGGTTTGTCCGCGCCCTGAAGCATGAACCGGAGGCGGTTGTTTCCCAGCGGCTCTTCCTTGACGTCACGGCGGCCTCGCCACGTCGTCGCGCGAGGTTCGGCCTGAACGTTGTTGTAGGGTGGTTCCAGCACGGCGATCGGTGTGTCGACGGGTGCCACGAAATCGCGTAGCTCCACCTCGACGAGCGTGATGCCATCGTCGCCGACGTTCCAAATTCGCGAGTGCTCGCGTGCCTTGACGAATCGTTCGTCGCGCGCGACAGGCTCCCAGTTGACCTCGAAATACTTGCGCTTCGGCTCGAGCGCGTATTCGCCCGCTTGACCCGTGCGCTCGTACACCTCGACGCTGACGGTGCTCGGGCTGAGCCTGACGACCGAAAACTGATTGCCCACGGCGCCAGGACGCTCGTTCGCGGCGGCTCCAAGCGATCCGGTCGAGATGATGACGAAACGGTTTTTGAAAAGCTCGACGAGCTTCGAGCTTTCCTGATGCGTATGGCCATGAAAGCCGACGCGGAAACCCGCGGCGTAGAGCGTCCCGACGTCTTGCAGCGTGAGGTAGTCGGGACGTCCGCGTTCGCTCGTGAATCCGTGATGCCAAACGGCGACGCGGAGCGTGTCGCGATCGAGGCTGTTGGCGAAGTCTCGAGCGGCCGAGACGGCGCGGGTCGAGATGCATGCGCCCGGCCAGTAGCGATCGTTGCGATGGCACGAGTTGAAGCCGAAAAAAGCGACCTTGTCCTTTGGAAAAACATGCGCCGACCAGTGCTCGCGTTCGTTCGCGTCCGTAAGACCGAAGGGGCGGCCAAGGGGCTTGAGCGAGTCACCGTAAAAGCGCTCCAAGAAACGCTGCACGTTGGCAAAGCGGCGGTTGTAGTCGGCGCCCGCGCGAAGCTTGATGAGGTCGAGGTGTCCGAATCGACCGACGTCGATGCGCAAGTCGGAAAGATCCGGCGAGCGCTTGAGGCGCTGCATGTGCTCTTCGATCTGGTCGAAATCGTTGCCCGTCCGGAGCGATGCGAGTCGCACGGGCTCGCCGATGTCCGCGGACCAATCGACGTCGTGGTTGCCCGGGACAAACACCACACGTGTGCGGTCATGATCGACCACGAGGTCGATCAGACGCTTTTCGGCGAAGGCCCCGAGCTCGTCGTACTCGGCGACGGAGCCGCGTTGCGTGAGGTCACCGCTGACGATGACGAAGTCGAACGGCGTCGGATGCAGCGTGGAAAGCGCCTGTGCTGGATGCATCCAGACGTCGTCGAGCGACTGCCCCGGCTCGGTAACATGCAAATCCGACAGGTGGAGGATGTACATTCGATGTCGCCAGCCTGTGGAAAGATCGCCGAGCTGTTGGTTTGGGCCGAAATCCGCGCTCGACAAGGAGTGCGGGTGAGTCGGCCGCGCCAACGCGCTCGGAGAACCAACAGACTGTTAGTGTCTTATCGTCGAAATTCGTTGAAGCAAAAATTCGACGAATTTCATTTGGGCGAAATCACCGGGTTCCAACGTGGCGTCGCCGCGATGACGCAGCCGCCGTGGAAGGCTCGCTCACAGCAAGCTCTCCGTTGGCAAAAGAGCCGGGTAAGAGCTCTTTCGTGTAACGAATGGCCTGCATGGCCACGGATTTATCGATGACGAAGGGTTCCCGAACCAAGACCACAGCATCCTGAAAAGCAGCGTCTCGAGAGGTAACCGCCGCGATTTTTGGATTGGGTCTGCGCTTGGCACTCATCTCATCAACTCCTCACGAGCCCAGTTCTTTCAGAAATTCGACCCCAGCCAGATGGTCGCCACAGCTCGCGACTGTGAACGGAGCTTCGCGGCAAGCACATTCCGCGCGGCGACAACCCTTGCGAAAGGATTGGGCTGCTTCGCGCGTTTGACCATTGCCGTGGGGCATGAGCTCATCCTACACGATGTTGACAAGAATCAAGCTTTCGTGAATGCGATTGTGCAAATTGGTATCGTCCGCGGCGAACCCAGAAAGTCCGCGAAGCGGAACAATCCTTGCAGTGATCCTTTTGGTGACAGATTTGGAGAAACGTTGCGATCGGACAGCAACAATGCGGCGCGAAAATTATGCGCTCGCGCAATTCAACCGGTAGCTCCTGTTTCCAGTTTGTCTTCAATCGTGATGCGGGGGAGGGAGTGCGTCGGGAAGATCGACCGGTTTGGCACGGCCGAACACGCGCTGAAACTTGCCAAGAACGCGATCCGCAACGACGTAAAACGCCGGAACGACCAGCAAACTCAGGGCTGTCGAGATGACCAGACCCCCGATGACCGCCGTCGCCATCGGCGCTCGCACCTCGCTGCCTTCACCAAGCGCAAGCGCCGCGGGCACCGCCGCCATCAGGGTAGCCACCGATGTCATCAGGATCGGCCGCAATCGCACGGGCCCCGCCTCGAGCATCGCTTCCAGCGCGCCTTTGCCCTGACGTCTCAGCTCGGTCGCGTAGTCGACCAAGAGAATCGAGTTTTTCTTGACGATCCCCATGAGCAGGAGGATCCCGATCATGCTGAAAATGTTGAGCGACTGCTTCGTGAAATACAGCGCGAACGCGGCCCCTGCAACCGACAGCGGAAGGATCGTGAGCACCGTGATCGGATGCAAAAACGAATTGAACTGCGACGCGAGCACCATGTACGCGACGGCGATGCCGAGAAGCAACGCGAAGATGAGACCGCCCATGGAGTCGCGAAACGCGACGCTCGCTCCACCGAGCACGACGCGATAACCGACGGGTACGTCCTTGCCGATCTTCTCGACGAGCGCGAGCGCATCGCTTTGCGATTTGCCCGGTGCAACGTTGCCGAACACGGTGATCGCTCGCTCGCGATCGCGACGCGTGATCGCTTGAAGCACGGGACGCTCTTCGTACTTCACGAGCGACGAAAGCGGGACGAGCGCTCCTTCACGTGTGCGCAAGAACAGGCGCGAGAGGTCTTCCGGGCGTGAGCGCTGATCCGCCAGAAGGCGCATGCGCACGTCGACGCGGCGACCTCCTGTGCTGTATTTGCCCACGCGCACACCTCCGACGAGCGAGTTCAGAGCGGTCGCGATCTCCTCGATGGAAATCCCAAGATCGGCAGCTCGCGCCCGGTCAGGCTCGATTTGCAGCTCGGGCATGCCAAGTCGGTAATCCGTGTCGAGGTCGACGACGAGACCACTTGCAGCAAGCTCCGCCTTCATGCGCTCGCTCTCCGCAACGAGCGTTTCCCACTCGGAACCGCGAAGCGAGAACTCGACGGGAAAGCCGCGCTGCGCCGTGAAGCCCGATTGCGACAGATCTTGCACCACGGCGCGCATGCCGGGGATGGCGTTGAGCTCTTTGCGCAACACGGCTGCGAATTCGTTCTGCGAAAGCTTGCGCTCGTTCCGCGGTTTGAGCGTGACGAACAAGAGGCCGCTGTTGACTGCACCGGTTCCAAACGAACCGACGACGACGAACGTTCTGTCCACCTCGGGCTTGCTGTGGAAGACGTTCTCCGCTTGCTTGATGATCTCGTCGGTTTCTCCGAGGTTCGAGCCGATGGCGGTCGTGAAACGCACCATGAGACGGCTTTGATCTTGGGACGGGACAAACTCGGCGGGGAGCGATTTGATCGTGAACGCCGCCGCTGCAAATAGCGCGATCGAGGCCACGAGGATGACGATCGGAAACCGCATCCCGCGCGCGAGAAGCCACGAATAAGCGGCTGCGAGCTTGTCGAAGGCGCGATCGACGAAGCGCCCGAGCCGGCCGCGATCTTCGCGTGATGTCGTGAGCAGTTGTGCACAACGCGCCGGTGCGAGCGTGATGGCTTCGACGTACGAGAGAGCGACGGCAACGCAGAGCGTCACGCCGAACTGCAGGAAAAAGCGCCCCATGATGCCTTGCATGAACACCACGGGGATGAAGATCGCGATGACGGCGACGGTTGCTGCAAGTGCCGCGAACGTGATTTCAGCCGTGCCTTCGCGCGCGGCGCTCATGCGATCTTTGCCGTGCTCCGCGTGCCGAAAGATGTTCTCGAGCACCATGATCGCGTCGTCGACGACGATGCCGACGGCGAGCGAAAGGCCGAGCAGCGTGAAGGTGTTGAGCGTGAAGCCGAGGAAGTAGATCACGCCGATGGTGCCGAAAAGGCTCATGGGGATCGCGAGAACGACGTTGAGCGTGCTCGAAAGCGATCCGAGAAAGAGCCAGCACACGAGGGCCGTGAGCAGCACGGCGAGCAGCAGCTCGTGCTCGATTTGCTCGACGGATTGCTCGATGAAACGCGTCGAGTCGAAGTTGATCCCGACGGTCATGCCTTCGGGCAGGGTTTTGCGGACCTCTTCGAGCGTTGCCTTGACGCCTTGCGCGACGGCGACGGCGTTGGATCCGCGCTGCTTGCGGATGCCCAGGCCTTGCGCAGGAACACCCATCACGCGCGACATGCGCCGCACGTCCTCGAAGCCGTCTTCGACGATCGAGACGTCTTCGAGGTACGTCACTTGCCCACTTTGCTCGCGCACCACGATGCGACGGAGTGTGTCGAGATCGAGCGCTTCTCCGAGCACGCGCACGTTGACTTCACGACCAGCCGACTCGATGCGCCCCGCAGGCAACTCGACGTGTTCGCGACGGAGTGCATTGGCGATGTCGGTGACCGTGAGCGATCGTGCGGCGAGTTTGTCCGCGTCGATCCAGATGCGCACGTTGCGGTCGAGCGACCCGCCCAGGGTGACTTCGCCGACGCCCGGAACGGTTTGCAGCTTCTCCTTCAGGCGATAACGCGCGAAATCCGCGAGCACCTGCGGTGGAAACGCTCCGGACAAACCCACCCACATGATGGGTTGATCTTCCGGGTTTGTCTTGGAAATGACCGGCGGATCGATGTCCCGCGGCAGGCGCCGCTGCGCTTGCGAAACTTTGGCCTGAACGTCTTGCAGCGACGAGTCGACGTTTCGTGCCAAGTCCAGCTCGACCGTGATCGACGCGCTACCCTGGCGTGAAGACGACGTGATCGACTTGACGCCCTCGACCTGCACGACCGCTTCTTCGATGAACTCGACGATGTCGTTTTCGACGGCTTCCGGAGCCGCGCCTTCCCAGGTCACGCTGATGTTGATCGTGGGAAAGTCGACGTCGGGAAATTGACTGATGCCGATGCGCGTAAATGCGACGAAACCGAAGAGAATCGTCGCCAGCATCATCATCCACGCGAGGACCGGTTTGCGCAGGCACGCTTCGGTGATGTTCATGGCGCGCGTTCTCCTTTCGGCGCCGATCCGCCGCCCGAGCTTGGGGTTGCGGCGCTCGATGAGCCGGCCGGCGCGCCCTGTTTGGCTGGACCAACCTTCACCTTTGCGCCGTCTTTCAAGGGTTCGGCGCCGCGAACGACGAGCTGTTCTCCTGGAGAAATACCCTTGCGCACTTCGACGCGGCCATCAGCGGTGCGCATGCCCAGCGTGAGCACGCGTTCGTGGGCGACGTCGTTTTCCACGACGAACGCGAGGAAGCCTTTTTCACTGGGACGAATGGCCGTTTGTGGAATGACGGGCGCGGCGTCGTTGGTCCCGATGGGCACGGTGACGTCGGCGAATGTGCCGGGTCTGAGCGAGTCTTTGGTTTCGCCTTCGACCTGGGCGACGACGGGGACCATGCGCGTGGTTTGATCCGATGCGTCGGAGACGAGCGTGATCTTGGCCGTGTGCGAGCGCTGGTCCCCGGTGATGCGAAACCGCGCCGTCATGCCGGCGTGAATCGACGTAGCTTCCGCTTCCGGGACGGAAAAACGAAGGAGAAGCGGGTCTCGCTGCAAGGCGGTTCCCAGGACCGTGCCCGGCTGGACGAACTGCCCCGTTTGGACCGTGCGCGTTTGCATCTTGCCGTCGATCGGGGCGCGCACGTACGCGTCGCGCAGGTTCAGGTTGGCTTCGTCGAGCGCCGCTTTGGCTTCGGCTGCTTGCGCGGCCGACGTGCGCAGACGCGTGCGCCATCCTTCGATGTCTTCCTTCGAAAAAACGCCTTCACTTTCGGCCGTGACGTTCTCTCGTCGCGCAAGGTTCGCCTTGGCTTCGGCTTCGGTGGCCTGAGCGCGTTCGAGCGTGGCTTTGGCGCGACGAACCGCGAGGTTGTACCGGGCCGGGTCGATTTCGACGAGCACTTGGCCCTTCTTGACGACGTCGCCTTCGGAAAAACGCACGTGCTCGACGACGCCCGCAACGCGTGCGGTCACTTGCACGCGTTCGTACGCATCGACGGATCCGACCGCGTTCACGGTGTACTCGACGCGTTCGGCAGCGACGACCACGAGCTCGACGGGGAAGGCCATTTTGCCCTTGGGAGCGCCGCCAGGAGCACCATCGCCTTTTTTGCCGCACGCGAGGAAAAGCGTCACGACGAGGAAGAACAGGGTGATTCGTGCGGCGAAAAGCAGAGGTTTTTTCGGGCGCATCGTCATGGATTGGGGCAGATAGCACGGCTGCGGCGATGGAGCTGTTACGGTGCGGAAGCGTGCGTCGTTGCTGGTCAAAATATCGGACGACATGATGCAAGCTTTGTGAGGCGCAACGTTGCCGCCGAGTTCGTTGTTTCAAGGTTTGACGAGCACTGTCGGTGACTCGCTGCGTGATTGCAAAGCTCGAGACGCGTCGCGTCCGCAACGACGTTTGCCGCAAGCGTTGAACTCGTGCGCTCGTCTGGCACGGCGGGCGCTGCAAGGGTTGCGGAAGACGCTACTGACTCAGCCAAACCGTCACCCGAGGCGGTGAGCCCGTGGGCGCGACGATGATGTCGCCCTTGCCATTGCCATCGATATCCGCACATCGAAGCGCCGCGTAGGTAAAGGCCTGAAAGAGCATGGGGGCATTGAACGTGCCACCATCATTGGCGTACAGCGAAATCACCCAATCGTTGCCGGGCACGTTCGTGAGCAAATCGGCGTCGCCGTCCCCATCGAGGTCGCCCAGCGACATGCGGCTGAACGTGAAAATATCTTGCGATGCCCCCACCGAAAGTGCGCCATTCGAGTTGCCCGAAAGCCATTGAACCCTTGGTGGAAAGCCAAAACTGCCAATGAGAAAATCCCCGTGGAAAGCGCCCGCATCGAAAATCGGAGGCTCCACGCTCGATAGCTCAGAAAGCGTGCCGTCTCCTTTGTCCGACCAAACAAAAACCGCCTGTGGCGTCGCTCCGAAATGCGTCGTCAATGCCTCGACACGACCATCACCATTCACGTCGCCAATCCATAAGCCGTCATAGGTCCATACTTGGCTCGTCACGGGCGATTCGAGCGCAAATGAAGGGGCGCTCTTGCGAACCGTAATCCGAGGAGGAAAACCGGCGTCACGCGTGAAAACATCAGCGCGACCGTCGCCATCGACGTCGCCAAGCGCCATATCGTCGAATGTCGTCAAAACGTGAACGATGGGCGGCCCAGGGAATGTGCCATCGCACGCGCCGGGGTATACGTTGATGCGTGGAGGTGAACCGGTGCCGGCAAGCACGAGGTCCACGCAGCCGTCACCGTCGAGATCGGCGAGCTCCATGTCGCTAAATGCGTACACGTTTGACGTTGTGGGCATACCGAACGAAAATGCCGAATTCGCACCTCCGGCGCCGCCCTGATTGCCAGCTCCGCCCTGCCCCGAAGCACCTCCCGCGCCGCCGCTCGACGACGAACTTGGCCCAGCGCCGCCGCTCGACGAAACAGACGCCGCGCCCGCGTCCATGGTGTCCGGGGAAGCTGCAATACGCCCCGCGCCCGCACCTTGCTGCGTTTCCCCTACGGGCGTGCAGCAAGCTACGAGCGCCGGAACCACGAGCCAACACGAGCGCGGCACTGTTTTTTCGAGGCGCATCATCACGGCTTCGGCGATGATACCACCGCGCCGCCTGCAGGGCTGTTCTTGCTCATCCAGGAAGTGAGCGAATCGTACCAATTCGATACGTCCCCCGCGCCATCATCGGTGCCAGAAAGCGGGTCGATGTGCGTCAACTTGATCACGTCGAGCACGAAAAACGCATCGGGGTTCGTGCGCGGCTGGCCTTCGAGCGGCCGGCCTGCGCCAATCGGAACGTTTTGCACGAGCGCTCGGAGTTTGTCCAAGGCGCCGAGATCACCCACGAGGTTCGCGACGGTGCCGAAAATGGGCAAATCCATCGACGCTCCATGCATTGCGCGCAAATTATATTGATCGAATGGCCAATCGCCGGCCTTCAGCGTGAGCGTCGCGGCGGCTTGCGTATCGAGCGACAAACGCGCAGGGAAATACCATTCGGCAAAATCGAGTGACGGGCCTTCGACCCACGAGCGCGAAATATCGTCGAGCGACGTGTGTTCGCGGGAGGTCGTTTTATCATATTCGATCCACGAATAGGTAGCCTTCGGGTCGGACGGATGGAAGAGCTTGCCGAAGATGCCTTCATATTCGGTAATCGGCCCACCCGTGCCTTCTCCACAAGAAACGGCTGCGAACGAAACTCCGTTCGACGCGTCGTCGAAAGCAAATCCCATCGCAGCACGATTGGTCATTTTGGGGATTTCGGGCAGCGTGAGCAGCGTCAAAAATGCCTTGTTGCGGTACGGATCGTCGACGATTGCACCGGGAGACCACATTGCGCGCATGCCCGAGATGGCTGCAATCGGATACACGTCCAGGTTCAAAATGGGGAGTGATATGTAGCGCGTCGTTTTTTCGATGGCGTCGAGCCCCGGAGGATTGAACCCTGCGGGCCCTCCCATGCTGCCTTCGTGATATTCTTGTTCCGTGATCGTGGGCGCTGCATTGCCTTCTTGACGCGAAACACCATCGACGAGAACGAGGCCCGCCAATTCGGAAAACCCGGCCGTGCCGTCGAAGTCCCACGCCGCGTATTCTTCGGAAATGGAGGCCCCGAGCGAATGGCCGACGAGAAATACGCGCGACTTGCGTTCGTTTTGCGGAATCAATTCGATGACCTTGCGCAAATCTCCAATGGTCGTCGCGAGCCCCCATTCCGACGCGAAATCGAGCTGCGCTTGACCCACGAACCCGGCAAACGTTTTTCCTTCCGCCGGCTCGGATTCAAAATAATATCGCATTGCAATTTCGGGGTCACGGCGCACTTCGGCCACATCGAGCCCGTGGTGATCCTCGAGCAAATTGCTGCGGCGATCGATGGCCCAAGCTTCGTAGGCATCGTCGGCCGTGGACCTACGCACGATGGCGCGGGCCATGGGGTCGTAACTGCCCGCGCCGCCAAGGAATCCGGGCATCAAGACCGCAACGGCTCGCGCAGGCCGCGGAGGATCGGCGTCGACGCGATAACGGACGACTCGCACGAAGTTGTACTCGGCGGGCGTGGGCTTACCGGTGAGCGCATTGGGGGGAGGCGTGACGCCGGGCACGAGAAACACTTCGCGGCGAATGCGAACGGCGCCCTCGTCGACGACGGCAGATGCGGGAGGAGGCGCATAGGGTGCGTCGGTGATGGGAACCGGGGCGGGATCCGAACAACCAACGGAGAGCAGCGCAAAGAGGGCGACAGCGCGGGCAGGCGAGCGGGTAGAGGGATGAAGCATGGTGGGGATCTTAGGGCGAAAAAGCGCCGAGTGATAGCCCCATGATCCCGAATTGTTGCGAAAGTGATCAGGACGCCGGCGCGTCTGCGACGAACTTGAACCGACGCAAGTAATTGGCAAACGAATCGGAAATGCCTCGTTCACGCAATTCCTGCGGCAAAAGCGGCGGCCTTCGAGGTTCCCACGCGCTGTCCGTGATGCGTTTTGGCCAATCCGGATTCGCAATGGCACAGCGTCCCAGCGCAATGCCGTCCGCGCCGCGCTCGAGCAAATCGACCGCTTGCTGGCGCGTCCAAATGGCGCCTGCGACGACGAGCGGCACGTCTTCGGCCATTGCTCGACGAAAGAGCGGAATGGGGTGCTCCTCGGGGCGCTTTTTCGTATTCGCAAAGGCATCCCAAAGCGAGACGTGCAAAAAATCAATGCCGTCGTCGCAAAGCCACTTGGCAAGCTTCAGGTTTTCATCCAGATCGAGCCCCCTGGCATTACCAAAATCCTCAGGCGATATGCGAATGCCCACGATGAACGACGCCGGAACGGCCGCACGTGCCCGACGCGTCGCTTCCCGCATGAATCGCGCGCGATTCACGAGGCTCCCGCCCCATTCGTCCGTGCGACGATTGGCCGAAGCGCTCAAGAATTGCCCGAGCAAATACCCGTGCGCCCCGTGCAATTCGACGCCATCGAATCCGGCTTTGTGGGCACGAACGGCGGCATCTCGAAACGCATCGAGGATCCGTTCGATGTCTTCCGGTGTCGCATCACGCGCAAGAGGCGCTTGGCCTTCTTCACTGGCGCTCAAAGGTCGAATTCCCGTCACGTTTGCGTCCGCTCGTGCACCCCCGTGAAATATTTGCACCAAACTCGTGGCACCCGCGCTGCGGAGCGAGTTTGCCAATCGCGTGAGCCCCGGAATGTGTTCGTCATCGAAAATCCCGAGCTCCCCTGGCCACCCTTGACCGTCCTTCGTGACGTGGCTCGCGCATGTTTCGACGACGCCAAACCCGCCCTCGGCCCGCGTGGCGAGCCAAAGCTGCTCGTCGTCGGACAACGTGCCGTCATCGTGACTCTGTTGGTTGGTCATCGGAGCAAGGAAAACGCGATTTCTCGCCTTGACACCATTACGAAATGAAAACGGCCCGAGCAGATCTTTTTGCGACATGGCCGGCGAGCGTAGCAAAGATTTTTGGCTTCGCCATCATTCGCGCTGCGTCACCTTTTCTGCATATTCGAGCACGCTGGCGATTCGTGCTTCGTCGCTACCTGCATCGAGCGCTCCGCGAAGGGCCGATCGAGCCGCAGGAGCAACGGTGTGTTCGAGCGCCGCACGCAAACGTTTGACCGTAGCGCTGTCTTTCGCCGCGGCGAGCGCCACGAAGGCCGCCGTTCGGTCGACCGTGGGCGCATCGGTGCTTTCGGCAACTCGAAGCAAATCGTCCGGGAGAACCGCCGGCATGCGAGGATCGAAATGGGCACCATGGCCCATCGCCACGAGCGCGCGCGCCCATGCCGTATGGTCTCGTCCTGCTCGAAACAAGGCTTGATTCGTTTGCGGAGGAAGCTTGTTGGCGGCAGCCTCGACGTACACGCGAATCAGCGATATCAATGCGTCCCGTTCGGCCCAGCGCTCTTTGAAAACGCTCGTGGCAAAAGCCAGCGCTTTGCCATTTTTGAAGACGATGTTGATGCCAGGATGATGAAAATAGAATCCGTCGGTCGTCTCTATGTAATCGATGTCGCGAAAACGAATGAATCGCGCCCTCCACCAGACGAGCAGCAAGCCGTCGTTGCCCAATAGGAGCTTGCGCGGCAGGAGCAAGGCGACGACCACGGCAAGCGCAATGGCTGCTGCGACAACGATTTGCCCTGGATTCGCCCGGAGATACCGAACGAATACCCCGAGCACGATGACCGCAAAAACGCCTCCCCAAGGCAATAGCGGCGATGGCAACGACAACACGGGTTGTTCATCGGGTGAGCGACCGAGGTCTCGAAGGAGAATCGCCTTTTTCTCGTCCAAGACCGCAGAGGCGCCACCGTCCCGCGCGTGCCTGCCCTTTTTTCTCTTGCTTCGCCCCATCGAAATGTCTGATTACGTTGCGAACAATCGTCCCGGCGGACTTATTCCACCGCCAACATTTCGAGCGCTTCGTCGACCGACAAAATGGCCGATCGGTGCGACCAGTGTTTTTCTGGAACCGTCATTGCCATGGACCTGATCACCGCCTGGTCACGTGGTACCGCAATGCCTCCCGCCGCGAGCAGGGCGAGCGCCTGCAATCCCATTCTCGGCATTGCACACGTCACGGTCATATCGACGATGCGCTCTACTTGCGCATGAGGGAGCGATCCGCCTTGCGATAAAAAAACGGCTGCGCTCAACATGATCCCGATTCGATCGTGCAGTGGTTGCCATGAACGATAGGCACGTTCTGCGAGCTCTCGCGCGACGTTTCGCTGTCCCGAGCGCATTGCCACCACGGCTTCCATGAGGCATACCAGCGCCTCGAAATCCGCCGAACCAACCCATGACGAAACGTCGACGAACTCGGTATCGACAGGGCCTTCATCGAGCGTGCACGTGCGGTACGCAATTGCTCGCAATAGCCATTCGGCGTAACCCTCTCCGACTGCGTGCCTGCAATGCCGCGCAAGCGCGCGCGCTTCGCTCGCCGCTCGTTTTGCGTCGTCGAAACGAAATGCTTCGAGCAGCGCGCCACTTTCGAATATCCGCGCCCATAGCTTGGCCACCGGCCATTCCTCACCATTCGCTGCGGTCGCATGGCACGCCGCAGATTCGTCGAAACGCCCCTGGCGATATCGCAATTGACCCAGCCAGCTCGCCGCTCGCGCGCGGGAGACGCGATCATTCGATGCCTGCGCCCACGCCACCACCTCGCCCAACATCGCCACTTCGACGTCGAGCGCCGCTCGACGCGCAGCCAATACGCGCACCCCTTGCCTTCCCCGCTCGAGCGCCGGCTCTTCGAACGGCGGCACCGCATTGGCTTCGACAAGCGCTCGCTCCGATGACGAGCTTGCAGCAACGGCTGCACGCACGAGACGTGCGAGGTGTTCGAGCTCTTCATTGCGAACGTTCGAGCGGCTGAGCTCGTACAGCAATCGGTCGAGCGCGACTTGCGTGTTCTCCGCGAGAGCAATTTCAACCCAGGTGGCAAATAGCTGAAAACGTGCCTCTTTGCGCACTTCGCGTACCGTTCGTAATGCCCGAGCGCCTTCGCTGAGCAAAAGCGTTGCCCGTGCAGCATGCCCCTGCACGGCGAATCGGCGCGCGGCAATTACGACTTCTCGCACGACCTCGGATGCACCACGACGGTCGAGCTCCTCGACACTTCCCAAAAGGTGCAAGAGCCGCCCCGGCGCTCCTCGAGGCAACTCTGCCACGAGCGCTCGATGGGCACGCCGTCGCACGTCCGGCGGCCATAACTCATTGATATCCGGCCAAATGGTCGGTTCGTAATGGTCGTCGGCCAATTCCCGCAAGATACCACGCCGCACGAGCGATTGAATTTCGATACGAAGCTCGTCCAGATCCGCATCCATCGTCCGGGCAATGAGTTCGGCGTTTGCATGCGGCGTTGCGAGCGCAATCCAAGCCATCGTGTCCCATTCTCGAGCCGACAGTTGCGGAGGTTCCACGCCAATGCCACCCGCCGGAGCAACGACGAGCCCCGCTTCGAGCTCTTCGAGGGTATCCCGAAGAATGGCGACTCGTTTGCCATCCCAGCGACCAATGCCAGCGCGCACCCACGCTTCGAGCTCCCGTTCGACCAGCTCCGGATTGCCGCCGGTGCGCCCAAAAAGCACGCGCGCCGCATCCTCGGGCAAATGCAAAAGTCGATTGGGCCCTGAAAAGAATTTTTGGAGCTCGATCTCATCGAGGATGCGCCCCGAGAAATCGGTCCATCGTTTCGACAAGGTCGGCACACTCGCGCGGCGATTCGAAGGAATGATTCGCTCGCGAAGCCGATAGGCGACTTCGGCAGCAGATTTCGGTCTGTCGACGGCTTCCGTTGCCAAAAGCTGATCGAGCACCATGGCAGCTTCGTGCGGCACGTCCATTGCGACGTCGAGCAGGCTCGGCGCGGGCTGCGTGCTGCGGGCAATGATGAATGTATACATGTCGTTGTCCTTGCGCTCGTGCGGAATACGTCCCGTGAGCGCATAATGGACCATCACACCGAGCGCATACAAATCGGTGCGCGCCGTAGGTCGCTGCTCGCACAGTTGTTCGGGCGCGAGGTACGAAAAAGTGCCGACGATTTTCCCAGTATCGGTCAACTTGTCCGCAGCGGGGCCGTGCGGCGCCGAGAGACCAAAATCCAAAACCACGGGCCGCTTGTCCGGACGCACGATGACATTGTCGGGTTTGAGGTCCCGATGGACGATGCCCACAGAATGAATGCGACTCAGCGTATCGAGCAAAAAACCAAGAATGGGCTCGAGGTCCGCATAGGAACAAGGAATGGGCAATCCCGGAAACGCATTTCCAGGCACCAGCTCGGTCACCAAAAACGGCCGCTCGTCCGCGTCGAGTCCCTCGTCGAGCAGCCGTACGACACCTGGCAATCGCAGCAAACGCAAGATAGCAATTTCGCGCCGCAGCCGAGCCTCGTTCGTGCTCGACGCCGTGCGGAGGATCTTCACGGCCACACGCTCGCCCACCAGTCGATCGTCGGCTTCCCACACCGCACCTTGGCCGCCTACGCCAATGAGCGAACGCAGTACGTACCGATCCGCAATCGTTTGACCTCCCCGCTCCTCGACACGCGGGGTCTGAGGGACATCGTCGATGCGTGCAACCTCGCGCAAGAACGAATCGATGGGCTCGTCTTCGTCGTCGTTGGTGTCGTCGTAACTCAAGGTTGATGCATCTCGCGCAGTTGAAGCCCCACTTCGCATCTGTCTCAATCAGCCTCTCCCAAAAGTCCCTCGCGCCGCGCCATCTCGCGCAAACGGTCCTTGATGAGCTGAAAACGCTTGCGAAGCCGTGCAGCCTCGCGCTTGCGTACGTCGGGCGTCAGCGGCGATTCGTCGTCGCCACGAAGCACTTCGACGAGCGCATCCCAGGACAGCTCGCGATCGACGCGCAACATCAAGAGCTCTTGATCCTCTTGCGGCAGCGATGCGCGAAGTGCAACGAGACGCGAACGCGTTTCAGTACGCAGAAAAACCGCCGTCTTCGTGCGGACTTCGTGCACGAGGCGCGACATGCTCGAGCTTTCGAGGGCGTGCAGTCGTTTGTTCTTGCGCGCCGTGTCGCGTCGATACCGAAAGGAAAGCCGCCGCGCGATCGCATAGGCAAACGTGCGAAACGTCGAGTTGCCAGCGAATGTCGTGAGGGCTTGCCAGAAGGCTTCCGCGAACAGGGCAAACACCTCGTCCGCATCCGCTTCGTTGCGATGCACGGCGACGAGAAACGAATATATTTCAGGACCATACGACTCGATCACCCGCGTTGCCGTGCCGTCGCGGTCTCCCTCGGACAAACGCTGCCTCAGCGTACGCTCAAGTTCTTCCCGCTTGCGCTCGAGTCCGTTACGATCTTCGGCCATGCTGCACCGCTGGCAAAGGAAGCGCCCCGCCTTCCGACCTTACGTAAAGTACACGATGCGGTTCCCATTGCCAAACGGCTTGTTTTGACCTTGCGGAAGATTCTAAAAACGTGAAACGGGCATGTACGTGCGCTCGCGTTCCGATGGATCGATACGCTGTTTCGATTGCGGCTCGGGGCCGTGGGCATCCGGTTCTGCTGCGTGCACACGCGGACGATTGGCATCACGCGCGCAGCGCAGACCGCTCATGACCATGCGGTAGCGAGGCGGATGGTGGACACGATTGGTCGCTCGCAGGCCCAGCGCATGATAATTGAATGCGCCCCCACGCAGCACGCGTTCACATTCGGTCGGAATGGGGTTCGATCCCGTAAAACCTTGCTGATTTCGTCTACGCAATTTTGCGTACGCACTTTCGGCGACGGCGCAATTGACAGATTGGCCAATCGATGCTTCGGGACGTCGGTACGCGAAGGGATCGTAGACGTCCTCGAGCCATTCCCACACGTTGCCTGCGAGATCGTGGTGCCCATAAGGGCCATCGCCGTCCGGGTGAGTGCCGACATCGAGCGTCACGGATTGCCCGAATACGGCCCGCGTCGGGCCTGGCGGCGAATTGCCCCAGGGGTAGAGGCGCCCATCGGTTCCTCGCGATGCCTTTTCGAATTCGGCTTCGGTGGGCAGTCGTTTGCCCACGAACGCACAATAGGCCCTGGCGCTGAACCACGAAATGCTGCTCACGGGTTGCCTGGGTCCGCGAAAGCGTTTGTCCGGGCCGAGTCCATTTCGGTCTGCATTGGATGGTTCCGGGGGAGGGCATTCGTTCGCAGCGACGCACCTCGACCATTCTTCATTGGTGACTTCATTTTCATCGAGGTAAAACGCTGGCAGCGTCACCGTATGCGCCGGCCATTCGTCGGGTTGTCCACCGCTATCGGCGCCCATGATGAATGGTCCGGCGGGCACGAGGATCATGCCGTCGATGCGCGGTGGAAGCTCTTCGACGGCTTCGGGGATGGGAAGTGGCGCGGGATCGGCAGGCTCGAGCGTCGCAGTGGTCGCCGCTGGCAATGCGGCGGATGCAACGGGATGATCCGCCGGCTCGGGGGTTTGCGCCGTCGTAGCTCCTCCGGCGCAAGAAACGAGCACGGCACTGGCGAAAAGCGTATGTATGCAGCGGGGGGCGTGAGCCGTCATTTTTCGGAGACGCGGGTTTTATTCAATGCATCGGCGAGCGCCGCTCGGGAAAGAGTCACATTGTGCTGGCCCGTCGCATCGCCACGATGCATCGGGTTGCGCCGGATCGCAAACAGCGTAATGTCATCGTATTGAGCCGCCGAACCGATGTGCTTTTTCACGGCCGTTTCGATGGTACCGAGCAGCGCGGTCACGGACGACGAACCGTGCCGCACGATATCCAGGAAATCTTCTTCGCCAAATTGTTTTTCTCGTGTATCGAGGGCATCGACGACGCCATCGGTGAATGCGACGAACGTATCACCGGGCAACAAAATGACCTGAGCGCAGTCGAATTCGAGGTTGGCAATGGCTCCGAGCGCGGGCGCGGTGCATTCGAGGCGCGTTTCGGCACCCGTTGGCGCAATGACGATGGGTGCGTCTTGGCCGCAATTGATGTATTGAAATTTGCCGGTTTCTGGATGGATGATGCCCAAAAAGAGCGTGGTGAACATGCCGGCATGGCCGTGATTACGCGCGAGGTAATCGTTTGTGAGTGGGATGCATTGCAAAAGCTCTTCTGGCGTTTTGGCGAGTGAGGCGTGGTGGCGCAAGAGGCCTCGGACGAGCGACATGAAAAGCGCCGCGCCGACGCCTTTGTCGCACACGTCGGCCACGGCGAAAGCAAATTCGCCCGAAGGGAGCGCATACACGTCGTAGAAGTCGCCCGAGAGATGCCGAGCCGGCAAAAAGCGCGAGGCAATTTGCCACCCAGGAACGGACGGCAAGTTTCGCGGCAAAAATTCGGATTGCAAGACCCGACCCATTTGCATTTCGCGCTCGATGGCCGAAAGGCCCTTTTCTGCTCGTTCGCGCGAAAGTTTCAGCTCACGGTGGACGTCTTCGAGCTCTTTGACACGTTGCTTCAGCGCCTCGTCGGTTTGTCCGAAAAGTTGCGCGTTGTGAATGGCAATGGCCGCTTGGCTGGCGAATGCTTCGAGCATTTCCAGCTTTTGTTGCGTGAATTGACCAGCAAAAACGCGATTGTCGACGGTGAGAACTCCGATGACTTTGCCGCGGATACGCAAAGGTGCGGCCATGACGCTCGTCAATCGAAACATCATGACGCTGCGTTTCGTCTTGAATCGTTCGTCCGATTGCGCATTGGCCGTCAGAATGCTTTTGCCGGTCTTCAGCACTTCGCCCACGACGGTGCTGGAATAGGCAAACTCCATGCTCTGTATGCTGTCTTGGTCGACGTTGCGTGCGGCCTTTACGCTTTGCCGTCCCGAGTCTTCGACGAGCACGAGGTAACCTCGCTCGGCCTTCGTCAGCTCGATGACGGCGTCCATGATGTTGTTGAGCACCGTTTGCAGATCGAGCGACGCGCCGATGGACTTGCTGACCTCGAAAAGCGCCATTTGCGCTTCTCGCGGCATCGCGCTCTGCTGCTCCTTTTCCTGTTCCGTCGCTTTGCGAAAGCCCGCCAAAGCTTGCGAAAGCCCGTCGAGATCGTCGGCAACTTCGCTCGACAGCCACTTGCCACGTTCCCGCAAGAGGCTCGCGACGCCGGCGAGCTTGACTTGGAGCAGCGCGGCGTGTCGCAGGATGCGATCGATTTCGGTCCGCTGTTCACTAGGCGCGCGGCGTGGCGTGAACGTCATGGTCGTCCTCGTGGGAAAACTGGATCATAACCTTCTAGGCGTTCATTTGCCAGACATTGCTTCACATCCGATTTTTTTTGCACGCCTTCGGACATCTTTGACCGTTACGGATTGTTTGGACTTACCCCATCGTGAAAGCACCTGCTCATAAGCTTTGCAAGCGCCGGGTTTGTCCCCAGTGGCTTCCCGTGCGATGCCCGTTTGTGCGATGGTTTGCGTATGCCACAAGCTTGCATCGTCCACCGTGCAGACGCGTAAGCCCTGTTCGAAAAAGGGCAATGATTCTGCATATCTGCCCGCGAGCATGAACACGCGACCCTGAAACGATGCCAGCGATTTTGCAAAGGGAATCGTGCTCGGATGCCACTTGCGCGGAATCTTGCTCGCATTGTCGATGGCATCTTGGGCGAGATCGGGAAAAACGGTAGGGATTGCATATGCTGCGAGCCAAACCATGTAGTGATCGAAATTCGTCACCGGCTTTTGCTTTGCCAACCATGCAGCACGCAGGCTTTCGAATTCGCTACGCGACAGCTTCCCCGCACGAAGGCGAAGCGCGTGCATGCCCAGTGTGGCGTCGATTTGCATGTCATTGGAATTCGTGGGATGCAATGCGCGCTCGACAAAAAATTCGTCGGCAACGGCTGCCGCTTCCGCGATTTTTCCCATTTCCACATACAATTCAGCGCGAAGCAAATAAAGCCCTATCGCAACGGCGGGGCCGGGCAGGGTCATGGATGTGGCCATCGAATTGGCGTGGTCGAGCGCCGTCGCGAAATCTCCGAATGCAATGGCCAGGTGGAGCTGCGCCTTGCTCGCTTCGTAAAGCCTTCCAGCCTCCCGCGAACGCCGTTCCGCGTCCGCGAATGCCGCGCGCACGACGGGCTCCGGTTCGCCAGAAAAGTAGAGCGATTCGGCAAGGAGCAAGGACGCATTCAGCGCGGAGGGATCCTTCGTTTTCAATTGACGCGCAGATTCGACGACCACGTCACAACGACCGAGCACCGAATCGATTCTGATTTTGTCGAGCAGGCAGTCGACCCCGTTCTCGGACACCTTGATGCATTCATCGAGCGTCGTGACGGCTTCGTCGAGCCTGCCGCTCACCGACAATGCGCTGGCCTTCGTTTGCCAGCAGTCGGCATATCGAGGGTCCAATTCCACGCAGCGCTCGTTCAGCTCGACGACTCGTTTTAACGATTCCGGCGTACTACTGTGGTAAAATGAGGTCCGAGAAAGCCAGAACGTGAGCTCTGCATCGCCCGGATAACGGGCGACGAGCGTTTCGAATCGTTTGGCCGCTTCGCCATAATCACTCGGTTCGCGCTGGATCACGGGCTCGATTGCATGAAGAAAACCCTGATCCCGCTCCGTCAACGAAGAACGAAGCCCAAGCGCCTTGCGATAAGCGTCGCGCGCGCTCGTGACTTCATAGGAAAATCCAATCACCGCGAAGCGCAGATGGGCCGCAGCCATACCCGGGTCCGCTTGTCGCGCGCGATTGAATGCGGCGGCTGCCGCGGTCCACCGTGCATCGCGGATGGATTGCAATCCTTCACGAAACGCAGCCAGCGCTTCCACGTTGTTCGACGCAGGAATGGGCAAATCCGTGATCGCCGTAGCGGTCGTGGGCGGTAGGGGAGCCGCCGATGGCAATGTGACGGGTGCGATGATCGGCGCCGAACGCTGCCGGAGTCCGAATGCAAGGGCAGAAAGCGCAATGATGCCGACGACCGGCCCGATCAGCCATCGGCTCCACGATCGGGGTGTTTCTCGCGTCACGCTGCCCGTTTGGCTCGGCGAAATAGAAGCGAGCTCGGGCCGAGGTCCCGTGGGCACTTTTCGCACATCGCCATCCGTGATGAACGCTTCGCATTGCAAGGCGATTTCTTGCATCGAAGGCCAACGATGTTCGGGCTCCTTTTCGAGCGCCCGCATGACGACGGCGGCAATTCCGTCGGGAATTCCCGAAAGAGGCGGCGGCACGTCGCTCAAAATGGATGCGAGCAATCCCACGGCGCCTTTTTCCGTCTGAAATGGGTGTTTTCCGCTGAGAAGCTCGTAAGCGACGACGCCCCACGCGAATTGATCCGCGCGCGCATCCGCCGTTTCACCTCGAAGCTGCTCGGGAGCCATGTATGCGGGTGTGCCGACGAGCGCTCCTTCGGCCGTCATTCCCACGAGGGCCGCGTCGACGGTCGCGCCTTGGATGTCGAGCGTTGGCATATTGGCATCCGCTCGATGCGAGGTTTTTCGTGCAATGCCGAAATCGAGCACTTTGGCGACGCCGTCTTCGCGCACCAGGATATTTTCCGGTTTGATGTCCCGGTGCACGAATCCGGCTTCGTGGGCCGCCCCGAGCGCTCGTGCCACGTCCAGCAAAATCCGCAAGCGAGTTCCCATGGGCGTGTCTTTGCCGATGATCTCGCGCAAGGGCTGGCCTCCAACGAGCTCCATTGCGATGAATGGACTGCCTTCGTGTTCGCCGATGTCGTAAATCGCAACGATGCCCGGGTGCGACAACGCGGCGACCGCCTGGGCTTCGCGTTGCATGCGCATCACCGCATGCTCCCAGTCCTCGCTGGATCCATCGGTATCGTTGCGGAGGACTTTCAGAGCGACCTTGCGTTCGAGCTTCGAATCGCGAGCGCGGTACACCTCGCCCATGCCACCTTCGCCAAGGAGCGACTCGATGACGTACCGTCCGATGGTCTGGCCCGTCGAAAAGCGCATGGTGCGGGATCGTAACTGGAGGCGAAGGTCTTGCCTAGAGCATCGAATGGTTCGAGTGAAGGCAATTTTGGAGTGTATGGGTGCAAACCTGCGCGCCAGCCTTCATAAAGAATTTATCGCAAAGGGGCAAAGGCGCAAAGTCGCAAAGACGTGGTCTCTGCAATAGCTACCAGAATTGCCAACTTGGGATTTGAAAATTGCGCCTCTGCGCCGTGGCGCCTGTGCAAATCAGAACTCGGCCGGATCCGAATGCGTACCCATGACGTCCCGCAATACGTCGCAAATTTCCTGTTCGGTGCAATAAACCGACGCTGCGGCGATGATGGGAGGCATGAGGTTGTGGGTGCCTCGAGCGGCTTCGCGTACGGCCGAAAGCGCTTGCCTCACGGCATCTTGGCTCCGGCCTGCTTTGACTTTGGCCAAGTTTGCGCATTGCGCGCGCTGCACTTCTTCGTCGATTTTGAGCGTGGGAATGTTTTTCTCCGCGGATGCGACGTATTTGTTCACGCCGACGACGACACGTTCGTCATCCTCCATTTCGCGCTGGAAACGGTACGCCGATGCGGCAATTTCACGCTGCGGATAACCTTTTTCGACCGCCACGACCATACCGCCCATTTCATCGATGCGACGAATGTAATCGAGCGCCTCGGCTTCGATTTTGTCCGTCAACCATTCGACGTAATAACTGCCTCCGAGCGGGTCGATGGTATTGGCGACGCCACTTTCGTGCGCAATGATTTGCTGCGTGCGCAGCGCAATCGTCACGGCGTCTTCCGTGGGCAATGCATAGGTTTCGTCGAGCGAATTCGTGTGCAGCGATTGCGTGCCGCCGAGTACCGCGGCGAGCGCTTGCAATGATACGCGAACGATGTTGTTGTAGGGCTGTTGCGCAGTGAGCGAAACGCCGGCGGTTTGCGCGTGCGTTCGAAGCTTCAAACTTTCGGCCTTGCGTGCCCCGTACCGCTCGCGCATGAAACGAGCCCACATGCGCCTGCCCGCACGAAACTTGGCAATTTCCTCGAAAAAGTCGTTGTGCACGTCGAAGAAAAAGGACAAGCGTGGCGCGAATTCGTCGACTTCGAGCCCGCGAGCAATCGAGCTTTCGACATAGGCCAAGCCGTCCGCAATCGTGAATGCAAGCTCCTGCGCCGCCGTCGCTCCAGCTTCGCGAATGTGATACCCGCTCACGGAGACCGTATTCCAGCGCGGAACTTCGCGGGAGCAGAATTCGATCATGTCCGTCACGATACGCATTGCCGGTCGCGGCGGCACGAGCCACGCATGCTGCGCAATGAATTCCTTCAAGCAATCGTTTTGGACCGTGCCACCAATGGATTTGCGCGAAATGCCACGTTTGTCCGCAAGCGCAATGTAAAACGCGAGCAGCACGATCGCCGGACCATTGATGGTCATCGACGTCGTGACTTTGTCGAGCGGAATGCCGTCGAAAAGCACCTCCATGTCGCGAAGCGTGTCGACCGCGACGCCGCACATGCCGACTTCCCCGAGCGACCTGGGCGAATCCGAATCGTATCCCATGAGCGTGGGAAAGTCGAAAGCCGTGGACAAACCGGTTTGTCCCTCGGCCAGGAGATATTTGAAACGTTCGTTCGTTTGTTCCGGTGTTCCAAAGCCGGCGAACATGCGCATCGTCCAAAGTTTGCCGCGGTACATCGTCGGCTGGACACCACGCGTAAACGGATACTCCCCGGGCAAACCGAGCTCGGCCTTGTAATGGACGCGTTTGTCCACAGGCGTCGCGACGTCCGGAACCTCGACTCCGCTCCACGTGGTGAACGTCTTGGCGCGCGGAGGAACGCGTCTTTCGGCTTCCGCCACGGGGCCCACGCGCCACGCCGCAATCGCCGTACGCAGAGCGCTCAAACCTGCTTCGTCGAGGCCCAAGCTTTCGCCCGAGCCGCCGCTGGAAAAATGCCGCTCGTCCGATTCGAGCGCGCGCGGGTCATCGTTTGCCATCGTCCACGTTCCTTGCCCGCGGAATGTAGCGCGTCGGCAGCACCCTTGTCCCGTAGTTCCCTACGGGCAACCCGTCACTGCAAACACGTCGGACGCAAATGGCGTGGCCGCGTCCTGCAAGCTGTCGTCGATCGTGCCCGCAATCCGAACACCGGGCGCCTTGCAAAGCGCGTCGACCGTCGTCATCGGCACCGTCTTGTCACCCATGTCGAACGTGACGTCGAGCTTCACGTCGCTGCTCGGCGCAACCGTGAGCGGAAACGACTGCGACGTCACGAGCGACAACCCAGACACGACCGCCGTCTTATTCTCCGCATCGGTGATGTTCACGGAACCAATCGCCACGGTGCTCGAACCGCTCGCTCGAGGACCGAGGACCAAGCGAAGCTGAAATGCACCAGTGACCGTGGACCCGAGGACGCTGCCAGCGATCGACGCTTCGGGCGAATTCACGCTGGGCTCGACGAAAATGATGGCTTCGTCGTCACCGATGCACCCGGTGAGCAAACTCGACAGAACGAGTAAAAGAGCGGTTTGGACTGAAAAACGCGCGCTGCACATGCCATCGACGATAGATCAAGGCGGCGGGGAAACGATGCCCTTCGCACGCGCCTTGTCGCATCCAAGCTCGACGGTGGTGGGGCCGTCTTTCGTCCGCACGATCTTGAACTCGACGCGACGATTCTTCTCCCACGCAGTCGCGTTGTTGGCCGGATCGATCGGGCAGTAGGGACCGAAGCCCATGGCGCGTAGGCGTTGCCTGTCGATGCCACGCTCGACGAGCGCTTTGACGACCGAGTCGGCTCGGTCCTGGGTCAGCTTGACGTTCATCGCCGGAGCTCCGCGCACGTCGGCATGTCCCTGCACTTCGACGAGCACGAAGTGCGGGCTGTGCTTCAGCACCGCCGCGACGGCATCCAAGAGCGGGAACGACTGCGGGAGAATCTTGGCACTTGCGGTCTCGAACTGGACCTTTTCCAAGATGAGGACGTTGTTGTCCTGCACGATGACGCTGCCTTTGTCCGGACAACCATCTTCGTCGTCGACGTTGTTGAACGTTTCCGGTTCGTTCGGACAACTGTCCTTGCCGTCGAGGATGCCGTCGGCGTCGTTGTCGTCCTCGGGACAACCGTCTTCGTCTTGCCAGTTGTCCTTGTCTTCCGCGACGTTCATGCAGCGATCGTCTCCGTCGAGGATGCCGTCCTTGTCGTTGTCCGGTTCGGGGCAGCCGTCCTTGTCCATCCAGCCGTCGGGATCTTCGGGCTTGTTCGGGCATTGATCCTCGACGTCCAAAATGCCGTCACCGTCGCTGTCGCCCGTGCGCACTTTGACCGGTTCGTCCACCGGATCTTGCTCGGGACAACCATCCGCGTCCTCGTCGCCGTCCTTGTCTTCGGGTTCGTCCGGGCACACATCGACATCGTCGTAGATGCCATCTCCATCGCGATCTTCCATGAAGGGCTCGAAGACGAATCCGAGCACCCCGCGTTGATCGGCCGACTGGAAACCCGGCGTGTATCCAATGCCGCCTGCGAGGTAGAGGTACGTGTTTTTCTGGACGAAAATTTTGAAACCACCAAGCGCCTCGGCACTCAGGCGCTGACGGCTGTCCGATCCACCGCCGGCCAAGTAGGTCGCATAGGTCTCCGCCGTGAGGTCGAACTTGTCGGAGATGCGAATGGCAGCCGCGAAACCGGCGGTTGCAAGGTTGCCGTATTCGAAGACGCCCGAGGACAAGACGGGTTTGCCGTCCGCTCCCGTGCCGAACGAAGCATTGGGCCCGGTATGACCGCGGAAGCCTGCGTTCAGACCGAGACGAACGACGTTTGTCTCGCCGAACTGCTTTTCGACAACGACTTGAGGCCAATAATAAAAACCAGGTTCAGCCGCGAAGTTGCGTACTTGGCCGATGCCGACGCCGCCTTGAGCCACGAGCGCCAAGCCGATGACGCTCGTGGGCGGAAGGATCATGAACTTTGCGTGCAGGGCGAAGGCGCCGAGCGCTTGAGCCGTCAGGCCCGACGCGTTGTAGTTTGCGGTGCCACCTGGGCCGATGTCGGTGACTGACTTGCCCCAATTGAGCACGACGGGTGCGGTGAGACCGACGACGAGGCGATCGAAGAGGCCGTAGTTGAAGTTGAACGTGCCTTGCAAGGCATGGTCGACCATGTACTCGGTGCCGTGTCCTGGAGACAGTGGAAGCAAGCCGTGTCCGTAGTCGAGCACGAGGCCGAAACTGATGGCTTTATGCGGTAGGACGCTGGCGCCGTTGACCGAGAAAAACCCACGCGCGTCGACGGCTGGCCGAAAGAGGTGCAAGTCCGCGCCCGCGCCGGATGCCTCGGGAATGCGGTCCGGGCTCGATGTTTGCGCGAGCGCCGCGGAGGAGCCGCCTAGAGCGCAAAGCATCGCCGCGAGCGATGCTGTCATGCGAAGAGGGGCAAACCGTGAGCCGCGTGTCGTTACCATCGAAGACCTCGTCGTGCGTGGCGAAGGAAGTGTCGTTCCAACGCTTTAGAATCGAAGGAATTGAAGGTTACGTCAATTGGCACGCAGGATCGTCACGCGGCGCAAGCATCATCGCCCGAGGACGTGACGAATTGCGACTTTGCTCGGCCGTAGATCCATCGTCGCGAGCGCTGTGTCGACCACGGCTTGGCCGTGTGTCTCGGCCAAACGAGTCTTCGCCCACGACAAACTTACCCTGAGCGGGTCGTGGCCGGCCAGCGTCGTAAGCGGCGTGCCGTCGATCGCCGGCGGCACTGAACGGGTGAACGAGTTGCGTCAAAAAACGCTGGAAATGGCGGCTCGGTGTGAAGCGCAATCAAGTGTCTTCGTTCGATTGCACGTTAGCTTGATCGAATCTGCCACAAGCCGCTATGCTCGGGATCGGCGCACGTAGAGCCGTAGTAGACGACCGGGTTGTGGATAAAGGGCACGACGAAGTTCGGTCGTGCCATCATGCGCGCAATCGCGAAGGGCAACCGTCCCAATGAAGATTACGTGTCAGTCTTGCCAGGCGAAGTACACCATTGCCGACGAAAAAGTCGTCGGGAAGACCGTCAAGATCAAGTGTAAGAAGTGCGGCGCAGCGATCGTGGTCAATGCGAACGAGCCCGCACCTGTCGATGCTCATGGTCAAGGTGCGGAATCCGAGGAAGAAGACGGCGCAACCCGCGTTTTCTCGGGAGACCCGACGGCGGATATGGGCGGTGGTGGAGGTGGCGGTGACTGGACGGTCAACGTTGCCGATGATGACCAACGCACGATGTCGTCTGCTCAGATCGCGGCAGCTTTTGCTGCGGGTACGATCACCGGTGACACGTACGTTTGGCGAGACGGCATGGCTGACTGGCAGCCGCTTTCGCAAGTGGCCGAGTTGCAGTCGGTGATGCATGCGGCGCATGCAGCGCCTGCGCCCGCGCCCGCACCCGCACCGGCCGCTCCGCCGCCTCCGACCGACGATGACATGAACGCAACGGTCGCGATGGCTCCGGAGGCTGCTGCGGCGCATTATGCTCCACAACCTGCGGCCGCTGCCGCTGCTCCGACCGCGGCACGCAAGGCAGCTCGCGGGGGACAAGACTTGTTCGGTGCCGGTGGCGGCAGTCCCTTCGATGGTGGTGGAGCGGGTCCGGCAAGATCGTCCGATCAGCGCGCCGTCGGCGAACGCAACGAAAACTCGGTGCTCTTCTCGCTCGCCGCACTCACGGCCACCGAGAAGGCCGTCGCAGAAGACCTGAGCCCGAAAAAGAAACCAGCTCGCAGCGGCCTCGATGACATCATGAGTCTCGGTGGCGGCGGTGGCATGGGTGGGGCGATGCTTGCGCCTCCGCCGATCATGGCGCCGGTCATCGAGCCTCCTCCGCCACCACCACAGGCGATGCCGCAGGTGCAGGCTCCGATGGCGATGGGTGGAAGCATGCCGCCACCGGCTGCCGCCATGGGCGGGATGATGTCGTATCCGCCGCCGGCGCAGAAGAAGAGCCCCGTGGGGATCATCGTGGGCGTTCTCATCGGCGTCGTGGCTGCGGGAGCAGCAGCGTTTTTCCTGACGCGACCCTCGGACACCGAGGCCACCGCGGAAAACGGTACCACGGCAAACTCGGCGGGCGCGACGGCCACACAATCGGCTGCACCGACAACGACGGCCGCGCCGACGCCAACACCGACACCAACGCAGACCGTTGCGGCGAACGATACCGCCGGGGCAAACACCGCACCGCCTGCGGGTGGCGATCCGGGCACGACGAACAAGTCGGCTTCCGGCGGCCCGGCGCCAGCGGGTACGGGCAAACCGTCCGGTACTGCCGCGACGGCGGCGACGACGGCGGCGACCACGGCTGCGCCTACTCCAACGCCGGCGCCCACCCCAGAGCCGCCTGCGGGAGGCGCGGAGTTCAACCGAGCCGCTGCGTCTTCGGCGCTTGGCGGCGCTGCTGGCGCCGCCAGGGGTTGCAAGAAGCCCGATGGCCCCACGGGCACCGCTAGAGTCAGGGTCACGTTTGCACCAAGCGGCAACGTGACTTCCTCCGTCGTGCAAGGTGCCCCGTTTGCCGGGACGGCTGTTGGCGGATGCATCGCTGCCGCCTTCCGCGGCGCAAAGGTTCCGCCTTTCTCGGGCTCGCCTGTCGCCGTCACGAAATCCGTTACCATCAACTGACAGGCCGAACCGTCTCACGCGCGTTCGACCTCAGTTCCCTCAGCCCCCCACAGAGCGATCCTATGCTTCATCGCCGAAGCTTCTTTCAACTGGGCAGCGGCGCAGCCGCCGTTGCCACCATCGTCCTCGCCAGCGCCGCGTGCACTGTCAAGACCGCGAGCAACGTCCAATGCGGCGGTGAGCCACGCCCGAGCGTCGACTGTTCCAGCGAGGTGTCCTACCAGGGCTACAAGGCCGACGGTGGGTTTGGAATCATGAACCTCGCGTCAGGAGCGGCAAAGTTCGAAGAGACCGCTCTGCGGCGCATCAACGAAGCGACCGAACGTTTCATCACCGTCCAGACGCGCCTTTGCCGCGACTACAACGCCTGCGCGCTCAACAAAACCGAATACAACACCGAATCCAAAGAGATTCGCGAGAAGCTCGAAAAGGTCCCGGTCCTCGTCGAAAAAGTCAAAACCGCTCCCTCCGACGACGACCGCGTCCTAGCGCTCGATTCGCTCTACCGACACACCGTACCCCCCGCAGACCGCGTCGAAGAAGTCGCCTTGCGGCTCGCGCTGGAAGCGGACTTGCCCCCCGACGCAGGCGGGCAACGCATCACGGTTCGTCCTGGCGCACCGCTGCCCACGGAGGCTCGCGTGTGGTTCTGGGTCGAAGTGATGCCCAAAGCGTACGTGTACATCTTTCAAAAATCGTCCAAGGGTGAAGTATCGGTGCTCTTCCCGGACGAACGGATCGGAACAACAAACCCGCTCGCGGGCGAGTCCAGAATTCGGATTCCGAACGGCGATCTCAAGTTCCGCGTCAACGACAAAGACATCGGGATCGAACACGTCTACTTCGCTGCATCACGCACGCCGCTCGCATCGCTCGATCAAGCGCTTGCACGCGTACGCGAAGGAAAGACCACGAACATCGGTCAAGACAAACTCCTCGCCGGCTTCGAATCGCTTCCGACGACGGGGTCGGTGGATCGCAAATGCCGCGGTTTGGAGCTCGATGCGGCACCTTCTTCGGGCGGATGCACCCGCACGCGAGGCCTCGAGCTCGACGTGAGCGGCGGGTTTGGTGAAGGCGCATCGATCGGCGCGGTGACCGAACCTGGCGACAAGCTCATCGTCTACAACTTCACGTTCGAGCACACGACGCTCGCTGGGTATGCCGACGCGGCCAAGCGTTACGCGTCGCAGGCTCCGAAGGCGCGCGGTGGGCTCCTCATCGAACGCGACGGCGGAAAACCCAAGACGCGCGGGGGACTGCTCATCGAGAAAGACGGCAGCGAGCCCAAGAAACCAAAGTCGCGTGGCGGGCTCTTGATCGAGTAGTCGTCACGTAGCCACAACCGACGCGAGCGTTTGGCGCGCCGTATCCAGCAGCCGTTTCGTTGGAGCTCGAAGGGTTGGTTTCGAGCTCTCTATTTGCGTTAGAGCATCCGCAAGCTTCGTCGTCGCATCGGGCACGCCCGTGCGAGCCGCGTGAAGCAGTGCCCAAATTTCCGAGCGCGTTACGAGGTCCGTGTCACCTGCATGTTCGGCGCGGGCACGAGCCAACGCTGCATCGTCCGTTGCCGCAGCGTCTCCCATCCGCGCGAGAATCTCAGCGCGACGCAAGAGCGATACCGCGGCGTGATAGTCGTGCCCACCGGCGAGAGAAATCTCGATCGCCTCGTCCGCAGCAGCTTTCGCGGCTTGAAGATCGCCTACCTGAAGCAGCGCATCCGAGCATGCGGACTGCGCAGCCGTGAGCGTCACGACGTCGCCCGCAGCGCGCGCCGTGTCTGCTGCGAGCTTGGCCGACTTTGCAGCGCGCGCCGGGTCGCCCATGCGCAACGCTGCCACGGCGCTGTTCGTCGACACCTCGCGGTGAATCGTCCCGAACTTCAATGCTTTTGCGCGCTCCGCGATGCTGTCGAACATCGTGATTGCACCTGCAAAGTCTCCCGTGTGGAACTGCGCCATCGCGAGGTAGTTGTCTGCATCGAGCTCGGCCCACGGGCTCTTCAGGTCGCGAGCAGCCAGACGCGCCATTTCTGCGGCGCGAGAAAACCGCGCGTAGTCACTCGGATCCACTTCGCTCAGGATTTCCAGGCGCATCGCGAGCGTGCGGTAACGCAGATCGAGCGGCGCATCCGCCGCAAGCGTGATCGCCTCTTCGGCCAGCGCGAGACCTCGGTGACCGCGCACGAAGCGCGCCACCGCGAGCCTCGTTTCGATGCGCAAACCAAGCTCGCCGTGAGCATCGGCATCGGCGACGAGGTTCGGATCGTGATCCGCGGGCAAGTGCCTCAGCGTCGCTGCAATCGACAACGTGAGCACACGCGCTTCGATGCGTACGTGGATGTCGGAAACGCCTTCGAGCGGAATCCTTTCGAGCCGTTCTTTGGCGTCTCCGGCGCGTCCCTCGCGCACGAGCGCATCGACTGCGGAAAGCTCCGCACGCGCTCGTTCGGCGCTCGTCTTGGCGATTTTCGCGAGCCGTTCGGCAAACTCGATCGCTTGCTCGAACGCCCCGCCCGCCAGAGCACTCGCAACGGCGCTGCCGAGCCATCGCGCAGCCTCTTCGCGATCACCGAGCGATTCGTATCCAGCCGCGAGAAACGGTGCGTTGTCGGCGGCTTGTTCGCCCCGAGAAACCGCTTCGAGCAAACTGCGATGCACGCGGCGAAACCACGGTTTTTGCTTGAGATCTTCGAGCGCGGCGTGCCGCATGATCTCTTGGCCGAACCCGTGTTCCTGCCGTTCTCCGCGCACCACGAGCAGCCCTGATTCGACGAGCAATTCGAGCGCCTGCTCGGCAGCTCGATCGTTTGTCCCGGCCGCTTCGACGGCGGCCACGAGCTGTTCGACGGGAAGCCCTCCGCCGTAAAGCGCGACGCATGCGAGCACGTGCTGAGCTGCGCGTTCACCATCCGAACCTGGGTCGAAGAACGATTCGAGCCTTGCGCGAAGGAGATCCCGCACGCCCGGGACTGCGGAACGCAGGATCGATTCATCGCGTGGTTGCCACTTGCCGTCTTTCCACACGAGCACGCCCGTCTCGTTCCAAACGAGCAGCGGTTGTACCAAGAAAAACGGCACTCCACCTGCTCCATCGACGACGACTTTTTCGATCTCGCGCGCCATCGGAGCGACGTTTTGCACGAGTTGCGATGCGTCCTTTGGCGAAAGGGCTTCGAGCGCCATGTGTGATGCCCCCGTGCCGACGCCTTGTTCCACGCGACCTGCGAAGCGACGGAGCGCGGCGCTCGGGTTGGGTTCGTCTCGTACGGTCACCACGACGAGCAGCTTGCCGCGCGCTTTGCGTACGGCGCGATCCGCAAGCATCCGCAGCAGCCCCAGCGTATGTTCGTCGGCCCATTGAGCATCATCGACCGACAACACGGTTGGTTCTTCCAAACTCGCATCGATGAGCGCCTCTTCGATGGCTTCGAGCGACGCATCGATCGCGGCTCGCGTCATCGCTGCTTCCACCGAGACCGCTCGTCCGATCGCATCGCGCAGTTTGCCCAGGCCCTTGGCGCCTTCGATGGCCGATCGGAGTGCGCGTAGCGGCGTTCGTCTTTCGGCGGAGCACGTCACGTCGATGACTCGGCCAAACCCGAAGCCTGCCGATGCTTCGGTGATTGCGCGCGCCAAACGAGTTCTTCCGACGCCGAACGAACCGGTCAAGAGCACGATGCGCACGCTGCCTTTCGCGGCGTCCTCGGCAGCTCGTACAAGCGCGCCGATGGCGGCCTCTCGACCGACGAGGCGCGGACTATCGGACAACTTTTGCGGAGCATTTTTGTCTTCGCCGACGAGCTTGCGAATGGCTTGATCGATGGGTTGATATTCGCGGTGTTCGCCCGATTCGGGATCCACGCAGCGCCAGGGTTTGCCGGGGGCATGCGGGCCATCGGCGAAGACGATGCGTTTGTCGACGAGCGGCAAATAAGGTGAAACGGGCATCCATGTGCCGTCTTCGCGGACGATGTACGCCATGCCCGCTTCCACACCTTCGGGAACCGGGCTTTTCGTCTTACGCCACACGCCACCTCGAAGCGGCGTACCCATGCGAACTTCGAACGTGGGTGGATCGAGCGACACGACATGACGCAGGGACATTTCGAGCAGCGCGTCGGTCGTTTCGAGCAGCGCCATGAGTTTGTCGAGGGCGTTGTCTCCGGAGCCTCCACGATGAATGAAATCGTTGCGGGCCGATACGAGCTCGGTCAGGGGTTTTTGCGAAGCAAATGCGAGCCTTTGCGCGATTTGCGGGTCGTGTGATTTGAGCGCTCCGGCAGCGGTGCGCGTGAGGTCGCACCAGGTTCCGTCGGAAATGCGCGCTGCGCGTCCGAGCGATTCGGCCAGAGGTTTTGGCGCGGAAGACGTTCCGAGTTTTGCGGCGAGCGCGCCTAGCGCGACGGACAAACCATAGCGGACGATGCCAATGCCGAGCTCGAAAAGGCGTTTGCGAATGCCCGTGGCATCGCCGTCTGCGCGGGCGACTTCGATGCCGACCGCCAAAGCTGCGATGGGTTCGGGAAACGTTGCGATGCGGCCGGCAAGCTCGTCGAGCTGGTCTTCGTCGAGGGCTTTGTGGGCTCTCGAGCTGCGGAAATTACGCGGGTCGTCGGCGCCTTCTTGCACCTCTTGGTCATCGGCAGCGGCGTTGTCGGGGGGATCGTGGGAAGCGGCCACGAGCGGGAGAGTAGCGCGCATTGCGCGTCGCGTGGGGACGTGTGTCATGGAAAGTTCAATGGCGCGCGAATGCGGTCGCCGCCCGCTGCAATGGGAAAACTTCGTTTGGCATTGCATCGATAGGGACCTCGGCGTGATACGCTCGAGCTACGGAGACGCCCATGACCTATCGAAACGAACGAGATGCCCTTCGCGGGCGCATTCAGGGCCTCGAACAAGACTTGCAGGACGCTCGGCGCTCGCAGCAAGACGACGAAGCGAAGCGCGCTCGGATTGCGCAAATCGAAGCGCGCATGCGCGAGGCCGAGGGCAACTTGCGCATGATGCGCACCGAGCTCGAATCGCTCGGTGGAGCATCTCGTCCCAAAAACTCGTCGCGGGTCGCTTTGGTTGTGGCCGCTGCCGTCGTTTTATTGGGCGCGGGGATGGCATCCGTTCTGATCGTCAGTAAGCCCGTTATGCGACCGGTCAATACGCCACCGAATCGCGTCGTCGAAGCACCGGCGGTTCCCATTGCCGAGGTGCCCGTGCCCAAGGCCGAGCCACAACCCGTGCCAGCGCAGCCCGAAGTACCGGCGCGTCGCGTCGACGTGCAATGGAATGGCAAAGTGACGCGTGCGAATGGCCTTGGGGCTGGGTCGGGAGCTCCGTGCGTCGTATCGGCCACGCTGGAGAGCAAGGGTGAAAAGCCGCGCATTCCGAGCTTGTCGGTGCAGTGCGGTGGTAAGCCCGTGTATCGGTCCTCGGACAAACTCGAAGGCATGTCGATGTCGAGCTCGGGGTTTGCCGAAGAACCAGGCAAAGAAGCGGGCACGTTTGCGTATGCCATCAAGTACAGCGATACTGGCGCGAGAAGTGGGCCGCGGACGCAATTGTCGCTCGACACGACGCAGGGGCAAGGCGTGGTGTGGAGCGATGTCGTGCCGATATTCCGCGTGGAATTCAGCGTGCCGGCGCTGAGCGCGCCCGTGCGCGGCGAACGATTGATGAAGGAAAAGAGCGAGAGCGACCAAAAGTGATTTTCAATGGGTCGGTGTCTGGAGACAGAGCAATAAAAGAGCACGAAAATGAAAAAATCAATGGTGACCCGCTGAAAGCTGCTGCGCCGTCGCCGTGGGAAACCAGGACGTTTGCTCGGTGGCTTGCGCGGTGAGATTTCGACCTTAAGCTGAACCAAATGCGCGATCCGATCCTCGATGTCCGTCCGCTTGGTTTTACCTGGGAAACGACCGATCCATTCCTGTTTTGCGCGCATCACGACGATGCGTATCCTGCAGGCAACGAACGAATGGGGCCAGCGGCGCCCTTGGCTGGCCGTAACATTGGGCAGGATTTTGCCGGTAAAGACGGCTGGAACATGTACCACGGTGATGTGGTGCCGGGGTTTCCGCAGCATCCGCATCGCGGTTTCGAAACCGTGACGATCGTTCGCCGTGGGTATTGCGATCATTCCGATTCGCTTGGTGCAACCGCTCGATTCGGTAAAGGTGACGTGCAATGGCTGACCGCGGGTGGAGGCATTCAGCATTCCGAAATGTTCCCGCTGATCGAGCGAGACAACCCCAACCCGCTCGAGCTGTTTCAAATTTGGTTGAACTTACCCGCCGAAGACAAAATGGTACCAGCGTATTTCACGATGTTGTGGAGTGGCGACATTCCGCGCTGCACGCTGACCGACGAAGCGGGCCGAACGACCGAGGTGAGTATCATCGCGGGCGAGCTTGATGGGAAACGAGCGCCATCACCGCCGCCGCATTCGTGGGCTTCTCGAGACGATGCGGACGTAGCCATTTGGAATATACGCATGGCAGCCGGCGCATCGTGGACGTTGCCGCGGGCAAAAGGTGAAAAAACAACGCGCACGCTGTATTTTTTCAGCGGTTCGTCGCTGCATATCGGCGAGCAAGAAATGCGCTCGCATGTCGGTGTGCGCGTGCGTAGCGACGTCGATTTGCGGCTCGTTGCCGGCGAGGACGAATGCGAGATTTTGATGCTACAGGGAAAACCCATTGGTGAGCCGGTGGTGCAGCATGGTCCATTCGTGATGAACAGTCGCGAGGAGATTCAGCGGACGTTTTCGGATTATCAGCGCACGCGTTTCGGAGGCTGGCCCTGGTCGAGCAGCGGTCCCGTGCATGGTCGTGACGAGGGTCGATTTGCGAAACACGCGGATGGGCGCGCGGAGCGCCACGAAAAGTGATTTCATGACGCTTGGATGGCTGATATCATGCCGGTATGTCGAACCGACTTCCCAACACGAACCAAGGTTTGCCACCGGAAGACGTGAAAGCACGGCCGTCGGCGGCGCTTGAAAACGTCGAGGAATTCCCGCCGTCGGAACGCGACGAAATCGCACGCTTGGCGTTTCGTGCGCTGCGTAGAGGCGCCGATGTTCCTGGCCGCGTGCAAAAAGGTCCGACATGCGGCCTGTATGCGCTAGGAATGGTCATGGACTATTGGGAAATGCGCGATCCGTCGTCGACGACGGTGCTGGTGCAGGAGTCCGACAGTTTTCGGCACGACAGCCACTCGCTCGCCCCCGACACGCATACGCTGCTGCTCGAAATTGCTCGCACCCGAGGATACACGACCGAAGGCGAAATGTTTTTTGCTACGCAACTCGCTGCGCTCGCAACGGAATTCGGTTATCAAGCGGTGGTGCACGAGGATTTTACGCTGGACACATTGATAGGGGCGCTCGACCGGCAGCGGCCTTGTTTGGCGGCATTCGACGTGGATGACGAGGGCAATCCCGGAGAATTCGAGGGACTCAACGCGCATTGGGCTGTCATCGAGTCTCATTTCGAGAAGGATGGGGAGCGGTTTCTCGTAGCGTCACACGCGTGGTCGGGGGGCGAATATGTTTGGCGAGCTGAAGACTTCCTGAAATCGACATCGCAGCTCGAGCGGGGCAATACCGACATCATGCCGACGGTACCTGCGGACATTTCGGAAACACTACAAAGACGTCTCGTCGAAGTGTACCGCGAAGGGTTCGTAGCGGTAAAACCAAAATGCCGAAAACGCAAGGCTATTTGATTGGGATGCCGTGGGTCGAGACTTCGAATTTTCGGAGAAAACGCTCAGAGCGATAGTCGGCCGAGCAATGCGACCTGATATCGGCCCTCCTGCGGCGACAGGCCCGGAAAAATGTCGACCGACGTCGAGAAGCCGAGGAATGGGAATTGAACACCCGCCAAAAACCTCATTCCGACCGTCGGCGTGGGTAAAACTTGCACGGGCAGGCCGGCACCGACGCTCAGCGACGGAAGAACGAAGAAAAGATGCGGGAGCGCAGCTTCGGCGTTGGCTGCGAGCACGAGGCGTTGATTAAAATCAGTATCCACGGTCAATGACTCCACGAGCCACCATGGAGCTGCCATTTCATAACCGAATCGCATCCTGAATTCCCCCTTGTCCATCGAACCGAGAGCGCCTCCGAGGCCCACGAACGGCCCACCGTGCTCGACTCGATCCCCGGGCAGGCTGAACCGCAGCTCGAGCACGTTGCCCATTGCGTCGGGCGAAACCTTTCCGTCGGTCGTTGCTGTCGACGTCATGAAATCGCCGTCTTTACGCTCGACCCAGGTCGCTGCCGAGCGCTCTGGGGTTCCATAAAACGAACCATACATGGTCCACGACGAAGGATAACGCACCGTTACCACCATTCGATGAACCGCTGCCCATGTGCGAATGGGTGAAACGAGGTATTCGAATTCGTGGATACGTCGCTCGGGATCGCCCCGATGGAGGAAATAATGCCGCCCCTCCGCAGGGTTATATGAATAACCATGACCATAAATGGTTTGTCCGGGAACCATTGACCCGGTCGCGACGACCTCGACGCGCGCCCCCGGCTGCACCGTTAGGGAAAACCCTTGCCGATCGGCGGCCAAACTCGTTCGTTCCCAAAATGTACTTTGCTGCGACGAACCCGATGCGGCCGCGACGTCCTCGTCGAGAGCCTTGACCTCATCGGCCGTTAGATTGACGTTCGCATGACGCCCGTCGACTTTTACCTCCACAGCATCGGCATGAAGTCCATAAAAGGCAGCGTGTCCACCGGAGGGCTCGGCGGAAGGATTGAACACGCGGTATCGGGCTTCGAATGAGCAAGATGGTACTCGCGACACTTCCTGGCACTGGAACGACAGCCGTTCCTCCTCGACGACGAGAGGGGTTTTTGTGTCCATGCGCGGACTCGTGAGACGTCCGGGATCCCGCACGGGAGCTGCCATGTTGGCAAGTGCCGTGCGCGCGGATGAACCCACCAGGGCGAGCGAAATGACGGCTGCGGAAATCGAACGGTGAACGAGCATGGCGATGTCGCCAAATATCGACGATGCACCATGATTTGCAAGAGGACTTCAACGGCCCACCCAACAAATACGGTCAACTCACAATCTGGTGTTCCACCTACACATGAATCCACTTTGACGGAGCTTATAACCGTCGTATCACTCGAGCGCCGGCTTCGCTACCAAATCCCCAATCTCGTCTCGGGTAAAACCCAGCATGACGGGTTCCGGGACGAGCTGCACGCCGAAACGATCGCAGACGCCATCACGAATACGGCGCGCGAAGCTCAGGATATCCATTGCATTGGCGCCGCCTCGATTGACGATGGCCAGCGTGTGTTTCGTCGACAGTCCCACCGGACCATCGCCGTATCCTTTGGAAAAACCTGCTCGTTCGATGAGCCACGCAGCAGCCAATTTCAAGCGGCCCGGGCCCGCACTGAATTGCGGAATGGTTTCTCCGGGTGAAAGAACGCCCGCCGATTCGATACGTGAGCGAACGATTGCCCATGACGCATCGTCGATGACTGGATTGATGAAAAACGAACCGGCGCTCCGTACGTTTTCGTCGCGAGGATCGAGGAGCATTGATTTGCGACGACGCAGTTCGAGCACCGCGGCGCGGACGTCGGTCAATGTGGGCGCGTCGTCTTTGCCGAGCTCTTTCATGTATCGCTGAAGCTCGGCATAACGAATGGCGGGGGCTCCTCTAGGCTTTAGCGAAAATGATACGCCAACGACGATGTATCGACCATTCGCTGCACCCTTGAAAATGCTGTCGCGATAACCGAATTCGCAGTCTTTCGCGGCAATACGTGCGGGCGTCCCATTTTGCCTATCGATGGCGTGAACCGATTCGATGACTTCGCAAACTTCTTGCCCATATGCACCGATGTTTTGAATGGGAGCGGCGCCGACGTCACCCGGTATGCCCGAAAGACATTCGACACCCGCCCAATTTTCAGTAACGGCTTTTTGGACGAATGCATCCCACGATTCGCCGGCTCCGACGTATACATGGACGCGCGAACCGGATATTTGGTGGCGAATGCCGCGAATGCCCATGCGCAAGACCAATCCATCGACTCCGCGGTCGGAGACGAGCACGTTGGAGCCGCCGCCGAGCACCGTGAGGCCTTTGGCGCGCGCTTTGGCCCAAGCAATGGCCTCTTGGACCGATTGTTCGTCGCTTGCTTCGAGCCAATACGCAGCGGAGCCTCCTACGGAAAACGTGGTTTTCCCCGCGAGTGGTTCGTTTTGGCGCAGCCCTTGGGGTTCTGGCGCATGATGCATCGATTTCATTTCGATCACGGCGTCATCTTTACGCGGGTGCCCGCAAGGAAACCATCGTCGACGGTACGAATGCGATGAACGAATCCATCATAATCAGCGGCGGAAATCGTTCCCGTTGGCAAATCGAGGACGAATTCTTCTTCGATGACATTGCTTTCGTACGTGCCCGAGCGGGAAGCGTTCAAACTGGCATTGGATAGTTTCAGGGGCGCGGCGGGACGCATCACGACCGTGCCCTTGGGGAGCTCGATGCGGCGGCGCACTCGATATTGAATGGGCCGTTCGATCGATAAAGCACTTTCACGTCCTGCCTGGGAAGCATAAAGCGCGGCGAGCGTACTGGCATACCCGCGAGCGAGATGCACGGGCTCGAATCCGGGCAAGAGAATGGTTTTACCGTCTTTCGTTTCGGGTTGCGTGAATGCATGGCCGGCAATTTTTGCTTGCACCGTGATTTCCCACGAACCTTCCGTCGAGGTGAGCGAAACGTCTTCGACATCGGCCCAAGGGACCCAGGTCAATACGACGTCGCGTAGCATTTCGCGCCTGTCGGAACCAACACGCGTGTCGAGCGCATCGGCGAGCGATTGCGCTTCGCGGCCGCGGAGCTCGATCGTGAGCGTGCCGCGTGCAACGCCGGAGGCATCGAGCGCGAGGCGCAAATCCATTCGATCGCCGGTTTCCGAAGCGTCGCTTTTGACGTCGAGCATTCGGCCATCAGATAACAATGCTTTTCGACCGCGCAATTCGGGGCTGATTCGACCGGGCGGCAAAGGAGGACCGTCGACATCGGCGTCGATCCACAATTCGCCGTCGGGCAAGTGTGCGACGACGAGAGGATAACGGAATCGGCCCACGTGCGGGGGAAAGTTGGGCGATCCGCTGAATGGTTCGGTTTCCGCAACGGCAATGCGGGCATCGATTCCAAGCTCGCGAAGTGCGCGCCAAACGACGAGCGTTCGGCTGCCTTGTCCAAGCTCGAGCACCGTGCGTGCGGTGGTGCGTTGAGGACCGGACGAATACGCAGCGGCAACGTCGGACAATTCGGCTCCACCGGGCACTTTGACGCGTTTTCCAACGGCCGAAACGATTTTGTCAACGAGCGCTCGGGAGGGTGTTTTGGCAAGTTCGCCCGCGGCTTCGTGGGCAAACCGCGTCACGTAGGGATCCTTGTCCTCGAGCGAACGGATGTGATCATCGACGAGCCTCGAAATGGCGCCCCACGTTTGCGTTCCGAAACTCACGGTAACGGCTTGTTCGAAACGCGAAACGCCGTCTTCCATTCGGCGAGGCTCGTGGTTTTCGAGGCGCCAGACGCTCACTTTGTCTGTTCCATCGACACGTTCCTTGCTTTTGCCCAAGAGCGGATGCGCCCATAAACTCAAATCGAGCGACGCGGGACGGCGCAATTCGATTTCCGCTTCACGCACGCCCGTGCGTAGCGGCATGAGGTCCGGGCCGTCGGCGACGATATGTCCGCCGACGTCCGGTATGGCAAATCCTTCGAGGATTTGTTCGACGTAATCACCTTTTTCGAGTTGCGAGAGGTCGCTGTGACTTTGGGCAGCGGCCATGCGATCCGGCTCGACGATGCGGCCGTCTTGCTTGTGGATGCGCCTGCGCAATACGCGCTGCGTGACATTGGCTTCGAATGAAGGGCCATACGAAACGGCGCCTTCGGCAACGTCGGTCGTCCCGGAGACGCGGCGAAGGTCGTACGTAATGAATCGAATCAAGCCATTGGGCTCGATAGAATATTTTTCGAGGTGACGAAGGACGGCCGTCGCCGCGCCGGGCATGACATTGGCGGCCCGATCTTCGTCGACGAGGCGCTTGCCTTCGATTTCGAGGGCCGCAGCGGGATCCGGTTCGAGCGCGAGAATTCGGCGCAAAATGGGAATGGCATAAGGTGCATCGCGCGCGATGAGTTGATCACGGGCGAGTCGAGGACGAACGATATCGGGTCGGTTTTTTCCGGCGGCAAACCCCAAAGCTTCGAGCATGCGGCGTTCGGCGGGCGGCGTTTTGTCGTACGCTGCAATGGTGGCATCGAGATCGCCAGCGAGAATGTGGAGTCCAATTTCATACTCGCGGTACGCTTCGGGCGAATTGCGCAAATGGCGCACTCGGCCGAGCTCTTGGAGGGCCGCGCGAGCGTCTCCGCGCATTTGGTGCGCGTGCATGCATGCAAGCTCGGCGCGACTGCTACCGCCTTCACAAGCAGCTTTGACAGCGTCCATTCCGACACGATTGTGCAGATACGTGTCGACGCGCGAAAGAAGCGGGGATCCTGGGACGATCGTTTCGAGCTTGCGGTAGGCTTCTTCGGCGACATCGGTGATTTTGCCTCGTCTTGCAGCGGCAGCGACGTAGGCGAGGAGCATGGGATTCGTTAGTGGCTTGTCAGCGGCGGGTTTGTCCGCGCTGGCTGGTGGCGTGACGCCGAGCTCAATCAATGCGTCGGCCAAGCCTTCGGCTGCGCGCCTTCGTTCCGTGAGCGCTGCGCGCGTAATGAGAGCTTCCCACGCAGAAGGAGAATCCTTCAAGGTGCGCTCGGCATAAGCTCGCAATCGTTCGATTTGTTTCGTATCCGGAAGGTCGTCGGCTTGGGCCGTGGCGCGCGAGGCAAGAAGGGACAAGCGCGGCGACATGCTTTCGGTCAGGGCGCTTGTTTCGAGCAAGTGTTCGGCGTGGCGTGCTTCTCCGACGCCAAGCAATGCAGCAACGGCGAGCGACAACGAGGGTTCACCATTTCTTGCGGGAGCGATTTCGACTGCGGTGGCATTGGATACGGCGGTTACGGTTGCGACATCGCCCGCATTGGGCGCTCGAAGGGCAATGGGCAAACCGTCGTCACCCCATACGTCGAGCTCGATGCTGTTGCCATCGTTCATGTAACCGACGCGGACGACGACGCGCGCGCGGCCTCGAGGGACGATAGCATTGGCGAAACGAGTGACATAGCTGTCGCCGGATTCGAAGCCGCGTTCGATGATGCGGGTGCCGGCGATATCGACGACGGCGGCGGAGGAAGATGAAAGCGCGAAATGAATGCGTTGCGGGCGGGGATTGTCGATATCGACGACGATGGCGCGAAGGCCGGGCAATGAAATGGTGGCGCTCGGGTCGAGGAGGCAAGTATTGGCATGGATGATTTGCGGTTCGACGGTGGCCCAGAAAGGTTTGGGGCCGGGGTAGGTGGCGGCAAACGGTCCCGATGCTGCAATGGGGGATGGTTCGGACAAACCTCGGAGCGCGGCCCAATCAAGGGGTGCGACGATGGAAGCAACGCGAGCGCACCCTCGGCGTTCGCCCCACACCATGGCGGCTTGATCTTGGCCGACGTGGAGCGCGAGCTCGTGAAGCGCCATTGCAATGATGCCGCGTACGAAGGGCAGGTGGCCGGTGTCTTCGTCACTGTCGAGTTTTTCGCCGGCGGCCATGAATGCGGCGCGCAAGCGATCCACGACGATGGGAAACGCATCGCTGGATCGATATGCAATGCCCTGGTGACCAGGGATTCCCATGGGATCGACGTCGCGCCAAACGAGGGCATCGATGGCGGCAATGGCCGTGGCGAGCGATTCGGGATCGCGGGGATTGGCCACGGCGCGATCGATGGCGTCGACGTATTTGGAGGCAGCGAGTGGATCGATGGATTCGGCGTCGAAAGCTTCGACGAACGATTCGGCAAGCTTGGCGCTTTGGGGCGTTCGAGGTGCTTCGGGCGGAGGCGTGCACGCAATGGCGGCGAGCGTCATGGGCACGAGGCCGAAGCGGGAGAGTATTTTATTGAATGGCATTCGTAGCGCCATGCTGCCTCATGGGTGTGCGTTTCGCGCGGGATGGGATTGGGTCACGCGGCGGGAGATTCTTCGTAAATGCGGACGCCGTACTTGTCGAGGCACCAGAGGAGGCCAATGATCAAGCTGCGTTTGTCGTCGACGAAGGAGGGTTTTTTGCCTTCGAATGCGTGTCCAACGAATTGAAAGCCCCAGCCGACGGTGAACATGGATGCGGCTAGGGGCAAACCAATGATGGTAGCTCCGACGGGGAAGCTGAGTGCAATGAGCGGAATGCCAACTTTATGGCACGCTTGGTTTCTGGGGTCACGATGATCGTCTTGGTATTTGTGCAAAAGCCGAGTCCATGAAGGATTGAGCGGGATCATGTGCAGTTCTCGTCGTGGGTTAGCGGCCAGAGGTTTTTTCGGGAGCTTTTTCGGGTGACGCTTTTTCGGTTTTTCCGGGTACGAGGCGCACGGCGCGGTGCATGATGGCATCGACGCGCTGGAGCCAGGTGCGCCATTTTTGGTATTTGTCAACGGGAATGGTAGAAAGGTCGAAAATGACGGTGCGTTTGACGACGACCGCCCCTGCTTCACCAGGGGCAAATTCAATCATTGCTTTGCCAAATTCGCCACCATTTGCAACTCCGCCCGGGGGCAATTCAGCAAAAGCGTATCCAGCGGGCGGGACGATGGTGAGCGTGCGAATGTCGCGGCGAGGTGCAAGGAACGCCGGTAAAACGACGGGCAAAGTGCGCTGGGGCAGAGGCGCGAGCTGTGAGGCAAATGTAATGGCATCCGCTAAAGGCACGACGAGCTCGTTGCCTTCACGGCGAAGGGCTGCGGTGCTCTTGGCTTGGTAACGGAGGCGTGCGGCGCCACTCGGCATGTTGCCATCGAATCCGATATCGTTTTCGACTTCGACGCCAGATACCCATTTGCCCGTGAGGTATTGCTCGACCCATTGACGGCGAGCGTCGGGTTCGACGAGGTTGGTGCGCAATTCGAATGCAGCGTCACCATTGTGCTTTTCGACAGCCGTGAGTTTGCCTTCACCGGAGGGCTCGAGAACGAGTTTCCAATCGGCTTCGATGCCGTGGTCGTCCGGGGAGCTGCGTGGCGTTTCGATCATTTTGGGTGGGCCGTCGTCGATGAAAAACGCGAGCGTGCGGGCATCCATGGAGGGGAGTGGACCAATGCGGCTTTGCGGGCTGGTTGCGTCGAGCCACATGGCGGGTGCGCCGTCTTTTGCGGGTAGATATGCGATGCCGTGATCGAAAAGAGGAATGGCGACTTTTTCGCTGCGCAAAAGTGCGGATTGACCGGCGTATCTGGTCTGAATCAAGACTTCGGTGGCCTGAATGCCGATGGCTTCGAGCAAGGTGATGAGGAGCATGGCTTTGTCGTCGCAATCGCCTTGTTTGCGCGCAAGCGATACTTGCGGGCGATTGGGGAGCCACGATTCGCCAGAGACATAATTGACGTAGCGGATTGAGTCTGCAACGTAATCGAAGACGGCGCGGATTTTTTCGTCGCGGGTTTGTTTGCCCTTGGTGAGCTCGGCAGCAAGCTCTTTGACGCGATCATCGGGCTTCGAAAAGCCCTCGATGGCGCTCTTGTACCAGGCGCGGAAATCGGCCCAGCCGGCGAAGGTGGATCCGACGACGAGGGGGACGGTTTCCATGATGTAAGGCGCAAGGGGTTCGTCGGGGATGTTGATGGGTTTGTCCCAGATGAAGGAGTGGACGATGCGGTCGCCTTCGGTCTTGGTGTCTGCGCGATCGGGTTTGCCGTTGAGGACGTCGACGGCGAGCGGGGCGGCCCTGGGCGAGTCGACGATGACCTCGTTGAACAGGACGGGATGGGTGTCGGTCGAACCGGCGGTGTCGATGAAGTAGTAGGGTGCGTCGCCGCGGCGGCCGACGGGGCCCGCGGTCCAGGAACGTACGGCGACTTCGACGACGTCTCCGGACTGGAGTTTGGGCCAGCGGATGTAGACGCCGCGGCCGCCGCCGGCCTGTTCCTCGGGTAGGCCGATGGAGCCGTCTTTGCGGTGGACCCGGGCGAGTAGCAGTTCGGTGCGATCGCCCTCGGCGGGAACGTCGGGCTCGGTGAGCTCTGCCTCGGTCCTGGGCTCAACGACGATTTCCCGAGCAAAATGCATGAGTTGCGACACGCGTCTGTCCGAGTGATAGGTGACGTAGCGCGTCCAATGGAGCTGGCGGTCGAAGACGTCGGCTTTGTTGGCGGGTGCAGCTTTGGCCCGGGACAAGAATACGCTTGGCTGGACGATGGCGCGTTCGTCGGGCATGGCGGATTGACTTGCGCCGCGCTGGGTGCGCAGGGCGATTTCAGCCTTGCGTGCAGCATCGGTGGGCTCGAGGGCCTGGGCTCGAAGGAGGGCTTCCTTGATGAGCTCGGGGGATTCCGACGGGGGTTTGCCCTGACGGAGCTCGTCGGCCCGAACGGCTTTGCGCGCGGTTGCGAGACCGTGGAAAGCGGCGGCTCTGTTGGGAGAGAGCTGAGTCGTCAAGAAAAACACTTCACGCGCCCAGGCATGCCGACCTGCGTCGAGAAGCTGGTTGCCGATGGCGATGAGGTCATCGGCGGAGCGTTGATGCGCGATGACATCCGCGGCTGCTCGCTCGAGCTCCGCGCCGCCCAGGACTCGATGCGCTGCGACGAACTGGCTGGAGCGGGCATCGGGTCGGAGGCCTGCGAGCCGCCTGGCCGCGGACAGCAGGGACTGCCCATCGCCGTAGGAAGCGTCGAGAAGCTCGGCCCACACCGCCACGGGCGCTCGACCACGCTGTTCCACGGTCATCGCTTGGAGCTGCTCGCGGTCCGACCTGCGGGAGCCCTGGGCACCCATGCGCGCGCGGCCGGCGAGCTTGAGGAGCCGGGCCTCGAGGTCGGTGGCCGAAGCGAGCGGGGCTTCACGGACCCGGGCGAGCGCCCAGTCGGGAAGTCGAGCCGTTAGCGATGACTCGAACAACCGGCGTTGGGCAAACGCTACGGTGGCGTGGTCCTGGGCTGCCTTGCCGCGCTCGATGGCGAGGTTGAGGCGTTCTGTACGTTCGGCGCCAAAGGGAGAGATCCAACCTGCCAATGCGAGTACATCCGGGGAGGTTGCTTTGTCGCGTACGGCGGCTTCGAGTAGCCCTGGGGCACGAGGAGAACGCATGTCCTCGGCTCCTCCAAGCGTGCGAAGGATGGCTGCGCGCAATGCGGTATCGGGCTTTGGCGATGCTCCCACATCGAGCCCTTGTTCGAGAGACGTTGCGACCCGGGTCACCCCTTTGGGAAGTTTGAATACGGTCTTGCCTGTGGATTTGGTTTTCGGGGGAGGCGGCGGCGATATGCTTAGCCCCGATAAACTGGAGGATGACGTGACCGCGGTTGGCTTGCGATCGGGGGTTGTGAATCGCACGCGCACGCGCCCTTCGTCCTGTAATGCTCCCGAGCACACCTTGAGGGCCACGAGGTGTGGCCCTGGGCCAACGTCGATGCGCGCGGCCAAGCGATCGACCATGAGCCGTGGATGAATGTCCTCGCTCTGGGCGATGTCGGCACCGTCCCACATGACGCGGACTTTGCCCGTGGAGGCCACGTGCATGACGATGGGCGTTGGGCCCTTGGTGGCTGCAGAGAGAACGACCTTGGTTGCCAGGTACGTACACATCTCCGTACGGGGGTGTATGTACAGATCTAGGGGCAGCCCTCGAGGGGACGCTGACGCTGGGAGCGTTCTTCGCCAGCCAACGTCATACACGCCCCAGGAATACTTCGCGGTCGTATCGATGAACGACTGCCCTGGTCCTTCTGGGCCTTCTTTTGCATGAATGCCGTCGCCCTTGTCCGGAAATGGCCCCAGGATCGCGAAAGAGCGTACCAGGCCTGTGGGATCCGTGGCTACATCGTAAGCGATCGCATTTGAACCAGCCCAGGTTGGGCCAGAGCTGGCGGGCGAAAGTACAGCCGCGAGCCATCGCGCATCGTCAGCAATAGGAGAGGTTGTAGCGCTAATTGCCCGGAAGGCAGTACGCACTTTGCCCAGGGCTGCCCGCTCGTCGAGGGATGCGGCAATCAACAATGCGGCCAGTGCATCCAGCTCGCCGGCCTTTGCACGCGTTAGCGCCAGGTCAACCATGGGGTCGGGTTGTGCTGCGGTCCATCGCGTCGGCACTGCAACAGCCGTCGGGGTGGCCGCGGTTGCGGGTTGTTTGGCCGCGGGCTTCGTTGGTTTGCCCGTGACCGAAAGGCGTGGCGTCGGAATGCGTTGGGGTGCCTTGGCGCTGGGGCTTTGTGCAGTAGCCGAACCGGACACGAGCACGAGCGCAAGTGTCCACTCGATCCGCCGCCGAAATCGGAGGGATCGGTAGGACGGAGCGTTGTGTGGCACAAGCGAAGCTCGCGGTCGTTGCATCGGGGTGCTCGATGCATAGCGCGGCTTCGTCGGCGATGCGAGTGTATCCGACCGAGGGCCGCTACGTGCCACACGTCACTTGGGGCACGTCGGTGCTTACATATTGCGGTTTGCCAAATCGCACAAACCTGCACCAGTAGCCGCTGTCATGGCAAGTGGCCCTCGAGCATGCCTACGACGACGTGTACCGACATGCATGCGGCCGACGTGCCGTGCCGAAGACGCAGCATATGCCGCTCTTCCGCAAAAGAAAATGCCACCGTAACCTCGAGCAATGACGCTTCGCTATGCTTGCCATTGCCGAGGCGCATCATCGAGCGGGCATTCTATACGCGCCTATTCACGAGTTTCGACATTTGCTGCGTGAAACTCTCGCATCCACCACGTACCCTCCGGGAATTGCACATAACGATCGCCTTTACGCCATTGTTCGAGCGCTCTTCGATAGGCTGTGCGAAACGACCGCAACGCAGATGCGGCGGCGTCGTGGGCTTCCTGATTGCCGTGACCAACGGCGAACGTGGGGTTGTGTTTCCGTTCCGGTTCGGCGCTCGTTGCCCGTTTGTAAGGTGAGACGAGCGATTCATCGTGTTTTTTTGCGCTACGCTTTCGACGTGCTTTTTTCTGAGCCTTCATTTCCTCGTTGACCACCATCGTGGTAATGACACTTCGAAATTCTTCCACGCCCACTTCTGCAAGCATTGGTGGGAGTTTAACTTGAATGCTGGACTCCGCTGGCCAATTCGCATTTTTGGGGTCGAAGCAAACGGTCGGGCGAGTCACTCGAAGCTTTGCTGAAGCAATATCTTCGATGCGGTTTTTTGCTCCAGGCCACTCGTGTGCGTATTCGACGATTCCGGCAATGACTGGATTCGCGAGGGTGTACGCGACCTTTTCGACAACGGCCTGCGGCGTCAACAGTTGGACGACGCTCGCTCGCGCATTGTCCCAAACAGCTCCTTTCCAGCGCCGAAGGAATTTGGTTCCCATCGCGACGGTTTGATGAAAGCAGCGAAGGAAGTGCGGGAGCACGCCGCGCGGGTCGGTGACCACCATATGAATGTGCGTCGACATTGCGCAAAATGCATTGATTTCGATGCCGTACCGTGCGGCAGCGACAGCGAGTGAATAAAGGATGAAGTGCGTCATTGCGGCATCCGGTCGCAAAAGAAAACGGCGATGGAGAACGCGACGGGTCAGCAGGTAGGTAGCGCCTTGGTGGATTGTGCGAGGCTGCGTCATGGCGACACGAGCAACAGCGAATTTCATGCCAAAAAGTAAACATAGCAATTTCATGCATTTATGGATCTCGCGGGGTGGCGGCCGCCTGGCGGACGGCTGGCGGCCGCCAGCAACCGACATTACAACGGGGCCGTTTGGTGGACCTGGGCCGGCTCTGAACAGTTGGGTTCGCCTGCCTCAATGTTGGCCCAGGGCTGCTCACGTTCGTAACGTGGACGAATGCCTCGCCTACGCCAGATGCTGATGCCGGTCGTTCTCGTGGTGCTAGCAGTGGTTGCGAGCCCTCGAACTGCCGAAGCGCGACCGAAAGCCGAGGTCGAGTGGACCCGGGTCGATGCTCCTACCACCAAGGATGGTGCACGGCTCGCTAAGCACCTGCAGAGACTGCTCAAGGAAGCCAGCCGCAAAGCAGACTTTGGCAAGTCGGGCAAGGTGCTCTTGCGTGCGCGCATTGCGGAGTACGTCGTCGAGCACAAGGGAGATGTGTTGCGCATCCACTGCACGGTCATCGGTCGGCTCGAGGGGGGACCCAGTGCCAAAAGCCGCATCGCTTTTGGTGGCGATCCGAAGGATCCAAAGGCTCTCGAGAAGCAGGTGTTGACGATGGTTGCCCAGGGCGTGACCAGCCGGCTCGCAGCGATCGCCAAGGCCCGATCAACCGAAAAAAAGAAAGCAAGTGCCTTCGTATTGCGTGAGCACTCGCCAACGGCAAAAAATTGAACTACGCAGGTATTCGAGACATGGAATACGATCGGTTACTCGCTGCACTCTTCGAAGAAGAAGACCGCGCTCGCGAGATGGCTAGCCGGCTCATGAAGATCGCACAGTCTTCACGTGAAGCCGCACTTGCCGAGCGGGAAAGTCTCGTGGCGTTTCTTTGCGGACCCATGGAACGGCACATGGCCTACGAGGAGCGCAACGTTTTCCCGTCTCTCGAGCGCCGAGGACTCGGGGCCGAGGTTGGTGTGGCAATGCGACATCATGCGATGATTCGCGAAGACGCAGCAAAGCTCGCCGCCGCCACGCATGACGAAGACGTGACCCAGCTCATCTTCGACGTTGCACGACGCATGCTGCACCACACGAATTTCGAGGGGGATTACATCTACCCCGAGCTTACTTACGAAGCGTGGCGCGACTTGATGAGGGAGACCACGGGGTGAATCACTGCGCCCCACTCTCGACAGCGACCCTCGGGCCAAACTACTCTACGAACCCCTCATGAGCCTCGAGGCAGGCCGAGTCCTGAGCAACCGCTATCGGCTTGTCCGACCCCTCGGGCAGGGTTCGCAGGGTGCTGTGTGGATTGCCGATCATCTGGCGCTCAACACGCACGTCGCCGTCAAGCTCATCGACCCAGAGCTGGCGAAGCGCGAAGATGCTCGTGAGCGCTTCAAGCGCGAAGCGACGGCTGCTGCACAGCTTCGTAGTGCGCACGTCGTTCAGATCCTCGATCACGGCATCGACGAAGGGCAGCCCTTCATCGTCATGGAGTTGCTCGACGGCGAGGACCTTTTCGAGCGCCTCGACAAGCGTGGCCGCCTGTCGCTACGCGAGACGTCCAAGATCATCACGCAGGTTTGTCGTGCCCTTGCACGTGCCCATGCCGCTGGCATCGTGCATCGCGATCTGAAACCGGAGAACGTTTTCCTCTGCAACAACGATGACGAAGAAATCGTCAAAGTGCTGGACTTCGGCGTCGCGAAAGTCACCGATCCGGCCAAGGCGACGATGCAGAAAACGGGCCTCGGTACGCTCATCGGAACGCCTCACTACATGAGCCCCGAGCAGGTCAAGGGCGTTTCCGAAGTCGATTTTCGAACCGACCTGTGGGCCATCGGCGTCATTTCGTATCAGTGCGTCGTTGGCGAGTTGCCGTTCGATAGTGAGGGCGTGGGCGATCTGCTCATCAAAATCTCGATCGCCGATCCGCCGGTGCCGTCGAACGTTTTTCCAGGCGTTTCCTCGGCGTTCGATGCGTGGTTTGCCAAGGCGTGCGACCGAGATCGAACCAAGCGATTTCAGAGCGCACGGGAACTGGCTGAAGCTCTCGCGCGTGTCGTGGCATCGGTTCCCGAAGCCATGCGTGGCGCGTTGCCTCCTCGCCCCACGTCCGTTCGGCCTCCTCCGGTCACACCTGCACCATCGTCGGTTCGTGGAACCAAACCTGGGCTGCAGCCGTCGCCCCCGGCGCCTCCATCGGTACGCAAACCGCCTGCACTGCCCACTCCCACGCCCGCTGCTGCACCCGTCGCACCCAAAATCGTCGAGGTGACGCGGGATTCGATTGCCGAGCAGGAAATCGACGACTTCGACTTCGACTTCGATGACGAACCGCCGGTTGAAACGACATCACCCGAGGTACTCGCGCCGGTCGCCGCCGCCCCAGGTCCAACTGCCACCGCATCGCCAAGCGCGCCGTCGGCTGCGAAAGCATCCTCCGCCGTTGCATCACCCGCTCCGGTTGCCGCTCCGCCACCCAAACCGAGCGCTCCCACGACGAGTGTGTCGACGCCGGTTGCCATCGGGACGCCCACGTCGCCCGAGGCTCCAAGTTCTCCTGTAGCCCAGGGCCAGCCGCCTCCTACGGGGGGCACGAGTCTTGGCGCTCCGGTGCTTCAACCCGGCATGCTCGGCCCAGGGCCGGCCGCGCCCGCTCCAGCCGCCTCGCAAGCTCAGGCCGCCGCACCAACGACCGCGCCCGCCATCGTCAGCAGCGACAGAATCTCGGCACCGCCCGAGCTGGATGGTTCGCGTAAACGGAAAACGCTCGGGTTTGTCTTGGTGTTGTTTGTCTTGGCCGCTGGGTCAGTCGCGTTTTACGTCGTCCAGTCGAACATGCCTCCGCCCGAGGCCACGACGATGCCGTCTGCTTCGGCCGTCCCCATGCCGGAACCTCCGCCCGTCGTGGTCATCCCTCCGCCGTCTGCAAGTTTCGCGGCGCCCGAGACGAGCAAGCCGACGAAGTTCGTCGGCAAGCCCTGGGCACCGAACAAGCCCAAGCCCGTCAAACCTGGGCCATCCGTATCCGCTCAACCGTCACCTGCGCCCGGGCCCACCGAAGACAAACCCGGTGACGTGACGATCGAACTGCCCACGCCGCCTCCAGATGACGACTCGGTGCCCCCCGCTCCGTAGTCGTCGCGCAGTCGCCAAGTGACGAACCACGGCCCTCGTTGGGCCGCGATTCAGCATGATCGGTCGTGGGATGAAGTCGCGCTCGTGCGGCGTCGTTCGAGCGTAGAACGCATCATGGGAGCGTCGTGCCGTGTTTCAGCACCGGCGCTCCCACGAGCATCGAGCGATGGTCAGGGTCCTTCTTCGAACTCGGCGTCGATCACGCCGTCTTTGCCCTTGGCCTTGTCACCACCAGGAGGCGGTGCCGCGCCTGGTGCACCCGGACCAGCAGCTCCCTGCGGACCCGCTTTCTCGTACATCACGCTCGCGACCCGATGCATTTCCTTCTCGAGCTTCTCGAGCGCTTCTTGCACCGCGCTGTCGTCCTGCTTCTCGATCGCCGCACGCCCTTCGGCCACGATCCCGTTCAGCGTCGACACGTCACTCTCGGGCAGCTTGTCCTTGTTCTCGCTGACCGTCTTTTCGATCGTGTAGCAAAGGTTGTCGAGCTTGTTACGACGCTCGATTTCCTCCCGCCGACGCTTGTCCTCCGCCTCGTGCTCGGAAGCTTCGCGAACCATTCGTTGAATGTCGTCTTCCTTGAGCCCACCCGACGCTGTGATCGTGATGCGTTGATCCTTGCCCGTTGCCATGTCCTTCGCGTGCACGCTCAAAATGCCGTTCGCGTCGATGTCGAACGTCACCTCGATCTTCGGCATACCTCGCGGCGCAGGCATGATCCCTTCGAGGTGGAACCTGCCGAGCGTTCGGTTGTACCGAGCTTCCGTGCGTTCGCCTTGCAGCACGTGCACCTCGACAGAAGGCTGACTGTCGGTTGCCGTCGAGAAAATCTCTTTCTTCTGCGTCGGGATCGTCGTGTTGCGCGCAATCATCACCGTCATCACGCCGCCCAGCGTTTCGACACCGAGCGACAGTGGCGTCACGTCGAGCAGCACCAAATCCTTCACGTCGCCCGAGAGCACGCCGGCTTGAACTGCCGCACCGATCGCAACCACTTCGTCCGGGTTCACGCCCTTGTGCGGCTCTTTCCCGAAGAACTTCTTCACCGTCTCTTGCACGAGCGGGATACGCGTCGAACCGCCGACGAGCACCACTTCGTCGATCTGCTGCGCCGTCTTCTTTGCATCCGCGAGCGCCTTGCGAACCGGCTCCATCGTGCGTTCGATGAGCGGCCGGATCATCTGCTCGAGTTTGGCGCGGCTGAGCTGCTTCTGAAGGTGCTTGGGCCCCGATGCATCGGCCGTGAGGAACGGCAAGTTGATCGTCGTCTCTTGCACGTTGCTCAGCTCGATCTTCGCTTGCTCCGCTGCGTCCTTCAGACGCTGCAGCACCATCTTGTCGTTCGCGACGTCGATGCCCGTGTCCTTCTTGAACTCGGCGACGAGCCAATCCATCACCATGTGATCGACGTCGTCACCACCAAGGTGCGTGTCGCCGTTGGTCGAGATGACCTGCACGACGTTGTCGCCCACTTCGAGGATCGAGATGTCGAACGTGCCGCCGCCGAAGTCGTAGACGGCGATGATTTCGTCGCTCTTCTTGTCGAGCCCGTACGCAAGCGCTGCTGCGGTCGGTTCGTTCACGATGCGCTTGACTTCGAGGCCCGCGACGCGCCCGGCGTCTTTCGTTGCTTGGCGCTGCGAATCGTTGAAGTAGGCCGGCACCGTGATGACGGCCTCGGTCACTTTTTCCCCGAGGTAGTCTTCGGCCGCCTTCTTTAGTTTCTGCAGAACCTTCGCCGAAACCTCCGGCGGTGAATACGTCTTGCCGCGAATGTCGATGCTCGCGTCGCCGTTTTTCCCCTTGACGACCTTGTACGGAACGCGCTTGGTCTCCTCCGCCACCTCGTCGAACCGGCGGCCCACGAAGCGCTTGACCGAGTAAATCGTGTTGAGCGGGTTGGTGACTGCTTGCCGCTTCGCGATCTGCCCGACGAGCACCTCACCCTTGTCGTCGAACGCAACGACCGACGGCGTCAGTCGCGACCCCTCTTCGTTCACGATGACCTTGGGCTCCTTGCCCTCCATCACCGCGACGACGCTGTTCGTCGTGCCCAGATCGATGCCGATAATCTTGCCCATGAAATCCTCCGAAAGAGTCGACCGCGGAGCGCCGCGGCGCTGGCTAGCCGGGAGAGCCAAACCCCGACGCAAACATCCTTGAGCCGTAACCCTGCGGAATCATTCCTTTTTCGGTGAGCTTCCGGCTTCGCGGCTCAGTTCGGGCACGAAACTAACCACAAGGGCCCCCGCGTCAACGCTGTGTTGACGGCTTTCTGCTCCGACGCGGAAAAAATCATGCCGAAGCCAGTACTGGGTGGACAAAGCGGAAAGGGCGACACCAATTTCCTTGCGATCGTGAGCGGAGGCGTGCTACTAGCTCCGGCCCTTCGCTGCGATCCAGGGAACCAGCCATGAAGCAGAACATCCATCCCAACTACGTGATGTCGACGATTAACTGCGCTTGCGGCGCTGTCGTCGTCACTCGATCGACGCGCGGCAGCTTTACGACCGACGTCTGTTCCGCGTGCCATCCGTTCTACACCGGCAAGCACAAGGTCATGGACGTTGCGGGTCGTGTCGAGCGCTTCCGCAGGAAGTACGCGACGCCGCAAAAGTCGTCCTGAGCCTGCTCGTTTCGACGTATCCGAGCAGCTCCATCAAGCAGATGGCTCGACCTCGTTCGCCAGTATTTCGTGGTGTTACTGCTACGAGGCGACCCTGGGTCGAGCCATCTTGGTTTGCAGCGTTCAAAGCAGATCTTTGCACGCTGTGTAGAGCCCCCTCCCTCCCGCACGAGCATCCTACGCGCTACAGTGGTTGCCGATGAGCCAAGACGCCTCGCGCCCTTACATCGGCGGACAAGCCGTCATCGAGGGAGTCATGATGCGCTCCCCACGTTCGCTTTCCATCGTCTGTCGTAGACGCTCTGGGGAGCTCATCGTCCGCGAACGAGCCATGCCAACACTGGCGCAGGGGCCGCGCACGTGGCCGCTCGTCCGAGGCATCGTGACGGTGGTCGAATCGCTGAAGATTGGCTCGCAGGCGCTCAAGTGGTCGGCCGATCTGTACGAGCAGGACCTGGACGACGAGGGCAAACCCAAGTCCAAGCCTCCGTCGGCGACGAACGTTTTCACCGCCATGTCGCTCGGCGCTGTCGCGCTTGCGACGTCCGCGGGAGACCCAGGGCCGGCTGCGGGTGGTGGGAAAGGTGCGGGAGGCGTTGGAGCGCTCTCGATCCTTTTTGCCATCGGGCTCTTCGTTGCGCTTCCGCAAGTTGGCGCCGAGGGGATCAACAAGCTGTTCGGCCTGGGTCTCGATGTTCAATCCGCTGGTTTTCAAGCCATCACGGGCGCTTCCAAGCTGCTGATCGTCGTCGGCTACATGCTCTTGATTCGTCAAATCGCCGAAATTCGCCGCGTGTTTCAGTATCACGGGGCCGAACACAAGGCGATTTCGACCTACGAAGCTGGTGAAGAGCTGACCGTGGCCAACGCGGCCGCAAAAACGACGCTGCACGCTCGATGCGGCACGACGTTTCTCGTCATGGTCGCGCTCGTGTCCATCCTCGTGTTTTCCGCCGTGGGGTCCGCCTTGCCGCAACTTCCCGGAGGACGCGTGGTGCAGAGCATCGGGTTTTTCTTTATGAAACTCCCGTTTCTGCCCGTGATCGCCGCGATTACGTACGAGCTGCAGAGGTTCTTCGCCAAGTACTGCACGACGGGGCCGCTCCAAGCGCTTCTTTGGCCCGGGTTTCTCGTGCAGAAAATCACGACCGCCGAACCCGAGCCCGCGCAGCTCGAAGTGGCGCTTGCGTCTCTTCAGGCCACCCTGTGGCGTGAGAAAGCGACTTCCAGCGCGCCGGTTGAAGTGCCGGATCGGGTTTTTCCGGATTACGGACAGCTTCTCGCTGACCCAGGTTACGCCACTGCAAGCGCACGCTAAGTCGTTGCTTTGCGCGCCCGCCTGCCAACCTTCGCCCAAACACGCCATCTACCATGCTGCCCATCGAGAAGCTCGAAGCCGTCGCACGTCGATTCAGGGAGCTCGAACACTTGCTTTGTGCTCCCGAGTCTCTTTCGGATCCCAACAAGCTCCAGAAGCTCAACAAAGAGCGCACGGACCTCGAGCCGGTCATCGCTGCGTACGAGATCTTCAAGCTGAAGGTGCAAGAGCTGAAGGACGCTGTGGAGCTGGCAAAAGAGCCAGACTTTCAAGATGTCGCGTACGAGGAGATCAATCGCCTCAACGAGGAGATCCCGCAGCTCGAGACGACACTCGAGCTGCTGTTGTTGCCGAAGGATCCGAACGACGCTCGCAACACGGTGCTCGAGATCCGCAGCGGTGAAGGTGGCGAGGAAGCAGCGCTTTTCGCGGCGGACATTTTTCGCATGATCTGTCGCTACGCAGAGACGAAGCGGTGGAAGGTCGAAGTGCTCAGCCTGAGCGAAGCGGCGGCGGGAGGGTACAAAGAGGTCATCGCGCTCGTGACGGGTCAGGACGTGTATTCGCACCTGCGATACGAGGGTGGAGTGCATCGGGTGCAGCGTGTGCCCGCGACCGAGGCCCAGGGCCGAATTCACACTTCGACGGCGACAGTTGCGGTGCTTCCCGAGGCCGATGATGTCGACGTGCAGGTCGATGATCGGGACCTCGACATTTCGATCGCGGCATCCGGCGGCCCTGGGGGGCAGGGTGTGAACACGACAAACAGCGCCGTGCAGATTCGCCACATCCCGACGGGGATCATCGTCAAGTGCCAGGACGAACGTTCACAGCTCAAGAACAAAGCGAAGGCGCTGAAGGTGCTGAAGAGCCGACTGCTCGACATCGAGCGCAAGCGTCAAGAGGAAGCGCAGAGTGCCGAGCGACGCACGATGGTGGGTTCTGCCGAGCGGTCGCAGAAGATTCGCACGTACAACTATCCGCAGAACCGCGTGACGGACCATCGCATTGGCCTGACGCTGCACAAGCTCGAGCGGATCATGGACGGTGACCTCGACGAGCTCATTGCGGCGCTGCGAACGCATCGCCAAGCGGAGCTACTGAAGCAAGGGGCTGCGGGAGACACGTCGCGGGTTTCGGCGAGCCCATGATTCAGCCGCCCGATCTGGACGCGTTGCTCGTGGCGCTCGTGCTGTGTCCTGGGGCGTATTCGCGGAATCGGTTTTTCGCGCTGTTTGCCAATCCCGAGGCTTCGGCCGTTCGAAGGCGCGCGGCGCTGGTGCGCAGCATCGTGGCCGAGTTGGCGCATGCAGACCCGTTGCGCCGAGGGCGCATCGTCTCGATTGACGACAGCGACGACACCGGAAACGGGTTGCTCACGTATGTCGTCTCGTCGCTCGGGTTGCGTCGCAGCACATCGCTTTCGTCGCTCGAATTGTCGATCATTCAGTATGCAGTGGCGCGGCGAGTGGGTATTGCGGAGGGGCTCGATGCGGGTGATGGTACGCGAGAGCGGATCGAGACGGCGCTACGTGGGCTTTCGCCCGAGATGGCCGATTCTGCACGCAGCGCGCTCGAGGATGCGCTGTTTGACGATGTCGATGAATCGGTTTTGAACGACGCACCTCGCGAGGAGTAAATGGGAGGACGACATGTGCGTATTCTGTAAGATTGTGGAGAAGGCAATTCCGGCGAAGGTCTTGTTCGAGGACGACGACGTCGTGGCGTTTCACGATTTGAACCCCGTGGCGCCGGTGCACGTGCTCGTGATTCCCAAAAAGCACATCGTCGGGCTCGGGGATGCATCGCCCGAAGACGCTTTGGTGCTGGGCAAATTGCTGCTTGCTGCTCGGCGCGTGGCGGAAGAGACGTGCATTGCGCAGTCGGGATTTCGCACGGTCGTGAATCATGGCTCTCACGCGGGGCAGACCGTCTTGCACGTGCACGTGCACGTGATCGGCGGTCGAGCCATGGCGTGGCCCCCGGGCTGATTTGGGTGTTTAATGTCACCAAAACGGCAGCCCTGGGTCGGCTTTTGGTGGCAAAGATCGCAAAATAGGCAGCCCTGGGTCGGGTTTTAAGAAATCCAAATTACAGACGCTTGGCGGCCTCGGCGACCCGCTCGATCCACGCGCGCTCCTGGTCGTCCTGGGCCGGGTTGCGCTCCAGGCTCGTGCCGAGCGGTCGCGGGCGACCGGATGCGGCGTGGATGCGCAGCCAGGCCGAACGAAACTCCCCGACGCGACCATGCATCCCAAAAAACAGCGCCAACAAGTCCGGCCCAACGGCTCGGCGCGGTGACGGTCGTACTTCCAGGTCCTCCCCCGAAGGCAACCGTGCGACAAAACCTGCAACCAGATGGTCCGCCGGATCCAGCCATGGGTCGGGTGCCCCTGGGGCACCTTGCGACAACCACGCATTCACCGTCGTACGCTCCTTGTTCGGCGCGCTGTTGCCCAGGGCCAGCGATAGCCCATGCGGCGCGAGAGCCGCTTCCACTTCGGCCAGCGTCGCATCACCGCTTGCGTGCACGAGTTGCGACACGGCATCCAGCACCGGGACCCTGGGCCGCGGAGAGCTTGGGCGGACCTGGGGTACCTCGCGCGGCAACAAGTTCCCTGGATTCATGATCCCATGCGGATCGAACTCCCGCCGAAGCGCATGAATGATGGGCACCCCCAACCCCAGCTCGGCCCCGAGCCGTGGCGCCTTGCTTCGCCCAACTCCATGGTGGTGCGATAACGTCCCCCCAGCTCCAATCGCCGCATCCATCGCCGTACGCCACGTTGCATCGTAGACGGATTCCATCGCCGCGGGAGTCGGCGCACTCCCGGCAAACGTGAAGTAGATGCTGCATCCATCCGGATACGCATGAGAAAGGTGTGCCATGACGAACACGTGTTTCCCAAGCGCTTCGCGCACGGCACGGTACAGCTCTCCAAGCCGTGACCAAGGCGCCGCAACCTCCATCGTGTCGCTGAACGCCCCTGCCATGAACACAGGCGACTGCCGATAACTCACGCTGTACCGGTGCGCGAGCCAATGCCGAGCGGGCCCTTCGCCCAGGTCTCGACCTCCTTGCCCCAGGGCCATCGTCTTGGCACGCCCCATGTCCGCTTCGGTATGCTCCGACGAACCCTCGAACAACACGATCAGCGTCGCGCCGCCCATGAGCCCCGACGGCGCCGCATCGATGAGCTTGTTCACCATCCCAGGACGTCGAAGGACTTTTCGCAGGACCGCTGCGCCAAACCCCGCTCCTTGACCGGATGCTTCATGGTGCTCCGTCGACTTCCGTTTGGCTCGACGCACCGATCCGAGACGCGCAATGAAAGAATCGAATACATCGTAGAGCCGAGCGACCGCGGGCCGAAGCCCCGCTTGGAACATCGACCGCAAAAACTCCCATCCAGCTTCCACGTTCGGGAACGAAAACGCACCGAACGTCCGAGATTGCGGCGCAGGATGAAGCCGCAGCTCGGCGCTCGTGACGACCCCCAAAACCCCTTCGCTGCCAATGATGAGCGGCGTGATGTCCGGTCCCAGCGTTCGGCGGCGAAATCGCACGATGTCGCCATTTCCCACGACGCATTCGAGCGACACCACCATGTCTTCGATTTTCCCGTACAACCCCGAACATTGCCCGGCACTACGCGCAGCGATCCAACCTCCCACCGTGGAACACAATATCGACGACGGAAAGTGCCCAAGCGTGAAGCCCGCAGCCTCGAGCTCCTCTTCGAGCCTGATTCCCAGCGCTCCGGCACCCACGTCGAGCACTCCGGCTTCGCGATCGATTCCGCGAATGCTCGAAATGCGTTTCAGGTCCAGCACCACCGTGCGGTTGTCCGGTAATACCCCGCCGCATACCCCCGAACCCGCGCCAAAGGGCACGACGGGCACGCCTTCGTTTGCGCACAGGCGGACGATCGAAGCAACTTCCTCTACCGATCGAGGCCAAACGACGACATCCGGCTTGTGGTCGGCAATGCGCCCGGCGGAAACCGCCAAATGGTGACGCGGCCAGAGGTCTCGGGCGTACGCAATGCGATCGATAGGTGAGGCGGAAACGACGACGCCCGGAACGACTTCTTCGATCCTTGCTGCAATCGTCAAACCAGGCCTCCCTCGGACCTCATCACTTGCGCTCGGCAACGATAATCAGTCGCGGCGATTCGGAGCCAAAAAACACGCCCGGATGAGCTGGATGCCCCGTCACCTCGAGCACCTTGAAATCAGCGTCGTGCATCATTTTGCCGATTTCATGCAAATTGTAGAGCCGCATCGAGTAATCGATTTCGCGCGAGCGGCCGTCGTCGAACATGGCCGTGCGCTTCACTTTCAGGCGGCTCGAAAAGAAGTCGACCTGCATTTCGTCCATGCAGACGCATCCATCCCCCTCGAACCACACCATGCTGGGCTGGCGCGGAGCAACGTAATCGCGATTGATGATGTCCAGGACCAAAATGCCGCCCGTGCGCAATGCGCGATGCATCCGCTGGAGCACGTCGAAGTTTTTCTCGTCGTCGAAATATCCGAAACTCGTCGACCACGAATACACGCCGTCGAAGACCTGATCGAAGGTCATCTCGCGCATGTCACCTTGCAAAAAATTCAGCTTTTGGCCGCGGTCCTGCGCTTCCTCGGCGGCCAGCGCGAGCATGTTGAGCGACAAGTCGTAACCCACGACCGCATAGCCTCGGCTGGACAATTCGACCGCGTGCCTACCCGTACCGCAGGCCAAGTCGAGAATCGTGGCCCCTTTTTCCAGCCCCAGACATTGCTCGATGAAATCCACTTCCCGATGGATGACTTTGGTATCCGTGCGATCCATCGTGCGAATGAAATCGTCGTCGAAAAGGTCCTCCCACCACGGGCGCTGACGCCGGCGGCTCGGTTCGGGCAGCGTTGGAGGCTTTTGCGGCGCTTGTGCCGGAGCAGCCACGGGCGGCGGCGCTGTCTTGACGGGTGGCGGCGCTTTGGGAGGTAGCGGAGGAGGTGCAGGTTTTTTGGGCGCCGCTGCAGTCGGCTGTGCGGGTGCCGGTTGCGCCTCGACCTCGATCTCCTCCTCCGCCTCGATGTCGTGAGCCGCAAGCTCGGCACCCTCTTTGCTGATGGGCACTTCGAGCTCGACGTCGGCACCGTCGTCAACGGGCTCGATGGGAGGCAGCACGATTTCCGTCGGCGTCGGACCAGCAGACGCCGATGGCGCTTCTTTCAGCGTCGGTGGTGGGGTTTCTTTGGCGGGTAGTGGCGGTGGAGTCGCCGCGGCATCTTTCGCCGGCACCGGTGGCGGCGTCGCTTCGCGCGCAGGCAGGGGCGGCGGAGTGGTTCCCTTGGCGGGCAGCGGCGGAGGCAGTGCGGCGTCTTTCGCTGCTTGTGCCGTTCCGGATGCCAAGGCCGTCGCAATCTCGGCGACCTTCGGGGGCGCTGGTGTCCAGCCGTCTTCCGGGATCTCGACGGCAGCCCTGGGTTGAGGCTTGGGCGGCGGAGCCGAGGGCGTTTCCGTCGTGGCGACGTTCGCTGCAGCCGCCGGTTCGTCAGGCCGCGGAACACTGACCGGCGGAAGGTCATCGCCGATGGCCAGAATGCGCATGGGCCGGATCGGTTCCATTTCGGAAGGATCCGCGGGTGCCGAAAGAGGCGGCGGCTCTGGGCCGACTTCCTGCACCACGACCGTGGGCAAAGCTTCGAGGGGTGGAGGTGGCGGCGACTTCGTTACCGGCGCGAATGGCGGCGTTTGTACGGGCAAACTCGGTACGACCGGGACGGCTTGAGCTACCGGCGGCGGCGTTTCGCTGAGCTGCTGCTGATCGGTCGTGACGTCGTCTTCGGTTTTGACGACGCGGCGCGAGCGGCGACGAAGCGGCCCAGTGCTGGGGCGATCTTCGGTGGCTGGAGGCATGCCGTCGATGGTGCTCGGCGGCATGTCGAACGAGGATTGGGACAGTGGAGCCGCGTTGCGTGGAGCAGACACGCGCGGCGGTGGAGCCGACGAAGACCGTGGCGGAAACGATCCTGGAGGGTTGCGCGATGGGCGCGGCGGTGCTGGGACGCTTGGGTTGGGACGCGGGGCGGCTGGAATAGCACCCACGTCGGTCGACACCGATGCTGCACCTACGGGCGGAGACGGTTGCGAGCCCGGGGCTTGGGTATTTTCGCTGGACGGCGATTCACTCATCCGACGCGCGCTCCGTGCAGAGACTGACCCAGTTGAATGGGTCCACTCTGGATTCCCCAAGGCATCGCTTTCCCTGGTTCGACAAACACGACGGCTGTCGAGCCAAGATGAAACATCCCGATCTCGCTGCCGCGTTCGACGTGAATGTTCGGATTGAGCCGATGCTCTCCAATGGGAACATCACGCTCGTCGATGCCCGTAACCGTAATTCGACCGACGACGATTGCGCCGACCATGACCACCGTCACGCGTCCTTGCGTCGCCGTGTCGATGCAAATCGCGACGCGGCGGTTGCGCGCAAAAAGCATCGGTATGTGCCTTTCGCCGATGGAGTTGACCGGGAAGAGATCACCTGGAAATGATCGAACGATCGTGATCTCACCTGCGACGGGTGCATGAACGCGGTGGTAGTCGCGAGGGCTCAAGTAGACGACGGCAAACTGTCCGCCTTCGTAGCGACGTGCGTCGACGGGATCGCCCACGAGATCGAGCGTCGTGTAGTTGCGTCCCTTGATCTTGAACGTTCCATCGCGCTCGATGGGCCCAAAGGATTCGATACGCCCGTCGGCCGGACTGACGATCGCATCTGGGTCGTTGCAGATCGGTCGCGCACCATCGCGTAGCGGGCGCGTGAAGAACTCGTCGAAGCACGAGTAGCCGCCTTCGGGATGCACAGCCTCGTCCATGTTGACGCGATACGCGCGTGCAAATGTCCCCACCACGGCCGATGCAACCACCGATGGCAGCGGAATATCGCAGAGAGTGCCCACAACGCGGGTGATGCGCTCTCGCGGAAGTACTCGCAGTAGCTGAGCGGCGGCGTACGTAGCGATCATTGTAGAAATCTTAGAAGACAGCCTGCCGAGCTTAGGCGGCCGTCCCTTTGGGGGTCAACGGCGGACCGCTGTGCGGCTCCGCTTTTGACGGGGGTTCATTCATGCGGCCAGGCAGGACCGTCCAGAGGATGGCTGCACGGCAGCGCGAGGGGTGCGGTGCGCAAATGTAGCCAAAGTTGCGAAAGCGGCTACGGGTGAGGCGGGATTTTGTGTGGAATGGATTGCGACAAAGGCAGCCCTGGGGTGCCGTTTTGGATCTGAGATCACCAAAAAGGCAGCCCTGGGGTGCCCTTTTGGTAATTTGCACATCGTTGTTCCAGAGCGCGATCCGTTTCGGTGCAGCGTGCCCACCTCGGCGCTCGGTCTTGGTGCACTCCTCCCGCGCGGCCACGCGATCCACCGCGATTTGCCACGTTTTTCATGCCGGCACGATTCTGGCACTGACCTCGGAACACACACGCCGACAAGGCATCGGCAGGAGGATTCGCATGGAAATCACGTTCTGGGGCGTCCGTGGCAGCATCGCTTCTCCAGGTCCAGAAACCGCAGGCGTCGGCGGTAACACGAGCTGCGTCGAGGTCCGGTGCGGAAAGCAGCGCATCATCCTCGATGCCGGCACCGGCATCCGACAGCTCGGCGACAAGATGATGGCCGAAGGCCCCGTCGAAGCGACACTGCTCTTGTCGCATCTGCACTGGGACCACATTCAGGGCATCCCCTTCTTCGTCCCCGCATACGTGCCCACGTCCCGCCTGCAAATTGTTGGGGGCACAAACGGAATGATGTCCCTCCGCGACGCGCTCGCCTATCAAATGACCGCGCCCGTCTTCCCCGTTCGCCTGGACGAACTCGGCGCCGCCATCGATTGGCGCGAAGTCCGCTCCGGCGAGCGCTTCAAGATCGACGACGTCGACGTGCGCGTCATGCGCCAAAATCACCCCGGCGGATCCTACGCCTACCGCCTCGACTATGGCGGCCGCAGCGTCGTCTACGCGACCGACACCGAACACTACTCGTGCGTCGATCCTGCGCTCGCCACGCTCGCTCGAGGTGCCGATGTCCTCATCTACGACTCGCAGTACACGCCCGACGAATACCGCGGCACCACGCCGTACAACTCGAAAGTCGGCTGGGGACATTCCACCTACGTCGCTGGCGTCGAGCTCGCGAAGGCCGCGGGCGTCGGGCAGTACGTGCTCTTCCATCACGACCCGCGCCGCAACGACGCTGGCGTCGCCGATGTCGAAAGGCTCGCCCGTGACCTCTTTCCTCACACGGTCGCCGCACGCGAAGGGCTGACGCTGGGGCTCTTGCCTTTGGCGAAGGCCGCGTGATGGCTCTCCCAGCGCTCCGCGTGGAGCCGTGCATGATGACGGATGCGGCGTGGGCACCTATGCTCGACGTCGCACCGCTCTCCATGTCGCGCCTTTCGCTTCTCGTCGATCTTGCATCACTGCTCGCACGCGAGGTCGACCTCGATGCGCTGCTCGGGACCGCGTGCGAGCGCCTTGCGCAGACGATGAACGCAGATCGAGCCACCATCTGGCTCGTCGACGCCGAGCAAGGCGACCTCGTCACGCGCGTCGCCGTGCTCCCCGAGCTGCCCGCATTGCGGCAACCGCAAGGCAAGGGAATTGCCGGCTACGTCGCACGATCGGGTGAGGTCGTGCGTGTCGACGACGCTCCACGCGATGCGCGGTTCGATCCATCCGCCGACAAGGCCACTGGATACACCACGCGATCCATGCTCGTCGCGCCCATCCGTGAAGACATGCGCGCTCCGGTGCGCGGCGTCGTCCAGCTCCTCAACAAGCACGGAGGTCCGTTCGACGACGAGGACGAACGGTACCTCGTGGCGCTCTCGAGTCAGCTCGCACGCGCGCTCTCGATGACGACGCTGCGAGCTGCCGATGGCGGAAACCCAGGCCTCGTCCTGCAAGGACCGTTCAACCGCATCGTCGGTCGAAGCCCCGCGATCACCGCGGTCTACGAAAAGATACAACTTGCAGCTCAAACGGATGCCACGGTGCTCCTGCGAGGAGAAACCGGCAGCGGCAAAGGCCTCTTTGCTCGCGCCATCCACGTCAATTCGCGCCGTCAAGCAAGGCCCTTCGTCACCGTCGACTGCACGACGCTGCCTGCGCAACTCGTCGAAAGCGAGCTCTTCGGCCACGAGCGCGGAGCGTTTACGGGCGCTGACAGACGCGTTCCTGGCAAGGTCGAATTGTCCGAAGGCGGAACACTTTTTCTCGACGAGCTTGGCGACTTACCGCTCGACATCCAGGGCAAACTCCTCCGATTCCTTCAGGATCGAACATTCGAACGCGTCGGCGGACGCAGCACCTTGCGCGCCGATGTCCGCATCGTTTGCGCCACACATCGAGACCTCGAAAAGGCCGTCGCTGAAGGCAGATTCCGCGAAGACCTCTACTACCGCGTACGCGTCGTCGAGATCGAACTACCTCCGCTCCGCGCTCGCGGGCGCGACGAGATCGAATCGCTCGCGCGACACTTCGCCGACGTCTACGCGCAACGTTACGGCAGGCCCACGCCTAGCTTCGAACCGTCGGCTCTCACGGCGATCGCCACACACTCGTGGCCGGGGAACGTCCGCGAGCTCGAGCACTGGATCGAAAGCGCCATCGCGCTCGCTCCCGATGGTCGTATCACCGCCACACATTTGCCTCAGCGCAAACCGAAGACGTTACCAGGTATCGAACAACCACCTCTGCCAGCGATTGTCACGACAGACCAGGCCGAAGGAGAAATCAAGATCCCGTTGAGTTTGTCTCTCGATGACGCCGTCGAACGTTACGTATCCGCGGTCGTCGATGCCTGCGGCGGCAACAAGACCGAAGCTGCACGTAGGCTCGGCGTCGGTCGCAACACGATCGCTCGCGCGCTCGCACGTCACGCGGGTCCGCCATCACGCGGATCGAACCCCGGTAACGACGACTAACGCGTCATCGGGGCACGCGACGAGCCATCTCGCAGATCGCTGCACGCAGCGGATCCTTCGGCAGCTCCGGCGACGTTTTTTCCTCGCACGCGACCAGCGGTTCCATCGGATCCAGCGAGATCCCCATACGAAATTGTCGATCCACATCCGATGCATCCGGGAACAAGAGCCCGCGCAGCGAATGCCATCGACCCACGCGATAGTGCACGTCCTCGATGCGCTCCACGAGTGACGCTGCGTTCTGCTTTTCGCCCATCGCCACGAACGACTCGGCAAGCGCACAACGCACGTTCGCATCGAACGGAGCAGCCGCGTGCGCCTTGGTGCGCTCGATCGATGCAGCCTTCGCGTGCGATCGATTTTGCAGGAGCGTACCAAGACGAACCCTGCGTGCAGCGTCTTTTCCAAACGACGGACGCGCACCAGGTTCGAGGTCCGCGGGCATGTTCGTCTGGACAGACGTCAGATGCGCCTTCCAGCGACTCACCCACGTCACGAAGTCCGCCGATGACACCGCACTGATCGCGCGTCCCACGTCATCGGGCTCCTTTGCCTCTTTCAGCCGTACCACGAGCTGCGGTAGCGCCTCGTCGCCGGCTTCACGCGCCCAGTACCGAATGAAGCTCGCAACCTCCGCGTACGCCACCGACGCTCGCTCGGCCGACGGCAACATCGCGATCGATGGGCCGATCTTGTCGAGCTCCACGCCGAGCCCTCGCTCCATGCCGATCCGCGCCACCGCATCGTCGGGCGGAAAATCATCGAGCGGCTCGCCATCGCGCCATCGCGTTTGCTGTCGCTTCGCCACGCCTTCCTGAAGCCACAGCGGCGCCTTGTCACGCGTTCCGCGTGAAAGCGCCAAGTGCGTCATTTCATGCGCCAACGTGTCGAGCCACGCGTAGTTCCCCGATGTCGCGCGCGGCGAAAGCATCGTCACGCGACCCCACTTCGCCACCGCCACCGTTCCCGTCGTGCGCGCAGCTTGCTCGGGCAAACCCGTCATCGCCGAAAGTGCAAACTGATCCCGCACGAGGTCGACGTGGATCGGCAATGGCAACTCCACGCCGAGCTCCTTCGTGAGCATCGTTCGCGTTCGTAGCGCCGTGTCGACGATCAGCGGCACGAGCGCCCGATCATCGTCGTCTTGCAGACGCACGCGCACGCCTTCCTCTTCGACCGTCACCGTTCCAGCCATCGAACGAGCACACCCTCGCGCAACTTCGGCGAGGTGCAGAGCTTCGGGACGATTCACGAGATCCGGGCGTGCAAAGATCGTCGCGGCCGCGTCGCAGTCGCCTTCGTAGATGAACAAGTGCCCGCGTTCGAGCGCCAGCGCCGTGTCCGAAGCATCCGCACCTTCGAGGATCGATCGCGCTGCGGGATAGTCCATCTCGACCGTCGCATTGCGTGCACGCGTCGCTCGATCGAGGTCCCCGAGCAGCGGAATGCTCGCGCTCGTCATGGGCGCAGCGGTCATCGATGCACCGAGAACGAGCGCAGTTAGCCAAGCATTCTTTCGAGTTCGTACGATCATCGGAGCAGGCCCTCCGTGTACCGTTTGATCGCGTCTTTCAGCAGCGGATCGCTCGATCCCGACAGCCCTTCGAGCACCCGTTTGCGGAACGCATCCGGCCCCTTGTGTTCGTCTTTGCCCGGAACCTTCGCCTTCTTCGCCAGCTCCTTGCCGTCGCCAAGCCGTTCTGGCCTCGAACGCGCATTCGATCGCGACCCGTCCTCTTCGTCTTCTTCGTCGTGCTCGCTGCGCGCCATCTCGAGCAGTCGTTGCGCATTCTGCTGCTGCTCCGCCCCTTCGATCCCGTCGCCCTTTTCGAGCGCTTTTGCGGCGTCTTGCATCGCGCGTTCTGCTTTTTCGAGCAAATCCAAGGTTTCGTCGGGCAAACTCCCATCGCCCGAATCACCTTGCTCGAGCAGCTTCCTCGCCTTCTCGGCCAGCTTGCCTTCGCGTTTGCCGCTTTCTTCCAAGTCGCCTTTCGCCCGGTCCGTCGCGGATTGTCGCAACTTGTCGAGCGCCTCTTCGGCCCACGCGAGCTCCTGCGCGATGCGCCCCAGCGCGTTCTCCGCGGAACGCCCCGCGCTTTGCTCGCGCAAATCCCATTCGGCCGCGCGTTCCCCCGCGCGCTTTGCATCTTCGAGCGCCTTCAGCGCTTCCTTCCCCGCTTGCACCGCATCCCCAGGACGCCCTTGCTCCAGCGCATCCGCCATCGATTCCGCAAGGTCACGCGCGCGCTTCCCAGCACTCTCCGCGGACCCCGGTTCACCCGGACGACGCGGCAACTCCCGCGCCGCATCGCGAATCGCCTCGGCGTGCTTCTTCGCCTCGCTCTTCATCGCATCCAGCTCGTCCTGGGCAAACGCTCGTTCGAGCGCTCGTTCCACGTCGTTCATCTCGCCCGCGTGTTCGCTGATGAGATCCTCCAGCGCCTTGGCACCTGCTTCGGCCGCATCATCCGCCTCGGACTCGTCTCCTGTGCCTCCGCTGCTGCCGCTGCCCGTCCCAGAGCCGACTTCACCATCGCCGAGCCGACTTCCGCTTCCACCCATCGACGACGGCACGGGGTTTTTCAGGCGCAACGCAAGGTCCCGCGCGGCCAGTTCCGCGTGCAGCAAGCTCTGCGCCTTGCGAGCTCGATCAATGCGCCGCAGCCCGTTTTGCACAATCTCGCCCAGGTCCGCCCCGAGCGCTCCGAGTCGCACGAGCTGCTTGCCTCCGCCTCCAAGCACCGCCACCGATGCATCGAGGCGCGCAACTGCGCTTGCAACGTCCCCGCGTCGCCGCCCATCTGCAGCGGCTGCACTCTCGGCAGCTTCTTCCGCAACGTCGGACAAACGCTTGGCAACACGACGTGCGTCCTTCGAACCGAGCGCGATGACCGCAGCATCGATCGCAAGCAGCACGGATTCCGTCTCCTCCACGAGCGACGCGTGCGTTGCAGCCGATGGTTTGTCTTTCTCCGCTGCGAGCGCTTTGCCCAAGCGCTTCAGTTGTCCGCGCGTCAGCGTCACGGCGCGTCTTGGAAACCGCAGACCGCCGTAGCTACCGCTCAGTGCAACATCGATCGCGTTCGTCGCACGCTCTTGCCATTCGCGTTCTTTGCGCAGGTGATCGGTCGACTCTTTGCCCGCGGGAGCTGGCTCGACGAGACGATCCGCAAGCAGATCCGTCAGCGCATCGCGCACGCGCACGAGCGCTTCGTAACGAAGTGCTTCGGGCTCACCCACCTCGGGCGGCATCACCAAAATCGCTGCGCTCTTGCCCCAATTTGGTCCCGCGATCGGATCGTTGTCCTTCGCCTCGATCGTCACTTCGACCGGCACGAAATTACGCTGCCAAAATGATTCGGTCGTGAACACGATGCGATGCGAACCGCGATCGGTCAGCGGATCGCCTTGCGGACGCGACAGCACTTTGCGCACTTCACGACCACTCGAGCGGTACACCAGATCCACTTGGCGAAGCCCGTGATCATCGGATGCTTCGTACGAAACCAAAATTTCCGGCTCTTCGAGCATGCGGATCGTCTTCGGTGCACCTTCGACGGCAACCTTGGGAGCGAGATCCGGGATCGACGTGATGTGTTGCACGTCCTCTTGCATGATCCGCACGTTGCCGAATCGAGCAGCGACGCGCAGATCGACCGAATCACCAAGCTCCCATCGAGCAACCACACCGCCCACGCCATCGAAAGCGAACGGGACTTCGTTCACGCCATCCGTCAAAAACAGCGTCCGATTCGGTAGCGTCGGACGACCGCGCACCGTGATCGTCGTGCCTCGCGGCAAAGACACCCGTTCGAACGGATAAACCGCGCGCGCATGCTGGTGCAGATACGCTGGAGGCTTCGCGTTCATGTCGTCGACTTCGAGGTATTCGAGCGCGACCGGAGCCTCGTTGTTGCGCGCCGCGAGCACATCTAGGCCCTCGACGACGCGCATCGGCTCGAGCGCGACGGCGGCGAGCGCAATTCCAGAAAGACAAACCCCCGCGATGGCCCAGCGATGCGCCGCGAGCATCGCGTGCGACGCGACATCGTCCGGGGACACGCGACCGAGAAGACGCGTCAGGTGCAGGCGAGCGAGCGTCAGTGACCCGGCGGAGGCGTCGCGTTCCGTGCGATCGACGAGGCCCACGGCGCGCACGGCAGCTTGGGCCAGCTCTGGGTTCGTCGGCCCGATCGTTTCGAGGATCGTTCGCTTGATGTTGCGATCGCGCCTGTGCAGCACGAGCGCCCGGGCGAGCATGCCGATGGGCAGCGCCACGAGCACGGCGATCGCGATGCCGCGTGCGACCGGCGTACCGATCCGAGCGACGTGTGCGAGGCCCAGGACTGCGGCGATCGACAGAGCGATCAGCGTTCGACGCGCCGCAGGGCGAATCTGGGCGCGCTGGGCGGATCGGAGCTGGGCGACCAGGGCTACAGCGGCAGACTCCACGGCATCGAGCGTAGCAGAGAAACGAGGCGTGCAATTTGGGGGGCTGCTCGACACCCGTCGCGAGATGCCGCATTCTCGCTACTGCTCATGAATCACACCCAATCCTCGAGCCTAGCGCGAGCGTTTTCGTATGCGAATCGCGGCGTGTGAACGTGCCGTTCTCCGCAGGGGTCGACCGATTGGGGACGACGTTGATTCTCGAGGGCGCGGCGGTGTTTTGGTTTCACTCCAAGGCTAGCTTCAATGACCCACGCTGATCACTTCTTATCCCGATTGGATCGTGTATCGCTTCCGCACGTCGAGCTTGCGTTGTCGCTGTATCGCGATGACGAATTGCTTCGGTACATCCTCCAGAGCGTGAGGCTGCCCGAGCAAGCGGAGCGCGTCGCCATTGCATTGAAGGACGGTGCTGATGCCCCGTACATCATCGTGACGCGGGACGGCAAGTTCGTCACATGCCTTGGTGAGGGGATGTCACCGGGCGAGCTGCCGGTCATCAGCCGCGGGCAAGTCGACGGCATCACGAATCGGGTCGAGGCGCATAGGGATCGGCTGGCTGAACGACAGAAAATGTTTGGTCAAGGCGGTCAAACACGCGCAATTGCGCGCCGAATCTACGATCGTGGCAATGATTTGTCCCGTGAGGAATTCATGGCGTATGCATCGTGGCAACCTATTTTGGCGCCGCATTTCTTCAAATTCATGATCGATTGTGGCGAATTGGCCATCAATGCGCGGGAGGCGCTGGTCGGCGTTCTGAAGCGAACCGACAAACCGCGCCCCGGATGGAATGACAAACTCCACGAATATTGGAAGATGTCCTATGCATGCAGCCATTTCGCCGTGCTGGCTGCCATGGGCACGAAGAGCCCATTCGAGGGGGTAGTCATTCAGGGCACCGACCGGCCCATCGATTCCCTGATTTCGGGATTCACGATGCTGGACGGAATTTTTTCCATGTGTGTGAAAGGATTGTTCAGCATCGCGAAGATCGGTAAGCCGCTCTTGCCATTCTACAAGCAGCAGTATGAGCAGGCGCATACCCAAGTCGATTTGCGTCAGGCGTTGCTTTCTCTCATCGGGATCGCAGCTCGTCACGGCAAGCTGCGCACGGAGGTGAAAAAGACGTTGTTGCCCGTTCCGCCACGCCGAACATCGGGTTTTTCGCAATACAACCATACCGTCGCGACGATTGCCGAACGTTCCCTCGATGAGATGGACGAATCCGACACCATGACCGCCCTGATTGGCGCCATGCTTGCGCTCGAATTGACCAAGTCACAACGCAAAGGCTCGCCGTTTCATTTCGAGGACATCACCAAAGTTCCGAGCGATCTTGCGCGGTCGTTGAGCTTCACGATCACATCGGACGTGAACGATCCCGAGGTATTCGCGAAGCTTTTGCTCATCGCTCCCATTGCGGCGCGAGCGGCGCCGGAGGATTTGTACTTGCCGAAAGCATTCATCGAAGTATACCGCAAGCCTTGGAGACCAGAAGACTCGCTGGCGTTGCTCGAGAGCTACAAGGAAGAGCTTCGAATGCCTGTACCAAAGCCCAAAGGGCCGACTCGAAATGGTCCGTGTCCTTGCGGAAGTGGCAAGAAGTACAAACGTTGCTGTAGCGAGTGATTTTGCCCTACAGGCAATGGTCCATCCCGCGGTCCGGGCGATTTTCACGCTCGCTCGTTGCCGAGCGCAGGTGACTGCTCTACGATTGGCGCATCCATCGTGGCAAACATCGGCTACATCCAAGTCGTTCGGCACTGCAATCACTTTTGCGGGTTTTGTTCGAACCCGACGACGCCGTACGTGCACACGTTCGACACGATGAAAGTGCTCGTCGACGACTTCGTGAAGCGCGACTACTTCGGCGTGATCCTCACCGGGGGTGAACCGACGCTGCATCCCGAGCTGCCGAAAATCGCGGCTTACGCATCGGAGCAGGGATTGCACGTGCGTATGATTACGAACGGCACGCGATTGGCGGACCCGGAATTTGCGCGAGCGGTGGGGGAGGCGGGGGTGAAGATCGCGCATGTATCGGTGTATTCGGTGCGGCCCGAGGTGGAGGAGGTTTTACGGGGGTCGCCGGGGACGCTCGAGAAGGCGTTTGCGGCGGTGCGAAATGCGCACGAGAATGGGATCGAAGTCAATATCAATTGCGTCATCAACAAGCTCAATGCGGATCATTTGGACGAGAATATCGAATATTGGATCGAGCATCATCCGTACATTCGGCATTTCGTGTGGAACAACTTGGATCCGTCGATGGGCCGGGCGGAAGTGAATCAGGACAAGTTTACGCCGCGGCTTGCGGAGTTCGAGGTATCACTGCAAAAAGCATTGCGGCGACTTCATTCGACGGGGCGCACGTTTCGCGTGGAAAAAGTGCCGCTCTGTTACATGACGGAATTCGCGTGGGCGAGCACGGAGACGCGGAAAATCGTCAAAGGCGAAGAACGTATCGTTCATTTTTTGGATAAAAAGCAGACCGTCAGGCAAACGGATTGGGAACATATTTATTCGGAGGCGTGTGACCATTGCACGCTGCGGCCCATTTGCGGCGGTTTGTTCGATCGAGGCAATGCGTACGACCCAGGGGAGCTTTACCCGGTGTTCGTCTCGATGGACCCCATTGTCGATAAGATCATCACGGACCCGTCGGATCCGAGCTACCCGCTGCGCCGGTTGTCCGATTGGAAGAAGGATTTTGAAGTGCGGCTGCGCGAAGCGAAGGGGGCGGGTCGAGGTAAGCCGGATGTGAGTGACGATACGCTAGAAGCGATGCGACCGCATGACGCGCCTCAGGTGGGCATCATCACGGATCAAGGTGTGCGGAAGTTCGAGGCGAAGCGGCGGGCGGAATCGCGGAAGGCGGAGGCTCTGGGCGTCGCGATGGAACGGACGCACGAGAGCGGGATCGACGCTGGGGACGACGCGTAGGATTTTGTACAGAAAAGGCGACCCAGGGCTGCCTGTTTTGCGATCCAATTTACCAAAATGTGACCCAGGGCTGCCATTTTTGCAACCTAGTCCACCATATGCGCCCCATCCAATGGTCTGCCGTAATCCTCAAATCACCGCCGCCATAACCAATTCCGCCACACCATCCCCATCAACAACCGCATCCACCCCGCTGCCACCCACCCCAACCACGCGCACCTCGTCACCATCCGTATCCATCACCACATGCGTGAACCGATGCGCCTCTGCGTAACGCATCGCGTCGCCCGCGTCCCCCGTCTCGGCCGCTGCGACCCCCTTCCCCCGTAGCTGCCTCACCACCGCGTCCCCTCCCGCAGCCATGGCCACGAGCACCCGCGGCAGCCGTTCTTCCACGACGCCCGCCGCACTCCGCGCCTGCGCCACCGCATCCAGGTGCAGCGCTAAGCCCACGGCTGGCATCGCGTGACCAAACCTGCAGAGCAAATCGTCGTATCGGCCGCCCGCCGCATAAGGCTCGCCTGGACCCGGAGCCACCGCGTGAAATATCACGCCCGTGTAATATGCAAAATGCCGCACCTCACCCAAATCGATCCGCAATACCTCGCTCAAATCGTCATTCGGCCCCCCAGAGCCCGAAAACCCCGTTCGTCGCGCCGATTCCCACAATGCCGCCACCTCCAAAAGCGGCTCCGCTGCCGGCGTGTCCGCAAAAAGCGCCTTCGCTTCATCGAGCACCTCGTTGCCCGATCGTCCCGTAAAACCCCCCGACAAATCCGGCAATGCCACGATCGCTCGAGCCACCTTGGCCGGCACCATCGCCGATTCTTTTGCCGACAAGAGCGCATCCAAACGCGCCCCATCTTTGTGCACCAGCGCATCGGTCACGTCGCACGAAAGCGGCGCAGGCAATACGTCCACCAGCGACCGCGAAATGGCCGCATGTCCCAGGTCGATGACGAACGAATCGAGCCCCACGTGGCGCGATACCGATGCCAATAGACGCAATGCTTCTTCGTCTCCGCGCGGCGATGGCGCCCCGTACAGCTCCACCCCCGCTTGAGGCACCTGGCGATGTCGCCGCGCACGACCTTGTTTTCGCCGCACGATCGTCCCTTCGTAACATAGCCGAATCGGCGCAGGTTGGCCTGACAAACGACTCGCCACCATTCGCGCAATTTGCGGCGTCATGTCTGGACGAAGCGCACACACTTCGCCGGATTCAGGCTCGACGAACCGCAGCACGTCGCCCGGATCCAGCGTCCCCAAACCTTTTTCCAGCACCTCGGCCAGCTCGAACGCCGGCGGTATGACCAGATCGAATGCGTGCAGCGCAAAGTGTTCCAGGACCTTTCGAGCGAGCGCTCGCCTTCGTTGTGTCTCCTCGGGAAGAAGATCGCGCAGCCCGGCAGGCAGCGGGTGTGAAAGTGCTCGGGGCGGACGATACTCGACGCTCACCCTCTGCTTATAGCGCGTCTGGGCAATCCATGCGCAGGCAATTGCGTGCAAGGCGTGCCCCGTTTCTCCCCGCGAGAGATGCCTACCCATTCACGCTCCTTCAAGCGTGCCAGCCGAGCCAGCCATTCGCGCAGATCCGCATCTGCCAAGCTTGGCAGGTACCTTGCTCCCGACCCCCCATCGCCGGACGCGCCCACCCGCCGCGGGTTCGCTGGCATGGAGGTTTTCATGGCCGCTTTGGCCGTTTCGACCACACGCTCTGCCGCGACAAACCGTCCACCCGACGGGTCCGAGACCCGAATTGCCGATTTGATCGAACGAGTCAAACGCGACGACCCGGGCGCCCTCGACGCCCTCACGCGTGCCATCCGTCCTCACGTCGAACGCCAGCTCGCCCGGTATCCCGTTTCAGACGAAGATCGCCTCGACCTCGTGCAATCCACGCTCCTGCAAGTCATTCGTCGCATTCGCTCGTTCCGCGGCGATTCCAGTTTCACCACGTGGCTCTTCCGCGTCACCGCCAACGAAGCGCTCATGCTCATGCGATCGCAAAGGCGCCAGCGTGCTCGGTTCATCGCCGGCCTCGACCTGGAAGACCTCAGTCTTCTGCCCACCATGCGCGTTTCGACCGTCGAAGACGACCCCGCAAGCCTCGCCGAACGAGAAAAGTTCGTCCGTCGTGCCTTGGGCGAACTCCCGAACGATTATCGAGACGTCGTCGTCGCGCATTACCACGAAGACCTCGGCCTGCACGAGATCGCCGAAAAGTTCATGGTCAGCGAAAGCGCCGTTCGATCGCGCCTTCACCGAGCACGTTTGCGTCTCCGCGCCATTCTCGATGCCACCCCGCACGGTCGCGAGCTGCGTACGGGCATTCCCGACCCCGATCGCCCTGCCGGCGCAGCAGGTTGAAAACGTCACGATGACATAACGGTCATGACGCTCGTCCGTCACGAAAGCACATTATCGGGTGTCGCGGCTGAACATTGGCCCGATCGGTGGTAGGCTTTCTCCATGCGCACGCGTTCAATCCTTTTGCTCCTTGCTCTTCCTGCTTTTGCCGTTCCTTGGGCCTGTGCCGCCTCGAACGGAGGCTCGTCCTCGTCTTCCACGACAACCGGTGGCCAAGCTGCCTCGGGCGGCGAGGGCGGCTCTGGCGGCTCCGGCGGATCCGATTCTTCCAGTAGCTCGAGCGGCGAGGGGGGTTCGGGCGGATCATTGTTCGAGGAAGACGGAGGGTTCATCACGGATGCATCCTCGGAAGAACCTCCGCTCTCGGCCGATGCGGCTTGCGCTGCGACGGCATCCGAAGCGACCGTGGAAAAACTCCCCGTCGACATCATTTGGATGGTCGACAATTCGAGCAGTATGGAGCCGGCCGTAACGGAAATCCGAAACGGCTTGAACGCATTTGCCGCTCTCATTGCATCGAAAAACCTCGATTACAAAGTCATCATGCTCAGCTTGCGCGACAAGGAAACGAAAATCACGTACAACGGAGGCACTCGGTATCCCGTGTGCATTCCCGAGCCGCTCGCAGGCGACGCTGATTGTGGCAATGGCCCCAGATTTTTCCAAGCCAGCTTGGATATTTACAGCACCCAACCCCTCGAACAATTCCTCGGTACATTGGGACAAACGACAGGATACCAACCGGGCGATCAGCGCGGGTGCGAGCCTTGGAAGCAGGAGCTTCGGCCGAATGCAACGAAAACCATCGTCGTCGTGACCGACGACAATGCGCGGTTGTCTGCATCTCAATTCGAAACATTTGGGGGCGGGAAAAACCCATTCAATTCATTGACGCTGCCGCCGGGGATCCTCCACCCGAGCTGGAACGGGCTCTTCGACAGCTACATCTTCAGCGGCATCTACGGCTGGGAGAGCAACAATGACCCCTCTGTCATTTGTACCTTCCCGGACGGCACGCAGCCCCCGAGCTCCGGGCCGACCTATACCACGCTCGTGCAAAAGACCAAGGGCGTCCGCGCCAAACTTTGCGATGGAAGCGCCGCGTGGCAACCCTTCTTCGACGCGGTCGCTCAAGCCATTTATGCCAGCGCAAAGCTCAATTGCGAGCTTTCGATTCCCACGCCACCGAATGGCACCATCGACCCGACGCTCGTCAACGTCGCGCTCGTGAGCGGCGGTCAGTCCACGTACTTGCCCGGCGTCGCCAATGCCGCCGCATGCGGCGCCGAAGGCGGCTGGTATTACGACGATCCCGCCAATCCCCAAAAAGTCATTCTCTGCAAAACATCCTGCGACGAAGCTCAAGCCATGGTGGGTCCGGACAAACCCGGCAAAATCGAAGTGCTCTTCGGTTGCGAAACCATTCTCAAGTGACGACCCCGATTCGCTCGAAGGGTTGTTTCAAGTCGTCCGGCAAATCCGCCGTGATGGTGACCTCTTCTCCCGAAAGCGGATGCGCGAACGCAATGCTCGCCGCGTGAAGCGCCAATCGCCCGAGCCCATATTCGTCACGATACGCTCGATTCAGCGCTCCCTTGCCATAATTCGAGTCGCCAATCACCGGATGATGAATGTGCTTCATGTGCCGCCGCACTTGATGAAATCGTCCCGTGCGCGGATGCGCTTCGACCAGCGACACGTGCGCGCCCGACCATAAGCGTCGAAATGTCGTGAATGCAGCCACCCGCGGCCCTCCTTCACTCCGCGGAATCGCATGATCAATGCTCCCGCAATCCGGCGCGACGCCCCGTACGAGCGCCAGATACCGCTTGGTCACACCCCCACCCTCGAACTTTTCCTGCAATGCCCGCGCCGCCTCCGACGAAAGCGCAAACAAAAGCACCCCGCTCGTCGCCCTGTCGAGCCGATGCACCGGATACACCCATTGCCCTGCCGCGTCTCGCACCAGGTCGAGCGCCGTCACGGCATCGGTACACATACCTCGATGCACCGCAAGCCCCGATGGTTTGTCCACCGCGATGAATGCGGAATCTTGCCATAGGACCGTAATCATGCCGCGTGCTTCCATCCGCGTATTGGCACCGTCGACGTCCACACGCAAGCAGCCATTGTTGCACAATTCATCTTCCAGCCGCTCGTCGTCCGGCGTATCGTCGACGAATGCTCACGATTCGCTTGCGCATGCACCTCTTCGCTTCGACACTCGTCTGCTTGGCGCCCGCTTGCGCCCCAGATCTGACCGTTCAATCGAGCGCGTCTGGAGGCATGGGTGGTGACGGTGGGATGGGCGGCGCGTCTTCCAGCGCATCGAGCTCGAGCGGTATGGGCGGTTCATCGAGCAGCAGCTCATCGAGCAGCAGCGCATCGAGCAGCAGCGGATCGAAGCTCACGGTCGGCGAGGCGTGCGACGATGATGATGAATGCGCGAGCGGCGAATGCGAGGACGATGTTTGTTGCGCGGAAAAATGCTCCGGCGATTGCATGAAGTGCGATCTGAATGGATCGGTCGGATCGTGCGTTGCGCTGCCCGTGGGCACCGATGAATGCGCCGCCATAGGCGAGCTCTGCAACGCGAACGGGCAATGCGCTTGCGGTGTCGCGAAGCCGCCTACCGGCACCACTTGCCCCACTCCATGGGTATCGGGCCCGACGCCCGGATCGTGCGTCCTGCAGTGCAATCAGGGTTTTGGGTGTAACAACAGCAACATCAGTTGTCCTTCGGGTTTCGATTGCATCATTGACTGCAGTGGGAAAGATGGCTGCCGCGACGCGACGATCGCTTGCCCGAGCGGTCACCGGTGTTCGATTACCTGCACCAGCGAACGCAGTTGCATGAATACCATGATCATGTGCAGCGGTGATGGCCCGTGCAACATCACGTGCGGCGCCGAGAACAACGCCTGCGATGGCGCAGTGCTCACTTGTGGCAAGAACCAATGCGCGGCGACCTGCAGCGGCACGAGCCAACCTGGCATTTTGGGCAGTGGCTCCTGCAATGCGCAAGGCTGCTGATGTTCCGGCAGCACGTGCAAATTCCTTTGTGTTGCAATTTTCCGTGCAATCCCATAAGATGAGCGCATGAAACACGAGCTTTCGATATCTTTTTTCTCGGCGTTCGGCGTTCTCCTCGCGGGCGGCGCCTTTTTCGTTGCTTGTGGCCTGGAAGATACCGGGACCGTGCCAGCCAGCACCTCCAGCGGTACATCGGCATCTTCCGCATCCTCCGCGTCGTCGAGCGGCATGGGGGGCGGATCGACCACGTCCTCGAGTAGCTCGAGCTCGGGCGAAGGTGGAATGGGTGGCGCTGGTGGCGCAATGGGTGGCGCGGGCGGATTGGGCGGCGCCGGGGGCATGGGCGGCGCCGGGGGCATGGGCGGCGGTGCGAGCTCCAGCTCGTCGAGCAGCGGAGGGCTTGGCGCAATTGGATCACCGTGCGAATCCGGGGCCGAATGCACGAGCAGCATTTGCGAAAACAGTGTGTGCTGTAGTACCACGTGTGCCGAATGCCATAGCTGCAATCAACCCAATTCGATGGGCACCTGCATGCCCGTGGCTGTGGGGAGGGACGATTGCGCCGTCGATGGCGAGCTTTGCAACGAAAAGAATCAATGCGCGTGCGGCGTTTCAAAACCCGCGCCTGGTGGAGAGTGCCCGGATCCGTGGAAACCTGGTCCCTCGCTCAATTCGTGCGTGCTCGAATGCAATACCAACAATGCGTGCAAAAATGTGACGACGACATGCCCCGCCGGCTTCGATTGCATCGTCGAATGCAGCGGGGCCGACAGTTGCAGCGGAAGCGCCATCATTGAATGCCCAGCAGAGCACTCGTGCCGCGTCAACTGCAGTGGTAATGATGCCTGCAAAGGTGCCAACGTACAGATTCGATGCAGCGCCGATGGACCGTGCAGCGTCGACTGTACGGGCGGCATGAAGGCATGCGATAATGCCAAGTTGATCTGCGGAAACAACGCTTGCCACGCATCTTGCACGGACAACGACAAACCCATATTGTCACAGATACCGGACACGACGTCGTGTGACGCTGCCCCCTGTCAGTAATGGCCACGCCAGTTCTGACTAAGGTATCGCAATCACTTCTTTTCGCGTCGCAGCCACCCAATCTCGCGTTTCCCACCCTCGCAAACGGCCCAATTGCAGCGGAACCGGCCGGTACAGCGCCGTCGCCGTCACGGATGCGCTCGGACAACCTGCAGGAAGCTCGAATAGATGCGACGTCGTCACTGGTTCGAGTGGCGGGAGGCGATTGTCGCTCACGATGTCCACCGCCTTGTAATGCGGAACGAGCCGCGTGCCTGCTGCATCCACGAGCACCCGCGCGAACGATTGCCCCGCAGCACCCGCAAGCGCAAGCGACGATGCTCCGTCTGCGAAATCGCCATTGAAAGAATCCCCCAGCATCACGATATCGCCGGGTTCGGCCACGATCGACTCGTCCACGGTGAGCACGTTGTCCATGACCGAAACGATGCGCGCTTCACCCACGGGCGCGTAAAGGGGAAGCCCTTTTTCTGCTGGACCGAGCAACGGATTTGCAAAAAAACCAATTCCTGGATAATCGATCCATTGCCCCGAGTCTCGAATGACTCGAATGACGTTTCCTGGTTTTGCAATGGCTGCCGCAGCGCTCCACGACCATTCATTGCCGGATGGAGTCACGTCTTGCCCCACGATGCCGCGAGAAAGCGCTCCAGCCACGTCGTCGAGCAAAAGGCCCCCTTTGAGCGCGAGTTTTTCGCCGCATGCGTTTGCTTGGACGACGAGCAGCAGCGATCGCATGGGTTCGCCCGTGGGTACGGCATGTCCCGCGCCCTGATTCGATAGTTTGACCGACACCGATAGCTCATTGCCCACGATTTCCGCGGCGAGCCACATGCCCAGCGCCACATCGAGCAATCTGTTTGGTCCCGTCAAAGGTCCGCGGAAAGCGTGCGATCGAATTTCTTCCGGTGGCCGCACGAATCCATTCGTAATGCTCGCTTTTTCGGGTTTCGTCGTGTCGACCGTGTTGGTGAGCCCGTCGTTCGGCGGCATGTGACAATGCTGGCAATGCGCTCCAGCCATGGCCCATGCGCTGTCCGACCACTCCGAATACGTGGAATGCGTGGGCAAACCCGACGGAAACCGAGCTGGATCGATGGACGTACCCGGCACGAGCGCGTCTTGCTCTTGTTCGTGACACCCGGCGCAAAAGATGGCTTGCGAAAACTTCGGTTGGTAGCTCCCGCCCATGAATTTATTCGGCACGTCCAAGAGCGGCCCGTACATTACTTGACGCAATTTCGCTCCGGGCATGCCCGTCACGGTTTCCCGCGGTCTTTGAAGGATGAGCCGTCCTGCGACGCCGGGCGGTTTTTCCAAGTCGATGTCGCTCACTTTATGACAAACGTCGCAATGGTTGCCGTGATCGAAAGAGGTGCCCGTGGCATCCAAGAGATTGCGCCCGCCGGTAGGACCTGGCAAACCTGCTGCATGACAATCCGCGCAATGGCCAAAGAGCTTTGGTTTTTCCATTTCGGGACGTGTCGGATCGTCGCAAGCGAGATCGTTTGGCGCTCCGCAGCCATTCAAATCCGCAAGAACGCCGCCGCCGACGTAACATTTGTTTTTGGTGTCCATGGCGGTGCCTGGCACGAGCCCTTGGCGGAAAATTCCGCCAGCGGCTGTGCACGAAGCTGCATCGGCATTCGACGTGCCCGCATAAAGGTCTTGCACCAACGGATCCTTCGTGGCTTTCGCGTGCGCCGACGTATTGAATTGCGCCACGATGGTCGTATGACAATGACCGCACACGGCTGTCGAATTGTCGATATCGGCATCACCTACGCCCGGCGGGCCATAGGTATACCCCATCGTATTGTCCGGCGGTTTTACCTCGTGCATGACGATTTCCACGGATTCGACGGGCGCTTCGATGAATTCCACGCCGCCCGTTCGATAACCGATTTTCGAGGCCACGACCGTGGGCGTTCCCGGAATCGTCGTGGTCATTTCGAGCGTGAACGTGCCATCGGCACCTGTCACGAACGCGGGCTTGCCTCCGCCTTGCAGCACGATCGCGTCAGCCACGGGCTTTTCGCCGTCCGTGACGATGCCCGTCACCGTGAAGACGTCTGGAAACGCGCCGCTCGAGCTGCTCGACGTGGAGCCCGTCGATGAAGACGACGATATCGTGGATCCCGCGCCGCCCATGCCGCCGGATCCCGTCGTGGTGATTGGTTTGTCCTCGCCACAGCCAAGGGCGAAAGCGGCGCTGGCCACGAGCGTTCCGAAGGGCAGTGCGCGCAATTGCGTCTTCCTCATGAGCTCAGACGACAGCAGTTTTGCTTGGTGGGTGCAAGTCGAGGTGCCGAGACATTTCGATGACGAACGAACCGATTGCGCTCGCGAAGCCGCCGAGCACGAGGGTTGTCCGGAGAAACGTCTGCCTTGTTCGTCCTGCAGAGGTATCCGTTCGAATTTCGGGGGTATGGGGGGCAGAGCCGCTAGTTCCCCCTCTCCGCCGCGCCGGAGGCGCGTGGGGAGAGGGGGTTAGGGGGTGAGGCGCGAGGCTGGCTTCGCGCAGCGCGCGTCTCATGCGCGCGAAGCGAACGTGCAAACCTTGTCCTGGTAGCTCACTTCTCGAGCAGTGCTTTGATCTCGTCGGCGATCTTCTCTTCTTCGCCTTCGCCGTAGCCGGCGTGGATGTGTCGCACGACGCCCGCCTTGTCGACGATGAACGCCGTCGGCATCTTCGGCGGCTTGTACGCCTTGGCAGCGTTTTGCTCTTTGTCCCAGACGACCGAGAACTTCACGTCCGTGGCCTTGACAAACTCTTCGAGCTTGGCCTTGTCCGTGTCCTTCTCGTCGACGCTGACGGCGAGCACGGCGAGGTCTCCGCCGAACTGATCGACCAGCTCTTGGTACTTCGGGAACGACTTCTTGCACGGTCCGCAATACGTCGCCCAGAAGTCGATGATCGTGACTTTACCGTTCGCTTCCTTCACGGTCTTCGGCCCGTCGCCGCTGACGGTTTCTGCCGTGAAGTCGGGAGCCGGTTGGCCGACGAGCGATCCGTCGGAGTTGCCAGACTCGGCTCCGGCGCCGCCCGACGCGCCGCCACACCCAACGAGGGTCAGCGTCAGGGCTGCGCCCGTGAGAAGCGCGCCGAAGGTGCGGACAAACGACGATCTCGAGCTCATTCAAGTCTCCTGTTGTTTCAATGAAAGCGATGGTTTCTTCGCATGGATCTCGCTGCATCCGTTGAACGATCACGACGCCGGGATCATGTGCCCACCGCGCTACGCTGCGCGCAGCTTACCTCAGCCTGTCGACTTTGTGTCGCGCCGGATGCACCATGTCGCTCATGTTCGCGGCTCCCACGAAAAGGAGCCTGTCGCGCTACACGTGGCGGGCTTTTCTTCTGCTCCTGCCCGCGCTCGGCGTCCTCGTCGCTCAAGGCTGCCAAGTCAGCGTCGGGGACCAGTCGTGCGCGGAAGGGCAAAACTTTTACGACAAGGAAGACGACTGTCCCTACGGACCTCCGGGCGGTCCGAAGCTCATTCAGGCAAACCAAGTTGCTTGCCCGGACATCCCCCAAGAAGCCGACCCGTTGAACTGCACGACGACGTGGAACGACGTCTACGCGATCTTCACGGGGCCTGCGGGCAACTGCTCCTTCAGCGGGTGTCACGGATCGGCGCCTGGAGCGCGCGGCATCGTCCTGTCCGCCACGGACCCCAACGCGTTCTACGATGAGCTCAAGGGTTACTCGGGCTCGCAGGGTTACCCCTACATCAACGAAGAAGATCCGGCCCATTCGTGGATCCTCTGCAACCTCGCGGGCGTCGCCGGCGGAGGTGCACCGATGCCGCCTCCGAGCGGTTTCAGCGAAGCCGATCTGGCGCTCATCCAAAATTGGGCCACGTGCGGCTTGCGGCGCGACACTCCCGACGCTGGTCCTTGAACTTCACGCTTCGATCTTGACGCGAGCCGCGAAAAACCGCGTTATATGACGAGAAACTCGGCTGCTTTTCGGAGTCTCGAGCGATGTTGTCACGCCTCTCTTCGATCCTGAGCCTCGCTGCTGCGCACGTATCCAAACGACGCAGCACGTACGTCACCGCGTTCGTTCTCACGACGGGCCTGTTCGGTGGCGCTGGGTGCGCACCCGTTGCTCCGTACGAACGCGGAAAACTCGCGCATCCCACCATGACCGCCGGCGACATGGCGGGGTTTGGCGAGTCGCACCTTCGAGCGATCACGGAAGGTGCCATCGGCGGAAGTGGGGGAACGGGTAGCGGCTGCGGCTGCAACTGACGCTGCTTTGTAAACGTCTCATTGCCGTCTTGTCGCCATCGAGCGGCTGGCGGCGAGGTTATAGTGGCCGCCGCGTGATTCGTTGCATCTCAAAAGTTTGGTCGTTTCTGTTCGTCGTCGCGACGATCGTCGTCGCACGCGCTCCCAGCGCCTTCGCCGGATCGAACGACGCGGAAGTCGACACGCTCGTCCAAACCATCCTCGAAACCGACTACAAGGACGGCAACTACAAACAGGCGCTCGAGACGCTCGAAGTCACCAAACCCGTCTGCGCCAAGAAAACTGCTTGCAGCTCAAAAGTTCGCGCCAAGCTGTACGTTGCCATCGGCATGACCCAGGTGGGCCTCGGGCGCACCAAAGACGCCAAGTCGGCATTCGCCACGGCGCTCAAAGAAGACGCATCCATCACGCCGCCCGCGAACCTCACGAACGCCAACGTCGACAAGGTTTTTGCCGAAGCGAAATCCGGGGGTTCGTCCGGGTCTACTTCTTCTTCCTCGACACCATCGACGTCGCCTTCTTCTTCGGGGAAGAAACCGAAGAAGGAATACGACGGGCGAAGACCCGCGCGTGGATGGAGAACCGGCGAAGGCTCGTTCTATTACGTCGAAGCGTACAAGGCCGAGAAGGAACGCGAGTGGGACGACTGCATCACGTACGGAAGGCTCTCGTACGAAGCCGAGTACCGCTCCTCGACGCAGTTCCTCGTGGCGTCGTGTGAAGCGCGCGCGGGCATGTGGCTCGAAGCCATTGCGGATTACGAAGCAACGGCGGAAGCTGCAGAAAAGGCGAACATTCGACGCACGGTGCAGATGGCGAGGAGCCGCGCCGACGAGCTTCGCGCCAAGCTTCCCAAGGTCACCATTCTGAAGCCCGCCAACGTGCAGGACCTCAAGGTGCGCATGGGGGGCGCCGAGGTTCCGCCCGACAAACTCGACACCGAGATCCTGGTCAACCCCGGCGAACGCACCGTGTTCGCCACGGGCAAGATCAAGGGTGACGAGATGTCCTTCGAGCAAAAGGTGAACCTCGAAGAAGGCGAAGCCGTCAGCGTCGAGATCAAGCTCAAGCCCAAAGGCAAAGCGATCGACAAGGCGCTCGTCAAGTGCATGCAAGATGCACAAACGCAGGACGACTTCGACGAGTGCGTCTCGAAAAACCGCAAGCTCGGGCTCAACGGAAAGTTCGGTATCGAATTCTCCGGCTACCACGACTCGGACAAAGTCGACGTCCTGTCGCCCGCCATCTTCGCGAACTTCGAACACCCGACGAACGGCTGGGGCTTCGGCGGATCGTTCCTCGTCGATGTCGTCACCGCAGCATCGACCGACATCGTCGCGACGGCGTCACCCAGGTGGACCGAGCAGCGGTACGTGCCGGCCATTGGAGGTCACAAGAAATTCGGCGACGTCGACGTCAACCTTCACACCGCGTTCTCCATCGAGCCCGACTACTTCGCATCGTCCGTGGGTACGACCGTCGCGATCGATCTGCGACAGAAGACGATCACGCCGAGCATCAGCTACGACTTTTCGTACGACATCGCGGGTCGTGCAGGTACGTCGTACGGCGTGTTCTCACGGCGCATCATGCGGCACGCGTTCGACTTGGCCTCCTCGTTCGTACTCGACAAACAGTCCATCGTCACGGTGAACATGTCGATCGTCGCGGAGGTTGGAGATAGTTCGAAACCGTATCGTTACATTCCGACGTTCTCCAAAGACATCGCCTCGCGCGTTCTTCCGGGTTTGGCTCTCTCGACCGTCGACTTCTTCCGCAACCCTGAACGTATCCTCGAACAGCTCCCGCTCAGCCGTGAGCGGTTTGCCATCGCGGGACGGTATGCGCGTCGTTTTTCCGCGAGCACGCTGCGCGCGGAGGAGCGTCTCTACGCCGATAGCTGGGGACTCAAAGCAACCACGACGGACATGCGTTTCATCTTCGATGTGGGCAAGAGCCTTCGCATATGGCCGCACGTGCGGTTTCACGCGCAGACCGGTACCGACTTCTGGCAACTCGCGTACGTCGCGGAACGAACGGCCACGGGGTTGCAAGTGCCCGCGTTGCGTTCGGGCGATCGCGAGCTCGGACCGCTCTTTGCGTTCACCGGTGGTGCGGGTGCGCGTCTTTCGTTTGGCGAAGCGAAAAATTGGGGCATGACGTTCAGCGGGGACGTCGTCTACACGCAGTTCTTGAACACGCTCTACATCTTGCAGCGCTTTGGTTACTTCGGCGCGTTGGGGCTGGAGGTCGATGTCGAATGAACCGAGCGCGTCATCTTTTCGTGTTGCTCGTGTTGCTCGCCGCGGGATGCGGTAACCGCGCGGTCGATGAACGCATCGCAGCGCTCGGCGAAGAAGATCCGAACGTGCCGATCGGCGAGCATCATCGGGCGGGGCAACCGTGTGTGCTTTGCCATGGCGAGTATTTGCAGGACGAACCGATCATGACCGTGGCGGGAACGATCTACGCGTTTCCCACGGACAAGAATCCGCTTCCGGTCGAGAACGTCACTGTCACGCTCACCGATGCGTTTGGTGATCAGTTCAAGAAGACCACCAATTGCTCGGGCAACTTCTTCGTCACGGCTGCTGAATGGAAGCCGGCATTTCCGCTTCGCGCCGAGCTCGAGTATCCCGTGCCCGGATCGCTCGAATCGACCAAGCGCGTGGTCATGTCGACGCGCATCAGTCGCGACGGTTCGTGCGCGGGATGTCACGTCGGTGCGCCGAACCAAGGTTCACCGGGGTGGGTCACGTGTGCCGAAACGGATCTCGTCCCGCCGTTCCCGCCTCAGGACCCCACGTGCCCGGGAGCGAAAAAACCATGAAGACGATGCGAGCGGTTGGGTTTGTCATGGTACTCGCGAGCGGCATCGTCGGATGTGGCGACTTCGAGGCTGGTGTGAAGGACGTCGTTGCTCCGCCGTTCGATCCGCTCGTTTTTCGTTCGTTTTCGGCGGTCATGGAGCGTCGTTGTGCGACGCTCGATTGTCATGGCCATGCGTCGCGTCCGCTTCGGATTTATGGGCAGTACGGCTTGCGTCGTTACGAGCCCGAAGGATCGCCGAACGTGGAGAACTACGCCGAGTATTATTCGGGCGGCAAAGAGCCCACGACGCTTGCGGAGCTCGAGGACAACTATCGCAGCATTTGTGCGCTCGAACCGGAGCTCGTGGCCGAGGTGTATGCGAAGACGTCATCGCCGGATGTGCTCACGATCGTGCGCAAGGCACGCTTGCGTGAAAAGCACAAGGGGGGGCTCCTATGGAACAAGGGCGAGCCTGGGGATGTGTGTATGACGAATTGGCTCACCGGCATCACCGACACGGCGCAATGCGAGGTCGAGCTCGGGCATCCGTGATTTGGTTTCGGTCTGATCCTGGGGGGTTTGGGGAGGCGAGCCTCGACCCCCCAACGTAAACTAGGCCTCGCGAAGCGAGCGTCCAAATCCAGGCCCGGCTTCAAGCTTCCCGTCGCGATCGCCACATGTGGTGCACCACCATCAGGATGCAGATCATCCATGCGCCGTGGCTTGCGTGGTGATCGAGCAGTCGTTTGACGATTTGGCGTGCGTAATCCAAAGGCAAGGGGCCTTTGGGGATTTCGCCGGGAATCAGGCATAACACGCCGGCGGCGAACATACACCACGCGAGAGTCTTCCGTTCCGTAGCGTCGAGCATATTGAAGGCCGAAGGTGCGATGAGAGGCCCGAGCATATCGCTTGTCGACGCTTTCGTGAAGGATGCATCGCGCGCGGAAACGCGCTAATTCGGAGATGTCGGCGGGCGATTTCATCGCGTGCTTGGCGGCTGCGGAGGGTTTGCGTTTGCCATGAGTGCTGCTGCAGGTGACGAGCAAGAACGGGCGGTCGAGTCGGCCGAAGAGTCTGGCAGTGCGGCAGCCGCGGACGACGGAAATGCCGGGCCCGTGGGTTTTTTCCCGTCGCTCATTTATCATTTGCAAGGTTTTTGGCTGATCATCCGCGATGTCTACTTTTCGGTGGATCGCCGCACGCTCGGTTTCAGCCGTATTCTTCTGGGTTTTCTTTTGGTCACCGATCTATTCCGGCGCACGCCGGATTGGCTGGCCATGTTTTCGGACAAAGGAGTTTTGCCGAACCACGTTCAGCTTTGGCGTCATCAAGGGTGGGGGATCTTTTCCATCGTCAATGCGTTTTCCACGGCGCCGGAGCTTTGGGCATTATGGTTTGTCATGCTTTGCTCGTTCCTTTGTGTCCTCGTGGGATACAAGACGCGCATTGCACAGATCGTATCGGCCGTCTTCGTCTGGGGCCTCAATGGGCGGGTGATCCTCATCGAAAACGGCGGCTACGTCGTTTACAGCTTGCTCCTGATGTGGACGTGCTTTTTGCCGCTGGGGGACAGGTTTTCGATCGATGGCCTCCTTGCATCGATGCGTCGGCGAAAAGAAGCGAATGCAGATGAATTGAACGACCGCACGGGCGTGATCGAACCGCACCTCGAAAAGCCGCACGTGTCGCTGGCGATGGCGGCCATACTCTTGCAAATCAGCGCCATTTATTACTTCAACGTCATTCACAAGACGGGCGGTGCGTGGAAAAACGGCACGGCGGTTCATTACGTTCTTTATGTCGATCGCATGGTGACGCCCATCGTCGCCCTCGTGCGGGATTTCGTTCCGCCGATACTCATCCTCGTGGCGACGAAATTCGTGCTCGCGTCCGAGGCGGCAATCCCCATATGTCTTGCGTCGCCGCTCGGGAGAACCTGGGCGCGTCGAATTGCCGCGACGCTCATGTGCATTTTGCACATCGGATTTGGAACCACGTTCGTGCTCGGACCGTTTGCGTGGTCTTTGTGCGTTTTTTCGACGCTCCTCTTCACGACGGACGATTGGAACCTCGCTGTCCGCACCATGCGTCGCACGCATCGCGCTCGCGTCGTCGTTTTCAACGAATCGTCGGGCGCAGCGTTATGGGTTTGTCGCTTGCTGAAGCGGCTCGATCGTTACGAGCTGCTCACGTATCGCGCCGAAGCGGGGCTCGATGAAGGCATTGTGGTCGAGCGTCCGACGGGCGGCCGCGTGCTGCATCATTCCGCGGCGCTTGCCGACATCCTTGCAGCGCTGCCCCTCGGGCCGGCGATTGCGTGGAAATATCGATTGCCTGGCATTTCGCACCTCGTCGATGCCGTGTGGAAAGCATTGGCTCGGCGTCAGGTTTCCCGTGCGTTTGGATTGCGCGCGCCGAAAGCGGGATCGCCCATTGATGAAGTGTCTCCGATTCGCAACAAGGGGCGTCGGTTTCTCGCGGGCGTGCGCGAGCTGCTCGTGGCCACGATGCTCGCCGCGGTCATCAACCAAGCGCTTTTGGACCTATGGTCCACGAAAAACCTCTACAAATGGCCCCATCTGGAACCATTTCGGACGATCACGCTGAAATTCCGGTTTTCGCAAGGTTGGTACATGTTTTCGCCCAATCCGGTCATGGACGACGGAACGCTCGTCGTCGAGGCGAAGACCATCGATGGTCGGCTCATCGATCCTTTCACGGGCAAACCACCCAATTTCGATCTGCTGAACGCCAAGAGCCTTCGGCTCAGCCAAATCTGGTGCGACTACTTCAACCGCATCCGCGAGACGACGAATCACACGCAATACCGCGAGGTGATGAAGGACTACATGCTGCGCTTGCCCGAGCGCACGGGGCGTGCCGAAGACGTGATCGTGTCGGGTGACGTGTACTGGATCCGGGACGTCAATCCGCCGTTCGGGAAGACGCAGTCTTACAAGTTCGAGAAACAGAAGCTTTTTTCGTTTGACAACCCAGCCGCGCGTCTTCGCGCCACGGCAGCTCCTTCGGGCGGCTGAACGTCGCCTGAACTTTTCGACTTGACTCGCGTGCTCCCGTCAGTAGAGTCCGCGGGTCTCGCAAGGGCCTGTAGCTCAGTTGGGAGAGCGCTAGAATCGCACTCTAGAGGTCGCAGGTTCGATCCCTGTCAGGTCCACCCGGTTACGAAATGCAGGCGCCGCTTCATCGGAACACGATGGCGGCGCTTGTTGCATTTGCTCACGAATTCAAGCTCGCGAGATGCGCACAGTCGTTGATGCACTTGATGCGCACGAGGCCGTCTGGTTGCCGTTCTGCGTGCTGGATCGAGCAGTTGTCGATTTGAAACACCATCGCCGGCGGAGCGTCGGGCGGGGTGCTCATCAAGCTGTAGAGCAGGTGATTGATCGCGACGCCGTGGCTCACGAGCACCACGCGGCCGCTTGATCGGCTTTCGAAAAGCCGCGCGAGAAATCCGCTCATGCGAGTGCGACATTCGTGGTGTGACTCGCCGCCTGGAGGTTGGAATCGAGGATCTCGCGCGAGCAGCCCTCGCCATACGTCCGGGTGCTGCGCTTCGAGGTCGGCGAAACGCATGCCCGTGAGGTCGCCGAAATGTTTTTCGCGCAGCGAAAGGTCTTGGATGATCGGCACACCGGTCAATTCGGCGATGGGCTCGGCCGTTTGCACGGCGCGCGGCAGATCGCTCGAAAACAAGGCATCCACGGGCTTTTCCGAGATGCGCCGGGCGACGGCTCGAGCTTCCTCGTGGCCTCGCGCGGTCAGGGGCGACGGCCCATGCCCGGTGAACATGCGGTCGCGGTTTCCTTCGGATTGCCCGTGTCGGACGATGATCAGTTCGAGTGACATTTTCTACGAATCCAAATCAATGCGCACGATGCTGATCGTAGCGCTCGTAGATGAAGTTTTTTTAATGTGTGTCGATTTCGCTCGTGGGTGCTCGGGAGCTATCGTGTGTTGGGACGTTTCGCGCTACTTCGTATTGATCATTTGTGCACTTTCGCGTTTGGTGAACGTGCGCTTACTTCAAGATTAACTACGCCCACCCATGGCGTCTGTCGAAGGGGACTCATGAGGCAACGCACGATCATCTCGGGAATAACTGCAGCGTTATTGGCGAGCGCTGCGGGCACGGCGACAGCCGCGCCGGTTCTTCGCGCACAGGTCACACAACGCGGCGACTTCGTATTGATTGGAAATACGCTTGGTCATGATTGCGGGCCGGGTGTGCCCACACCGGTCGTGGGCATGGTCGGAGCGTGTGGCGGTCAGACGGGGGACAACTCGCCGGACGTTTTTTGGAGTGCCGACACGCCGATGATGGGGCAGGCGGCGGCAAACAACATGATTGCGGTAGCCAATGCGCGCTCCACCGCAGTGCTGACGTTGCCTCCAGGTGCGACCGTGACGCACGCGTTCTTGTACTGGTCGGCGCGCACGACATTGGGGGGACCTGCCGATTTGACGGCAACGCTCGAGCGTCCCGGCGGTTTTTCCGAGAACGTCATGGCGATCGATTCGGCCTCCACGGTGTTTGCCGGAAGCCTTTACCAGTCCGTCGCCGACATCACGCCGATCGTGCAAATGCATGGCCCGGGTGCGTATCGCCTGAGCGGTGTCGATTCGGTCAACCTCGTTGGTTTGAATGAGCCGCAAGTGTCCACGGGTTGGTGGATGGTCGTCGTCTACGCGGACGCAAGCGAGCAGTTGCGGAGCATTGCCGTTCACGATGGGCTCGAACAGGCTGCCGATGGAGCGCCGGTGGAAGCGACCATCATGGGTTTTACCGTGCCACCAGCGGGGTACAACGCGAAGCTCGGCTTGGTCGCTTATGACGGCGATGACACGACGGGCGATCGGTTTTACTGGAACGGGAAAGAAATTTTCGACGCGATCAACCCCGTCGACAACATCTTCAACAGCACGCGTTCGTATCTCGGAAGCCCCGTGTCGGTCGTGGGCGATCTGCCGCAGCTCACGGGCACTGCGCGAAGCATGAGCGGCATCGATCTCGACGTGCTCGACATCACGAGCAGTGTTACGCCCGGAGAAACCTCGGCCAACATCGCAGCCACTCTCGAGGGCGTCGACACCTACGTGCTCGGCGGCATCATCACGTCGATCACGACGAGGACGCCGGATCTGAGCTCGTCGACGAAGGTCGTCGTCGACCTCAACGGGGGCAACCTGACGCCTGGCGACGAGCTCGCGTATTTGATCAGCGTGACGAACACGGGTGATGATGCAGCGGTCAACACGGTGCTCGTCGATGACCTGCCACCTGAAGTCACGTACGTCCCAGGCTCGATCGAGATCACGGCTGGCCCGAATCCGGGCGGCAAGTCCGACATGCCTACGGACGATCAAGGCGAGTTCGACGGGGCAAACAACCGCGTCACCGTGCGTCTCGGAACGGGCGCCGATGCAATGAACGGCGGCACGCTCGACATGGGCGCGTCGACCACCGTTCGGTTCCGCGTGACGATCAAGCCCGATACGGCGGGTGCGATTCTCAATCAGGCCACGATCACGGCGGCTGGTTTGCAAGGCACGCCCGAAGCGGGATACGTGACGGACGGCAATGGCGGTGACCCCGGCTCGCCTCCCACGCAAGTCACGGTCGACTCGGACGGCGATGGTTTGTCCGACGAGGACGAGGGTGCAGCGGGGACCAATCCCATGGATGCCGACAGCGACGACGACGGCGTCTTGGATGGTGGCGAGCCCGATTGGAACATGGACTCCGACGGTGACGGGATCATCAACGCGCTCGATGGCGACAGCGACAACGACGGGCTTTTCGATGGCACCGAGCTGGGTTTCGATTGTTCCGATCCTGCGACGAACACGGCGGCAGGATCGTGCATTCCCGATGCCGACATGGGCGCGACGACGACGGATCCTTTGGATTCCGACACCGACAACGGCGGCGTGTCCGACGGCTCCGAAGATGCGAACCTGAACGGACAGATCGATGTGGGAGAGCTGAATCCGAACGATCCCACGGACGACATGGGCGTCGTCGACACGGACAACGATGGTTTGTCGGATGCAACCGAAGCCACGATTGGTTCGGACCCCAATGATGCCGACACCGACGACGATGGCGTGCTCGATGGTGCCGAGCCAAACCCGTCCATCGACAACGATGGTGACGGCTTGGCGAACGTGTTCGACGTCGACAGCGACAACGACGGCCTCTTCGACGGCACCGAGATGGGCTTCGATTGCAGCAATCCTCAAACGAACACGGCCGCTGGAACGTGCATCGCCGACGCCGACATGGGTGCCACGCAGACCGCACCGCTCGATGCCGACACGGACAATGGCGGCGTTCCGGACGGCGCCGAGGACGTCAATCACAACGGCGTTACGGACAACGGCGAGATCGACCCGCTCAACGGGGCAGACGACGCGACGGTGCCCGACGCCGATGGCGATGGCCTTCCGGATGCGTACGAGACGAGCATGGGTTCCGATCCCAATGACGCGGATACCGATGACGACGGCGTGCCCGATGGCCTCGAACCAAACCCCACGGTCGACACCGATGGCGATGGCAACATCAATGTCATCGATCCCGACAGCGATGGCGACGGGCTGCTCGATGGCACCGAGCTCGGCTACGACTGCACGGGACCTGGAACGAACACGGCAAACTGCAAACCCGACCTCGATCCCACGACGAAGACGTCGCCGCTCGATGCTGACACCGACGATGGTGGCGTCGTCGATGGCGGTGAAGACGCCAATGGCAACGGTCAGGTGGATGCGGGAGAGACAAACCCGCTCGATACGACGGATGACGAGCCTTGCACGACCGATGTGGATTGCGGTGACGCAACGAGCGGCAAGGTGTGCGGTCCGCTCATGGGTTGCATCGATGGTTGCCGAGGTGCCGAGGGCAATGGTTGCCCGACCGGTCAGGAGTGCACGTCGATGGATTCGACCATCGGCACGTGCTTCGATCCGTCCGCCAGCAGTAGCAGCAGCAGTAGCAGCAGCGGCATGGGTGGAGCTGGTGGTGCAGGCGGTGCAGGCGGCGACGGAGGGGCTGCCGATGGCGGCGTTGTCGCCGTGGGTGGCGGCTGCGATTGTTCCGTGACAAACTCGGGCGACGATGCTCGCGGCATCGCTCTGCTCGGCTTGGCGCTCATCGCGCTCCACCGACGCAAGCGCCGATCAACCTAGTTTGAACCCAGGCCCGGAGTTGGACGCTCGCTTCGCGCGCGTGGGACGCGCGCTTCGCGAGGCCAGTCACGATGGGGGGCTCGCGCCTCACCCCCTAACCCCCTCTCCCCTCGCGCCTACGGCGCGGCGGAGAGGGGGAACGACTGCTCTGCCCCCCATACCCCCCGGATGAACCTTGTCTCAAGGTGCACGCGATACCATCAGGGAGAGACCATGCGTCGAAAGATCGTCGGGTTTCACCAAGACGCGGACGGAGCTTGGGTTGCCGAGCTCGAGTGCGGACACCCGCAGCACGTGCGGCACGATCCACCGTGGCAACAACGCGAATGGGTCACGACCGAAAAAGGTCGGCAGGACAAACTCGGAGCCGAGCTCGATTGCCTGTTCTGCAACATGGCGACCGTGCCCGCGGACGCGAAGCCCTACAAGCAGACGGCGCAGTTCACGGAAGCGACCGTGCCCGCGGGGCTGCTTCGAGATCATCACTTGAAACCCGGCGTGTGGGGGCACATCGTCGTCGATGATGGAAAACTCGAGTACGTCTGCGATCGCGGTGCGTTCGTGCTGAAACCGGGTGTCGTGGGCGTCGTCGAACCCGAGGTGGTGCATCACGTGCGGCCCATCGGCTCCGTTTCTTTCCACGTCGTGTTCTTGAAAAAAGCGGACGAATAAACGATGGCACGCAAGGTTTTCCTTGGTGTTCCGAGGCGAACCTTACGTGCTCAAACGAATCCTGACGAACGGCAGCTCGTTACTTGCAGCAGAACGTCACCGGACCGGTCGGCTGGACCGATCCTTGTGGCTCTCCACCTGCAGGCGTGCAGTTTCCGCCCGCCATCGGCGGGTTTCGCTTGACCGACCATGAGTCCGAGTCGAGCTGTCCCGACACGTTGCGGCACGTGTTGTTGTTGATGGCGATGGGGTTCGACGATCCGCCTGCGGCGCAGCCGTCGAGGTCGAAGACTTCGTAGGTGCCTCCGGTACACGTAGGCGCTGCTGCGCACGAGCAATCGGCGCATGCGCGATCGTCCTTCGCGTCCACGTAGGCTTCGACGACGGTGGCCCATCCGGCGGGACAAGCGTTCTGGCCATCTTGCCGGATGCACAAACTCTGCGTCGGACCGGGCTTCGGAGCGCACACCGTGCCCGCAGCACATCCTCCCGTGCCTGTCTTGACGGCGCACGATTGGACCCAGCCCATCCACGTGTCCTTGTTCGGGAAGTCGCTCTTCGACGGCGCGCAACTTCCGGGCTCCGCGACCGACGCTGGTCCGGTCAAGCGACACGAGAGCGAGACGGCAAGGCCGATGTCGGGTTTGGCGCAGTCGCCGTTGGGGAAATCGTCGGTCCAGTTTTGCTGGCCGAAGTTGCATGCTTGCGAGCCGACGTAACACGTGAGCGCGGGTGGATTGCACGTCGTGCCCATGAGATCTCCGCACGTGCACGCTGTGCATTCCGCAGCTCCCGCTGGTCCAGCGAAAAGCACTTCAGGCGTCGCGCCGTTGTCGCAGGGCGTCGCGCCGGGTGGGGCTCCCATGCCGCGTTCGAGCGCGACCGAAGACCAGCCATCCGGAGGCGCATCCGTGCACGTGAAGCCCACGGCGCAATCGTCATCCGCGCAGTCGACGGCCCCATCCTTGTCGTTGTCGAGTCCATCCAGGCAGTCTTCCGGGTCCACGGGCCCACCGCTCGAGCTGCTGGTTTGTCCCCCCGAACCGCCTTGTCCCCCGACGCCGCCTTGTCCCCCTCCGTTTCCGCCTTGGCCGCTGCTCGATGTCGTAGCCCCACCTTGTCCACTGCTCGACGTGCCGCCGCCTTCTCCGCCGCTCGACGATCCGCCCGTATTTCCGCCCGAGCCCGTCGGGGATTCGAACACGCCTTCTGTTTCGAGGCTGCAGGCGGGGAGCATCAGCGCGAGCAGCACGAGGGAGCTGCCGGTGACGACAACCGACGCGAACGGACGACGTGTTCGAGACTTGATGGCCATGGGACGACTCCGAAGGGTGAGGGGGAAGCCAAGGGACACTGGAGATGAATATCCCGAATTTCTCGATGAGGGTCACCAGGATGTCGCAGGCGGTCGGAGAATCGGGAGACTTCGTCGGAGCCATTGCGTGGACGGAATCGAACCCATAAGATATGGGCGCTCTGCATTCCTGTTCATGGCAATGCCGATGACTGTCTCGACGGCTACGAATACTCCTTCGGTACGGCTGATTGCGCCGCGCGCCCTTCATGCGAAGTTATGGTTTGCGTGGCGCAACGAGCCGTTGGCACAGCGGTACATGCCGATCGAGCCATGGTCCGTGACGGCGTTGAAACGTCGGCTTTCGGCAGCTAGGCCGGATTTGACCGACCAGGAAAAGCAGGAGCACCGGTGGATCGTCCAGTACGGGGCGGAAAGTGTGGGAATCGTGGCGATTCTCCGGCCCGCTTTTCGTCACGGGTATGCCGAGATTTCTTATCAAATCGCGCAGGCCCATCACGGCAAAGGTATTGGGACGAAAGCGGTGACACAACTCGTCGACCATGTGTTTGAGCACACGGAGTTCGTGCGGTTATTTGCGTTGATCAACGTGCGCAATCGAGCATCGCGAGCGTTGGCGGAGAAGCTTGGGTTCGTGCACGAGGGCACGCTTCGTGACCACTTCGTCATTCGAGGTCGGCGTGTCGATCAATGCGTGTACGGGCTATTGCGCAAAGAATGGAAGCGTAAAGGCTAAAATTAGCCAACAAACGGGTATTTTCGTTCGTCGTAGAGTTGATCGATGGCTTGCCGCATGCGGGTGAGGACGAGGTCGAAGCCGGCCTGCACGATGGTTTCGTCATGCGCGTCTTCGGGGCGAAGATCGCGGCCGAGTGCCTCGGACAAATGGATGGGCGCGAGCACTTCCGTCGTGATTTTTGCTGGAATGGGAATTTGAGGGAGAAACGGGATTGCCCAAACACCCCAAGGGAAACCGGCGACGAGGGGGAGCACGTCTGCGGAGCGAACGATTTTAGGTATTCGCAGGCGTTCGGCGAGTTTCTGACCACTCGACAAAACAATGACGGTCTCGTGCGCTCCTGCAGAGACGATCGGCGTAATGGGCAGTCCCCAACGAATGGCCTGAGCTACGAATCCTTTTCGGCCGCCGAGGTCGATATCTCGGCGCTTCCAGAAGCTCCGGAACGATTCTCGAGCGGCTCCGGGAAACAATAGCACGGACTGCCCGGTGGCGAGCACCGCGTCCATGGCCCGGCGATCGGCGCGGAGAAGACCGGAATCCGCCATGAGCTTGGAGAATGGGTCCCACAGGCTATGGAGCGCATCGTGCGTCAGGACGTAAAGCGGGCGATCGAAGCCGAATTGATCATACCAGTGCACGCCGAAGCAGATCCCATTGATCGGAAGCATGCCGCCATCGTGGTGCGTGACGATGATCGTCTGCGACGTGGGCAATCGTTCCGTCCCCCGGATTTCGCTGCGAAAATACGATTTGATGAGCCGTGACAGAATTCGATGCGACCGTTGAAGGACGCGTTGTTCGATTTGTGGGACGTGATGCCCGTACTTATGTCGTCGCGGTGCGCCCAAATCGTGCGCTTTTTGCTTACTCATGGCCGAGCTCGTATCGCAGGCACCCCAATTGGAGTTTATCGCCGACGATAGCACGACAATCGACCATAGCTACCGAATCCAAGCCTTTGTGCAATCAAATCATCGATGTTTTCGCGTTCTCCAGCTTTATTGCGGACGGCAAAAACAAGTTGTGGCGATTATGGAAATCGGCTGTGTACGTTGGTTTTTTTTCCGAATACAACGAGTACGCTCAGCGGTCGTCCTGGTCGTGTACCTTGGTATTCCATTCCTCGAAGCTTGGATCACAAGTGACTCTTTCGTCTTAGAGCATCTTTTCGGGACTCGACTACGCGCTCATAGAGCAGTACATAGGCCGCTCGCTCAGCGCCTTCGGGCATACAGAACGGCAAAATGAGAGTTTCTCGAAAGCAGCCAGCGTCGCGAGTCTCGCCTTCGCAAGCGGAATCCACGGGTGAATCACCCATCATGCAGCTCGGCCTTTCCGAGCAAGTTGCGTGGGCATTCGAGGTTCTTTTTGGAGAAGGACCTCTCGCAAAAGAAGAAGCGATTCGGCGCATAGTGGATGCGCTCGTCCTGCTCGGACTTGCCGACGAGGGCGCAGCTCGGCGCGGATCGCCCGTCCGCGAGCTCATCGCGCAGGTGCTCGAAGCAGGAGTTGAGCAGGGACGTTTCGATCACCCCAAGCGGGGTCAGATTCGTGCCATTCGTCCGGACCCTCGAGACTACTCGTCCGACGACTGGATCATGTGCTTGACGAGTGCGCTCGATGAATCGCCCACCGAGCGAGAAGCAGCGCTGCGTTTTGCTGCGTATTGGGCTGCATCGAACACGGGGCTTGCTTTTTCGCGCTTGCAGCGCGGTGGTGCCATTCTCGGCGGGCTCGACGCTGCTCTCGAATTGGCCCTGCAACGTGGCCGGTTCGTCGACGATGGCACAGGGTGCGTGCGCAAAGCTTGATCCGTCCGTCGCATCGACGAACGCGCGTCGCAACGCATCCGATAAACGCTTCGTGCTAGTTTCGCGCCATGTTCGGCCGAGTGGGTGCCATCGCTCTCAACACGTACCGCGAATCGGTGCGTGCGCGCATTTTGATCGGGCTGGCGGGCGTCGCCCTGGCCGTCTCCATCTACTCACTCATCGTCGGTGCATACACGCTGAAGAACGCTCCGCGCGTGGTGAGTGATCTCGGGGCGGCGTCGATTTCCGTCTTCAGCATCGCCGTCGCGGTCATCATCGGCGCGACATCACTGCACCGCGAGCTCGAGCAAAAAACACTGTTCCCCATTCTCGCAAGGCCCATCCGGCGCGGCGAGTACCTCGTGGGCAAATACCTCGGCACGCTGCTCACGATCGCCGTGTTCATCATGGCAGACGCGGGCGTCGTCCTGATGCTCGGTGCGGGTTTGGCCGGACGATCCGTCCCACTGCTGCTCGGTACTTCGTTGGGATGGCTCGCGCTTGCCGGTGTCGCTGCTTGGCGCGTGCCTGTGATGCGCACGTACGGCCCGATTCCGTGGGCCGCCGGCATGCTCCTCCTGGGCATCGTTTTTTCCGGAGCTGCTGCGGACGAACGTCAGGTCGTGCTGGCCTCGAGTGCCCTCACGATTCTGGAAATCAGCATCCTCGCAGCGATCGTGACGCTATTCGCGTCTTTCTCGACGCCGTTTCTCTCCGCGCTCATGACGCTCGGGCTTTTCATCGTCGGACGTCAAGCCGACACCTTGGCGCGTTTGCCCGTCAAAACCTTCGGGCAGTTCATTCACGACTGCGGTGTCGCGCTCTCCAAAGTCGTGCCGAACCTTCAAATTTACGTCCCGCCGCGCCCGCTCTTGCTCGGCGAGCTCGCCACGGTAAAACTCTCCGACTACCTCGGCATGGCATCGCTCACCTCGATCGGCTGGTCGCTCGGTCTGCTCACGATCGCCGTGCTCGTCTTCAACGAGCGTGACTTCCTGTGACTGCGGAGCCGTCCGCAACGAAAAATGACGCATCGGATTTGACGCCCGCGCGCGCTCGAAAGCTGCGCTTGTTGCTGCGCGTCTTGTCCGTCCTCTCCGCAATGGGACTGCTCATCGGAGCGATCACCGCGCGCGTGATTTGGGCAGGCGAGTCGGAAATTGCGGCGAGCACCGCAGCGCTTCAGCAGGCCGACGTGCGCGAAGCAGCAACACGTGCGCGTCGAGCTGCGGGTTGGTACGCCCCCGGTGCGCCGCATGTGCGTGTCGCCTACGAACGACTCGTGGCCATCGCGACGGCAGCCGAAGGACGCGGCGATCGCGAGCTGGCGCTCCTTGCATGGCGAGGCATTCGCACGGCGGCACTCGAGACGCGCTGGATCAGCATTCCTCACGCAGCGGATCTCGACAGGGCCAACCGAGCGATCGCGCGTATCGAAGCCGCAGCGCCTCGTCCGCCGGGGACGCGTACGGAATCGCCGCAGCGCATCGAGCAGCGACAGATCACGGCGCTCTTGCGTGACGAAGCTCCGCGCGTGCCCTGGGTCATCGCGCTCGTCGTTGCCTTCGTCGCATGGGCGGGCGGTGCTGCATGGGCGTTGCGCCAAGCGACGCGAGCACCCGAAGGAAAGGCGTTTGCACGTGCTCAGCCGGGCGTCGTCGTAGCGCTTGCAGGCGTGGCGCTCTGGGTGATTGCGCTGTTTCGAGCGTGAACGGTTTGTCTTGTCAACCGCTCGTCGGGACAAACATCGACCGATAATGCACGAGCTCTTGGATCGATTCGCGAATGTCGTCGAGCGCTCGGTGCGTTTCCTTTTTCTTCGGCGCTTCGCGATGCGGACACCACCTACGCACCAGCTCCTTCAGCGTCGAAACGTCGATGATTCGGTAGTGCAAGTACGCGACGACGCGAGGCATGTAGGCTTCGAGAAATTCGCGATCCTTCCACACCGAGTTACCGCAGAGCGGCACCGTTCCAGACGGGACGTGCTTCTTGATGAAGGCGACCGTTTGTTCCGTGGCGTCTTCGAGCGTCACCGTGGATGCGCGGATCTGATCGAGCAGCCCCGACTTCGTATGCAGCGCGCGAACGTAGTCGTTCATCGTCGCGAGCACGTCTTCGGGCTGGTGGATGACCAGGTTCGGTCCTTCTTCGATGATGTCCAGGTTCGAGCTGGTGACGATCGTCGCGATCTCCACGATCCTGCACTTTTTCGGATCGAGCCCCGTCATCTCCAGGTCGACCCATACCAGCCGGTCCGGTGAAACTTCCGCCATGCGGCGCAGCATAATCAACGAAACGTCGGCTTCGCAGTTTTCATCGCATGAGCTTCATCGGTAGGCGCTGGTCCTGGTCGAGCGACTGGATCGATCCCGTCGCTCCGTCCCGGATCGACTAGGCTAGGACCATATGGCCGTCGAATCGGACGTGAAGGGTGTCGGGCGTGCGCATCACGCGGCCCACTCGCACGACCATGAACATGGGCACGACCACGCGAAAGGTCACGACCACGCGCATCATGGCGATGCGCATGGTCACGATGATCATCATCACAGCCATGGTCTGAACGAGCTGCGCCGCACGCCGTTTCGGCGGCTCGTGTTCGCTTTCACGATCACGGCGGGCTTCATGTTCGTCGAGGCCATCGTCGGGTTTGTCTCGGGCAGCCTCGCGCTCGTTGCCGATGCGGGGCACATGCTCGCCGATGCCGCGGCGCTCGCGCTCGCGATGATCGCGCAGCGCATCGCAGCTCAACAGCGGACGCGCGCGCGCACGTACGGGCATCGTCGCGCTGAGGTGCTGGCAGCGTTTGCCAACGGTGTCGCGCTCGCGCTCACGGCGGTGTGGATCTTCGGCGAGGCGGCGCAACGATTCCGTGAGCCACGAGCGATCGATGCGACGGCGATGATGGCGACGGCGGTGGTCGGGCTCGTCATCAACCTACTTTCAGCAGCCGTGCTTTCGGTCGGCTCGCATGGGCACAACGTCAACACGCGTGCAGCGCTCGCGCATGTGCTCTCTGATGCGCTCGGATCCGTGGGAGCCATCGTAGGTGGCGTGCTCGTTTACACGATGGGTTGGAACCGCGCCGATCCCGTGATCAGCGTCATCATCGCCGTGTTGATCTTGTGGGGTGGGTTCAGGCTCGTACGCGACACGTCGCACGTGCTCATGGAGGGAAGTCCCATCGAAGTGGACATCGCGGACATCGAGAAGACGATTCGCGGTGTTCCAGGCGTCGTCGACTTTCACGACTTGCACGTGTGGTCGATATCGGAAGGTTTCGACGTGCTCACGGTGCACATCGTGATCGCGCGTGGCTTTCACGGGACGGATGTCGTGCAAGCGGTCGCTACGCGCATGCGCGAAGTGCACCAGCTCGAACACTGCACGATTCAGCCGGAACCGTCGCGGGCTCCAGAGCTCGTCACCTTGCGGCGCAAACCGACGGATCCCAAGGATTTGTCCATACAAACAACGGATGGTTCGGAAGGACGAACCACAGCCCGTGAACGCGAGCCGGCCTGAACCCGCTCAACCCGCAAACATCTCCGTCACCCAGTACGTCCCATCAGCCGCTTGCGCCACGGCAACTCCTACGCGCGTGAACCTTTCCAGAAGCAGGTTGCCGCGATGCGATGGGCTCGCCCAGAGCGCTCGGTGAGCGTTTTGGAGCGAGCTTGCGCTGGCGACATTTTCGCCGGCGACGGCAGAGCTGATGCCTGCTGCTTGGAGCCTCGCGCGAGGATCACCGCCGCCCACGTCGTGCCCCACCATGCGCGCCTTCTTCATTTCCTCCGAATGAGCGCGCGCAACGGCATCGAGCGCTGGGTCGCGCGTGAGCGGCCTTCGTCCTTCGGCAATACGCGCTGCGTTGATCATGCGCAGCATCGCTTCGGCGGGATCCTTGACGCCTTGAGCAGCCTCTTCTCCGGGCACCGGTGCTCGGACAAACTCCGTCGGAGGCTTCTGGCCAGCGTAGATCGTCGCTTCGAGCACGGGGCGCGGCCCCGTTGAAACCGTGGCGAGCACTTGCACGAGCCACGCGCCTGGCTGATCGACCGAAAACGTCGATCGAATGCGTCCTCCCGACAGAGAGCTCGGGACCGTTCTCGGCGCGGCGCGCGGTCCAAGGAGCACGACCTGCACACCCGAGGCTGGGACGAGCATGACGCCTTCGAGGTTGATCCACTGGCCCACACGCGCCGATGTTGGAACGGGTGAAATATCGGCGAGCGCGTCGACCGTGATCACCGTCGCCACGCTCGCGTCTCCTGCACCTTGTTGTCGTGCGACGCCGCATCGTCTTTTGCCGAGCGTTCGAGCTGTGCTCATGAACGTTTTGAAGCGCGTGGCGATGTCGTCATCGTCCAGGTTTTCGCCCGACAACGACCACGCCTTGGGCCACACGTGTGGATCGCCTGCGGCACGCAGCGCGAAGGCGAGCTCGTCCGCGGTGAGCCCATGCGCTCCATCGAGCTGTCGTTTGGCGACGATCGCAGCGACGTCCATCAATGCGGTATCGGCGGGCCCGCACAGAGCAAGGAGCGCGGTTTCTTTGGGGTTTGTCGAAGCGGTTGCCTTGGGCGAGGAGAGCTCGGTTTTCCACTGAACGCGCAGTGGCCCGATGTCTGACGACGCGACGACCGGGGCCGTTGACGCGAGCGCGAGGGCGATGAAGGCGGCGGCTATGGGCCTCGAGGGGCGGAGCGTGCGGCGTTTCGGGGAATGGCTGGACCCGTTGTGGCTCGAAGGCATGTGTCCGTCTCGGCTGGGATCGTGGGCGAGGATTTCGCCGCGCGTGGGCCGTTCGACGAAGTAGCGCCTGTCCCGATGCAACGCGGTACGAGTCAGATTCGAGGGGAGGGAATTGGGCACACCGCGGCGCATTCCGACGGCGTAGCAAACTTTCGGCGCGATGCGCGTATTCGCGGGCCGCAGGCACAAGGCGAACCCGAAAAAGGGCAACGTCGTGCACCGAGCTTCGTGCTAAGCTCGCGGCGCTTGGGAATCGAAGTCAATCGAGCGGCGAAAGTCGGGATCATGACCGTGGCGCTCGCCGGGGCCGCCTACGGTGGCTATCGGTTCGTCTCTCGTGATGCCGGTACTGCGGGTGGTTATCGCGTATGGGCGCATTTGCCCGACGTGACGGGGATCGCTCCGCTGTCGCGCGTCATGGTGTCGGGTATTCAGGTCGGGACGGTCGATCGAATATGGCTCGATGGCGGCAAGGCGCGCATTGACATCAAAATGTTTCCAACGGCGCCGCTTTATACGGACGCTGCCATTGGGCGCCGAGCGACGAGTTTGATTGGCGAATATTATGTGGTGCTCACGCCTGGCACCGAGGGCAATCCGCAGATTCCGGACCAGGGACAAATTACGCGATACATCGACGAGCCGACGATGGAATCGCTGCAGGGCCAAGTGGCCGCCATTTTGCGCGACGTCAAGACCGTCACGGAGACGCTGAAAACGACCGTCGGTAGCGACAAGGGCAAAGATCAGCTCGAAGCGATACTCAAGAATCTCGCCGAAGTGACGGAAGCGCTGAACGAGACGGTGAAAGAGAATCGCGCCGCGGTGAAAGACACGATTACGAACATCAACAGCATCACCGCGCAATCTCAGCCCAACATCAATGCGATCCTCGACAACGTCCGGCAAGTGACGTCCGATATTCGCAAAATGACGGGTGCCCAAACGGGTGAAGGCGGACGGCCTGGGGATTTGCGCAGCGCCGCAACGCGCCTGGAACGAGCGACCGGTTCGCTCGAATCGGCTCTCGCGCACGCCGACAACGTCGCGGCTCGCATCGACAAGGGCCAAGGAACCTTGGGGAAATTGACCAAGGACGAGACGCTCATCAATGAAGTCGAAAACGTGGTCGGCGACGTGGGTGAATTCGTCGGCGGTATCAGTCGCCTGCAAACGATCGTCGGGCTCCGAAGCGAATACAACTTCCTCGCGAACACCGTGAAGAGTTATGTCGAATTGCGGCTCGCGCCTTCGGAAGACAAATATTATTTATTCGAAGTCGTCAACGATCCGCGCGGTTTGACGACGTTCGAGCAAATCGACGTCGAATCGAGCAACCCGAACAATCCGCCCTATTACCGCGAAGTTCGCACCGTAACCACGAACGCGTTCCGCTTTTCGTTCCAGTTCGCCAAACGCGTGGGGCCATTTACCGGCCGCTTTGGCATTCGTGAATCCTCGGGCGCCATTGGGCTCGACCTGCATTTGCTCGACGATCGATTCGAGTTGCGGCAGGACCTTTTTGGCTTTGGCGAGCAGATATCGCCGCGCTGGCGCATTGCGCTTTCGTATGAATTCGTCCGGAAATTGTGGCTCTTGGGTGGTGTGGACAACATCCTCAACGCGGATCGCCGAGACTACTTCATCGGCTTGCAGCTCAGGTTCAACGACAAGGACCTGAAGACGATCTTGCCGTTCGTGCCGGCCGGACTGTAGCGCCAGGCACACACCGACGCGGCAAGCGAAAACGGCCATCCGCGGCTTATGCTCGGCATGGACTGAACGAACGGACACTGAACACTGCGCGTCGCATAAGTGTTCCAACTATGTAATTGGCGAACATGGGACGCCGGGTGGTTGCGCCGTTACACTCGAAAAGCCGACCCAGGGCTTCGGTTTTGGTGCATTGCGCAACCAAATGGCGACCCAGGGCTTCCCGCATTCGCCCCTTTCGTGTCCTCGTTACAACGCCACGTCACCCATCGGCAGCCGAGATCTCTTGCGGGCGGGCGTTCGATCTTTGTTGACAGCACCTGCTAAGTTGTTCAGTGTTCAGCACTGAACACGCGGCCCCTTCGCCGCACCTGCCGAGCTGCCGTCATCATGGTTGCATCCCGCCTCACGCACGACCTCGTTTGTATCGGCGCCCATGCACCGCGCGAGCACGACTTCCCTGCGGCAAACGCGCGCGCCGTCCACGACCTGTTTACTGGAGGTCTCGGCCCTCCGCGCCTCGTCGCTGATGTTCGCACCGGACCGCGCGTGACGTGCGCCGCCGTCGCGAGCGCGATGGACGCTGCCGATGAACGCGCCGCGACAAACTATGTCTTCTACTTTTCGGGCCACGCCAGCCCCGCGGGCTTTGCGGTGTCGGACGGCACGATCAGTGCTGAAATGATGACGCGCCACGTGTCGCACCTCCGCGCTCGAGCCGTGCTGCTCGTGCTCGACGTCGTCATCGGTGCGCGGCCCAGATCATGCGCTCCTGCCGCCGTGGCTCCGCGAGTTCGCGGAAGATCGCCCCGGGCTGCGCGTCATCGCAGCGCGAGCAACGCGCATTGGCGCGGGCGTCGCAGGCGGTGGACTTTCGCGTTTCACGTCGGCGTTCGTCACGGCGCTCGAGGAGGCTCCTGGCGATATGCGCGTCGCCCGAACGCCGTTCATTTCCGACAAACTCGCGCTCACCGATGCGCGGCGCGTGCTCGGCGAGCGGTGGGGCGTTACGCATCTGCCGCTCGACGTGGGCACGTTCGGCGGCATGCCGCTCACGCGATCGCAAAAAGCGGCACCGATTGGCGAGGCCGCGGTGGAGGCAGTCGTCCCTGGTTCGGGTTTTTCCGCGGCGATCACATGGCGGATCGAGGGCAGGGCGAACATGCCGACGACGCTGTATTATGCGCTCGAAGACGCGGCGTCGAGGGTCGTGGCCGAAGGTGCCACGACGGTGATGGCGCAAGATCCGCTGCAAAAGGGGAAGGAGCGTGTGCGGTTTTCCCCCAAGGTCGTCAAGCGCGCCGGTCACTCGACGCAGCAGCGCGCTGGCGCACTCAAATGGCGCGTTTCCCTGATGGACGCGCGCGGTCGCGTTCTGGCGGAGCGGGTCGTCGATCATCCGTAGCCGCGACGGGCGCGTGCCGTACTCACCTGCGCGGTGGCCGCTCCGTGTGCTACAAGCGCATCGATGTCTCGTGCGTTTCCGGGGGTTGCCCTCTCTCTGTCGTTGATTCTCGGGGCTACGGTCGCTGCGTGTCAGGGCTGTCGTACGCCGCCTGCGGCAATGGTGGATGCGGGGGCGGAAGCAGTTCCGACGCAGCCCACGGTTCGTCTCTACGTACTCAGCAACATTGCAGGTGCGATCGAGCCTTGTGGCTGCACGAAGGACCAACTCGGCGGCGTCGACCATCTCGCGGCATTCCTGAAATCCGAGGCATCTGCGGCTCCAGCGAACATCGTTCTGGGCGCCGGGCCGATGTTGTTCGGTGATGCGACGCTCAGCGTGCAGCAACAAACGCAGCAATCGTGGAAAGCCGATACGCTTGCGGCGGCGTTCAAGCATCTCGGGCTGGTCGCTTGGGCCCCGGGCGTCAACGATTGGGCCGGTGGCGCCGACTTCTTGAGCAAAGCGGTTGCGGCGTCGGGTGCTGCGCTGCTTGCGGGCAACGTTGACGGCGCACCTCGGCCGGCGCCGGTCGTTATGCGCGCAGTGGGTGGGCTTCAGATTGGCATCGTAGGCGTTGCGGATCCGCGTGATCGCTCGGGACAGCTTCCGGCGGGCATTACGACCAAGCCTGCGGTGGATGCAATGCGCGAGGGTATTGCTGAGGCGAAGCGGCAGGGGGCGCGCGTTCTCGTAGGCGTCGCAGCGATACCGCGGGGCGAAGCATTGCGATTAGCCGATGCATTCCCCGAGCTGTCGGTGCTCGTCATTGGCAAGCCGTTCGAGGGCGGACATGCGAATGACGGCGCCAAGGCGCCCATGCATCTTGGCAATACGCTCGTCGTGGAGACGTCGAATCATTTGCAAAGTGTCGCGGTCGTTGATCTTTTCGTCCGCGGTGCGCCGGCTGGAAATGCTCCCCTTGTTTTTGCGGATGCCAGTGGCATATCGCGTGCTGAGGAGCTCGTGAGCGTGTCCGGTCGCATCCGTGAGCTCGAGACTCGCATCCAATCATGGGAAAAGGGTGGTAAGGTAAAACCCGAGGATCTCGCGGCGCGAAAAGCGGATTTGGAAAAATTGCGAATCGACCGTGCCAAACTCGAAGAATCACCGCCCGTGCCGTCGGGGAGTTTCTTTCGTTATCGGTTGGTCGAGGTGCGGGAAAAACTCGGCGCCGAACCGGTCGTCAAGAATCAGCTTGCTGATTATTACAAGCGCGTCAATGATCACAACAAGGTGGCATTTGCCGATCGCAAACCTGCACCGGCGGGCCCTGGGCAGCCAACGTTCATTGGCGTGGAAGAATGCACCACGTGCCACGACGAAGAGCGTAAAGTTTGGGATGGCACGCCGCATTCGCATGCATACCAGACGCTGCAAACGGATTTCAAAGAATACAACCTCGATTGCGTGAGTTGTCACGTCACAGGGTACGATCAACCGGGCGGATCGACCGTCACGTTCGTCGACAAACTCAAGGACGTGCAATGCGAAGAGTGCCACGGCCCGGGTTCGCTGCATGCGAAGGACCCGGAAAAGAAGGGGCTCATCGTGCTCAAGCCCGATCCGCAATCTTGCGTTTCGAGTTGTCACCACCCGCCGCACGTCGAAAACTTCGATCCCGTCGTCAAAATGGACCTGGTCCTCGGTCCGGGGCACGGCAAGTAGCAAGCGCGGTTTGGGTACGTCCTGAAAAACGTACCGCGAAGATTATTTGGAATCGGGCCGGATGACGAGCACCACGCGATCTCGAAATCGGTAGGTGCATTCGATGTTGCGCATGCCTGCATGCGCGAGCCGTTCGCCGAATTCGGACAAACTGAGCCGTCGCGCCGGTTCGTCCAGGCTTCCACGCGCCCACGGCGCGCCGAGGGTTTCCAAAAGCAGCAGATGCCCGCCCGGAGCCACCATGGTCGCCAGCTCGGAAAGCGCCGAATCGAGCCACGTAAGTGCACTTCGTAGCGTGCCGCCGCGCATTTCCATCACCGGCATCAAGACGCTCGCGACGGTCACCACGGTGGGTGCGGGCGAAAGCTGAATGCGCCCGGTTCCGAGGCCCTCGGCCATCGATCGGATACGCGTCGTCGAGCGTGGCAACAGCTCCGCAAGCGACCGTTCGGCGCGCACGACTTTCTGCGCATTCGGCTCGACCAGCGTGACACGCCCGAGCTCCGGATAAGCTTTTACGATCATCCGCGCGAGTTTTCCGGTCCCGGTGCCGACGTCTGCAAGGTGATCGTCGGCATCGAGCGGCGGAAGTGACAGAATCAGTTCACGATAATGCTCGGGTTCCCGTTCGGGTCCTGCTGTCCACGTCGTATCGTGCAGATCGTACCAATCGGGATGCTCCCACGGCGGCAACATCCGGCCAGAATAGCGTGGGGGCCGAGGCGCGCCAAGGGTTGTTTGTCGCGATGTTGTGGTGATGCGATTTGCTTGGGGCGTCGAGATTGTTGCTTATCCGCAGGTGCCGTTCGACAAGCAGCGTTCGCCCAGCGCGCATTGCATGGCGCCGCACTGGCACGTCCCGTTCATGTTGCAGGTGCCGGTCGATCCGCCATTGCAATCGGCGTCTTCGTCGCAGCGACATTGCGGGGCTTGCGGTGGCATGCCGCCACATACGAAACCGGAGGGACACGCGCGACCGCATGCGCCGCAATTCGCCGCATCGGTATACGGATCGACACAACCCGCGGGATTTTGGCAGCATAGCATCGAGGCGCCGCAGGACGCGCCACCATTACACGAACACGTTCCGCCGACGCAGTTTTCGCCAATTCCGCATTGCGTGCCGCCGCAGGAGCATCGGTTTGCCGAGCAACTGCCACCGGATCCACACGAAGGATTGTTCGAGCACCCGCATTGCTTTTGCATCAATGCACCAGCATTGCAGACCAGGCTTCCGCTGCAATCGTTTCCACAGCCGCCACAATTGAAGCCGTTCGTCTGCACATTCAACTCGCAGCCGTCGTCGTTGGTGCCAGGCATGGGCATCGTGCAATTCGCGAAGCCCAAATCACACGTCGACGTGCACGTCGTTCCCGTGCAGCTCCTCGATGCCGTGTTTGTCCCGGAACACACGCGGCCGCATGCGCCGCAATTGAACACGTCATCCACGGTGGCCGTCTCGCATCCGTCATCCATCATGGGCGCGGCAGGCTTCGTGCAGTCGCCGAATCCATCGAGGCACGTTGGCGTGCAAGCGCCGTTCGTACACCCTGTGCTCACGGAATTCGCTCCCGAGCAAAGATGTCCGCAAGTGCCGCAATTCGCCGTCGAAGTCAGCAAATTGACCTCGCAACCATCCGTCGGATCGTTATTGCAATCGGCGAAATTTTGCGAACACGCGAGGCCGCACATGCCATTCGCGCAGGTGGCCATCGAATTGGGGCCGCTCGGACAAGCATTTCCGCAAGCGCCGCAATTCATCACGGTCGTGGTGTTCACTTCGCAGCCGTTGCCAGGTGTCATGTCGCAATCGGCCCACCCCATGTCACACGAGTCGACGGCGCACATTCCCATGACGCACGCCTCGGTGGCATTCGCCAAATTGCACGCATTGTTGCAGAATGCGCAATTCTGTGTCGTGCCGAGCAGCGTCTCGCAACCATCCGCGGCGTCACCATTGCAGTTTGCCGTCCCCGCGCCGCAAGGATTGTCCTTACAATCACCGTTCAGACACGCCTGGAAAGCATTACACGTCGTGCCACACGCGCCGCAGTTGTTCGGATCGCTCGATAAAATCGCTTCGCAGCCGTTGGCGGCGTCCATGTCGCAATTGGCGAAGCCAGAATTGCATTGGCCGACGCTACACGTACCCGCCTGACATTGCCCCGCCGCATTCGGAGCCGTGCACTGCGTGTCGCACGCGCCGCAATTGTTCAGGTCGGTCGCCGTTTCGGTCTCGCACCCGTTCGACGCCATCCCGTCGCAATCGTCGAATCCGGCATTGCAGGTGTCGATCGCGCAACTGCCCCCCACACATGCGGCGGCTGCATTGCCGAAAAAGCACGGGTCGCACCCGTTTCCACATCCATACGACGGATCGTCGATTGCCACGCACGTCTCGTCGCAAAGCTTCTCACCGGCGAGACAACCTCCGGGCCCCTCCGCCTGCGGTTCGAATTGGCTGAAATCCTGGGTGCAACTTGCAATGCCCAGCCCCGCCAAGGCAAGCGCTACCAGCGCAGAAACAACGCGAAAATGCATGACGCCTCCCGTCGGACTCGAAGCAAAAAGTTAGTCTCTCGACGAGAGCACACTATCGCCGTTCTCGCTTGGCCAAGCAAGGCTTTCGTGCACGCTGGACGCGGCAATCAGCCGCTTGCTCTTTCCACCGCCATCGAGCGCTTACCGAGTGTGCGTTGAAAAACAACATGAAGGCCGCCAGAAACCAAGAACCCGACGAACCAAGCGTACGTGTAAATGGTCTTCAAGAATCCCGGCACGCTGTCCTTCAACGAAGGAATCGCCTCGGCAAGGAATCCAGGCAGGTTCAAGGCCACGCCAATCGAGAGTGCGATGATGGCAAGCCAATTGATGCCATTCGAATATTCGTATGCTCCCCGCGACGATACAAATCGTCCACTTCGAGCTTTGCTTTGCGCACGATGAAATAATCGGCAATCATGATGCCGCCGATGGGACCGAGCAGCGCGGAATATCCCACGAGCCACGTGAAGATGTATCCCTTGGACGACTCAATGAGCTTCCAGGGGAAAATCAGCGCTCCGATGACCGCCGTGATCACTCCACCCATTTTGTACGAAATGCGTGAGGGAGCCAAATTCGAGAAATCGTTGGCCGGAGAAACCACGTTGGCCGCCAGATTCGTCGACAGCGTCGCAATCGACAAACCAAGCATGGCCAGCACGAGCACGAACGCGCCGCCGACCCGCGCGAGCAACTTGACGGGATCCCAAATCATTTCGCCAAAAATGATTTGCGTTGCCGACGTCACCGCGACGCCGATGAACGAAAACAAGATCATCGTCGGCGGAAGCCCAATCGCTTGACCAATCGCTTGCTCACGCTGGCTCTTCGCATACCGCGTGAAATCGGGAATGTTCAGCGAGAGCGTCGCCCAGAAACCCACCATGGCCGTCAGCCCCGGCGCGAAAACGCTCCAAAATGCCGGCCCTTCGAGCTTCGAAGGCGTCGCGAGGATGGGGCCAAACCCACCTGCGCGGGAATAAGCCCACCCCAAAAGCAAGAGCCCCATCACGATCAAGAATGGAGCTGCCAGCGTTTCGAGGAATTTGATCGAATCCGTCCCTCGCAGGATGAAAAACAAATTGATGAGCCAAAAAACCGCAAAGCCAAGAAGCTCGCCCGGATGAATTCCAAGGAACGAAGCTTTTATGGCTTCCGAGCTCAACAATTCGCCCGCCGACGGCGAAATGGCGACCAAGAGCTGCCACAGCGCAAGGCCGCCAAACCACGTTTGAATGCCGAACCATCCGCATGCCACGAGCGCACGCAAAATGGCCGCCACGTTTGCCCCGAGCACTCCGAACGAAGCCCGCGCGAACACTGGAAAAGGAATCCCGTACTTCGTGCCCGCATGCGCATTGAGCACCATCGGCACGAGGACGATGACATTGCCGAGCGCCACGCACAAAAGCGCCTCGGACCAACTCATTCCTTGATCGATGAGCCCCGATGCCAGCGTGTACGTCGGAATGCAGACAGCCATTCCGACCCACAACGCTGCGAAGTGTACGAGCCCCCAGGTCCGTTTGTCCTGCGGAACCGGCGCGAGATCCTCGTTCGTCAGCGACATGCTAACTGCTCCGCTTGGCGCGTGCAGCTTCGGTCACGCGCAATCCTCCAGGAACGAAATCGGTGCCATTTTGCACGCGATCATCCCAGCATTCGTGCGGCTTGCCCGACGACATCTCCTTCATCGTGATGCATCCCGAAACGGGACAAACCAATTGGCACAAATTGCACCCAATGCATTCGTCTTCGTCCACGTACGGCACGCGCGCTCCCGTCGCACCACCTTTCGCCGTGACGGCGCGCTCCGGGACGAACTTCGGAATGTGCGTGTGTCCTGCTTTTCGCGATTCCGCTTCGGTTCGTCCGGGCAAATGGATGCATTGATGCGCTCCGTCCATGCACGCGACGTAACACAGTTGACAGCCAATGCATTTGTCCGGATTGATGTCGGCGACGACGCGATACGCCAGATCCAGCTCGCCCCAATTCTTGTAGGCCGATGCGGCGCGCCCTCGCAGGTCCATCACCGACTTCATTCCGCGCGCATCGAGGAAATCGCTGAGCCCCTCGATCATGTCCTCCACGATGCGGTAACCATAATGCATCACCGCCGTGCACACCTGCACGCTCGTACACCCAAGCGCAATGAACTCGGCCGCGTCGCGCCAATTCGCGATACCGCCGATCCCAGAAATGGGCAACTTTGCGATTCCCGGGTGCCGCGTCAATTCACCAACCATGTGCAGCGCAATCGGCTTGACCGCAGGTCCACAATAACCGCCGTTTGTCGAACCTGAACCCACGCGCGGCAGCGGCACCATTCGGTCCAAATCGACACCCATGATCGATTTTACCGTGTTGATCAGCGATATCGCATGCGCTCCCGATTCCAGCACCGCTTCGCCCGGCTCCACGATGTCCGTCACGTTCGGGCTCAGCTTGATGATGACCGGCTTCGTCGCGAATTCGACCGCCCATCGGGCAATTTCGAGCAGCACTTTCGGCTCGGAGCTCACCGCCGAACCCATGCCCCGTTCGCACATTCCGTGCGGACAGCCGAAATTCAGCTCGTGCCCGTCCGCTCCCGCTTCTTCCGCGCGCTCGATGATCTCTTTCCATTCTTCTTTCGTCTCGACCATCAGCGACGCAATGACCGCATGATTCGGATACCGTCGTTTTACTTCGCGAATTTCGCGCAAATTCACGTCGAGCGGCCTGTCCGTGATCAGCTCGATGTTGTTCAGGCCCATCAAGCGCGTATTGCCATAGTCGATCCCGCCAAACCGACTCGACACGTTCACGATGGGATTGCCGAGCGTCTTCCAGACCGCTCCTCCCCAACCTGCGTCGAATGCCCGCATGATCTGATCGCCCGTATTCGTCGGCGGCGCCGACGCGAGCCAAAATGGATTCGGGCTCTTGATCCCCGCGAAATCGATGGAAAGATCTGCCACGGCTACCCTCCGCCAACGAGAAATGCGTGCATGCTGCGAGCGGCAACGCGCGCTTCGGCTACGGCATTGACGACTTCTTTGCCACCATTGACACAATCCCCACCGCTCCACACCTTCGGATTGCCCGTACGGTGCGATGCTGCATCGACTTTGACCCGCCCTCGAGCGTCCAATTCGACGCCAGGAAATGCCCGCGCCAGGTCCGTCAATCGACTTTGACCCGTCGCCACGACGACCAAATCCGCCGGCAAGTCTTCCTCGGTCCCCGCGACCGCGCGTTTGTTCTCCGTGCGTGCCACGCGAAGCGCAATGACGCGCCCGTTTTCGTCTCGAACGACCTTCGTGGGAATGCGCGAACACACGACATTCACGCCATCGATACGACCCGCGGCAATCTCGTGGTCGTATGCGGACATTTCCGCTTCGGTTCCGCGATAAAGCATCGTCGCGTGCACGCCCAAGAGCGCCAATTCGTGCGTTATGTCAATGGCCGTATTGCCGCCACCCACGATGATGGCTCGCCGAATGCCTTCGAGCCGCAATGTCGGATCAGCCTTCAGCCGTTCGATGAGCGCCGTGGCGCCTTCGACGCCGCTTCCTTCTTCGCCTTCGATGGCCAAGCGCGAATCGGGGCCGAGCCCCAAGCCCAAAAACACCGCGTCGTAATCATCGCAAAGCGACGCAACCGAAACCTGCCCCGGAGTTTTCGCTTCGCTGACCACTTCGACGCCTTGTCGAATTTCGATGTCACCCAGCGAAAGCACCCATTCGATTTCGGCCATGGATTCATCGGCCTTCATCTTGTAGGGCGCAATGCCGAGTGTATTGAGGCCGCCTGGCAATGCTTTTCGCTCGAAAATGACGGCCTTGTGCCCTTCCAATGCGAGCCATCCCGCGGCTGCAAGGGATGCCGGGCCAGCGCCGACGAGCGCCACGCGTTTGCCCGTTGAAGGTTTTTTTGTGTAGATTTGCGGATTTGCGGCGATCGCCGTTTCCACCGCATATCGCTGAAGCCGGCCGATCCGAATCGGCTCGCGCTCCCAATCGTTGTACACGCAAGCGCCCGCGCAGAGCACTTCGACCGGACAAACCTGCCCGCACGATTTACCGAGCAGGTTTTGCGATAGAATCGTCCGCGCCGCACCTTTTACGTTGCCCGTGGCAATCTTGCGAATGAACGTGGGAATGTCGATTTCCGTGGGACACGCTTTGATGCACGGCGCGTCCACGCAATAAAGACACCGATTTGCCTCGGCAATCGCTTCGGCCTCGTCATAAGGCGGCTTCTTGTCGTGGAAGCGCTGCTCCAGCCGATCGCCAGGTAAACTCGGAACGCGAGCCGTCTCGGTCGACATCAGGCACTCCTCACCGGCACGGGAAACTTGTCGAGTTTCCGCGGCAAAAATCGTCCCGCGCCTCGTTGTACGTCGAGCTTTCCGTCTTTGTATTGGACGCGTCCCGCCACGATCGTATGGCTGACTTTGCCTTTTACTTCGAATCCCTCGAAAATGTTTCGATCACACCGGTGATGGTGCGTCTTGGCGGAAATCGTCGAGCTACCTGCGGGATCGAATACGACGATATCTGCGTCGGCGCCCGGCAGGATGGCCCCTTTTCGCGGATAGAGCCCGAATATCTTGGCCGGTTGCGTTGCGAAAATGTCGACGAACCTGTTTACGTCGATTCGACCCGCTTGCACGCCGTACGTCCAAAGTAGGCCCAATCGATTTTCGATGCCCGCGGCACCATTCGGGATCTTGGTGAAATCGTGCCGCCCCATGTCTTTTTGGCCCACCTGATTGAACGGGCAATGGTCTGTCGCGACAACCTGCAGCACGCCTGAAGCAATCGCTGCCCAAAGCGCATCCTGATGACCCTTCGGCCGAATCGGCGGACTCATCACGTACGCCGCTCCCTCGAAATCGGGCTTTTCGTACACCGAGTCATCCAATATCATGTATTGCGGGCACGTCTCACCCATGACCACCTGACCGCGCTTTCGAGCCTCCGCGATTGCATCGATGGCTTCACGACACGTCACGTGCACGACGTACACGGGCTCGCCCAAAAGCCGCGCCATCATGATCGCCCGATTCGTCGCTTCCCCTTCGACGGGTGATGGCCGTGATACCGCGTGGTATTTGGGCTCCAATTTCCCTTCGGCCACGAGTTTTTTCTGGAGGGCCACGACCACATCGCCATGTTCGGCGTGCACGGTCACGAGGCCGCCCAAATCACGAGCTGTTTCCATGACTTGCACGAGCTCGTAATCGTCGACGCCGATGGCTCCGCGGTACGCCATGAACGTCTTGAACGACGGAATACCTTCTTCGTTCACGCATTGCTGCATTTCGGCGCGCGTTTTGTCGCCCCACCACGTAACGGCCATGTGGAAGGCATAATCGGCGACGGCTTTGCGCGCCTTTTCCTTCCACATGGCCAGGCCATCGAGCAAATCTTGACCACGGGCCGGAATCACGAAATCGATGATCGACGTCGTTCCTCCGGCCACGCCGGCTGCCGTCCCCGTTTCGAAGTCGTCCGAGCTCTCCGTGCCCATGAAGGGCAATTCCATGTGCACGTGTGCATCGATGCCGCCCGGAAAAACGAGCTGCCCCGACGCATCGATGACGCTATCGTTGGCATTCTGTTTCACGAGCCCCGTGCCGACGGCGACGATTTTATCGCCATCACAATACACATCTCCAACGTACTTGTCGGAAGCCGAGACGATTGTGCCGTTTTTGATCAAGATGCCCATGTTGCCCTCACGCCCCCAGAAAAGTGCCCATCACGGGAGAAGTTTCACCATGTCGCCATACGTTTCCGGACGCCTATCGCGGTAGAATTGCCACGTGCGCCGAACTTCTTCGATCAAGTCGAGGTTCATTTCGGCCACCACGAGCTCGTCTTTGTCTTCGCTTCCCACGGCGAGGAAATTGCCGCGCGGATCGCAGAAGTAGCTTGTCCCGTAAAACTTGCCGATGTTCCACGGCGCTTCCGTACCCACGCGATTGGACGCCGCGATGTAATATCCATTCGCGACGGCATGCGCAGGTTGCTCGAGCTTCCACAAGTATTGGGAAAGGCCGGCTACCGTTGCCGAGGGATTGAAGACGATTTCTGCGCCATTCAATCCGAGGAGGCGCGCGCCCTCGGGGAAGTGCCGATCGTAGCAGATGTACACGCCAATCTTGGCATATCGCGTCTGGAACGTCGGATATCCCAAATTGCCCGGCTTGAAGAAGTATTTCTCCCAAAAGCCGTTCGTCTGGGGAATATGGTTTTTCCGGTACTTACCCAGGTACGTCCCGTCGGCGTCGACGACCGCGGCGGTATTGTAATACACGCCCGCGAATTCACGCTCGTACACCGGGATGATCATCACCATCTGGTATTTTTTGGCGTATTCGGCGAGCTTTTGGACCGTCGGCCCAGGCACGGCTTCGGCGGTGTCACACCAGCGAGCATCCTGCGAGGGGCAGAAATAAGGCGTATTGAACACTTCTTGCAGACACAAGATCTGCACGCCCTTTTTGCCCGCCTCTTCGATGAGCGGAATGTGCTTTTCGTACATGGCATCGCGAATCGCGAGCACCGATGCGTTTGGATCGTTCAGCGCGTTGCTGCACTGAATCAAGCCTCCGATGACGTTCCTGGCCATTAGAACCACCTTTCAATGACGATCTTGCGCTCGGTGTAGAAGTCGATCCCCGTCGCCCCGTGCGCTTTCGTATCGCCGAACAAGCTTCCTTTTTGCCCACCAAATGGGAAAAATGCCATGGGCGCCGCGACGCCGATGTTGACGCCGACCATGCCCGCTTCGATGCGCGAAGCAAACGTGCGCGCGGCCTTTCCATTCGTCGTGTAAATGCTCGCCGCATTGCCGTATTCACTGGCATTGGCCATTGCAATGGCGTCGTCGAGCGTTTTGGCATGCATGAAGGACACGACCGGCCCGAAGATTTCTTCTTTGGCAATCACCATCTCCGGCTTTACGTCCTCGAAGATCGTCGCGCCAACCCAATTGCCACCTTCGCAGCCCGCAACGGTCGCCCCGCGTCCGTCGAGCACCAATCGCGCGCCTTCCGCAATGCCTTTTTCGATGTATGCGAGCACCTTGTCGCGATGCGGCCGCGAAATCACCGGGCCAAGCGTCGTTTCCGGTTTTTTGCCATCGCCCAATACGAGCTTCTTGGCATAGTCGACGAACATGTCGCGCACGCGTTCGTACGCATCGCCCACGGGCACGATGACGCTGCCGGCCAAACATCGCTGGCCTGCACACCCATAACAAGATTCGACGGCATTCTGCACGGCGCGGTCCATGTCCGCGTCTGGCATGATCACGATGAAGTTTTTCGCGCCGCCCAGCGATTGAACACGCTTGCCCGTTTCGCCGCACCGCTGATACACGATTTTCGCAACGGCGGATGAACCGACGAAGGAAACGCCCTTGATCGTCGGATGCGCGCAAATCGCTTCGACGACCTCTTTGCCGCCATTGACGAGATTCACCACGCCCGGGGGCAAACCCGCTTCCTGAATCAACTCGAAAATGCGCTTTTGCGACAGCGGAACCTGCTCGCTCGGCTTGAGCACGAACGTATTGCCTGTCGCAATCGCATAGGGCAAAAACCAGAGCGGCACCATGGGCGGGAAGTTGAATGGCGTAATCGCGGCAAATACCCCGAGCGGCTGACGCACGGTCTTGCTGTCGATGTTCGTCGCGACGTCTTCGAGCGATTGGCCCATCATCAGCGTCGGAATGCCCGCGGCATGCTCGACGTTTTCAATCCCGCGGCCGAAATCATTGATTGATTCCGTGAGCGTTTTGCCGTGCTCGCTCGTGCAGATGCTCGCCACTTCTTCACGATGCGCATCGAGCACCGTTCGCAACTTGAACAAATATCGCGCTCGTTGGGCCGGCGGCACCGCTCGCCACGCAGGAAACGCCGCTTGCGCAGCTTGCACTGCACGGTCGACATCACTCGCCGTCGAAAGCGGCACCTTCGCGAGCACTTCGCCCGTCGCGGGATTTTTCACGTCGAGGAGCGTGGTGCCCGACGAGGCAACCCAGGCGCCGTTGATGAAGTTCTCGAGCACACGCATGGACAAACATCCTCCTAAAACATCAACGCAGCTTCAGCTTCGTCGTTGGTTCGCGCCAACGTTGCACGATTCCCGCGACGAACGACAAGTCTTTGACCGCTACGTTCGGGCTGGCCAACATCAATTCATCCGTCGGCGTGAATCCCGACTCGACGGCAACCGACCAGGCCCCAGCATTTTTCGCACAAACGACGTCCTGTACGCCGTCACCCACCATCACCACGGTGCGCGGATCGACGTCGAGAAACTTCGCAGTCAAAAGAAGTGGCTCGGGATCAGGCTTGCGCTCGGGAAGATCGCCACCAGCCACGACCGCGCCGAATCGATCCGCGATCCCTAGCCCCGCAAGAACCGCTTCGGTCGTCGAGCGATGCTTGTTGGTGCACAAACCAATCAGCATGTCCTCCATCGCCGAAAGGTCTTCGAGCGCTTGCAGAGCCCCCGGTGTCCAGCGCGTGAAGTCGAGCGGATGAGCGTGGTAGTAGTCCAAAAAGAGCCGCACGAGCTCGTCGACTTCGGGATCGTTGTCGGGCAAGTTCACGGCGCGCGCACAAAGCGATCGGGCACCATTGCCCACGAGCGGCACGATTTTCGACGCCGGCTGCGGACTCGACCCCGTCGAAATCAACGCGTGGTTCAGCGCCGCAACGATGTCGCCACGGCTGTCGATCAACGTGCCGTCGAGATCGAACACGACCGCCTTCGGAGGGAGCACGTCGCTCATCCTATGGACACCGTATCAGCCGTTCAACGCCAATCGTCCGAAGTCCGAGTGACGGAAAGCCAAACGATGGTCGCGACAAGTTGCGTCATTTGCGAGGTCCAACGACGCGTATCTCGCGCAGGCGCGCCTTCGCCGCAGCGTAACGATCAGCCATGTCGCCTTTCGCGTCCGGCTTCTGCCACAGGTCTGCGGTTTCCCCGGGATCCTTCGCCAAATCGTACAGTTCGTACGCCGCATTGTTCGAGATCGTCAGCTTGAGATCTCCATGAATGAACGATCGTCGCGCATCGTTGTAAGGCCCCGCCGGCATGTCGACGATGACGTCTCGCGCCTCTGCGGTCTGCCCCGGCGGCAAAAAAACATCGGGTAGCAAGGACGTTCCCGACAACCAATCCGCACTGTTCTCCGCAGGCTTTGGCAGATCGATGTGCATCAGCTCGAGCACCGTCGGCGCAAGGTCGATCAAGCTGCGCCGCGCCTCGACGCGCGACGGCTTGGCACCGGGTACGTGCACGACGAGCGGCACGCGAACGAGCGGCTCCCAAAGCTCGAAACCGTGCCGGTACATCTTGTGCTCGCCAAACGCTTCACCGTGATCGCTCGTCACGATGATCGCCGTGCGCGATCCCCACGGAGCTTTTTGCACCGCATCGAGCACTCGGCCGATGTGTTTGTCCGTGAACGCAACTTCACCGTCGTACAGCGCGCGTTGTCCTTTGCCGAAGTCCGGTACGTCGTCGTGATGCAAATAATCCGCATGCGGATCGAGATAATGGATCCACATGAAGAACCGACCCGACGTGTTCTCGGGACGCTGGAGAAGCGCGAGCGCTGCATCCGAAAGCTCGGCGCTCGACGACTTGTTCGCGACGTCCCATGGCGCTCCCTCGGGCGGAGCAGCCGACATGTCGACCACGTCGAAGCCGCGATCGAGTCCCCCGAACGGGCCGAAGTAACGATGCGCATGCACGCCCATCGTACGAATTTTCGCGCGCGAAATTCGCTGCGCCAAAAACGTCTCGTCCTCGCTGAACTTATTGAAATGCCCCCAATTGCGCTGCGTTTCGCTCCCGTACTTCCCAATCAACATCGGCCCGATGCTCTTGCCCGTGTACGACGCAAGTGAATACGCCGTCGTGAACACCGTGCTGCGTGCCGCGAGCGCATCGAGGTTCGGTGAAACCGGGTGCGGATATCCCGCGTATCCCAGGTCCGCACGAAGCGTGTCGATCGTGATCAAAAGGACGTTGAGATCCTTGGGCACGACATCCCGCGCCGCCGCTTCGATCACCGGATCCTGTGCAGGTTTGTCGTTGTTGAACGCCGCCAGCGCTGCCGCCTTCAAGTCCGATCCGGAACAATCTTCGTCGATCCCGTTGTCCGCGATCTCGACGCCAAGCGGTCCAACGCGCGCATCGCCTTCGAGACAATCGCCTCCGCCAAACCATGCGCTCGCACCGTCGCGATCCCGATCGCTGAGCTTCCGCAAACCCTTCAGCGAAAGCTTGCCCAGCGGTGCACCTCGCTCGATCAACTGGGCCGTGGGCAAACCCTCACCACCGAGCTTCACCGCAGAGCGCGCCAGAAGCGTGAGCGGCGCGAGCGCCACCGCGATGAAAAAAATGGTTCGTCGAAACGAACTCACGGCCGCAAATGCGAGTGACGACACGGCCACGAGCAAGAGAAGCGCAGGCGCTCGCAAATCGAGCTCGGGCCGCTTGAACACGCCGTAAATCCCGAGAGGCCCGCCTTCGCCGCTCACGCCGCCCGTCGAAACACCGAGCGCGAAAAGACCGGCCACGAGGACGAGCGCAGTCGCTCCCGTGCGTACTGGATCGACAAACCCTTTGCCTCCGTCACTTGCAAGCGCGAGTGCTCGTCGCAAAGCCGGCGTCAACGCGAGGGCAAGCAGCGCAGCCAAGAGCCCAATGACGAGCGATCCCGTTGCGATGGCGAAACCAGCGATCGCCGCCGGTACATCGAGCCCGAGGAGCGCGCGCGCAAGTTGCGCGGTAAGGGTGGTCCAGACAAACGCCGCGATCACCACGAGCGGGGCGAATGCGGCGACATCCGCAGGACGTCCCTTCGCCATGTCGCGCAGCCAATCCGTGAGGCTCGAAGGCGATGGCGCTCGATGAGGGAAGACGAGGACCGAGCCGACGCCTACGGCGAGTCCAACGCCGAGCGCGATGGGTGCAACGAGCCCGGCATCCGCCAAGAACACGGCAAATGGTTTGACGTCGGCCGAGCCATCGCCTTGTCCGCGCGCCCATGCCGTGTCGAATGCGGCAGCAAACAAGCCAGCAAGCGATGCGCCCATCGCTCCACGAACGATGCGCCCCTGACCATGCTCGCAAGACTTGCCCCGGCTTCATCCACCACTTCTTGCGCGCCTGCGCGCGGAAGCCTCACGTCGCGCGAGCGGATGCGCCGAGTCGTAAACTTTCATCAGATGCTCAGTCGACACGTGCGTGTACCGCTGTGTCGTCGACAAACTCGCGTGCCCGAGCATGCGCTGGATCGCACGCAAGTCCGCTCCGCCATCGAGCAAGTGCGTGGCGAACGTGTGCCTGAGCGCGTGCGGATGCATGTCCGCTCGCCCTGCGCCAAGCGCACCGTAACGCCTCACCAAGTGCTGCACTTGCCGCACACCGATGCGTTTGCCGAGGCGTGAAACGAACAGCGCGCGCTCGTCGATCGCGCCCGTCTTCGGATGACGCAGCTCTTCACGGCACCCGAGCCACCGCAAAAGCGCGCTTCTTGCGTGCGAGCCAAACGGAACGATGCGCTCTTTGCGTCCTTTGCCGATCACGCGAGCTCGTCCTCCATCGGCATCGATCTCGACATCGCCAACGTCGAGCCCCACGAGCTCCGATACGCGCAGCCCCGAGCCGTACATGACTTCGAGCATGGCGCGATCACGCTGGCCTTCGGCCGTGCTTTCGTCTGGAGCTTCGACGATTTCCGCTGCTGCATCGACGTTCACGAACGTTGGCAAGGGCCTGCGCACCTTGGGCAGCTCGAGGGCCGCGGCAGGGTTTGTCGTGATCTCTCCGCGCACTTCCAGGAAATGTAGAAAAGTTCGAATGGCCGCGACTTTTCGCCCGATCGACGGTGGCGCATGCGTGCGTGCTAGCTGCCCCAAAAAACTGCGCAAGACAAAGACGTCAATCTCGGACGGTCGCTCTAGCTGAGGCCGTTTGTCTCGAACGAACGCCACGAGCTGCGCGAGGTCTCGTCGATACGCCGCGACCGTGTGCGGCGACGCTTGACGCTCTTCGTCCAAGTGCCGCACGAACCGTACGGTTGCTTCCTCGAGCTCCGCGCATGGACGGGCGGATGTCTGAGCCGAGCGTCTCACGGCACCTTGCGTAGCATCGCCCCTGGGCTTCGGGCAAAGAGACGGCAGTGCGAGGAGGCAGCGACGAGAGAGTAGGCCCCTCGCGATGGGCAGGGTACATTGACGAGTGCGATCCTATGGAAGGCGAAACGCTCGATGGCCGGTACCAGCTCCATGAAGAGCTAGGACGTGGAGGTCACGGGGTTGTCCATCGAGCGACGGATCTCTCGAACGGCAATCAAGTCGCCGTGAAGCTTCTGCGCACGCAGATCGAAGACGACCCTCAATATTCCGTTCGTCTTTGGCGTGAAGCGCAATCGCTCGCCGCGCTGTGGGGTTCGAGTGTCGTGCGCGTGCATGGATTCGGCACCGATCCCGAAGGCACCGTCTACATGGTGATGGAGTTCTTGATCGGCGAAAACCTCGAAGTGCATTTGCGCGACATCGAAACGTTTGGGGACAAACTAAATGTTTTCGATGTCCTCCAAACACTCGATCCGGTCGCGCGTGCGCTGCATGCGGCGCATGGCATGGGCATCATTCATCGCGACGTGAAGCCCGCGAACATCTTTCTCGTTTCGTCCGATCAAGGCGGTGGTGTGCGGCTCATGGATTTTGGTCTTGCCAAGATCATGGGAGCCGAAGCGCTCACGGCTGCAGGCATGATCGCGGGGTCGCCGACCTACATCGCGCCCGAGATGTGGCTTGCTCAGCCGTTCGATCATCGCACCGACGTCTACTCGTTCGGCGCGGTCGTCTATCGCGCGCTTGCGGGCCGGCCTCCGTTCCGAGGTGCGTCGAATGAAGAACTATTCCTCGCCGTAACGACGGCTCCACGACCGAAGCTTTCTTCGTTCAGGCCCGAGCTTCCCGAAGAGATCGACATGTGGGTCGAGCGTGCGTTGGCGATCAATCGGGACCAGCGTTACCCCTACGTTCCCACCCTGTGGAACGAGCTCATACGCATTCTGCGGAATGCTCGAGGCCCCAGCGCCGAGCGCGTGCGACAAACTTTTCACCTGCCCGGTTGAAGCACCTCATGTCCTCGAGCAACGAAAGCACGAACATCACCGTCGGCACCGCGAGCGTGTCGAACATGGACGTCGACAAGGCCAACGAGAAAGTCGTCGACAAGGCCGAGGATCGTGCACGAGCGATCATCGGCACCGTCATTTCCGGTCGATATCGCATCGTCGATCTCATCGCGACGGGTGGCATGGGTGCCGTGTATCTCGGCGAGCACGTGCACATGCACAAGCGCATCGCCGTGAAGATTTTGCATCCCGAGGTCGATGAACAACCGGAGATCGTCGCTCGGTTCGAACGTGAGGCCGTGGTGGGTGCGCACGTGCGTCATCCGAACATCGCGAATGCGACCGACTTCGGAAAACTCGATGATGGCGCGTACTTTCTCGTGCTCGACTACATCGAGGGGCGGAACCTCGGTGACTTGATTTGCGACGGTCCCATGCCCGTGGATCGCGTCGTTCGCATTGCAAAACAGCTTGCGGGAGCGCTCGCAGCGGCGCACGCACTCGGGATCGTCCATCGCGACATGAAGCCTCGCAACATCATGCTCGACAAGAACATGGTGCCCCACCTCATCGACTTCGGGTTTGCCAAGATGAGCGCGGACAAACTTCCGCTCACGGCAACACGCGAAACACGACCGGCATCACGTCTCACGGGTGTTGGCGTCATTTTTGGAACGATCAGGTATCTCGCGCCCGAATCCGCGCACGGAATGGATGCGGTCGACGAACGAGCCGATCTTTATGCGCTCGGGGTCATCATGTACGAAATGCTCGCGGGCAAGCATCCATTCGATTCGACCGATCCTGTCGAAATGTTCAATCATCATCGCGTGACCTTGCCGCCGCCCTTTTCGGAGCGTGCGCCGGGCGTGAATGTGCCGTCCGAGCTCGACGGTATCATTCGGAAATTGCTCGAAAAGGATCCGTACGAGCGGTATCAGACGGCAAAAGAGCTCGTCGACGCGCTCGAGGTTTTGCCGTTTGGCCACGAACCGGAAGAAAAACGGAAATCGGCACCGCCTCCGACACCGCCCGCGCCAGCCGTGGAGGGCGATTCGGAAAAGCTGGTGGCGCCATCGAAGCCGGCATCGACGACCACGAAGAAGAAAAAGAAGAAGTCGGCGAAAGCGAAACCTGCGGCGAATGGTCTCACGTATGCGCTGGCCGTGATTGCGGTGCTTGCGGTGGCCGCGGCGGTGTTTTTTGCGATGCGGTAACGGAAAAGGACGGCACTGTTGCTAAATTGCCACCTCGCGATTAGCTGTTGTTACTTTTTCCTGCTACAATGACGTGAGGTTCCCATGACACTCATCGCGCCCCGAATTTCAATTGATCCTTCAATTCGTGGCGGGCGTCCCGTCATCGCTGGCACGCGTGTTCCCGTCGCCCTGCTTGTCGGGAAGGTTGCTACAGGTATGACGCCTACCGAGGTTGCGGATGAATACGGCGTTGCTCGTGAAGATGTGCTTGCGGCTCTTGCGTATGCCGCCCAGCTCGTGGCCGATGAAGAAGTTCGAATGGCATCGTGACAATGCGATTTCTCGTGGACGAGGATTTGCCGCGGTCGCTTGCCAGAGCATTACGAGCGGGCGGCTTTGATGCCGAAGACGTTCGAGATGTCGGACTTCGTGGGTGCAGCGACGCTGAAGTGTACCGATTCGCCGTAACACACCAGCGCGCGGTCATCACGGCTGATCTTGGTTTTGCAGACGTGCGCACGTATCCGCTCGGTACACACGCTGGAATAATCGTCACACGCTATCCAAACGAGACCCCAATTACGGACTTGAATGCAGCCATATTGAATGCAATTAGATCGTTACTTGAAGACGATCTTCGAGGTGCGCTCGTGGTCGTTGAGCCTCACCGGATCCGCATTCGCCGCATCACATAGCTCTACTCCGCCTCCAAATCATCCCTATCCGGCACGGGATCCCGCATCGTCACGAATTCTTCCGCCGCTGTCGGGTGAATACCCACCGTGCGATCGAATTGCGCCTTGGTCGCTCCACATTGAATCGCTATCGCTACGCCTTGAATGATTTCCGGCGCATCACTGCCCACCATATGCGCCCCGACCACCCTTTGCGTTGCGCGGTCCACCACGAGCTTCATCATCGTGCGTTCGTCACGCCCCGATAACGTGTGCTTCATCGGTCTGAATCGAGCACGGTACACGTCGATTTTGCCCACGTGCGCCCGCGCCTGAGCCTCCGTGAGGCCCACGGCACCCACCGGCGGCTGCGAAAATACGGCACACGGAACGTTCAAGTGATCCATTTCAGTGGGTCTGTTGTGGAACAACGTTTCGGCAACGGCACGTGCCTCTGCAATCGCCACGGGCGTCAAGTTGATGCGATTCGTCACGTCACCAACCGCAAAAATGCTCGGCACACTCGTCATCGAATAAGAATCGACCTCGATGGCCCCGACGGCACTCATTCGCACGCCCACCGCATCGAGTCCCACGTTTTCCGTATTCGGCGTGCGCCCTGTCGCAAATAGAACCACATCGGTTTCGATGATTTCTCCGCCCGCAAGCCGAACCGATAACGTACCGGTATCCGTTCGTTCCAAACTTCGAACCAGCGTTTCTCGCAAAACGCAAATGCCTCGCTTCGTCATTCCTTCCGTGACGCTTTCGCGCACGTCGTCATCGAATCCGCGAAGCACATTGTCACCGCGCAAAGCCACCGTCACATCACTACCAGCCGCTCGCCAAATGCACGCGAATTCCACGGCGATGTATCCGCCCCCCACAATGAGCGCTCGTTTCGGCACGTACGGCAAATCCAATGCTTCATCGGAGGAAATCCCCAATTCGGCACCCGGAATGTTGGGCCTCACGGGACGGCTCCCCGTTGCTACCAAAATGTACCGCGCGGAATACTTCGTCCCATCGACCTCGACCGTATGCGGATCGAGAACCTTGGCGTGTCCTTCGATGATCTGCACGCCGGCGTCACGCAGCATGCGCACGTAAATTCCATTCAACCGATCGAGCTCGCGGTTCTTTCTCTCGATGAGCTCCATCCAATCGAGTCGATGTTCGCCAATTGTCCAGCCAAACCCACGCGCATCTTCCAATTCTTCCGCAATGTGCGATCCGTACACCAGCAGCTTTTTCGGGACGCACCCGCGCAGCACGCACGTGCCGCCCACGCGACGCGATTCGCATATCGCCACGCGCGCCCCATACGACGCCGCTCGCCGGCTGCCCGCAACTCCCCCCGAACCAGCGCCAATCGTGAACAGATCGAAATCGTAGGTCGTCGTCATGTGCAACCTCGTGGTTTCACTTCAAAATTTGCCAAAAAGTACCCGTCGGTGCCTTGCACGTGCGGCAACAGGCGCATCGTCGTCGCGCCCTCCGGAGCAAGTGATCGCAAAATGTCCGAATCGAAGGCCGCCGGCGCCAGCGTCATGCCATTATCAAGCGGCTTTTCCACGAGCTTTTCCACGACGTTTTCCGATTCTTCGCGCAAAACGCTACACACGGCATACACGAGCTTTCCCTGCGGCTTGACGTGCAATGCAGCATTCCGCACGATCGCCGTCTGCAATTCAGACAAACGAGTCACATCGTCCGCGCTCCGATGCAATGCAATTTCCGGCCGCCGTCGCAACGTTCCCGTGCCCGAACACGGCGCATCCACGAGCACTCGATCGTAATCATGCGGCGGTATCGCTCCCGTAGGATTCTCAATCGACCAATCCACGGCAAAGGTTTGTCGTACGGATTGACCAAAAGGCGTTTCGCGCAATCGTTCGAGCTTCGAGGCATACAAATCAGCAGCATCCACGGCCCCCGTTTGTCCCACCGCATCCGCCAATATCCACGTCTTGTTTCCTCGGCCCGCGCACGCATCGAGCACCCGATCGCCCGTGCGCGCCCCGAGCGCGAGCGCCACGACTTGCGCGCCTTCTTCCTGCACGATCCACGCTTTCCCTGCGCCAGCAAGCCGCCGCACGTCCCCCGCTCCGCGCACCAGAATGGCCCGCGGCGATGCTTTTCCCGGCTCGAATGATGCATCCGGACACGCTTTTCGCAGCTCCGACATCCATGCTGCGCGGTCTTCATTCATTCGCAGCGACAAACCAATGGGTGGCGGTACGGGCCCCGCCGCAAGATAAGCCTCCGCTTCCCGCCGTCCGAGCGATCGTCGCAATGCACCGCGAAGCCAACCCGGCGCCGATGCCGCAACGGCTTCCGATAGCGATGGTCGCCCCTCCGTGTCGATGGTCGTGGCCAACTTGCGTAAAATTGCATTCGCAAATGATGCAGCGCGCGCATCACCCGTCGCAGCGATTCCAGAAACCGCTTCGTTCACCGCTGCAAATGTCGGTATCCGATCCAAAAAGCATATCGAATACGCGGCCATCAGTAAATGCGCCCGAGCAGCCTCGGGCAAATCGATTCGTCCCGTTTTCGTGAGCCCCAAGAGGCGCGATTCGAGCGCCTGCTGCGTGCGTAGCACACCATAGACGAGCTCGGTGGCAAGCGCGCCATCGCGCGGATCCATACCCGCCATTCGACCGATCTCGGCGTCGAGCACCGCGGCAGCAAACGCATCCGAGCCCCACACGCGCGAAAGCACGCGCTCTGCGACTTGCCGCGCGTTACTCATCGACGAGCTCCCGCACTTGGCCCTGAATCACGTCCCACCGCCTTTCGACGTCATTCTTGAACGCGACGGCCATGAGCGCAACGAGTACACAAAGGCCCATCAAACTCGCAATTTCTCGCACGCGGAGCGGCAGAGGTCGTCGCGATATCGCCTCGAACAAGAAAAACAACAGATGTCCCCCGTCCAGCACGGGAATTGGGAGCAAATTGACGAGGCCGAGATTGATGGAAATCACGGCCATCGCCCAGACGAAATAGGACGCCCCCTTGGATCCCTCCTCGCCCACCAGGTCGTAGACCGTAATGGGCCCGCCGAGCGTCGAAATGCTCACGCGGCCTTCCGCGATACGCACGATCCCGACCACGATGAATCGAATGACATCGTATGTTTCCGCGAGCGCGCTTTTTAATGCAAAAGACACGAGCGACGCGTGTTCGACGACGGGTTCGGGCACGACGGGTGACCAATTCGCCGCGCGCACGAAATACCTTGGACGACGCTGGCCATATTCGTCAATCCAATCCTCCCGGCGCAAAAGAATCGTTCCGCTCTTTTTTTGCCCGTTGCGCAGCCAGGTGACCATATGCGGACGATCCGGCGCGGCAAACAATTTTTCCAAAAATGTGGCCCACGCGGTGACCTCCGTCTGATCGACCTCGACGATGCGATCGCCAGGACGCATGTCGGCGTTCCATTCCGCCGAACCCTCCGCGACGTCGAATACGTACAAATCCGCGTCTTCGATTCCCGTACGCATGAGGAGATCGCCGGGCGTGGATTCCGGCGAAAGCGCCGCGACGCCGGATTCGTAGACGGCCATGTCGGCCATTCCTCCAAGGGCCCTCGGCACCTTGACGGGACGCAAATAGGTCACGGGGACGGTTTCGCCGTGATTGTCGAACAGCGCAAGCTCGAGGTCCGCGAACGTTTTTACCGGGCGACCACGAACTTCGGTGACCAAATCGAACGTGCGCAAACCCGCTCGATACGCCGGTGAATCCGGCCGCGATATGCCGACGACCGCCGCCGGTCGATTCGGCTTGATTCCAATTTCCCCAACCGTGTCGACGATGTCGAGAGGCTTGTGAATGACCTTTTCTTCGGGCACCACGACCACTTCGACGTGTTCGGTGTTGCGAAAAACCGTCAGCCGCAAATCTCGACCCGGGCTCTTCGCGATGATGCGCGCCAATTCGGCAAACGTCGAAATGTGCTCGCCATCGACCGCGAGCACTCGGTCACCCGGAAGCAATTTGCCTTCCGCAGGGTGGCCAGGTAAAACGAAACCCACCGTGGGCGGCGTGAACCGTGTTTCTCCGATGAACACCGAAAAGTAAAGCAGCACCGGGAAAAGCACGTTCATTGCAGGTCCGGCCATCACGATGATGACGCGTTTCCACAACGCCTGCGATTCGAACGTACGCGCTCGATCCTCGGGCAACACCGGCTCCTGCCGATTTTCCTCGAGCATCTTGACGAAACCGCCAAGCGGCAAGAGGCCGATGCAATATTCCGTCTCACGTCCGCGAAGCCGAAACACCTTCGGGCCGAAACCGATCGAGAACGTGAGGACTTTCACGCCGAAGATTTTGGCCCACACAAAATGCCCGAGCTCGTGCACGAAGATGAGCACCGAACAGAGCAGAGCGAAGTAGAGAAGGTCCACGCCGGGCCGTGTTGTATGCCAAATCAGTCACGAATGAAAGGACAACGTGACGACCCGGACGGCATCTTCCCGGGATCGCTCCGGAATTTGCATCATCCAGAGCCACGTGCAATCGTTGCCACGCACCAAGGGTCGGAAAGGGAGGGTTCCGTCGTGAGAGTGCTCATCGTGTCGTACTCATTTCCGCCGGCTGGTGGGGTAGGCGTCCAACGCGTCGCCAAACTCGTCAAATACCTGCCGGACTTTGGTGTCGAGCCGATGGTGCTCACGGCGAAAAATCCGTCCGTTCCCATTGAAGATGCCAACCTGCTTCGCGACATTCCGGAACGCACCGTGGTCGTTCGCACGCGGACGCTCGAGCCGAGCTACAAGGCCAAAGCCAAGGTTTGGCGGGACGCAGCAAAACCAAACCCTGTTCGTCGAGCGATTGCTCGTTTGGCGAGTCGATTTTTCGTTCCTGATCCGCAAATATTGTGGTTGCCGTCGGCGGCGCCGGAGCTGCGTCGGCTTTCGGCGGCTGCGGATGTCGTGCTCGTCAGCGCGCCACCGTTTTCGCCGTTTTTGCTCGGGCCGCTCGCTCGGGTTCCGTTTGTCTTGGATTATCGCGACGAATGGCGCATGGCTGCGTCGTATGAAATGCATGATGGACCTTGGGCGACGCGTATCATCGATCAGCTCGAGCCGGCGCTCGCGCGCCGTGCCGCCATGATCGTCACGGCGACCGACGAATTCCGGCAGAATCTCTTGCAGCGGATTCCTCAATTGGATCCGGACCGAGTCGTTACCATTACGAACGGCTACGATCCGGATGACTTTGAATCCATCGCCCATGAACCGCCGCCTCCACGTCATGCGCCCTTACAAAAGTTTGTCATGACGTACGCGGGGACGACCTTTCGTCATACATCGCCAAAGGCATTTTTGGCGGCGCTGCGCATTTTGCAGGAGCGCGATCCGGCCATTTTGTCGCGTCTCGACGTGCGCTTCGTCGGACGTATCGTGCCGACGGAAGAGGCCCTCTTCAACGAAAATCCATTGCCATGTGTTCGTCGGACGGGCGTTCTTCCGCGCGAGCAGGCACTGCGGATGCTCGCTCAGAGCCACGTGGCGCTCTTGATTCTGGATGCCGTGCCCGGCGCGGAATCGATGTACCCTGCAAAAATATTCGAGATCATGCACCTGCGCAGGCCGCTTCTCGCGCTTGCTCCGCAGGGTGCAATCAGCCGTCTCATCGAAAACCATAATTTGGGCATCGTGGTAAATCCGCGCGATCCGGTGGCCATTGCCGACGCCATCGGGCGGTACGTGCGCGCATTCGAGCAGGGGGAGATCATTGGTCCGGCGAGTCCCATCGATATCGAGCGGTACAATCGCCGCGCGATTGCGGGGCAGTTTGCCGAAGCATTACGCAGCGTTGCGCTCAGGCACAAATCGATTCCGTCGGAAGCAAACTTCTAGAATCCGGGCCAGAATTTGTACCCTCGCTTCGCGCGCGTGGGACGCGCGCTTCGCGAGACTTTGTTTACGATGGGGGGGCCGAGGCTCGCCTCCCGGTGCTTTTGCGCTTCGCACAAAAGCACGGCGAGGCTCGGCCCCCCCATACCCCCCGATTTTCCCTCTCATCAAACTGTTTGCTGGCCTTTCGTCATTGTGCCACGACGGGCGCTGGCTTTTCACATAAACTCGGGCGCGATATCGAGCAGGGAAGGTCATTCCACCGGCCGTCCGATGCGACCCATTCGACGCAATCTTCATTGCCCACGTTGTTCGGTTCTCCAGTTCGCCATGCCGATGACTCCAGAGGATCACCCGAAATCCAACGAAATTGACCTTCGTCGGCTTCGTCCGACAAACCAATCCACACGTTCGCTACGACAAACTTTGCGCCGAGATGCTCGAACAACGATGCATTTTCCGCCTCCGTATCGATCATCGCCAATTCGCCGCCATCACGAAAGCACGTTTTTTGTGCGACTTCCCAGGTCGCGGGACCTTGTAAACAATAATCGGTTTTTCCAATGGTGAAACGTTTGCCCGGACAAGCCATGGGTTTGGCGCGGCTACCAGGCGGAGACGTAGGAGCTTCGCACAAGAAGTGCAGAGGTCGAAAGCAATCACCATCGTTCCAGCCCCCATCCTCGACGACCCATTCGCCACAATCTTCACCTCGACCGGCGTTGTTGGGTTCGCCTTTGCGAAACGCGGCAAACTTCATCGGCGCGCCGTTCGACCAAATCCAGCGCCCTTCCCTGGGCTCCGCCAAACCGATCCAAAATCGCTCGACCTCGGTCGGTGAAACCATTGCCTGGCGGAGCGCATTCGGCAGCGAGCTATTTTTCATGAGGGCCAAATGCGCGCCAATGTCTTGACAATGCGCTTCTGCATCGTGCCAATTGCGGGGTTCGAGGACGATGCAAAACGTCGACCCCAATAGCTCGACCGTTCTGTCCGGCGGGCATGAAAATGGCGGCAGCTCGCGTGCAGTTTGTTCCGGCACGAGCAGGGGCGGGGGTTTTGCCGACGCGCTGGACGTGGCGGATGCGGAATTTTGCGGACGAACCAAAAGAGCTTCGTCGGCGTTCGTCACGACGACCGGAGCCGGACGGCATGCCATGAACGCGATTGCAACGACCAAAGCGGAGCCGCCGAGGGCAACGCCAGCGCGAAACGAAAACGAAGCTCGGGCACGCATGAATTCCATCGGAGCAGCAAGGCACCCTCTTGTCAAGAGCGGTCGAGGGCGTCGCTTCATCGTGGCGGCACAGAATGAATCGGGCGAACGTTTTGCGTGATTGCGCAAACCCTGCGTGGTGCGGATCGAGCGATTGCGCTTGTAGTTTGCAATGGCACGATGTTTGATGGCATTTCATGTAACAACCATCCGACTTCCACGAAAAATCATGAAGCGTATCCCTTTCATATTCACGACGGCTTGTGCGTTGCTCACGTCTGCATGCGGAAGTGCGACGAGCATTCTCCCAGTTTTCGAAAGCCCGGGCCGGCTGCATTCTGCAGAATTACCCGACACGCTCACGAGGTCCGAAAAGGAAATGAACGAGGTGCTTGCCGCAGTGGGGCAAAAGCCCGCGCCGACGTTGCTTCGTGTCGGACACGTGCTTGGAGCGTACCGGGAATATGCGATGGTGGTTGATGAAACAGGCGGCCGATCGCACGAGCGCATGGTCGATGGCAGGCGCTGGACGCGCGCGGATCATGCGGTGCGCCTCATGAAGCGATCATTTCACGGATATGGATTGAATTCGGTGGAGCTCGACGTGCACGTGGCGCCTTCTGGGCTGACGAACATAAAACCTGACGAAGTGGTGGTCGTGCACAATCAGCCGGTTTGGAAAACGGTCGATGCATCGCCCGTTGCAAGGGCGTTTCTTTCACACAACACCCTACGCAGCGTGCTCGATGCGTTCCTCGAAACGCGACGTTCAAACGCGGAAGTGAAGCTCTATATCGAGGTCAAAGCGCCGAAAGAATGCGAGGCATTCGATAAGGAGCCGCCCGCTGAGTGCCGTCGAATTGGAACGGGTGTTGCCAAAGTCATGAGGACGACGCCCGAGGATTCACGGGCGTCCCTGGCATTCATTTCCTTTTGGCCGCAAATGCTTCGAGTCGTCCACGACGCCATCGACGCGCAGGGCTCGAATGCGGATGTCCACGATTACGTGTTGATTGTCGGACCATCGGATCCTGCAGCAGCTTTTTTGGTGTCCCTGTTCGGTGCATCGAAAGGCAAAGTGCCCCCATTCGACGACGCGAAAAAGAAGTGGCTCGAAACGACGGCTTGGATGGATGGCGTATGGGCGTCGCCACGAGCATCCAAATCAGTCGGAAGCGATGTCGCAAAGATCAATCGAGCGCGTCAGCGTACGGGCACGACTTGCCTGCGGGTCGGGATGAGCACATATCAAGGATCTGCCGGCTCATTCGAGAGTCATCTACGGCGTGCTTGGAATGTTCCCGAGAATGAACTGCCCACATGTGGGATTGGCGGGACGAAGGCACCGGCCGTCATCGAATCGCTGATTTACGACATCGATACGAAATGAACGTTCCAAAAACGCTGCTTTTCAAACGCAAACGCTACGCTCTCGAGTCCGTCACCAGCACGAGCTTACCGATGACCTTTCGCGCTGCCATCTCTCGGAGCGCCCGCGGCGCGTCTTCGAGCTTGTAGGTTCCCGCAATTCGAGGCACGAGCGCACCGTTTTGCACCCACGCGAATAACTCCGCCAAACCTTCTCGATATCGCGTCGTTTCCTTCGACGTAAAAGCGCCCCAAAAAACGCCGACAATGCTGCAGCCCTTGAGCAAGACCAGGTTCAGGGGAATTTTGGGGATCTCTCCCGCGGCAAACCCAATCACGAGAAACCGCCCTTTCCATGACATCGCGCGCAAGGCCATTTCGGACAGGGCACCCCCCACGGGATCATAAACGACGTCGACGCCCGCAGGAGCAAGCGCTTTCAATCGCTCACGCACGTCTTCGCGCGACGTATCGACGAGGGCATCCGCACCGCGAGATTGGCAGACGGCGAGTTTTTCTTGGGATGACGCGCAAGCAATGACGCGCGCGCCAAGAAGCTTTCCCATTTCGACCGCAGCAAGGCCAACGCCACCCGCCGCGCCGAGCACCGCGAGTGTTTCACCTTTTTTCAGCTCGGCCCGGTCCACGAGAGCATGGTACGTCGTTCCATACGCAATGAGCAGCGTCGAAGCAGCCTCGAAGGAAATGCCCTCGGGGATGGGAATGACCATCGCTTCGTCGAATGCGACTTTTTCGGCGAAACATCCAAAAGGCGCCCAAGCGACGACACGATCGCCGGGTTTTACGCTACGAACGCCTTCGCCCACGGAAGCCACGATACCACTGACCTCGCCGCCCGGAGAAAATGGCAACGTTGGCTTGAATTGGTACTTGTTTTCGATGATCAAAAGATCAGGGAAATTGAGGGACGCCGCATGAACTTGGACGACGACCTGCCCCTTTGCTGGCGTCGGTTCGTCGAGCTCTTCGATGACGAGGTCTTCCGGTGGGCCGAACTTTTTGCAAACAACCGCCTTCATGTCGATGATATACCGCGCCTTCATCGGGGAAGAAAAGAGTGGCAAAGTCGTCGAAGAAAAAAGCCCCGACAATCCCAAAATCCCGTAATCTGTCCTCATCATGCGCCTCGCCGTCGTCGCAGTTCCCCTCGTGCTCATGCTCGAAGTCTCGCGCGCTGACGCTGCCCCGCCGTCTGATACCGAGGTTTCGCGCAGGCTTGCTTTTATCGAGGCGCGTCTTGCGCGCGGGGCAGGGCCAGCCAATATGTGGTGGAGCTCTTGGTATTACGGCTGGACGGCGCTCTCGATGGGGCAGTTTGTCTGGGCCATTGCGACGCCGGACAAGGGCACGCGCATCGACATGGCCGTGGGGGCGGCGGCGAGCACGTTGGGCGTCATTCCGCTCGGTGTTTTGCCATTTCCAGCGCGCACGGCGCAGAGAGATCTCGCACGCGTCCCCGCTCGTTCGCCCGAAGAGCGTCGCCGCAAGCTCGCGTTTGCCGAACATTTGCTCGAAGCGGCGGCAAAGGACCAAAAACTAAGGCGCTCGTGGGTGAACCACGCGACGTCGATTGGCGTATCCATCGGCGTCGGACTCGTGCTCGGCGTGGGATATGGGCGCCCGATCCCGGGTCTGATCAATTCCATCGGCGGGATTGCGCTGTCCGAGCTTCAAATCTGGACGCAGCCTACCGCAGCCATCACTGATTTCGCCGATTATGAAAAATTGCGCAACGAATCGAAACCATCCACAACCATGCTGCCACCTAAAACCAATGGTTTCCCCGTGAGCATCTCGATTGCACCTCATCCGGGCGGGATTTCGATTTCAGGATCGTTTTAGCGCACATGCGGCGATATTTTTAATGCAAAGGTTTCGGTTTGAATGCAATTGAGACAACTTTGTTGTGTGTGAGCAGGTTCGCGTTGTTGGCACTGAAAAGTACTCCATGACACTAATGGTCGCAACGCATCTCAAGTGACGATGGTGGTGTCGCGGGGGCGCATTTTTCGTGAAGAGATCGTCCATTCGTGCGATGATGCCGATGAATAACCATCTTCAGGACCGAACATGAACAAGAAGACGATAAAAAATGCGGCCGTTACCCTGTTCTTCATGACGCTGGCCACCGGGTGCAGTCTCGTCACTGGCCTCATTGCGCCGGCTGACATCACGTCGATCAACAGCGCGGTCAGTCGAAAGGACGAAGCATACCTCGAGAAGGTTTGCAATGGCGAGTCGATGGCGCGATCGGACAGTGACAAAGAGTATGCCTGCAACCAGCTCGAGAGGCTCCGCGGGCCGGGAAAGGCGCTTGCGGCAACGTGTGACGACGTCGTGCAGAAGTACGACGATGCGTCGAAGGACGAGTATTCGTTCGTCGCGTCGATGGCCGACAAAATGGCCGAATGTGGCCACTATGCGTATCTTTTCGAGCACGTCGTGCATTGGGGCAACAACAAAGAAGGGGCGAAGCTTTTGGGTGAGCTCGAGGGCAAGGGGAAGCCTGTGGAGGCGGAGTTCGTGAAGTATTTGGGTTCCCACAAGGGCCCGAAGTTTTTCGCCGTGGAAAAGAGCCGAAAGAATGACGTGCTCTACGGCCTCGATCACATCACGAAATGGCTCATCGACAAGGGCAGTACGCAACATTGCGCCGCGATTGCGGAGTCGGCCACGGGCGCGAACATCGTCGCGCGCGTATCGGTGATGGATTATTTCAAGGAGGCGAAGTGCAAGGAGGGCATTCCTCTCGCTGTGGAGCTCTTGCTCGAGGACCTGCCGGGTGATCGCACTTTGGGCTGCAATATTTTGGGCGCAATCGGCGACGCATCGGTGCTCGAAAAGGTCAAGGTCGTCGCGGAGACGGATGGCTTCTCCACGGTGAAAGAGGAGGAGCGTAATGGGCGGGTTTGGGCCACGAAGATCTATCCCGTACGCGACGCATGTTTGGCAGCGTCGGGCAAGATCAAGCTGCGGAAGTGAAGCATAGGAAAGGCCCAAGTCTGGACCACGCTTGCGTGATTACGTTGGGTCTTTCTGCAATTGCTTCGTTCCGAAGGCGACGAGGATTCCGAGGACCAGCGTTGCGGCGGCAAAAATGAACTCCGGTTTGTCCGCGCCCGCAACGAGCGCAATCGAGCCCATGGCACCGACAACGGGAATGATTTTGCCTCCGGGCACTCGGAATCCTTGCGACTCGCCTTCTTTTCTGCGCAACACCGGCACGGCCACGCACGTGAAAAAGTACTGAATCACGACGGTGATGTTGGACATTCCCACGAGTCTTCGGTAATCGAAGAAAAACGCGAGAATGGCCGTGATGACCGTGGTCCAAGCGATTGCGACGTGCGGCGTTCCCCACCGGTCGTGTACGCGTGCCAGCGCGCGTGGCATCAGGCCGTGCGCTGCAATGGCTTGCGCGTACCTGGGCGAACCGAGCGCGCTGCCTGCGGTAAAGCCGCCGACCGAGACGAGACTTCCGATCACGACGACGAGACCAATGGTGGGGCCCAGATAGCGCGCCGCATCGACGAGCGGCTGACCGGATTCGGCACCAATTCGCGGGTAGACTCCGACGAGCATCGCTTGCACGACGACGAAGAGGAGCGCCGACAAGAGAAGCGCGCCGACCGTACCAAGCGGGACATTTCGTTTCGGCTTCTGCGTTTCTCCGGCCGCAATGGGAGCAACCTCGAATCCTTGCAATGGGAACAGAGCCAAATAAATGCCTTGTCCCACGCCGAGCGCCCCCTTGGGCAAGGTTCCTCCGAGGTGCGATGGATCGAAAGCGGCAATGGCCACGACGAGAAAACAAAGAATAGCTCCGACCTTGCCGATGACCATCAAATTGACGAGGTTGGCTCCGAGCTTGACCCCGAAATAATTCACGATGCCCAGGGCGAGCACCAGCGCGGCCGAACAGGCGGACGAAGCGATCGGTGAACGCATTCCCGCAAGCTCGACGAAGAGTGTGGCATTCGCCGCCCAACTCACGAACGTATTTGCCCAGCAAAACCAACCAACGACGAATCCAATGGAATTTCCAAATGCATTACGAGCATAAAGATACGTGCCGCCCGTTTCTACGTGGCGTCCGGACAGCTCGGCAAAACACAGCGCCACGGGCATGAGCATGAGCGCGCAGAGCAAGAAGGCGAATGGAGAGTAGCCGCCCATCGCTCGATGCATGTCGTCCGGCAAGGCGAACACGCCCGAGCCGACGGTGGCATTCACGCCGATGCACAAGACGTCGAAGAGCGTCAGTTGCCGGCGAAATCCCGGCACGACCGACGTCACGGAAACCCTCTCACCGGGTGTGCTCATGCAAAGCTCGCGATCGCTGCCAAGAAGCTCACGAAGCGGCACTATAGGCCGATGTTTCGGCGCTTGGCAACCCCGAAGATATACGCTCGTCGCGACTTCGGCTTGTTGCATGTCGCGAGGCCTTGACGTTCCTCGAAAAACCGGAAATACTTCGCCCGCAACCGTCGAGGAGGCAGCGATGAGCAAGAAGGCAGACTGGTATTATCATCGCCGTGGGTGAACCACGTGCACCAAAGCGCGGGAGTTTCTCGCGCAAGAGCAGGTAGACATTGCGGAGACTGCGGACGCGAACAAGGCGAAGCTCGATCGGGCCGCGGCTCTTGCGATGGCACGGCAGATGGATCGCGTCATTGCGACGAAAGGAAAAAAGCAAACGGAATTGGACATGCAGCAAAAGCCGTCGGATGACGAGCTACTGGCCGTGCTTTTGGGACCGACCGGCAACGTCCGCGCGCCCCTCATGCGCGTCGGTAAAACGCTCGTGGCAGGATTCGACCCCGACGTGTATTCCGGTGCGCTCGAAGCTGGAAAAGCCACCAAGAAACGATAACGGGCACCCAGCACGACCCCGCTACTTCGTGGATTGAGCTTCGGGAGGCTTGATTTCTCGGCACATGCGGCACCCCGAACTCGCCGCCTTCGGCGGCTCAAACAGCGGGGCCCCGCCGCAGCGCCGAGAAATCAAGCCCCCCAAAGCTTTGCGTTGTACGATTGGGCGACGAGGACTAGTTCCCGTTTGGTTGTCCCATGCGCAGTGGTCCTCCCCGCGCGGTCGTCCACATCATGCAATTTTCCGCCGAACCTGGGACGGTGAATACATCGAGCCCGTGTTCGAACGTTTGCACGAAGATTTCGACTTGTCCGTCGCCGTCGAGGTCTCCGATGGCCGGCGCCGCGGGCGCTCCATTGCCATTGCCATTTTGTTCGCCCGTGTTGTGTAGTGGTACGTCGTGTAAAACCGTTCCATCCGCAGCCAGGACGACCAAATAGCCAGAATCGAGCGCATTCGGATCGCCATATGTTGCAAGCACGAGCTCGGGTGAGCCATCCTGATTCAAGTCGGCCACGGTCACTTCGGTTGCATACATGACGGACTTGCCGTGCGTGTAATCGTATCGCCAGATTTCCTTTGCATCGGCACCGTATGCGCGAATGAAGCCGTCATTGAAAGGCGCAACGATTTCCGGCTTCTTGTCACCTTGAATGTCCACCGTGGTGGCCGCGGGCACGCCTCCCGGAGGATACCACCCGTCCACGATGATGGGTTTGTCCCCACGCGGCAATGTTTCCCATCCGGGTTTTCGCATTGCAGATCGACTGCCATCTCCATGGGCGCCTTCCAGCACCATGATGGCATAAGCTTGCGTTTCGTACGGTTCGTTTTTCTCGATGTTTGGTAGTCCAATGACTTCGTTTTTCCCGTCCCCGTCGATGTCCACGACGTTGGGAGGAGACGCAGTCCATTGCAACCATTCTGCAAAAGAAGGATGCGGCCATTCTCCCGTGTGCAAATTGTAATGATCGCCCTCGACCTTCGGGTCCGCCCAGCGAATGAATTGACCCCAAGTCAACCGCTGTCCATCCCATTCGTTCGCTCGATTCGTGAAATAGGGCGCGGCATCGATCGCCACGCCATCGTGATCGAAGGCTTGAATGTGGTGATTGTCGTACGTAGCGAGAATTTCGAGCTGCGGATCGTCGTCGATGTTCCCAATCGCCACATTGAGGCCATAACACCCATACCCCTCGTGACCCATCCCATTACGATCCGCATCGTTGCCGGGACCCGTTTTGCTGTTGTACCTTGGCCACGCCGCAAAACCGATTCCCGCCGGTTGATGCAGTTTGCCGTCGGAGCGGAAGGCAAACACCTGCGATCCGCCATCGGCGGCGCTCACGGTCTGCGTCGTCGTCACGACGATTTCGAGCATGCCGTCCCCATCGATGTCCCCCGCCGCCATGCCGCGAACTTCGGGCGGATTGTTTCCCGTCGTCGTCGACGCGGGCCAACCCGCTTTTACCGAAAGCGTTTTATTTTTCCATTCGTACGCCCATACTTCATGGTCGCTTCCGTAGACGATATCGACGATACCGTCATTTTCCAGATCGGCCACGATGTGCGGTGCATACACCCGCCCGTCGCCACCATCGGCCTCCGCAAGCTCATTGCCTTGCGAATCGTACACGAAAACCGAGTAATATGCAGCAATGAGCTCCCGTTGTCCGTCGCCGTCCAAGTCTCGAACGACCGGCGACGCAAACCAACTCGTTTGTCCGGGCAGCGTCATTCGGTATTCCGGCGCTTGCACTTCTCCTGGGCTCTTGCCGACGTCGCACGTCACATTGCGCGTTCCTCCGGTCGTGCTTTGGTTTCCTTTCGTGCTTGTATCGTCACCGCAGCCGAGGGCCGCGTAAGTCAAAATCGACGCGAGCGTCACGACACGTCCAGATGCGATGGCGCCGCGAAGAAAACGACCGCCGAAAGTGCGCGTATTCGTCATGTGAACCTCACTCGTCGCGCGGAAAGATATCCAAGGCCGTCCGCTACGGCTACTCGAGCGAGCATAACAAGATTCGAGCCGCGTAGGGAACGGACTTCGCAACGTCCGACCCGCAGCGAGTGTGAAATGTGCCGTATGTCCGCGGCGCTTGCCTTTCGGAGCGCGGTCGTGCATAGCTCGGATATGCAGTCCGCGCCTGAAGGCGATGCAGCAGGGCCCTCGGCAGAATCGTTCGAGGGCGTGCCATTGATGCAGCTCGCTGCCGACCGATCCTGCCAAGCAAGCTGCATGGCACGCGGCATATGGCGCGCATTATGCGACGCTCATGCGCACGCCGCGCCGATGAGCCATCAATCGATGAATACGGTGCTCGAGGCGATGACCGTGCCATTCGGTGCATCGGCGGGATCGTTGCAAGTCATGGCAGGATCGCCCATTCTCGCTGCGGGTTTGTCTTCAATGAACACCGTCGCACTACCTTCGTGCACCGTGGCTTTGTTTGCTGGAGGCTTTTGGAAGGGCCCGCCCGCGGGGACGTGCGCCGGTGAATTGTCCGCGGTGCTGCCCTTGGTGGCTGCGGGGACGTCTTCTATGTAAATGGTGCTCGAAAGTTCGCCCGAGAGCGTACCGACAAACGGCATCGGCGTCGGCGTAGGAACCGGACCGCCCGGAGACGGCACCATGATGATGTGCGTGTCGATCCCGACGACTTTGTCACCTTGCTTCGCTGCGGGCATGCCCATGATGATCACCGAAGCATCGAGCTTACATCGAAATGCCCATCGAGGGAAGGGCAACGCGACTTTATTAGGGAAGGGGACAGAGCGATGGATTTGCCGCGCCTGCGCCCGTCGCGGGGTCCAAAACCGACCCTTCGGCGATGGTTTTTCCTTGGGGGTCGAAAATGAAGGTACGCTTTCCCCTTATTTCTTTGAGGTTACCATTGGTGCAATACATGGACGCCGTCGTCATGATGCCATGTTCATCGTAGATGACCGCCATACGTACGGTCTTGGATGGTTCGACGCGACGAACCCATCGACCGACGCGTTTGCCGCGATCGTACCGTCCGGAAAATTCGACGAATCGATCGCCATCTCGCTCCCAGATCGTCGCCGGTCCTTGAATGTGCAGGTTTTCCACACGAAAAACATTCTCGTGTTCGGAATCGATACGAATGCGGAATTCGCCGCAAGGGAGGCCGTCGCAATAGGTGCCCGACCAACGCCTCGCGCCGGCTTTTGCATTCACCACGGAAAAACGGCCATGCATGCGCTCGCCGAGACATTCGCCGCGCACGACGTCGTCTCCATCGCTTCGTTGGCATTCGCCGTCTCCGACGCCTCGACACAAATTGTCCTGATCACCAATTCGCGCGGGAAATGCGTCGAAGTCCACGAAGAGCGGCGCCGTGCTTCCAGTGCTGCAAGCGAGCGGGAAAACGGTCGTCCAAAGGCGCTGAAAAATTCGAGAATAAAAGCCGCACGCGATGACGACGATGGCGAAAAGAACGACCCGGACGAGCAGCCCCGTTCTCTTTCTTGCTGTGAGGTCGCTAGGCGATGCGGTTTGGTTGGATCGAGGTTCGGCCATTCGAAAAACGATGGGGCGATGGTTTGGCCGTAGAGTATCGCGCCCGGGCACGCGAATGCAAGGCGTGACAGTCACCATTTTTTTGCGGTACACTCGCGCACCATGCTCCGCCTTCGTTCTCTCGTTCTATCGTTTGCGCTCGCGCTCGCCGCCGTAGCTCCTTTGAACGTGCACGCTGAAGAGGCGGTAAAACCCGCTGTGAGCGCTTCGGACGACGACAAGGTCGACAAGGAAATCGAGCGGCTCTACGAAGAAGGCAAGTACGATGCGGCCTTCGCTCTCGCGGAAAAACTCGTGGCCGAGCGCGAGGCGAAGCTGGGCAAGGAGCACCCGCGTACGGCCTCCGCCATTGCGGACCTTGGCACCATGAATCTTGTCAAGGGAAACGTCGCAGCGGCCGAACCGCTGCTGAAACGCGCGGTGGAATTGCTCGAAAAGGCCAAAGGAAGCGAAGACGCTCTGGCGACGGCCCTGTCGAACTTGGCGTCGCTGTATTCGACAAAAGGTGATCCGAAGCGCGCCATTGCGATGCTGCAGCGAGCCATGGGTCTCGAAGAAAAAGCTGGCGCTACGCGGGAATCCGAATATGCCTCGCTGCTCACGAAACTCGCGACGATTTACATAAAAATAAGCAAATTTTCCGAAGCAGAAAAATTGCTTTTGAAGGCCGTCAGCATCCATGAAAAACGTAATGCAGAGCGAGGCTTGTTCCTCGACTTGAGCAACCTCGGGTCGCTGTACCGCAAAATGGGGGATTACATCAGAGCCGCAGATGCCTACAATCGCGCAGTACCGATCGCAAAACGTGCGTACGGTGAAAACCATCCGGAAGTGGGCAGACTCTTGCACCTCATTGGGATGTTTCTTACGGGATCAGACCAATTCGAAAAGGCAGAAGATAATTATGCGCGCGCCGACAAAATCCTGGTCGGAGCCCTGGGCCGGCATCATCCGGACGTGGCGGCGCTTTACAGCGACTGGGCACTTTTGCTCACGCGCACCGGCAAAATCGAAAAAGCGCTCGAATATCGCGACAAGGCGCAAACCATCGAAGAAGAGTGGCTCGTCAATGCGCTCGCGAGCGGCACCGAGGAAGACAAATTGGCCTATGCTTCGCAGCTCGAAAAGAGCGTCGACCGGGTCGTGTCTTTTCAAATGAACATGGGCCTCGGCAACAAAGAGGTCACGCGTTTCGTTTTGCGAACGATATTGCGAAACAAGGCGCAAGCGCTCGAAGCGATGGCGGCTACGACGAGAGCCTTTCGCGAACGAATGACGTCCGAGGAGGACAAAAAGCGTTATGACGAGCTCGTGCGGGTGCGAGGCACGCTTGCGAGCATGTATACGCGCGGGCCGCGCGGACAAACCGTCGAGGAATTCCAAGCGGAGGTCGTCAAACTCACCCGCGAAGCCGACGCCATCGAAGCGGCGATGAGCAAGTGGGGAGCGTCCCGCCGTATCCCCATCCAAAATGTGACGATCGAATCCGTGGCTGAACGAATTCCAGAAGACGCGGCCTTGGTCGAATTGGTGCAGTATCGCCATCGTAGCGCGCATTTCTACAGCGCTGCATCCGAACGCGAATCCACGCCTCGATACATGGCCTACGTGCTGCGGCACAATGGTGACGTGTTACGCATTCAGTTCCCCGTGAGTGCGAGCGTCATCGAAGACAAAGTCGCGAAAATTCGTAAGGGCTTGCAGAATCCCGAAGACAAAAGGTTTTTCCAAGAATTGAATCTGCTTCACGACATCATTTTTGTTCGTTTGCTGGGCGAGCTTCCCGGCGTGAAGCATTTACTGATTTCGCCCGATGGTGACCTTTCGCTCGTGCCCTTCGGTGCGCTCATTTCGCGGGATGGCCACTTTCTTGCCGAAAAGTATACCGTGACGTACTTGTCGAGCGGGCGGGATTTGTTGCAATTCGGGCAGCACGAGCTCGAGAGCTCCGCGCCGATGCTCGTGGCCAATCCCGATTACGACGCTCCGGGCGAAGCGGAGCAGGTGCCTCTGCCCGAAGCACCGCGAGGTTCGCTGCCCGTGCTCGCGCGCGTGAAGTTCACGCCACTTCCCGGAACGGCCCAAGAAGCGGAAGCCATCAACGACATCGTGCCCAATGCGCACCTCAAAGTTCAGGGCGTTGCAACGGAAACTGCATTGAAGCAAGTGGCGGGGCCCAAAATTCTGCACGTCGCAACGCACGGGTTTTTCCTGGACGCTTCCGGAAAAGCTGCGAAAGGTAGCCGCGGCATCGAGCTCGATGTGCCCACGCATGCACTGCCCACCATAAAAACTGCACCACCCGAAGCGGAAGGCCCCAAAGTCGAAATTGTCAATCCCATGTTTCTTTCGGGTTTGGCGCTTGCTGGGGCCAATGTGCGAAAGGGACAAATGGATGACGGCATTTTGACGGCATACGAAGCGTCGGCACTCAATCTCACCGGCACCGAGCTCGTCGTCCTGAGCGCTTGCGAAACGGGTGTCGGCACGCGTGTTGCGCGCGAGGGCGTGCGAGGGCTCCGCCGAGCGCTCGTGCTCGCAGGCGCGGAAACGCAAGTCATGAGCTTATGGCAAGTCGACGATGAAGCAACGCGGGACCTCATGACGAGTTTTTATCAAAATATGTACCGCAAAGGACTTGGACGCAGCGAAGCCATGCGTCAGGCGCAACTCGCACTTCTTGCGCAGCCCGAACGAAAACATCCATTTTATTGGGCGAGTTTCATTGTTTCGGGCAATTGGGGGCCGATATCGGGGACTGCATCCAGTTCGTCGGGTAAACCCGGTGTGATCGCACCGCCGGGCGGAGCCAAAGGTTGCGGTTGTCAATTGGCAGCTGTGGACAAGGACGATTTGGGGACTTCGATCATTGCGTTCGGGGTCGCGTTCGCAGCGATGCGTGGGCGGCGACGAAAACAGGCGAGGAATTAATACTACTGTGGGACATTGGCCGCCCTACACGCACGCGCGGGGTTAAAACCCCGCGCTACACGATAAAAAGTCCCTCACTGCCGTTCGGGACTGGCGTTGTTCGATCTCGGATCGTTATCGAGAACCCCGGCCGATTTCGCAATAGATTGCATGTCTCACAATGCGGCGTGAGGCTAGTCCGAGCGCGGTAGCGCGAGGACTTCTTGTAATGTAGCGCGGGGTTTTAACCCCGCGCGTGCGTGCGGTGACGCACTACGCCTCGAGTTGTGAGATAGTCTCTTTGACCCGCGGTGTGGTCTAACCGCGCCCGAATCTTACGAGTCTGCCTGGCGTTTGGCCGGTGAAACGACCGTGTTCGGCGACGACCGTGCCGCTCACGAGCGTCGCGACGTATCCTTCGGCATGTTGCATGAGGCGCTGGCCACCGGCGGGCAAATCGCGCTTCATGGCTGGATGCAAAAGGCGCAGGTTGTCGAGGTCGATGATGTTGATGTCCGCTTTTTGACCGGGCGCAATCGCGCCGCGGTCGTGCAAACCCAGGTGCCGAGCCGTATCGAATGCCTGCATTTGGATGGCTCGTTCGAGTGATATTCCGCTATCGGCGTGATCGCGCCCCCAATGCGACACCAAAAACGTCGGGAAACTCGCGTCACAAATGGTACCCACATGCGCACCGGCATCTCCGAGGCCCGGCAATGCGAGTGGGTGCATGAGCATGCGACGAACGACGTCGAGGTTCATTTCGGTGTAGTTGTAGAGCGGGAAGTACAAGAGCGCTTGGCCGTCATTTTCGAGCAGCGCGTCGTAGACGACGGCGAGCACGGGTTTTCCGCTGCGAATGGCCTCCCCCGCGAGGCTCGTTTGGACGTTCGGTGCGTAATTGGGCGATTCGCCCAAGCGGAAGAGGCGCATGGCGATGAGGTCGAGGTTTGCCAAGAAAAAGTCCGCGAGCGGGGGCAAGGGGCTACCGTCACCAGCCACTTTATCGCTCTTTTCTGCCAAAATGGTAGCGCGAATGGCGGGATCACGCATTTTCGCGGCGCGCTCGGCGAGCGGAATTTTTGCTATCGACTTGTACGTGGGAAAACCCATGAATGGATTGAACGTCGCGGTCAAGCCGAGCATGACACCAATGGCACGAGGTGCCACTTGGCAGCGGATATCCAATCCTGCTCGAACGGCCGCCTGGGCGCGCTCGAAAATTGATTCCCATTGACGAGCGGCGTGGTCGCGCTGCATCGTCGATACGCTCAAGGGGCGCCCGGCGCTTTGCGCCATTTGCTCGAGCAAGTCGAATTCGTGGGAAAACCGATCCGGGCCTTGCATCATGTCGAAATCGCTGACGGCTTGCAAAACGCCGTGCGAAAGTCCTTCGAAGGCGCGAACGATTCCATTGAGCTCGTTGCCGCGCGCTTCGGATGCGGGCGTGGGTTTGCCCGTAGCGCTGCGATGATTGTCACTGCGGCCCGTGGAAAAACCTGCGGCACCACTTGTGAGCGCATCGCGCAACAGCGCGCGCATGGCCGCGATGTCGTCGTCCGTGGCGGCTTCTTCGGCAACGGCGCGATCTCCCATGACATACACGCGCAGCGCATCGTGCGGCACTTGGCAAATGTAATCGATGGTGCGCGGCGTTTTGGCGAGCACATCCATGTATTCTGAAAAACTTTCCCAACCCCACGTAATTCCTTCGGAAAGAGCCGAACCAGGGATGTCTTCGACGCCTTCCATCAGCGTGATGAGTTTGTCATGGTCTGACGGGCGCACGGGGGCAAACCCCACGCCGCAGTTCCCCATGACGCACGTCGTGACGCCGTGGACGACGGAAGGTTCCAGCAGTGGATCCCAGGAAATTTGGCCATCGTAATGCGTATGGATGTCGGTAAAACCCGGTGCAACGATGGCTCCGCGCGCGTCGAGGACGCGGCGCGCATTTTCAGGGCAAGCACCGACGTCGACGATTTTTCCGTCACGAATACCGATATCACCGCCGAAGCGCGTTTTGCCCGTTCCGTCGCAAATGAGCCCACCAACGATCTTCACGTCGTACATGGCGGCGATCATCGCCGAGACGGGACAGCGTGGCAAGCGCCTATTGCCGGTGGTTCACTGTTTGCGAATCTTGTCGACGAGCTCGGGATCGATGTGTGGGTTGAAACTTCCGCGCTTGATGGTATCGGGGAGTTTGATGACGTAATCGGGATGATCCCACTGGGAGCGGTCGGTCCACTGGCCGGATTTCACACGGAATTTGTCGCCTTCCCATACGCCTTCGAGGTCGTAGGTGTATTCGCGGGAATCTTCGTGCGTGCCGACGAAATCGCGGTCCTCGACGTGTGGGCTGGCGAGGAACAGCCACGTTTGCACGCGGGCGATATTGGGGCTGCCTTCTACACGCGAAACACGGGTCATGACTTTCCACGCCGGTTCGTTCCATACCTCGGGCCCAGGATCTTCGTCGATGATGAACGCGCGCTTTTTGCCAATGAGCTCGGTTTCGACGACTTCGTGGAATAAATTCGGAGCCACATCCGCATATTCGTCGTCCCATTCGCCATTGAAGCGATCGCCGATGATGGTCAATGGGTCGATGTTTTCGTATGTTTTCAAGAGGAGCGCCTTCAAGTCTCCGACGCGGAAAAGGAGCTGCCCGTGGCTCTGCATCCTCGCTGGTTCAGGCTCCATGACGGAAGCAATGGCCCATGCGTCGCAGAGACCAGACCACGAGACGGCGCGCGGATCGTAGAGCGAGCTGCGTTCGTAGGCGGCTGCCGACGTGCGTCGATTGAGTGTGAGGGCAAAGGCGTCGTATTTCTGGAGCGGCGCCAATTCATTCATTTTCCCTTCGAAGAGGGTATCTTGCCAATGCGGATACCACCAAGACGACCAGGGTTTGCGTTTCGCCTCGGCCGAACGTTCACCCGCGGTTATCACGTAGTTCGTTTTGTTCTTGTCATCGACTATCGGATCGTCACCTCCATCCGTTGGACAGTTTTCCCCTCCTGCGTCTGCACACGTGCCATGGACCGACGTAATGGTCGTGGAAGCAATGGGTTCATTGCAGCCGATGGCCACGATCGATGCTACGAAAACGCCAGAGGGAATGGTGTAACGAATCGCCATGAGCGGTCTCCTTGGAATCGGTTTGTCCGGATGCTCAAGGGGATGGTGGGGGGAGGGGGCGACCGCACCCGATTGAGACGCGGTCGCCCCGAAGCGCACGCCTAGCGCTCCTTGCGAGGTTGGACGCTGGCAGGAGCCTTGCCGCCAACCAACGCCTTCGAGCCCTTGATGAGCTCCGGCGAGGCGCACATATTGTATACGTTTCCGGTTTCGACGCGCGTCGCAAGCGCCTTGTTCGACACGAGATCCTGGTCGACTCGGCCCTTGCAGAAGTCGTTCATCGAGCCCTTGTGGGCCATGAGCTCTTGGCACGTCAATGCAAAGCTCTTCGTGTACGTCACTTGCACTTCCTTCAGGCGCGGACACGCCGTCTGGAGGGCATTCATCGGAATCGCGTTCTCTTGCCGAATCACGTAGAACTTGTCCGAAGACAACGACGCGACGAGGCTTCGACGATTGTCGATTTCCATTTTGTCGGATTGATCGGCTTCCCAAATGAATTGGGTATCCTCGCAGGTCAGCCGAATGGCGTTCGGTTGACGCTGCGTCTGGAAAGCAGCCGGATTCTGACACGCCTGGACCATTTGATCCCAGGACAATTGACGCTGTTGGCCTTCCGCACTGGCCACAGAGCCAATCGCCAAGACCCCCACGAATGCGCTGGCCGCGATGAACTTGAGCATGACGATCCTCCTCCACGTTCCAGCGTGAATATCAAACCAAACGAGCGCGCCCCGTCTGGCTCGACCACGCCCGATGACACGATTGCAAGCAGCTTGCCGCGGCGACCAAAACGTCGAGTAGCGGCCAATTCTGAGGCTATTGGCGACGTCGAGCCCCAAAATGAGGGTCGCACCATCCATGGCGGACGTAACCCCGAAGGTACGCCGCGCACATAGACCGGCACGGAATCTCACGCCCGGCCGACAATTGATTCGCACACGCGGTAACGACCCGAAGATCAACGCAAAGACGCAAAGACGGCGGGGCGCAAAGCTGTAGTCCCTGCACTGTCCAAGCGTGGATCGAAATGTCGATGACGATGAGATCCGCGGATGACTCGACACGGGCGCACAACCAACAGACCGCAGACGTGTGACCGTAATGTAAAGTACGATTGACGTGGGGTACGGGCGTAGGCTCCAGCGTCCTGCGCGGACGTAAGTGAATCCGAGCAGAAACTTCGACAACGGCTTGAAGGTGCGCTAATCGGAGCGCCGTGGACACACTACGCGAGATACTCTACCGCCTGCGTGACGTACTTCCGTGGGGCAACATCGAAGCGCTCCTTACGTGGGGTGGCTATCCAGTCCTGATGGCAATCATTTTTGCCGAAACTGGGCTGTTGATCGGCTTTTTCCTGCCCGGCGACTCGCTGCTCGTCACGACGGGCGTGCTCATCAATGCCGAACAAATCAATCCATTCGGAGTGTCCACATTTGCCAATCTCTTGCTGATGAACGTCGTGCTTTCCGTCATGGCCATCATTGGCGATACGGTGGGATATTCGATTGGATACAAGGCAGGCCCGAAAATCTTTACGCGCGAGCAAAGCCTGTTCTTCCGGAAAGATTATCTCGTCGCCACGCAAAAGTTTTACGAAAAGCATGGCGGCAAAACCATCGTTCTTGCGCGCTTCATGCCCTTCGCTCGGACGTTTGCCCCCGTCGTCGCCGGTGTTGGGCAAATGAGTTACAAGAGGTTTCTCTCGTACAACATTTTCGGCGGAATCGGCTGGGTCGCGTCGATGACGTTTCTCGGCTATTACCTCGGCAAAGTGCTCGGGGCGAAGCAAATCGAAAAGGTCGTCATTTTGATCATCGTCATTTCGGTATTGCCGCCCATCATCGGTGCCATTCGCGCCCATCGCGCGGCGAAAAAGAATGACAGCGAAAAGCCGGCGGTTTGAAGGCGGGTCACAAACCGGGAGCAAGCCAGCCATTCGAACTCGGGGGATATGAGCGCTAACTTAACCCGCTTGCACCCCCGCGCGGGGTTTTAGAGGTTGTCTCACAACTCCAGGCGTAGTGTGTCGCCGCACGCCCGCGCGGGGTTTCAACCCCGCGCGTGCAAGCGGTACGCTGCCACCGGCCGAGTTTTGAGACAGCTTCTTTAACCCGGGGCGCCCGGGGGCCCCGCTTCAGTTCGTGATGGCTTTGAGGTCCAGCATTTCTTCGACGCTGGGCACGACGATCAAGTCACAACGACGGTTCTTCTGTCGACCTTCGTCGGTGTCGTTCGGAGCGATCGGATCGGTGTCGCCAAACCCAGCAGCACTCCAGCGCTCGATGGGCAGTTGCCCGCCCTTCTCACTCACGAGGAAGAGAAGCACTTCGCGCGCACGCATGAGGGACAAACCCCAGTTGTCGCGGAAAATGCCGCCTGCAAGAGGCTTCGAGTCCGTGTGTCCGGCGACTTGGTAGTCGCGTCCCTTGAGCGACGCGTCCGCGTTGATGATCCCTGCAACCTTCGTGAGGATCTCCTGGCCCTCTTTCTTGAGCGTTTCACGGCCCGAGTCGAAGAGCACGTCGCCGGGGAGCGAAATGACCATGCGGTTCTTGCGAATGTTCACCGCCAAACCCAGCTTGGTGAGCTCGTCGAGCTTCTTGCGAAGCATTTCGAATCGAGCCTTGATCTGCTCGAGCTGCTTGGCGCGCGCCTTGTACTCGGCCAGCGCCTTCTCACGCTCTTCGAGCGTCGAGCTGAGTGACGACACGCGAGTCGCTGCGTTCTGCAGATCCTCGTTCAGCTTCTTCATGTCGAAGCCCGCGGCCTCGAGCTTCTTCCTCAGCTCTTCGGCCCTCGCCTGCTCGCCACGAAGCTCCTCTTCGAGCGCCGCTTGCCGCGCCTTCGCCTTCGAGGCTTCGTCGTTCTTCTCGGCCAAAAGCTTATTGTACTTGTCGAGCTGCGCCTGCCACTCCTCTTCGGAGTAGCCGCACCCGAGCACGATCGTGGCTGCAAGGGTGCATGCGGCCAATGTTCGCAACTGCATGACGATCTCCCAATGCAACCGCGCGAGTCGCTCGCCAGGCTGCTTTTCCGCAAACTAGCGAGGTCGCGCGCGACGGGAAAGATCAAATCGAATTTCTTGCGCACCGAGCTCGCGTGCCGATCTCGGTTCGGAGGTCGAGACACGCTGGTGGACACGTGAAATCGTGCCTGGATGTGGGGCTTTTTGCTCGCCTATTGCCAAACGCCCGTCGGCTTTCGTTGCGAGCACCACCTAGAGCTCGGTCGCGCGTCGACGGTGGTCGGGGACGAGCTTTCCGTGAGGCAAGGGAACCGTCACGGACAGCGTGCATCGCCGAGGACGGCGAACAGGACGAATACAAACGAGCAGTGTACGAGACGAACCCGTACGAGACGAACCTGCGACGTACTAGAAAGACAAACGCGAGGGGGTAGGTCGTTTTCCGATGATCCCAGGGAACAAGCTCTAGCGGAACACCATCACGTTCCGATGGTCGACCTCGTGCACACAGGGGAGATCGTGCGCAGTTGTCGAGATCGCACGGCTCTTTGCGGTTCGTCGCGGAGAGCAGGTGAGAGGACGCAGACGAACGCGTTTGTCTCGGGTCGCCGCGTGCTCGGCTCACTACGTCGAAAGGTGTGCAATGCGCTCGATTCGTCAAAATTCGCTATTCATGGCCGTTGGGCTGATGCCGCTGTGGGCCGTCGAAGCACGCGCTGCGGCGCCTCCAGCGGTTGCCGAATCGTTCGCGGATGTGCTGCGACAAACGGCAGCCGTCATCGAAGGCGACGTGCAAGACGTGAGCTTCCGGTACGACGATCGCGAAGGTCCTCGCACGGTGGCCACGATGGCCAACATCGTGGTGCACATCGGTTCGCTCGGATCGTCGCCGCCACGAACGCTCGAGCTGCGGTCCTTCGGCGGGTTTCTCCCGGACGGTCGCGAAGTGATCGCGATGCACGTGCCAGCATTCACCCCCGGCAAACGCCACGTGGTCTTCTTGCGCAACACGGATTGGTTCCTTTCTCCTGTTGCGTTTGGTTTCGTGTTTCGTGTCGAGCAACAGGGATCGAGGGCCCCGATCGTGGATCCCTTCGGGCGGCTCGTCGTGGGCGTGGGCATGTCCGGGCCCATCGCTGGAGCGCCATTCTGGGCTCGATCCGACGGGGGACTCGCACCATCCATATCGCCCCGCATGGCGCGCGCCCTGACCGAAGACGCCGTGGATCGGGCGCTCGATGCGATGGGCTTTGCGGACCACGTGCGCGCCTTCGCTGCAGCAACGGACACGTGGCCACGCGGCACGTTCTCGATGGTCCCGGTCAACTCGAGTCGATCGTGGCGGTTCGTCGAGACAACCCCGCATGTCGCCGACGAGCTGGAACCGTCGAGTCACCCGCTACCGAACGATGAAGAGCTTCTTGCCTGCTTTGGTCCCGTCGAAGAAGCACGAGATACGACGCCGCTTGGCGGAGAGGTGTGCGACGCGGGAGGTGCACCGTGATCTCACGCCTGAAATCGATCGGCGTGGGGCTCGCATGTGTGCTCTTTGCGCGTGAAGCCGCGGCCTACAGGTACTTGACGTGCAACGGCAATCCCGTGCGCTGGCCGGCCCCGTTCGGCATGGTGCAGAACTCGTGCAGCATGCCTGCGGGCACCGACGTGGCGAAGGCATACGCGGCCGTCGTCGGGCAGTGGCGAGGCGTCGGCGGGATGCTCGACATGGTCTACCACTACGGATCGTGGCCACCGTCGCGATGCTGGGTCGACGTCGTCGACGAATGGAACGACGTGGCGCTCGTCGACACGGCAAGCATCGATGGAGCCCTTGGTGAAACCGTGATCGTGCGCAAGTGCGACCGAATCATCGAAGCCAACGTGCTCGTGGCGAATCTGTCGACGCAAGGTTTTGCCAATCCAGATGAAGCGTTTGCCGCAGGCACGTGCCCGTACGACATGAAGCGCACGGGTCAAGCGGCGCTGCTGCACGAGTTCGGTCACGCGCACGGTTTGGCCATCACGTACGCCGGTGGCCCGGACAATCATCCGCTCGGTTTTACAGTCATGCGGCCCACTCCACCCGTACCGCTCGGCGGCGGCGGCCCCGAGCACGTGCACTCGCAACCAATGCCCGATGACGCAGCGTGCGGACGTTTCCTTTACCCATCGGGCAAGGCCGAGACAAACCTCCTCGCGTCCGCGCAGCGTTTGTCAAAAGGAACCATACGCAACAACACCGCATGGCAAACGATCCAGCGATGCCGCGGTGACACGTTTTCCTTTTACTTCACGACGGCGAACACCGGCACGACGACGGCTACGACCGATCAACGGTTTTACCTGGCCAAAGCTCCCAATGCTCACACGTGGAGCGGCGTGACGCTCGGCACCTGGTTTGGCGCAACGGTGAATGCCCAAGGGGCCGTTCACGTGAACGTCACGACCACCATTCCATGCGGCACGCCCAAGGGACTGTACTGGATCTACCACGAAGCGGATTCGGGCGAATCGCTGACGGAAGCATCGGAGAGCGACAACGTCGTGCACAACTCGCTCACCGTCAACGTGCTCGATTGCGGGTGTTGAAACGAATGGGGTTTGGGGCGAAGGGCGCCGACGGCGACCCGAAGCCCCAGATGTTCGAACTGGGGGGACGATGCGGAAGGACAAACTCGGCTTTCGCGAGTGGCTTGCCGCTGCGGTCATCGCATCGATGGCCGCGGGTTGCTCGATGAACGACGTGAGCGATTTGTTTGGGTTCAAAAGATCTACCGTCGTGATGGACGAGCTCGTGATCACGACAGCCGACGGGCAAACGTATCGCGGATCAGCCGCGACCATCGAGCTCGTCGCGCCGCTGCCGAACGGTCCCATGGCCAAGGCATCGGTTGCTCTGTCCACGGCCGATCGCTACGGATTCGGCCTCAGCTTGGCGTTCGACCTGCCTCCATCGGCGCTTCTCGATACGACGGTTTCGGTGCCGCTTTTCGATGGTCCGGGCAGCGGCACGCTCGCGCTGCTCTCGAGCACGAGCGCCGAGATCATCAGCCCAGGGAAGGTCTCGCTGTCCATGATGCGCGGCACGCTCGCAGGGTCTTTCCAGACCGATCATCCGATGCTTCCTGCGGGCAAGATCGAAGGGCGATACGACGTCGACTGTTTGGTGCCACCAGACATGCTCGGGCAGCAGCCGGCGGGCGAAGTGTCCCAAGGGACGTGGATCTTGGTGGAAGACGAAGAATATCGTTCGCTATTTTGCCAGACGTTCACGGGACTCTAGCTCGGGCGGCTTCTGCTTTGGCACGACGCTCGTGCCGAACGTCATCCGCAAAAGCGTGCCATGAACGATCGTCGACAACCGCGCCGCAACCGCGTGTTCATCGTCGTCTCGAGTCACGTACACGAACGCGAAACATCGGCGCGCCCATCCACCGAATGCGAGCACCGTGCCTTCGATTCGAGGCGTTTCCCCGCGCTCGCGCACGTACACGTCGACGATCGTGTCGTGGCCCGGAGGCACGTCGATGCGCTTCTGTTCGACGAAGACATCTCCCATGCGTTCAGGAAGCGTTCGGTAAAGGCGCGCTCGGTCTTCACAAGCGCCCCGGCTCATCATTTCATATTCGCGCCACACGCGTACGAGGAGCGTCGACGAAGCGGATGCGTGCGTCGCGACGAGCCACCGGTCCGTGTGATCGTCGATGCGAAACGAAGCGCCATCAGGTAGCGGCAGAGAAAAGTTGAAGCGCGTCGATGCGTAGGTTTGAAATGACGAACCCAGACCGACCGCATCGATGGTCGGTGATTCGGTCGCTCTGGGTGTCGCAGTGCGAGGCGTCGTTTCAAGCGGCCGCGGCGGAGCCTTTGCGGGCTCGCATGCGACCAGGGTGGTGCAAACGAGCGCGACCACCGCAGATGGGATGGTCGCGCGAGGTGGCGCCGAAGGTGCAGGCGTCACGCGCGGCTAGGGAGCGACACGTGCGAGAGCCACTCGGGATGCGAGTCGTCGGAGCCCCTCACGATGTCGAAGTACCGCGCCTGCAGCTTGCGCGTGATCGGCCCGACGACCCCATCACCGATGGGTCGATCATCGACCTCGCGGATCGGCGTGACCTCGGCCGCCGTTCCCGTGAAAAACGCCTCGTCGGCCAAGTAAAGCTGGTCGCGCGAGATCATCTCTTCGGACGTCGGGATGCCTTCTTCGCGCGCGAGCGTGAGGATCGTGTCGCGCGTGATGCCTTCGAGGATCGACGCGGACGGAGGCGGCGTCAGCAGTCGACCTCTGCGGACGATGAAGATGTTTTCGCCGGTTCCTTCGCCGACGTAACCGTTGGGATCGAGCAGCACGGCTTCGTTGTAGCCGGCGACCTTGGCTTCGCGTTTGGCGAGGGACGAGTTGGTGTACTGGCCCATCATCTTCGCCTTGGCGAGGCCGACGTTGATGTGGTGCCTGGCAAATGAAGAAATCTTCACGCGGATGCCGTTCTCGGTCGCACCTTTGCCAAGGTACGCGCCCCAGTGCCACGCGATGATCGCCGTGCGTACGGGGTTGTCGTGGGCATACACGCCCATGGGACCTTCACCCATGTAGATGAGCGGCCGGATGTAGCCATCCGTCATATCGTTTGCACGCATAATATCTTTGCATGCGTTTATCACCTGCTCTTTGGTGAACGTCGGCTTGATGGCGATGAGCCTGCACGTGTCGTAGAGGCGATCGATGTGTTCGGTGAGTCGGAAGATCGCCGTTTGTCCGTCCGCTCGGCGATAGCCACGAATGCCTTCGAACGCTCCGAGTCCGTAGTGCAGCGAGTGCGTGAGGATGTGGACGTTCGCTTTTTCCCAGTCGACGAACTCTCCGTCCATCCAGATCTTCTTCAACTTGTCGACCATCGCGCGCTCCTTGGCTTGTTCGTCCGTCGCAGGATCAATGCCGGTTCACCACTCGCCACCGATGCGGCGAAGCTTTGAGCACAAGGAACTAGCCCGAACCGGTCATCGTGCCAAGAGCGCCAGTACCACACCTGGGCCACCTTCGTCTTCGGGCGCGGATGCGAACGCTGCGATGTGATGAGCAACGGGTCCCTGGCTCAACCAAGCCGCAATTTCCCCGCGCAAAACGCCAATTCCGCGAGGCGAATGGTTCCCACGGCCGACGATGAGCGCAATCACTCGATCCCCGTCGCTGCGTCGTTTGCGTACGAACGATTCCACTTGGCGCCGCGCTTCACCAGCCGTCATTCCATGCAAGTCGAGACGTCCATCGACGGTATACGCGCCGCGTCGTAGTCGCCGAACTTCACGAGGGTCGACGTCGATGCGCCGCCCCTCGATACGTTCACCATCGTCGACGACTTCGAAGCGCGCACCATCGGCAACGAGCATCTGCAGCGCCGTGCGAGCGTCTGCATCTGGGTCCGTGGCGGGGACAATTTTTCGAGGTTCGATTTTTTCGGAAGAGACTGGAACACGCGTAGCTCGCTGCCCGTCGAGGGAACGAACCCCAGCCATGAAGATGGCAAATGTCTCGGCCTCCGTCGTGCCAACCATGGAGGCTTCCTCCGGCGGGCTCGCGGGCGGCTTCTCGGGGACCTTGGTGGGAGCCTTTTCGCTGCGCGCCTTTTTCGCGGCAAGCGCTGCGAAGGGGCGGAAGAACGGGCTATCCGCCGACGTCGGATTCGCCTTTTTCTTCTTGGTCTCCGTCCGCTGCGTACGCGGCTTGGTCCCCATGGGACAGAACTTCACCCGAGAGGGCGCGTAGTGCAAACCGTACCGACTGTATTCCTGCGAGCTGACCATCCTCGAAGTGCCAATCGGGATCAGCGAGATCCGGAAAATCATGCGGATTCCGAATGTCTTCCGCAGTCAGGTTCGGCTTCAGCCGCCGCGCGAGCTCGACGACCTTGCGATGCTGATTTTCCTCCATCGCATCGATGAGCGCGAAGATGCGATCGAAAAGCTCTCGATCATCCATGTGCCAAGCCTACTTGCGAGCGACGAGGGCGGGGAGGTTTGTCAAAACGATTTGACGCCCAGGCGGGCAAGCGCGCGCTCGAGCGTCACGATGGAGAGCGCATTCGTGATCATGCCGTCGTCGAGCGCTCGGCGCACGGCTCTCGCATCGAGCAGGACGGGCTCGATGTACTCGTCTTCGTCTGGAGCAGGCGGGCCGGAGGCTTCGACGCCGCGAGCGAGGAAGATGTGACACCGATTGTTCTGCATCGCGGTGTTCGGATGGACCGCGCCGAGCGACTGGATTTCGCGCAGCGAATACCCGGTCTCTTCACGAAGCTCACGGCGCGCGGCAAGCTGCGGCGTTTCGCCTTCGTCGACGAAGCCTCCCGCCGTTTCGAGCGTGACTTCGCTGATGCCGTGTCGATGCTGCCGCACGAGGACGAAGCGGTTGTCGGTGGTCACCGCAGCGATCGACACCCAATCGAGCATCGCGAGCGTGATGTACACGCGCGGCCCTTCGGAACCCTCGATTTCGTGACGAACGATGTCGAAGATGCCGTGTCGACCCACGATCGCCGCCGAGAGCCGTTGGACAGGGGGAAGGGGCATGAGAGACGCAATAGCACGCACCCCAAAGTGAGGCACCGCGGTGTGGCATTAGCTGCCGCTGCGACGAGCGCGTGCTGCGAGCGCGGCGAGTGCGCGCGAGCGCGCTGCAGCATCTTCGACGGGACAGAACATCGCAAGCGTGTCTTCGAGAGCGGGCAGCGCACGGGACAAGTCGGCCTCGCTCATGCATCGAGGGTCGACGCCCATGCGGCTGAGCGTTCTCGCCAGTGACTCGCGAGCAGGGTCGGCTTCGAGGCCCATGGCCGCGGCAACCGCGATGAACAATGCACTGAAGTGGTTCGCAGGCGACTTGACGTCCTCCTTCGATCGCTTCGATGCGTTCGACGAAGCCGAGCGTTGATTTGCAGTCACGACGTTTGCGGTCCGGTCGTGGACCGACGTGCGATTGATGGCGGATTTGTTCGAGTTCTGCGCATCGACATGCGGCAAGTCCGCGTATTTTTGACGAAGCAGGTTGCGAATTTTCGCGCGTACGATGTCCAGGGCAACGGTTTTACGGAGAAAATCATCGACGCCGGCAGCGGTGGCGTTGCGTTGATCTTCGGGATTTTCGCTGGCCGTGAGCATGAGGGTCGGGGTCGATTCTCGGCCTGGGGTTTGCCGGATCATGCGCACGGTTTCGATGCCGTCGACATGGGGCATTTGCAGGTCGAGGATCACGCAATCAATCGTTTGAGCTGCAAGCATATCGAGAGCTTCGTGGCCCGATCGAGCCAGCACGACGTCATGGCCATCTTCACGAAGGCTGCGCGCGAGGTGAGCGAGGAACGTAGGGGAGTCATCGACTGCGAGAATTCGTCGACTTCCCACGATCGACGGAGGAGGCGGTGCGCTGTTGCGGGTGCGACGACAAAGTTCGCGCAGGCGGCCAATGAAATAGGCAATGTTGTAGGGTTTGCCGACGTATTCGTCAGCTCCCATGGTCAAACCACGAACCCGATCACGGACATCGGCTTCCGAGGACAACACGATGACGGGCAGCGATGACGAATGAGGGTTTGCCCGTACTCGCTGAAGGATTTCCACTCCGTCGCCATCGGGCAGCATGATGTCGAGCACCAGGGCAGAGAAATTTCGATTGTCGAGCAGCTCCACGGCGGCGCGTCTGGTGTCACATACCGTAACGTCGAATCCTGCGGCGTTCAGTGCCCCTCGCAGATCCATACGTACGGTCAAACTGTCATCGACGACGAGGACGTGCGGTTTCATAGAGATTCCCTCCAGCAGCGTCGTCTCTGGATGGCTACGTCATACGGGCGCGCCACCTCTCGCCGATTCAATATACCCAACAAATTTTCCGTTCGGTAACGTAATTGTGTGCATTGACGCTCGTTTGACGTGAAAAATACACTCATTGACGCGTGTATTCCGACCCTGCCAACACGAATGACCAGTTGCAGTGGGCAGTTTTTCGACTGCCAATTGAATGGCGGTTGCAGGGCTACGTGCACAAAAGTTGCACCTGGGACGGTCGTCAAACATTTGACGCTGCCGAGTGCATTGGGCAAGGATCGCGGGCCTCGCAGCGGCTACAGCGCAGAAAGTCAGGAATTTGGTCGTAGCCATTCCATGTCGCACCGATCGAGTCCTTCGCGATAACCATTGGTTATGCGTTTTACGGTGCGAAACCCGAATTTTTCGTAAAACCCTTCGGTCAGGTGGCTGGTATTCAGTTGCACGGCAGCGACTTCGGGCATTTCGGCGACCCATGCGAGCCGCTCGCGCGTGAGAATGCGCCCAATGCCGCTTCGATGAAGCGCTCGGTGGATCATTCCCCAGGTCAAATCGGCGGCGCGAGGGTCCGTGCGCGACGCTGCAATGCCTCCGCAACCGACGATGCGGCCCGTGTCATCGATGACGACGCCGTAACGACCTGGCAAGCGATCGAGAAAGTTGCAGAAATCTTCGCGTTCCGATTCCGAAAAGAACTCCGGAACGTTGCTGTCGAATACATCGAGGCATCCGGTGCGGTGCTCCGGAGCATATTCGACGAACCTCAGATTCATCGTTCGCGACGTAGTTTCCATATGTGCTCCGCGGGGTATCGCCGGGCCCATTCGAGCGGCGCGTAACCCTCGTACGTGGTGGTCGCCCCTTCCTTCGGGCGAATTTCCACGAGGTCGTCGATCATCAAACCGGATTGCCGGAAAAGGCGAATCCATTCTCCGTAGGTGAGCTGGAAAGTGGTTTGTCCGGCTTCATCCGTCCACAAGGGCATGTCGAAATAATCGACGACGAGCTGGTCGCCGACCTTTTCCGTTTTTCGATCCGTGGCCGCATCGAGCCACGGCGTGGCCACGTTGAATGCAAAAAGGCCTCCCGGACGCAAGATGCGCGCTGCTTCGGGCACGGTTTTTCGCGGATTCGCAAACGTCATCGCGCCGTGATCGCAAAAAACGATATCGAAGCTTGCATCTGCAAATGGCGTCCGTTCCGCATTGCCTTCCACGAGCGTCACGGAAACTCCTTCGGCCGCCACGATTTCTCGTGCATGCCGCAGTTGTTCCGATGACAGATCGAGCCCCGTCACACGCGCACCTCGACGCGCAAGTGCCACGGACCATTGCGCCCCGCCACATCCGAATTCGAGGACGTCTTTGCCCGCAACATCACCCAATATACAAAGCTCACGTTCCGGAACGGCCCATACGCCCCACGTCGGATCGACTGTGCCCAGCGACGAGACATGCATCCGCTGATATTCGGAGCTTATCTGATTCCAATACGCCCGGTTTTTTTCGACAAGGTCAGCCATATCAACCTCCGTTATTCTGCGAGGACGTCGACGTACCGTAACGGAATCACTTTGTCGAGAGATTTTTTGCGAAAATCGTGCGCAGCAAAGTGCAAATCACGCGCGTCCGGATCGAAGCTCGGCGAGTCGCATCGTGAATTCGCATAAGGGCGACTCGGCACGCGACATGCACACGCGCCCGCGCATGAGTCAACCTTTGTCGTCCGCGCAGCATTCTGAAATTGTGTCGTCACGTCGCGATACTTTCCTGGCCGCGGCGTTCACGGCAGTTGGAATCATCTCCATCATTGCAGCTCGCGGGGGAATCGAGCACATGATTGCAGGATCGGTGGGCTCGATAGGTGCCGGCTGCATTGCCGTGGGCCTCGTGCTGCTCGATCCGCGTCTGTCCTACGCCGAGCGCACGCTTGCCAGTTTGCCCATCATTTGCATGCTCGCAGGGGTGGGTTTGGCCATCAAGGACAACGCATTGGCATTCGCGGGGTATCCGCTGCTGCTCCTCGGCGTGGGAGGGCTCGTTCCTGCATCGATACGGTCGCGAAAAACCAATGCGGTAAAACTGCCGGCGAGAGAAGAATCCGTTCGCACGAATTCGATGGCATCGGCCGTGATGTCGAATTGATCACGCAAGGACCGCTTGCGATGTGGTGTTTGCCCCCATCGCTTCCCCCGCCACCGTAAATAGCTTCATCTCGTCGCCAATTCCCTTGAGCGAGGCTTTCCCAACCTCTTCCACGACGAACGCATCGCGCACGCGTTTCGCCACCTCTTCACTCACGAGCAGCGGTGGTTTCGGCGCCTTGGCGTGGCTCTCGATGCGCGCCGCGATGTTGACGTTGTGCCCAATCACCGTGAATTCAAGGCGCTCGGCGCTGCCCAAATACCCCGCCACGACTTCACCCGCGTGAATGCCGATACCCGATTTCAATTCGATGCCGTCGGCGCGCAAGCGCTCGTTGTACGCCGATAACCGCTTCTGCATTTCGAGCGCCGCGCGTACCGCCGAAGTCGCCGAATCCCCTTTGCCGTCCGTCAAGCCAAACACGGCGAGCACGGCGTCCCCGATGAACTTGTCGACCATGCCCCCATTCGCGCGAATCGCACCCACCATTTCCGTAAAATACCCATTCAAGACGTCGATGAGCCGCTCTGGAGGCAACGATTCGCTGAGCGGCGTGAAGTCGCGCAAATCGCTGAATAGGATCACGACATCGCGCTTTTTCCCCCCAAGCTCGGCCTGCAAGCCTTCCCGCGCATACTTTTCAATGAACTCGGTCGCAACCTCCGGCGAGACGAACCGCCCAAACGCATCCCGAATTCGCTCGCGCAAGAGCAGCCCGCTTGCCATGTCGTTGATGCCCGCAGCCACGAGCGATAGTTCGTCCGGGCGGCACGTGGATACGCCAGGCTCGAAGTTTCCTTCGCCCACCTTGCGCACGGCATCGAGCAATTTTTCGGAATCCTGCCGCAAACTGCGACCAAACGCATACGCCGTGGCGAGCGCCGCTGCGGTAAAACCTGCTGCAAGAATGCCAGCTTCGTACACGTATCGCTTTTCGCCATGGAGCTCGTCCACCATGCGACGCAACGTCAAGAGCAGCACGAACGCCGGCGCGATGGTGAATACGACGTACCCTTCGACGAGCCTTCGCCCAAGCCTTTCATGGAGCTTGGAAGCGATCGTGCCCGGTGCGTTCGGCAAAACGCGCTCGAAAAGCAGATACTCGAGCTGCGCCACGATGCCTCCACCAAGTACCCAATAACCAATCGCGAACTTGAAATGACTCCCAAACGGAAACGTTGGATGAAGTCCGGCGTGGAGCGCGATGCCGGCTGCGCCCGTCAAAAACCACGTGGCCACGGAAAGCAAATACGCCCTGCGCGCCGGCGCGACGGTACCTTCCACGTTCGTCACGTGCAGCATGACTTCGCGTAGCATCATGTGCAGCACGCAGAGCGAAAGGACCGAACGCGCGAGCTCCTCGAAAGACAAACTGCAAATGTGAACACATACGAGCCGCGCGTAGACGAACGTGAACAAGGACACGAGCAACGTCGCGACATGCAAACGCAGACGCGCTCGCGTGGGCAATTGGGCGCTGATGGGTATGGCCATGATGTTCTGCGAGTGGAGTGGGGGCGGCGAGCTTATCGTATCCATGACCCGCAAGGCGTGCGCCTTTGCGCAAGGCATGCGTGGCGAGCCTGCGGCTGCGCGAGAAATGCCGCAATTGTTGCGACGGCAAACATCTTGCTGTGCCCATGAACATGGCCCACTTTGCAATGCCGCTCTCGCTCTACATGAGCGAAACCATCGTTACGATGCCCGAAACCGCGACGCTCGGCGAGGTCGACGCGACGCTCAATCGCTTCGCCATATCGTGCGTACCCGTCGTCGACGACGCGGGAAATTGCACGGGCGTCTTGTCTCGCACGGATCTACTGCGCATCGGACGCGTGGAGGCGAAGCGTGGTGCGCGAACGGGCGCGCTGCTTCATTTGCCCGAGCTTCGCGCTGGAGACGTGGTCAAGTCGAATCCCGTGACGGTTCTTCCGGACGCACCCGTCTCGGATGCCGCAAAGCTCCTCGTCAAACACCACATACATCGCGTCTTCGTGCGAGATGCAGCGTCGCGGGACGATACGCGTCCGAATCTCACCGGTGTTTTCAGCACCAAGGAAGTGCTGGCAGCCATTCGTGACAAGCGCGTAAATTTGCCGATCAGCGAGTTCATGGCGCACCCGGTGTTCACGATCGAGCACACGGCGACCGTGTCGACGGCTACGGATCGTTTGCGAAATGCGCACGTGAGCGGGCTCGTGGTGGTCGACGAAGACGAATCGCCCATCGGCGTGTTCACGCAGGTCGAGGCGCTCGAAGCTCGAGAATTGCCGCCCGAAACGCACGTCGAGGATGTCATGAACTACGCGATGTTGTGTCTCGACGTGCGCACGCCGCTTTTTCGAGCAGCAGGACAGGCGCTGGCAACGCGCGCTCGTCGCGTGCTCGCCGTGCACGATCGCAAAGTACGCGGAATCCTCACGGGAATCGACTTCGCGCGCGCCGCGAATCATTGAGCACGAGCGTTACTTCTTGCAGTTGTCGTAACGCTCTTTCTCGGTCTTGCAGGCGGTATCGAAGTCGTTCCCCGACTTGCAGAACGCCGTGTCGTATTCGCAGGCTTTGAGGTCGTCGTAGAAGTCCAAGCAGCCTTTGCCGTCGGCTTCGCGCTCGTCCTTGGTGCCGTTGAAATAACAGTCATCGAGTGTCGAGGGGCTGCATCCTTCGCACTCGCATTTCAAGTCGCACACGGCTTCCGCGTTGCTGCGACACGCGGGCAATGCGAGCGATGCGAGGCCGATGGTCGTGATGAAGCGAAGAAGGGGAGAGGCAAGTCGAGCTTTCATGCCCCGAGCTTATCACGCTTCTTTGCGACCACGAGCGCCCCCGTTTCGTGTATGCTCGTACGCTGACTGGCTTGGATTGGTCAGAGCGAGGTGAAACGATGAGACGCTGGAAGGAATGGGCGCAGTGGGGCGCTGCGCTTGGCATGGCTCTCGTGGCGTTTGCTTGTGGGAGCGGTGGAAATACTGCGGGAACGACGGGCAGCGCGGGTGGCCAAGGCGGTGATGGCGGAATGGCTCAAGCGAGCAGCGCGTCGGCTACATCGAGCGGCATGGTGAGCTCGTCTTCGTCGTCTGCATCGGTTGGTGCAGGTGGATTTGGCGGCGCACCCGTGGCATTCGTGTGCGATCCTCCCGCTGATCCGGGCAGCATTTACGAATTCTCTGCGAAGTCGTACGACATCAATGACATCGAACCCGTATCGATGTGCAAATATCGCGGCAAGGTGGCGCTGATCGTCAATACCGCAGCGATATGAGGCTACACGCCGCAATATGCGGGCCTCCAGGTCTTGGAGGATACGTTCGGTAGTCAGGGTTTTGCAGTGCTCGGATTTCTCAGCAACGATTTCGGCAATCAAGGAGGTTCGGAGGGACAAATCGACGGCTGCGTCGACAAGTACATGCTCACGTTCAAGCAATTTGCCATGGGGCACGTGCGCGACGTCGACGGCGCGGGTCCGGAAGAGCCACAACCCGTTTGGAAGTGGCTGCTTTCTCAGCCGGATCCAGGTCCCGCCGTGGGCCTCGAACCCACGTGGAACTTCCACAAGTACCTCATTTCACGCGATGGCAAACTCGTGAAACATTGGGCGTCGGGCACGTACCCCGGCGACGATCCCAACAATGCGAACGATAGCTTCGACACGAGCGAGATCGTGCAAGCCATCAAGGCGGAATTGGCCAAGTAACTCCACCTGGCCCACGATTGCTCAAGGCGCCACTTCTTCCACTTCGAGAAGCCCCGTGATGCCGTCGAAGCCCGTCTGGCAATCACAGTTGTTGCTCGATTGTACGCTCACCGTGATATCGACGTCGCCGGTAAACGGTCCCGATTGCGTCCCGCCACAATAGGCCGTGAGCGTCGTTGCGCGCGAGTTATCGACGACGCCCGTCGTCGCGTCCATGATGACTTTTCCAGGATCCGTACACGTTTTCCCGTCGAACAGCACCGTCCACCGACAGGCGCAGGCTCCGCCATTACCGAATACCCGAAACCCGTCGAAGTACGTCAGCCGCAAGATCGACGCGTCGTCCACCTTGGTAAACGAAAGCATTCGGTCGGGAACGACCCCTGTATCGATGTCTTGGTTCGACGAGAAGAACGCCCGGTGCAGCGTCCGTTTACCGGGGTCGCCGGACGGACCGGGCTCCCCCGGAGGACCTTGTTCACCGCGCGGCCCGACATCACCCTTGGGACCGGGTTGTCCTTCACAACCTATGAACGTAGCGAGAAGAATGAAGACGAGAGACGTTGTTCGATGGTGCATGGCCCATCAAAGCAAAGTTCGTCCAGGGATGGAAGGGAAAACGATGGGATGTCGGGGCGTTTTTCGCCCCAACATCATGCCATTTCAGTTCGCGCCGCCGATGTCACAGGCAAAGAGAACGTCGAGCTTCGCTTTGTCGTCGTTTTGCACGACCGAGCATGTCTCGGGGCACAGGTAAACCTGCTTCAGCGCGACGTCGACATAGAATGAATCCGCGGCGCAGGATGCTGCGTCGGCAACTTTCTTCAAACCCGTGGGCGTGCCCGCGCCACCGGGCGTGTATTGCACTTCGACGGTGTTGAGGTCGACCGTTTGCCCCATGGGAGCTGCGGGAACCGGGAAGTCGCAAGCAACCTTCGATCCCGCAATGACGCCTTGAGCGATCGCTTGGAACACCACGTCGTACGATGTCGTATCGCAGAGCGGGAATCGCAATGCGTTCGTAAGGATGCTCAGGCCTTGATAGCCGGTGCCCGAGTCGACAGCGGCCGGGCAAATCGCCGTCGTAATCGGATCCATGGGTCCGTAGGGCTGCGTTGGTGGATTGTTGAACGTCATGCCCACGATGCTGTAGAACGCGTAATTCCGTGATTCCTTCGTGCCGAAGTGGGTGGGCGACAGCTTCAGCAGCTCCGTGTCGAACTTGTCCGCGAGCGCGATGCCACCCGCCACGGTGTCTTGATCGTTGAAATTGATGCCCGTCGCCGTGTTGCACGAGATGTTGTCATCCGTGAGCTCGATGAACGCCTTGAATGCATCCGGCCTGAGCCATTCTTGGAGGCCCATGGGGGCTTTTCCATTCAAGTCGGGCGCCGAGAATGCGTTCATGAAGATGCAGAGCGAATTCGTGCTCGCGACTTCGACGTTGTAATGGAAGAATTTCGGTGGATTGTCCACGGGCTGTGCGGGCGGGGTCGCGCACCCACCGGCGGGAATACCCGAAAGCGGCGCTTCGACGCAGATGCTTTCGTCCGGATTGGCTTTTCCATGCCGGGCAACGAGAATCACTCGATAGTCGATTCCGCTGTTTTCGATGATCGTCGCGAAGTTTTGATTGATGTTCTTCTCTACACCGATGATCTCGTCAGTCATGCTGCCCGAGTTGTCGATGATGATGATGATGTCGACGGGCTTCTTGGCGAGCGTCGCTTCTGCGCTTTGCGCTGCACATGCGCTGTCGGGATCCAACCCGCCGTCATTGCCGCCCGTGCCGGGAATGAAGCCTCCGCCATCACCACCGGTACCATTGCCTCCTTGAGCGGTACTGTTACCGCTGCCTCCCTGAGCACTGCCATTGCCCTCGCCACCCGCTCCACCAGCGTTGGTGCTGGTATTGTTGCTCGGCGTTCCCGAACAACCCACGGCTGCCGCCGTCCCAGCTATCGACAGTGCCGCAAACACACCAAGAAAGTTTTTCAGCCTGCTCCTCATGTGGCTCCTCCGGACATGAAGGATCGGTCAAAAGGAGGCGTGTTGCAACAAGGACCAGAGCGGCGTGCGCTTATCTTTTCAAGTTACGTTCAGCGCCAAGCGCACATTTTCTGCGCGCCGATGAACAATCCTCGCCGACCTTCGTCCACCTTCGCCGCCAGAACCGACCCCCTGCATGGGGTTTCGGCGGCACCGCAGATCTGGTATTGCACATTGGACATCCGGGCGCGCATCGCCCCGAATGCCTTTGGATCCCGTTGGAGGAGACATGCGTACACGACGCCGTGGACTTTTCGGTAGAGCAGCGGCTTGGGCAACCCTCACCACCCTCGGCCCCCTGCTCGGAGCTTGCGCAAGCGCCCCGCCTTCTCCAACCAATGCCAACACCGCATCGCCCGCACCTGGCCCGGACAAACCTGCAACGGCCGAGGCGCCTCGCCCGGCGCCGCTCGAACCCACCAGCGCATCCGTTCCCACACGCAACCTGCTCGCATCCTTGCGCGAAGCGCCGCTCGCCACGAGCCCCACGGATTCCAGCATCAAAGGTGACCTCGCATCGCTGCCCGAAGGTGGCAAAGGCGATGTGCGGGAAAACTATCGCGCAGTCGCACCAGCGACGGTGATCATTCGAACGCCGACGGGCCTCGGTACCGGCGTCATCATCAATCACACCGGCTGGATCCTCACGAACAACCACGTCATCGAAGGCGGCGAACGCGAAGACTTCCGCATCAAGGTGTCGGTCGAGATGGGCAAACTCGACAAGTCCGGCGCCATGGAACGCTCGAACAAGCTCATCACGGCCTACGTGCACAAGGCCGATCCGGTGCGAGACCTCGCGATCATCAAGCTCGAAGGCACGCACAAAGACCTGCCGTTCATTCGTCCCGCGCCCGAAGATCCCGCTCCTGGTGAACCCGTTGCAAGTCTTGGTCATGCAGGTTCGGGGTTGGTCTGGGCCATCAAGGATGGCGAAGTCGCCGCCGTGGGCAAACTCTCGACGCATCTGTCGCAGCTCGTGGGACTCGAGTGCAGCACGAGCGAAGACAGCGCCGACAGCATGTGCAAGCGCAAGAAGCAGATGTTCGAGGGCCTCAAGAAGGTGCTCGACCATGACAAACCTCTGCAAGTCGTGCAGTCGACGTGTCCGAATTGGCCTGGAGACAGCGGCGGCCCGCTCGTGAATCGAGCCAACGCGCTCGTGGGGCTCAACAGCTTTGGTTACGGCAACCAAGAAAATCGATCGACCTTCCACGTACACATTTTCCGAAATCCGCGCATTTTTAGCGGAAATTCCCACGCAACCGGCCGACATCGTTCCCGATCCGTGGTTCGACGGCGGCGAAAACGCGACGATCGAAGACGCCGATCTCGACGGCCACTACGACGTGCTCCGCACCGAAGGCCGCGAAGGCATGGCGCGCTTTTTCGATCTCGATCAAAACTCGCTCGCGACCGCAACGGGCAAACCCGACGTCGCCACGCTCTATGGCAAACGATCGTTTGACGCCGAAGTAATTTTCTTGGCGCTGAACAATGCGAGCTACGCGTGGTACGACACCGACGACGATGGTCGATACGACGTGATGCTGCACGACGAAGGCAGCACGGGCCGCATGAGCCGCGGATATCGCGTCGGGAAAAACGGCAGACTCGGACGCGACGATTCGCTCGGCTCGGGTACGCCCATGATTCGCCCCGACCTCATGCCGAAGAAGCCCCACAGCGAATCTCTCGCCAGGCTCGGTTCCGTCACGCTGGGCAGCTCGATGGTCGCTTTGCGCGAACCGCTCGAGCAAAACCTTCCGGATCCGCTCCTCGGCGGCGGTCGAGACGTCGAGCTATCGGATTTCGATCGCGACGGGCAAATGGACACGATGGCCACGCGATCGGTGTACAGCCGCGGGTACGTTTTCGACGTCGATCAATTGTCGCTCGGTACGGTCACGAAAAACGATGCTGCAAGGGCGCTGCTCGAAGCCAAATCGGTCGACGCCGAGGCGACGATCATCACGCAGGGTCAAAAGCTCTGGGTTTATTACGATCGCGACGACGATGGGGCATTCGACCTCGTCACGTATACGCCGCGCAGCTTGTCGGGCGTCGCTTTCGAGGCATGGCGCATCGACAAATCTGGGGCGAAGTCGCCCGCACCGGAACATATCGGACGCAAAATCATGCGCCCGAAGCTGCTCGAAAAAGCACCCAATGCTGCCAAGCTCGCTCGTTTCGCCATTCGCGCGTTATCGACGACCGCCATTGCCCTCGACGACACGCTCGGCTCGTTCCCCGATCCGCTCGCGGATGGCGGCATTTATTTCAGCTATGGCGATCCGAAACGCTGGAGCAATGCGTTTGGAAATAAGACCGGCTGGGACAAGGCCATCATCGTTACCGCAAGCCTGACTTCGAGCGCGCTCGTGGTCGACGTGGACAAGGATTCCAAGGCGGGCAATCTGACGGCCACGCAGCTTGCAACGAGCGGCAAGTTCAAGCCCGAATTCGGGTTCATGCATCGCGACAGCGCGGAATGGACCTATTACGACACGGATCAAGACGGCAAGTACGACTTGGTCCTGTTCACGTCGAAAGCAACCTCCGGAATTGCGGAACGAGCCTATCGGATCGACGCGAGTGGCAAGGTGTCGCTCGATCCGTCGCTCGAAGGTGGCAAAATGGTACGCCATTCGGTGTTCACCAAGAAGCCCACGGCAAACCAATTCAAAAAGCTTGCTTCGGAGCTGTTCCAGGCTCGCGCGATCGAGGAGTGATGGTCACGAGCAGAAGGGGCGACTGATATGAGCGGCGCTTCGGAATCGTCGGGACAAACGACGTTGCCGTCGGGGTTTACCATAACATGGGCCGCCGATGGCAAACGGCCCGACGGAACTTCCGTATGGCTCGACCGGAGCGTCGCACCCGGTCACGATTCCCTTTCTTTGCTCGTCTTTCGCGCATCCGGGCCCTTTGCAGATCTCACGCTCCCGGCAGAATCCACCACGATTGCATTGCGATCGTTTCCGGCGCTCGACGAAATCTGGGCGCTTTATTTGCTCGCACGCAAGCAGCGAGGGCAGGACGTTCCCGCAGCGTGGGAAGCGATGTGTCGTTATGCGGGTGATGTTCGGCAGGGACTATGGCCCGATCGCGTTGCTCCGGAGCATGCGGTGCAAGCCGTCTATTTGGCGCTTGCGCAGCACCATTTGCTGAACGATCCGCCGAAGCGCGACGAATTCATCAGCGAAGCGCTCGCGTTTTGCTGCATCGTCGGGGACAAACTCGCCAAAGGTGCCCGTCTCTACGACGACGATCTCGTCAAAGGCGAAGCGCGTCTCGAACGTTACGTGGCGCTCTTGGCGCAGGATCGATTGCTTTACGACGAAGACCTCGGGCGAGCGAAGAAGTTTTTCGCGGAGCTTGGTGGAGACATGACGCCCGCGGGTGTGACACGGAGTTTGCCGCTGCTCGCGATTACGAGGCCCATATCGACGCAATTCAAGCTTTGGGCGCGAACGGATTCGGCCGCACCGGGTGGTCGCGGGTATCCTCTTTTGCTCATCGCGCACGACCAAAAAATGATCGTGCTCAGCGCCGATCCTGCGAGCCGTGCCAAGATTGGTGGTTTGGCGAAAGCGCTCAGCGACCGGGAAAAACAGAAACGTTCTGGGCAAGAATTGCCATGGTACGATGGGAAAGACCATGGCGGAACGCTGGTCGCGGCTCCGCGTGAAGGCACGCTGCTATCGATCGACGAAGTGATCGAGTGTTTGAGCAAAGATTTACGTCTCAGGCCCATCCGGCAAGGTGGATCTCGTGGAAAAACCATCGCCATCGCCGCCGCGTCGGCGGCGTTGCTTGCAGGCGCTGTAATTTTTGGGCTTTCGCTGCAGAAAACAACGCCGACGAAGGTCGCATCCACGGTGCAGACGTCGACTGAATTGGCGGAAGTCGACGAAGGTGAAGGTCTTGCGGCGGCGAGTGGTGACAAACCTCGTGGAAGCAAGGGCGATCCTCTTTCACCTGCTGAAGTCATCAATCTCATCGAAAAAACGGACGGGCCTCGTTCCATCGTTCCGTATGCGCTCATTGCGGGCGTGTGCGGGTACGAAGGCGACCACAAGCTTCATGCGCCGTGTCGCGACGCGCGCGCGATGCGCGATTTGCTGATTCAAAAATACGGATACAAGCGTGAAAACATCGTGTATCTCGTGGACAAACCCGAGCCAGGCGACACGTCCGATGGGAATCCCACGGCCGAACAGCTCAAATTGGCCGTCGAAAAGTTCCGCGCGAAATTCGGCGATAAGGACGATAGCTCATTTCTCTTTTATTATTCGGGGCACGGGGGATACATCAAGGGTGCGCGACAGGATTACGGAGTCCTTCAGCCGTCGGAATTTTTCGACAAACGCGCGGACCTGCCAAACTCGCACAAGGGTTGGGACATGCAGGACCTTTTGGGCGACATACGCAAAGGGGTGCCTTCGAAACACGTGATGCTCTTGCTCGATTGTTGTTACAGCGGGTGGGCCGTTGGGGCCAAAGGCGACGACGAGCTTGAAGCGCATGTCGGATCGTTATGGAAAGAGCGCGCGGAGGTCGTATTGACCGCGGCAAGCAAAGGGCAACGCGCGTGGGAGGACGATCCGGAGGAGCGCGCGTGGGCGTGGGGAGGGCATTCCGTGATGACGGCGTTCATTCTCGAGGCGCTCACGTTGGGCGCCGAGGGGACGGCTGCAGCGGACGCGAATACGGATCATGTCGTGACGGACGAGGAATTGGCCAAGTTCATCAAGGAACGGGTTCCGGCGTCCGTGAAGGCGCAAAAGAACACGAAGCAAACGCCCACGCTTTTCCGCTTCGATGCGTCCCTGCCGAAGCGCGGGCAGTTCTTGTTCATCCCACGTTCCGAATAGCGCTCGTCAGGCTGGATGCGTCGCAGCATGCAGCACTCTTGCCCGCGTCCCGAAATTGCGCTTGTTGCCGCTTATTCGGCGCTTTAGGATCGTGGGATGCGCAAACGAGCCTTCCCCATTTTTTTCACGATCGCCACGGTTACCTCGAGCCACGCGTTGGCCCTGACTCAGCCTGATGGGACGACGATTCCCGTTGGAAATGGCTTGCAGGACATGTTCAACGGTCGTGGCGAAAACATCAACGCGTTGACGGATGCAGCGACGACGCCCGAAACGTTCATCCCTTCGTGCGGCCTTACATTCACCGTTTTGCAGCGCAACGCGGGATATCAAAATTCGTTCGGCTGGTACAACGTGACGGGTCAGCCGCCGACGCAGGCGGATCTGCACGAATTTTTGCTGTGCACCGACGGTGTCGGCACGACGAAGGTGCTCGACATCAAAAATGATCCCAATTACCTGGGCGGTGAAATCGGGTTCTTCGAGGGCGTAGGTAACTGCGCGTCACCGGGCAATTACATCAATATCTTCTACAGCCAAAAGGCATACAACCCGGACGGCAACCAGCAAAATCCATTCGTCCACCTGCTCATTTACAACAGCACGGCGACGCCCAATGCGTTTTACTTCGGCTGGGAAGATTTGCTTTCGGGCGGCGACAACGATTTCGACGACCTGACGACGTTCGTCACGGGTATCACGTGTGCGGGCGGTGGAGGGCCTTGCAATACGGGGAATTCGGGTATTTGCGCTGATGGCACGATGCAATGCCAAAGCGGGGTGCTTTCGTGCGTGCAATCGAATCAGCCAGCGGCCGAAAAATGCGACGGGCTCGACAACGATTGCAATGCAGTCGTCGACGATGGCGATTTGTGCGAGGCCGGAAAAGTGTGCGACAAGGGGACTTGCGTACCGAAATGCAATGGCGGCGAATTCGTCTGCGGTCAGGGCGAAGTATGCAATGCCAATGGCCTGTGCGTCGACATCAAGTGCGCAGCCGTCACGTGCGAATCGGGACAAAAGTGCAAAGAAGGCAATTGCGTGGGCCCGTGTGACGGGGTCGTTTGTCCGCACGGACAGGTTTGTCGCGTCGGAGTTTGCGTCGATCCGTGCGCTGCCATTACGTGCGATTCGGGACAGGTCTGCGTCAATGGCGTGTGCACCGACGATTGCAATTGCGTGAAATGCGCAGCCGGCAATACCTGCCAACCCGATGGCCGTTGCTTGAACGATGCGTGCATCGGCATATCTTGCAATGCGGGCGAATATTGCGATGCGAATGGCGCTTGCCAAGACGCGTGCACCGGGGCTGTTTGTCCGGAAGGACAAATTTGCATGATGGGACAATGCATCGACGATCCCAATCCAGGTTCGGGCGGTAGCGGCCAAGGAGGCAATTTCGTCGGCGCTGGCGGAAACTTCGTGGGCGCCGGAGGCATGGAAATGACGGGCGGTATGGGCGGATTGGGAGGAATGGGCGGCATGGGAGGCGTCGGCGCCAATGCAGCAACGGGTGGAAACGGCGTTGGATCAGGGAGCACGTGCGGATGTCACGTCATTGGCGACGAACAATCCGGCAAAACTGGGTTTTTGGTGTTGCTTGCAAGCGCAGCGGCGCTCGCTCACGGCAGGCGCCGTCGGCGATGATTTCAGAGGAACGCTTGCTTGATTGACATTGCAAGCGGTGAACCGTCCCAGCCCGAAGGTGCGATTGCCAAAACAGATCGCACCTTCGCCCGCGCTTCGGGCAGATCGGAAAGCGACAAACCTTCGAGTTTCGCCGCCATTTCAGCAGGGAGCCCCTCGGGCGCGGGGTCGCCGTGAGGCATGACCAGAAGGGCGAGCGCGAGCCGTGCCAGGAGCTGCTCATTGCCGGACAAACTCGGAAGCTTGCTGCGCAGGGTCATCGTCGTGCGTCGAAGCTCGGCCCGGAACAAGCCTTCGCGGGCCGTATGGCCATGACCAACCAATGCGGCGACCGCCGCGAGCGTCGACGCAATATCGCCTCCAAAAAGGCCGTCGGCTTTTTGATGGAGCAAGAGCGCTCGCAACCCAGCATCGTCGTTCGTGAAAGAAAGCGACCCTGCGGAGCTCGAGGCGGGTTTTGCTGCGGATGGAGGTGACGGCGCCGCCATGCGCATGGGCGCCGGCGGAGCTGGGGGTGGCGCACCCATGGCCGGCGGCGGCGGTGGGCCAAAGCCTGCCATTGGAGGTGGCGCACCATAAGCTGGGGCTGGTGGAGGCGGCGGGCCAATTTGCGGTGCACTCGGCATCGGCGGCGGGCCAAATCCAGGAGGCGTTGGGCCAAACCCGGGCGGAGCGGGCGGCGGGCCAAATCCAGGAGGAGGCGGGCCAAATCCAGGAGGAGGCGGGCCAAATCCAGGAGGAGGCGGGCCAAATCCACCGGGTGCAGGCGGCGGGGCACCCAATGCCATCATGGGCGGAGGCGGCGGGGGCCCACCGAATCGCACGGGTGCGGCTCCGATCGGCGGAGGCGGACCATATCCACCCGCTCGCGCGGCGGATGCAACCGGCGCAGACCTCATGTTGTGCGGTTGCGGCAATACCACGGGCACGTGCCCTTCAATCGGAGCTTGCCGCTGTTCGGAATCGACCGCCACGAGCGCCACTTTGCGATTGACCACGCCAAACGCCGTGCCAAGCCCTTCGAGCGTGTCGTCGTCGGCGGGATCGAATCGATACGTGAGACGCCGATTGCGAAGGAGCGCCCATGCCGTAGCGGCTCCTTCCGCGCGCGCATTCGCAGGGACCGACAATTCCACCGCCACGCGTTGATCTTCCCCTTCGGCTTTTTGCCCCACGAGCACGAGCTTGTCGCCTGGGCTGAGCGGCCCTCGGAATGAAAATAGAACCGGCTCGGCGGCAAACAAATCAATGGGGCCGGGAGGCTCGAGCATTTTGGGTGCTTTTCGTTCACCATCACGTTCGACGAGCACTCGAATGCCCGTCCACAAGGGCGCCGTGATTGCGTTCTTCAATCGCACGAGCGCTTTTTCGAGGTCCTCGTTCGTCGCGACGGGCGTATACGTGCCCCCACCCAGCTCGGCAAGCTCCGCGAGCATCGAATGATTGACGGCGTCACCAATGCCGAGCACGTGCACGCGCGTGTCGAATAGTTTGTCCGTGGCGTGACGCAATACGCCGCATGCGTACGCCACGTCTCCGTCGGTCATGAATACGACGACGCGCAAGCGATACGTTTGGTCACGCGGCGGGAGCTTTTCAATGGCGACCGGCACGCCCGGCGACAATTCCGGCTTCAAGGCTGCCTGCAGGGCCATTTGCGCTTCGGTGCCGCCGCGAGCGGTGATGCGCGAAATGAAGGCGTCTGCCGCGGAGAGCGTCGCATCGTCGAAAGGCACGGTGGCAAACGCGAGCGCCTCGAGCTGATTGTCGAATGCAATGACGTTGAACCGATCGTCAGGACCGAGCGACCGCAATGCACCGCGAACGGCACGAATGGCCGACGCCATGGGAGCACCTTGCATCGAGCCCGAGCGATCGACCAAAAACACCACATTGCGCGCAATCGTGACGCCTTCGTCGGCGAACGCTGGAGGTACGATGGCAACGGTCGTCGTCGGACCATTGTCGTCCGGGCCATTCGCCGCATCGTGACAAATCCATATCGCGGGTTTGTCTCCGCGAGGTCTGTCGGCAATTTCAATTTGCAGGTCACGGTCGAGCGCCGCGTCGCGCAATTCGATGACCGTTTCGCGTTCGCCCGGCTTGGTGGACACTTTATGCGAAACACATCGAATCGAGGGCGTTTTGCCATCGGGATGGGCAATGTGGACGGCGGCGGTCGCTCGGGCCGCGAGCGTCAATGGACGAGGCCTGTTCAATGCGGCTTTTTCGGTTTCATTGAGCTCGCTGCCGGCTTCGACGTACCGGGGCATGTACGTGAGCGGCACGATGAGCCGGTGGCCATCGGAAATGGGCAAGAGCATTTGGTCGACCGTGAGCGACACTTCGACGTCTTCCCCATGCTCGATGGGCGCAATACGCAAGCGCGCCAAGTCTTCGCCTTCGGATTCGCCAAGGGCGGCGGATGCTCCTGCTTCGAGTGCCCTTTGGTATTCGGCTTGCGCTCGCTCGCGACGGCGAACTTTGCCCGTCATGCTGCGACCACCGATTTTCACGACGAGGCTGCGGAGAGCCGCCATCGGGGGCAGCGGAAAGACCAAATCGCCTTCGATCGTGCGCCCGAGGTCGTTATGAAAGGTGATGACGAGGTTTGTCGTCGCAAGCGGTCCGTCGATACGAACGTCGGCGGAGACGCTTCGGACTGCAAGGAAGGTGTCGGTGTCGAGGTCCGACAGGTTGACGGCCTTGTTGCTTGGCGGTTGAGGCTTCTTGTTCGAGCTTTTTCTTTCGCGCACGGAGGGTTTGCCCCAGGCGAATGGGCGAGGGTTTGTCCAAACCGACGCATCCGCCTCGATGTGCAAGAAAATGCCTCCAATTTCGATCGTGTCACCCGGGGCGAGGGCGAGAACATCCTGGATGCGCGTGGTGTTGACGTACGTGCCGTTCGTCGTGCCACGGTCCGCGATGGTGAACTGTCCACCGGCAAACGTGAGCAAAGCGTGCTGTCGCGAGGCGCCGTTCGAAGCAACCAGGACTTGGCAGGTTTTTCCACGCCCGATGACGACCGTTTGCGTCGATGTTGAAAACGACATCCGCGTTGGCTGGCCTTGAGCGTCATCGACGACGACCGTGAACATCGACATGGACACCTTCCTCTGTAGATAGGCATTTCAAAATTGAGCGTGCGCGTCAAGCCGGGGCCCTCGAAAAGGTGCCGATCGCTTTGGAATACGTGGTTTAACTAACATTTAGAGGTGGGCGGCTACGAGCTTATATCGGCGCGGTAGGGTGCGAGCACTTCGCGGAAGTTGTCGGTCCAAGGCACTGGGCGGTGCGTCGTCGGATCGACACGCACGATCGTTCGAGTTCCCGACGCGTAATCGGTGTCTTCGTCGGTGGGCAGCACGCGGAAGCCGAAGGTGAGGCTCGTTCGGCCGAGTTTGGCGATCCAAACGCGCACGCGGACGTCGCACACGCCGATCACCGGCCGCAGGTACTCCACCGTGTTGGCGCGTACCAGGTGGAATTGGTCGGGATTTTTCTGTGCATCGAGCACGCCGCCCCAGCCGATGTGTTTCCAAAACGAACCAATGGTGCGCTCGATGAGGAGCAAGTAGCGGGCGTTGTGCAGGATTTGAAACGCATCGAGGTCGTCGAAATAGACGCCCATCCATGTTTCGTGAAACCGTGACATGATGCGCGAATCTAGCACCATTCGGGAAGACCGCGACGTGTGTTGACGAACGATTCGCGTCTGGCTCGAGCGAGTACGTGGGGCGAGTCGCACCGGCGCGTTCGGTTGAGAAATGTGTCGCAACGGCACGGTGACCATTCGCGTACGTCGAGTAAAACGCAGGTGGTCAGCTCACCGCACATCGACGTTACACGTTACAGTGAGTGTGCACGCGAAAGCGTGCATCCCGATTATCGAAATATCGCTGAACTGCTCGTCGAATGACCAAAATTTAATGAAAATTTTATTGAACATCCAGGACGATTTCGGGTAGGGTTGTCGTCGGGCGTGGCTCCGACTGCGAGCCTGCACGAAGCGTAATCGATCGCACGTTCGTGCGACAAATAGATCCTTGGTGAATCACTTGATCGCCCAGGACGATCCTGTATATTGTAGGAACGGGGGCGTGGTGCCCAACTGCAAAAGTGCACCGCGCCACGGGCTTCTGTTACGCATGTTCGGGGAAAACGAGCATGCATCACATCCTCGGGGAAGATGAAGTACATGCGGACACATTCGACATCCAAGCGGCTCAACACGTTTGCCGCTGTAGCAATGCTCCTTGCGGTACCGTTGACGGCAGCCGCGCAGGAGTCAACCGACGCCCCGAAGTTGGCGCTCCAACGATTTCACCCATCGCAGGCCGGCGATCGGTTATTTGGGGTACAGTCGCCTTACGTTGCGGGTCACGTAACGGCACACGCGGTGCTCATGTTCGACTACGCACACAATCCGCTCGTGGTCCGGACGGCGGACGGCGAGTCGCTTGGGTCGATTGTCGACAATCAGATGTTTGCGCACGTGAATGCGTCGTTTGCGCTTTGGAATCGATTGCAGGTCAACGTGAATCTGCCATTGGCGCTCGTGCAGACCGGGGAAAATCCGGCGGTGGATGGGCGGACGTTCGCGTCGCCGTCGGGTTTTGCGCTGGGTGATGTGCGTCTTGGGGCGCGTCTACGGATCATCGGGAACTATTACGATGCCTTCCAGCTTGGAATTGGAGGCTATATGTGGGTTCCGAGCGGCGGGGGGAATTTCGTGACCGATGGCGTGGTGCGTGGATTGCCGCAGCTCATCATCGGCGGTCGTATCGGCAGATCGATGTACACGGCAGCGGTGGGTCCCGAGCTTCGACCGGCGCAAAACCTTTATGGTGCCGTCGATCAAGGCGCGATGATCAGTGGTGGCCTTGGGTACGCGATGTTTTTCGGCGAAGAGGAAAACATCCAGATCGGCGCGGAAGGTTCGTTTTCGACGGTTCTCAGCGGGCCGACGGCGTACAACACGAACGCGGAATTGCTTTTCAGTGGGCGCTTCCGTTTCGCAAAAGTGCTCGAAGCGGGCATTGGGGCAGGTCCTGGGTTGACTGGAGGTGTTGGGACGCCGGACGTGCGAGTCGTGGCGCTGTTCGGGTATTCGCCGCCGGTGGAGAAGGACGTCGATACGGACGGCGATGGCATTTTCGACAAGCAGGATGCCTGTCGGCTCGAGCCGGGGCCATCGAATGCGGACAAGTCGAAGCATGGTTGTCCGCCGCCGCCGGACAAGGACAAGGACGGCATCATCGACGCGAAGGACGCGTGTATCGACGTGCCTGGCGTGCCGAGCGACATCGAGCACAAGAATGGCTGTCCGCCCGACAAGGACGGTGACGGTATCATCGACAGCAAGGATGCTTGTGTCGACGTGCCCGGCGTGGCGAACGATGATGCGAAGAAGAATGGTTGTCCGCCGGATAAGGATGGCGACGGCATCATTGACGCGAAGGACGCGTGTGTGGACGTGCCTGGCGTGACGAACGACGATCCGGCGAAGAATGGTTGTCCGCCGGATAGGGATGGCGATGGCGTGGCCGACAAGGACGACGCATGTGCGGACATTCCGGGCGTCAAGACGCAGGATCCGGCGACGAACGGTTGTCCGGGCGATACGGATGGCGATGGGATTCGCGACGACAAGGATGCGTGTCCGCAAGAGAAGGGCGCGGCCGACAAGGATCCGAAGCAAAATGGTTGTCCCAAGGTCGTTCGTGTGACGGAGACCGAGATCTTCATTTTGCAGCAGGTCCAATTCGACACGGCGAAGTCGACCATCAAGAAGGTCAGTGACGCACTGCTCGACGAGGTGGCTGGCGTGCTGAAGGATCATCCGGAGATTACGAAGATCGAGGTCCAAGGGCATACCGACGATCGCGGCGGCAAGAAGCTCAATGAGAAGCTTTCGGACGACCGGGCGAAGGCGGTCATGGCGGCGCTCGTCAAGCGCGGCATCGACGCCAGCCGGCTCACGGCGAAGGGTTATGGTCAGGACGTGCCGATTGGCGACAACAAGACGGCCGAAGGTCGCCAGAAGAACCGGCGCGTGCAGTTCGTGATTCTGGAGAAGAAACCGAAGACGGCGCCGAAGCGCTGAGCTTATTGCCACGGGGAGCGTGATGCCTGCCGCGGGCATTGCGCTCCTCGTTTGGCATGACAAGCGAATACGAAGAACCGACATCAACGTGTCGAATAGCACGAGGTAATATGATGAAAAGAAAATGGCTTATGAGAACCGCATTGGTCGCGGTGTTGTCGACCATTGCGGTTGGAAGCGCAGAGGCCGCGCAGACGCTGCGCGTGCAGGTCGATCAGAAGGGTGATTTCGTTCTGATTGGCAATGCGCTGGGGCATGAATGCGACGGGGGCACTCCGGCGCCGGTCGTAGGCACCGCGAATTGCGGCGGGAGCTCGAACAATGGCGACTCCGCGCCGGACATTTTCTGGCGTGCGGACGCCCCTGGGGCAGGCCAGGCGCAAGCGAACACCGGCATTACGGTCGCGCAAGCACGTAGCTCGGCCGTTCTGGCGATTCCCCCTGGAGCGACGGTGTCACACGCGTTTCTTTATTGGGGCGCCAATGCCGCCGGTGGTGACGATACCATCACGCTCGATCGGCAGGGTGGATTCACCCAAACCGTCACCGCCGATCAGATGTATACGAGCGGCAACAATTCGTACCAGGGTGTTGCAGACATCACGTCCATCGTGCAGGCGAACGGTTCGGGAGCATACCGCGTTTCCGGTGTGAACGCGACCAACATTGTCAATCTCAACAATAGCAACAACTACGCTGGCTGGTGGATGGTCGTCTTCTACGAGCTGGCTACGGATCCACCGCGAAACCTCGCGCTCTTCGACGGGCTCGACCCGGTGAGCAACAACAATGCGCAGAACATCAACCTTTCGGGCTTCTTGGTGCCGCCCGTTTTTGCCAATGCGAAACTCGGCATCGTGGCCTTCGAGGGAGACAATACGCTGACGGGCGATTCGTTCTCGTTCGGTCCCGCTCCAGCGCTCACGAATGGACTCAACCCGGCGACGAACTTCTTCAATGCGACGCGCAGCTTTTTGGGCGTGGGTGATCACAGGGCGGGCGATCTGCCGGAGCTCTTGGGAACACCGCAAAGCAATTCGGGCATCGACATGGACGTCGTCGATGTGACGAACAAGCTCATGGCGGGACAAACGTCGGTGCCGATTTCCGCGACGAGCACGGGCGACGTCTATTATCTCGCCGGGTTCGTCACGTCCATTCCCACGTTCAAGCCGGACTTCAGCACGTCCGAAAAAACGGCTGTGGATCTGAATGGCGGCGCGCTCCTGCCCGGGGATATCATCGAATACACGGTCGTTGCGACGAACACCGGAAACGACACCGCCGTGAACACGATCATGAACGACCCGCTGCCCATGGGCGTGACGTACCTACCGGGAAGCATTGGCATCACGGCTGGCGCAAACGTTGGCGGCAAAACGGACATGACGGCCGACGACCAATGCGAATACGTAATGGCGACGAATACCGTCACCTGTCGTATCGGCGTGGGCGCAGACGCGGCGCAGGGCGGAACGATGCTCGTCGGCGAATCGACGACGATCACGTTCCAGGTCACGGTCAACGCCGATGCATCGGGCATCATTTACAACCAGGCGCTCATCACGGCAAGCGGTCTCTTGGGCGCTCCGGCCGAAGATACGCCAACCGACGGCAATGGTCCCACGGGCGGTCAGCCGCCGACGCCCGTTCTCATCGACGCTTGCGAGACGGATGCGCAATGTATGGCGCCGACGCCGTATTGCAATACGACGCCCGATCCGAACGTGTGCGTCGAATGCATCGAAAATTCGCATTGTCCGGCCAATCTGCCGACATGTGATCTGGGGACGAACACGTGCATTTGCGTGCCTTCGGGCCCCGAAATTTGCGACGGCGTCGACAACGATTGCAATGGCATGGTCGACGAGGGATTCAACATCGGCATGCCGTGTACGTCCGGCGTTGGCGAATGCGCCGTCATGGGTGCGATCACCTGTCTTACGACGACGATTTCTTCGTGCGATGCGGAGCCCTTGCCGCCGTCGGCTGAAATCTGCGATGGCCTCGACAATGACTGCGACGGCGTGAACGACAATGACAACCCCGGCGGGGGTATGTCGTGCATGACCGGGTTCCCCGGCATCTGCAGCGAAGGCTTGACCAATTGCACGGCCGGCATGGTCACGTGCGTTGCGAACGTCATGCCCGGCCAGCAGATGGAGACCTGCGACACGCTCGACGAAGATTGCGATGGCGTCGCGGACAATGGCTTCAATGTCGGCATGTCGTGCACCGTGGGCGTCGGCGCGTGCGCCAATTCGGGCGTCATCATTTGCACGGACCCGAATAACTCGATGTGCGATGCGCTGGCCAACCCGCCGGGCGAAGAAATATGCGGCGACGCGATCGACAACGATTGCGACGGCACGACCGACGAAGGGTGCCTCGATAGCGACAACGACGGTATTCCCGACGAGGTCGAAATACAAGTGGGCACCGATCCGATGGATGCCGATAGTGACGACGACGGCGTTCCCGACGGGCAAGAACCGGATTGGGATCAAGACACCGACGGCGACGGCCTCATCAATGCGCTCGATTCCGACAGCGACAACGATGGTCTCTTCGATGGCACCGAAATGGGCCTCGATTGCTCGAATCCGGGTACCGACACGAGTGCAAATCAATGCATTCCGGACGCGGACATGGGCAATTCGACGACCGACCCGCTCGATCCCGACACCGACAATGGCGGCGTTTCGGATGGATCGGAAGACGTCAACAAGAATGGCACCATCGACGAGGGCGAGCGCGATCCCAACGATCCGACGGACGACAATACCATTACGGACACCGATGGTGACGGCCTGAGCGACGACTTCGAAAATCAAATCGGCTCCGATCCGAACGATGCCGATAGCGATGACGACGGCGTTCCCGATGGCCAAGAGGCAAACCCTGCGGCTGATAGCGACGGCGACGGCCTCATCAACGTCCTCGATGTCGATAGCGACAACGATGGTCTCTTCGATGGCACCGAAATGGGCTTCGATTGCTCGAACCCCGATACCGATACGTCGCAAAATACCTGCATCCCCGATGGGGACATGGGCACGACGCAAACGTCACCGATCGACCCCGATACGGACAATGGCGGCATTTCGGACGGTTCCGAGGACTTCGACAAGGATGGCGTCGTCGATCCGGGCGAGGGCGATCCCAACGATCCGTCCGACGACACGACCATCATCGATACCGACGGCGATGGCCTGAGCGACGACTTCGAAAATCAAATCGGCTCCGATCCAAACGATGCCGATAGCGACGACGATGGCGTCATCGATGGCCTGGAAGCCAATCCTGCCGAGGATACCGACGGTGATGGCACCATCAACGTGCTCGATCCCGACAGCGACGGTGACGGTATTCTCGACGGCACCGAAATGGGCTTCGATTGCTCGAATCAGGCAACGAATCCCGCAGCAAACAACTGCGTTCCGGATGCCGACATGGGCACGACGACCACGTCGCCGGTCAATCCCGACACGGATTTCGGTGGCGTGCCCGATGGCGTCGAGGACTTCAACAAGAATGGTACCATCGATCCAGGCGAGGGCGATCCGAACGATCCGTCCGACGACGGGAACATCAAGGATAGCGACGGCGACGGCCTGCCCGACGACTACGAAACGAGTATCGGATCGGATCCGAACGACGCCGATAGCGACGACGATGGCGTTCCCGACGGTCAGGAAATCAATCCTGCCGAGGACACGGACGGTGACGGCCTCATCAACGTGCTCGATGCCGATAGCGACAACGATGGTCTTTGGGACGGCACGGAAATGGGCTTCGATTGCTCGAATGCCGATACCGATACGACGAAGAACCGCTGCATTCCCGATGCAGACGATGGCTCCACGACAACGGATCCGCTCGATCGCGATACCGACGACGGCGGCATTTCGGACGGCGCGGAGGACTTCGACAAAGACGGCACCGTCGACCCTGGCGAGGGCGATCCCAACGATCCGTCGGACGACACGACCATCGTCGATACGGACGGCGACGGCCTGAGCGACGACTTCGAGAATCAAATCGGCTCGGATCCGAACGATGCCGATACCGACGACGACGGCGTCATCGATGGCCAAGAAGCCAACCCTGCCGAGGATTCGGACGGTGATGGCCTCATCAACGTGCTCGATCCCGACAGCGACAATGACGGGCTCTTCGACGGCACCGAAATGGGCTTCGATTGCTCCAATGGCGCAACGAATGCGGAAAAGGGCAATTGCATCCCGGACGCCGACATGGGCTCGACGAAGACCTCGCCGCTCGATCCGGACACCGACAAAGGCGGCGTCCCCGACGGCATCGAGGACTTCAACAAGAACGGCACTATCGATCCAGGTGAGGGCGATCCCAACAATCCCGCCGACGACAAGACCTGCACGACCGATGCCGATTGCGGTGATCCCAGGAGCGGCAAGGTGTGCGACGACAAGTTCAATGCTTGCGTCCCCGGTTGTCGCGGCACGAACGGCAATGGCTGCCCGGCAGACCAAATCTGCTCGTCCACCACGGATGCCATTGGTACGTGCGGCGCTGAGCCTACCGGCATTCTCATCACCGGCGGTTGCGTATGCACCACCGGAACGAGCAATAGCAGCAATGACTCGCCCGTCGGCTTCGGCATTGCCATTGCCGCGGCGTGCGCGGTCATGGCTCGACGCCAGAAGCGCCGCTAGGCGCATGTAAGCAGGCGATAGCGTCTGCTCGAATCGAAAGCGCCGTGGTTTTTCCAAGCCACGGCGCTTTTTTATGACCAGCCCCGAATGATTGTCGCGTAAATCGCGTTTTGGCAACACTCATGCGTCGCGTAACGCTCTCGCGCGACAAGCAGCACGGTCCACTGAGCGCCACATGTAATTTACAATACGTCAACTAACCCTTCACGCCGGCCTTGCCATGCGTCTATATTCGCCACCAACCGCAGCAACCAGAAAGGCGCGGGTGTGTTCTGGCTCGAAGGGCATACCATCACGGAAGTTCTCTTCGAGGGGGACGCGACGACGCTCTATCGCGGATATCGCGATACCGACGGCACTTCCGTTCTGGTCAAGGCGTCGAACGATGACTTCCCCATCGCGCGCGACGTAGCCCTTCTGCGCCACGAATGCGCGATCCTCCAAAGCCTCGACGTGCCCTGCGTCCCGACCGCCTTCGGCCTCGTCCCGTGCCGAAACGGCATTTCGCTCGTCATGTCGGACACCGGCAAACGGCCGCTCACGGAACGCATGCGTCGAGGCCGTCAAGATCTTGGCGCGGCCCTTCGCGTCGGCGTCGCAATCGCTCGAGCGCTCGATCAGGTGCACATCGGCGGCGTGATCCACAAAGACGTTTGTCCTCAAAACATCCTCGTCGAAGAAGGATCGCTCGACGTGGACCTCGTCGGTTTCGGCTACGCTTCGCGGCTGCTCCGCGAAGATCAACGCCTGGCCACCACGCAAATCATCGAAGGATCGCTCGCGTACATGGCGCCCGAGCAGACGGGACGCATCAATCGAGCCATCGATCATCGCGCGGATTTGTATTCGCTCGGCGTCACACTCTACGAGCTGCTCACGGGCGTTTTGCCCTTCACGATGGATGAGCCGCTCGGCCTTTTGCATGCGCACATCGCGCGCGCGCCGGTGCCTCCACACGTGCTCGTGCCCGAGCTTCCGCGCGTCGTGTCGGACATCGTGATCAAGCTGCTCGCGAAGAGCGCCGACGATCGTTACCACCGCGCAGGAGGCGTCGCGACGGACCTCGCCATTTGCGCGAGACAGTGGCAAAACTACCGCGAAATCGACCGATTTGCCCTCGGCGAACGCGATCTCGGCAGCGAGCTGATCCTGCCGGACAAACTCTACGGGCGCGACGTCGAACGCAAGGACCTCGAAGCTGCCTTCGAACGCGCGGCGACGGGTCATCCGGGCTTGGTGGTGATTTCCGGCGCAGCGGGCGTGGGCAAATCGGTCCTCGCCCGTGAGCTCAAGAGCCCCGTGGCCGTTCGAGGCGGTACGTTTGCTGCCGGAAGGCCGGACGAGCTGACGCGGGGCGCTCCGTGTGGCGTGCTTTCCGCGGCGCTTCGGGACCTCGTGCGGCAAATTCTGCAAGGTCCTTCCGAGCCGGCGCGTGTGTTCACGCGCGAGCTACACCGCATGCTCGGGGCAACGGCCGCCGCGCTTTTCGAGATCGTTCCCGAGCTCGAGGACGTCGTCGAAGCGCGTGAGCTGCCAGCGGCGCTGCCCGCGGCCGAATCGAACGCGCGCCTCGCGGTGCTCGTGCGATCGCTCATCGACGCGGCAAGTCGTGAAGGGCCCGTCGTGCTGTTTTTGGACGACATGGATTCGGCCGACGCCGCATCCAAGGACATCGCACGTGCGCTCGTCGTCGATGGCGAATCGCGTCGCTTGTGCGTCGTGATGGCTTGTCGGGACAGACCCACGGCTAGCCGCACGAACATCGTCGATTTGCCCGACCTGCGCCGCGCAGGCGTGTCCATTACCGAAATCCACCTTGGGCCGCTGAGCGCCGTTCACACGCGCGCATTGCTCGCTGACGCCCTGGGCGCTCCCGAAGATCGAGTCATCGATTTGGCCGACGAGCTGACGGCGGCTGCGCATGGTAATCCGTTCTTTCTGCGCGAAGTGCTTCGGGCGCTCCACACCGAAGAGCTCGTCAAGTTCGACTCGCGTGCAGGCAGCTTCAAATGGGACATCGAACGCGTTCGCCAGCGCCTCGGTTCGGCCGATGCGCGCGATTTCGTACGAGATCGAATTGGTTCTCTCCCTGCGCGAACGTCCCACGCACTCGCGGTTGCGGCTTGTCTCGGTACGGCCTTCGATCTCGGCGCGCTGGCCGTGGCCGTCGAGCGTCCGCCGGCGGATGTCGTGCAGGATCTCTGGCCCGCGCTCGAAGCTGGCCTCATCGTTCCTTTGTCGTCGGACTACCGTTTCGCCGATGCGCTGGTCGACGCAGCGCAAGCGAATGGAGCCGACACGCATCGTCGTTCGCCCGATCGATCGTCGTGGGAAGTGCCGTATGCCTTTGCGCACGGGCACGTGCACGACGCCGCGCTGGCGCTCGTACCGCCCGAATCGCGGGCGCACGAGCATTTGCGGATTGGTCGACTGCTCTTGGCAAGCGCTTTTCCGACGAGCGACGGAGGCGGCTTGGCAGCCGTTCGGCAGCTCAACTTGGGGCGCGCCGCGATGCAGTCCGAAGGCGATCGCATATCGCTCGCGCGGCTCGATCTGAACGCCGGAAGGCGTGCGAAGGGTGCCGGGGCACTCGCCGACGCGATGGACTTTTTCAAGCTGGGGCTCGAGGCGCTCGACGCGAAAGAGCCGCACGAGCTGTGGTTTGCCCTGACGTACCAGTTCGGTGAATGCGCCGTGACCACGGGTGCGGCGGAGCTGTCCGCGCGGCATGTGGAAGAGCTGGTTTCGGGGGCCCGCACGGCACTCGAGCGGGCCGAAGCGTGCCGCTTGCGCGTTGCAATGCTCGTGATGCGCGAGAAGCTCGATGAAGCGTTTCGCGCGGGTGTTGCTGGGCTCGAGGAATTGGGCATCCGAATGCCCGAGGACGAAGCGGCGTGGCGCAAGGCGCTCGACGAGGAACGAGCTGCCATCGATCGGAAGCTTGCCGACCGTCCCATTCGTTCGCTCAAGATGGCGCCTCGAGCGACCGATCCTGAAATCGTCGCGACGATGTTTTTCTTGCTCGACCTGTCCGCTCCGGCATTTCTTTCGCGCGTGCCGGCGACGCGGCTCGTCACGGCGGTGCTCGTACGGCTTTCGATCGAGCATGGGAATACGGAAGCGTCGGCGTATGGTTTTGCGGCGTATGGGTTTTTCCTCGCGGCGGATACGAATCGATTCGACGAAGCTCACGCATTTGGTGAATTGGGTTTGGCGCTCGATGAAGAGTTTGGCGAGGGGCGGCTTGCGTGTCGGGTGCGCATCGTTGCGGGGTCGATGCTGCACACCAAGCGTTCCCGTCGCGTGTCGCTTTTTCATTTTCAGCGAGCGGTCGAGCTGGCGGCGACGTCGGGGGATTTGCTGTACGTGTCGCATGCAGCGGGGCACGTCATTGCGACGCGATTCGAGCTCGGGGACGATCTTGCACGTGCGTGCGAAGAGACCGAACGCAGCCTCACGTTCGTGCGTGCCGCATGGGGAGCGCGAGCCGTTACCGATCCTTTCGTGGTGCTGACGCTTCAGGCGGCGCGCTGTTTGCTTGGAAAAACGCGGGACCGCACGAGTTTGTCCGACGACACCTTCGATGCGGAGGCGTTCGTCGCGGCGAGGGCCCTCGTGGGCGATGGGTCGGCCGAGCTTTGGTATTCGGTTCTTCGCGCGCAGATATTCATATTGCATGAAGAATTCGGGGCAGCCGCGCGCGATGCGCTCGTGGCTGAAAAACATTTTGCAGAGTATGAAGGTCAATTCGTCAGCACCGACATTTCGTTTTGGGTAGCGCTTTCGTTGTTACTCGACCGCTCGGCATCCCGCGCGACGCTCGATTCGCGGCTCGCCACGGTCGAGACGCATTTGGCACGATTGGCCGTATTGGCCGAGCATTGCCCGGAGAATTACGAACGCAAGTATTTGCTCGTCGCTGCCGAGCGTGCGCGGGCTGTAGGGGACGAGCTTTCGGCGGTGGAATTGTACGAGCGTGCGGGGCGAGCGGCCACGGAGAGTGGTTCGTCGCGGGACGAGGCGCTCGTCAATGAGCTAGCTGCGCGTTTTCACCTCGAGCGCCGGCGTGACACGCTCGCACGCGCATACATGGGGTCGGCGTATCAGGCGTACATGCGGTGGGGCGCGATTGCGAAGATTGGTGCGCTTCGAGAACGTTATGGGTTTTTGTTGCCGCGCAGGCCAGCGGGGTCTTCCGAAGGGCCGACGCGGGCGACGATCATGCCCGCTCCGCAGGGCCAATACGACATCGAAGCGGTCATGCGGGCAGCGCAAGCCATTGCGGAAGAGCTCGTCCTGGATGTGCTGCTCGACCGAGTCATGCGGGTCATCGTCGAAGCATCGGGTGCCCAGCGAGCGGTCCTGCTCCTCGATCGCGGCGGTGGATTATCGATTGAAGCATGCATGACCATCGATCCCGATCGCGTGCTCGTCGGTTCCGACGCGGCGGCGGCGGTCGGGTGGGAATTGCCGCAATCGATTGTCGAGGAAGTGGAGGTGACGCGTAATCCGGTCGTGGTGGGTGGTATTCGAGGGTTCGACCGTTTTTCGAGGGATCCTTATATCGTCGAAAGGCGTCCGCGTTCATTTCTTTGTTTGGCCTTGGTGCATCGCGGGCGATTGACTGGCATATTGTGCCTCGAAAATCGCCTCGTGGCGGATGTATTCACGGCGGAGCGTATTCAGATTGCCGGCTTTCTTTCGTCGCTCGCGGCCATTGCGCTCGAAAATTCGCTGCTCGTCGCGAGCATTCAGCGCATGAGCGAATCACAAATACGCGCCAACGAGCGGCTCGAAATGGAGGTCCTGGCGCGGACGGAAGATCTCGAGCGGGAGCTCGAACAGCGCAAGGCCGCCGAGCTCGACCGGGAATTGATGCACACGGCGATGTTATCGGCGCAGGCCGAGCGCCTCGCGGAATTGTCGACGCCGCTCTTGCCGATAACGGGTGAAATCATGGTCATGCCGCTGATTGGTATGATCGACCAAGATCGAGCCGAGCAGGTGCTCACGACGGCGCTTGCGGGGGTTTCTTCGAGCAATGCATCCGTGTTGATTTTGGACATCACGGGCGTGCGCAATGCGTCCACCAATGTTGCGAAGACGCTTATCGATGCGACACGCGCGGTGTCGATGCTGGGCGCGGAAGTGGTCATTTCGGGGGTGCGTGCGGCCGTTGCGCATTCGCTGGTGGACGTCGCAGATACGATGCAGGGCATCGTGACGAAAGCGACGCTCGCGGGCGCCGTCGCTCATGCGATGGGACGGGGACGTCGCAAGGGTGGTGGGCGACGGGCGTAATGCGTGCAATTTGAGATGATCTCGAGCGCTCATGCGATACCCTGGCGCGTGCATGATCGGCTCTTGGGCCTTCAGCCCATCATGAACGTCGGTCAAAACCCACGAGTTCGCGAGTAGCGAGTGAGAGGTAACCATGTTCGATAACACTTCCAATGGAACACGATGGGTCCTCATCGCCACCTTCGCGACCGCGATAACCTCACTCCCCGCGTGCGCGCGCACCGGCTTGAACGTCGATGAACACGTCGCCCCCGCAGATCCAGCCGTCGACTGTTCCGCTTGGCCGAACGAGCTATTTCTCACGTATGCGCGCAGTCTTTCTCTCGGCGCCAAGGTGACGGCAATGGCGCTCTACCCGAGCAATGGTGACGGAACATTCGGCAACCGCCAGACCATCGACATGAAAGAGCCTTTTACAGGCGTCGTCGTCGATGATTTCGATGACGACGGCGCGCTCGAAATCCACTTGTGGCTATTGTCGACTGGTGTCGAGTATGTCCTCGATTATGATTGCGCCGAGGGAATGTGGTTCATGACGCCCAACTTTGGCGGCGCCGCGCCTCCACGCCACGATTTCAGCTCGATCGGCGACGTCAACAACGACGGCTACATCGATGTGGTCGGGTGGGTTCCTCCGAAAGATGGCAATGGCCAGCCGAATGACGACGCCCTCGATGTATACGCATCGCTCGGAGGCCCCGGGGGAACCTTTGTTCATCAAAAGAGCGAACTGAATTTAAAAGATACGTTCGTCTATTGGCTCGCTCCAACGCGCCACGTACGCGACATGGACAGCGACGGTTGTGCCGATTTGGTTTACGTCCGATACGACCACGGAGGAGCGGCCAAGTCTACGGTGTATTTGGCAAAAGGCGATTGCACCGGCCGATTTGGCCAACCGAAAAGCATTCTATCGATGCCATTTCCGGGGACGGGCGACGACATCGGCGATCTGGATGGTGACGGGCACATGGACCTCATCGCAGGGCTCGATGACGATGGGGATCCTGGCCAAGTGTGGGTAGCCAAGGGCGACGGCGCAGGGTCTTTGGAGAGCGTGATTCCGGTATTCGACGTCGCCCCCGAGGAGAAAGGTCACGACGGCGCGGGATTTGGAGACGTCTGGCTATATGATTGGGACCATGATGGAAGGCTCGACGTGCTCTCGACCTACTCGACCGGGCCGGGTTTTTCCGGGCCGCAAATCGATATCAGGATGAATCGGGGCAACCTCGAGTTTGGTGCTCCGTCGGTCGTCGGCCCGGCGCCTCTTTCGAGCCAGCAATGGCTCGTGGGCCCGGCGTCGAAATGAAGGTCAGCGACAGCTCGTGGGAACGTTCGCGCCTGCGAGCATCGCGCGGACTTGCCCCAAGAGCGCGCGCCCTTGCGGATTGCTGATGAGCGACCTGCACGTCGCCGCCGCTGCCAAGTAGGAACCTTTCTGCTCGGGCGGCGCCGAATTCGCGTTTTGCGCGAGCGCATCGCAACATGCCTTGAGTCCCGTGGAATCTCCACCGCCGCCCGCCACGCCCTTCACATGACGGAACGTCGAGAACACGCCCGTCGCGTCGCCGCCGTCGGCAAAGCCGCCCAGCGCCAACACCTTCATCGAATCGAATGCCACGTACGCCGTCGTCACTCGAGCATCGCCTTGCTTGCAGTGCCCATCCGCCGCCACGCCCGCAAGCTTGTCCTTGCCGACCGTCACCGTTTCGGCCGGAGCCCATTGGCAATCCGAGTATCCCAATGCCGTCGCGGCCTCCGTCAGCTTCGCCGTCGCCGTCTCGGTCGCTGCGAAGTTGCCAGCAGCCACCGCCGCCTTTTTGTCCGCTGCCGTGGCCGTCGTCCAGATGCCGCTCTTGCCCGCAGTCCACCCCGTCGGCGCCGCGAATGTCGCCTTGCCCGCGGCAATCGCCGAACCACGCGCGCCAGCATCGGGCTCCTTGGCGTCGACTTCCCCTTTGACCCGCGCTGCGACGCCGGCCATGCCCGATTCCGGAACCAGGCTCGTCGTCGGCTTCGGAGGCGGCGTCTCCGCCGTTGCCGACGGCACGACAGCAGCCGACGGCTGAGCAGGCGGCACGTCGTTCGATTCATCCTTTGGGCATCCCGCGAGAACGAAGATCCCGATCAGGGTGAGCGCACCGAGCTTCAATTGGGCTTTCAAGTTTCGCATCCTGGCAAGGGTTTACGTACGATCAAAGGGGTTTTCCCTTCGGGGCCCGGAGGGTATGCCAGGCGGCGCACCACGTCAAGATCCATGTCGTCTTTTTGGCCGCGGCGCTCGAGGACCCGGCGGCCCGCGATCCACGGGAGCCCGACGGCGATGACCGCCGCCACGCGAATGAAATTCGTGCTTCGCGCAATCGGTGCACCACCCGTGACACCGGAACGTTGGCAAATGTCCGCGATCGGCGACGACCGGACCTGGCGATGCCGAAATTGTGTTGGCCCGACAACGATCGAACACTCGGGATGACGATGTTTCGTCGAAAGTCTCTCGTATCGTTACGAATGCAATGGCAATGTATCGCCGTATCGCGGTTCGGCAAGGATCCTGCATTGGGTGCGGTCCCAGAATGAAGGGGCCGTCATGAAAACTTCGCAATGGTTCGGTTTGGCGCTCGCATGCACTCTCGTCTCGGTTCTCGGATGCGGCGGCGACGACGACAAAGCCGTGCTCCAGGCGTCGGGAACCGTCACGGATGCAATCCGCGACTTGCCACTCGAGGGCGCCGTCATCGAAATCAAGCGCAAGGAATGCATCAAACCGAATTGGTTGTCGTCCTGTTCACACTCGATGACCAGTACCGTGACCGGATCCGATGGAACCTATTCGCTCCTTTTCGAGTATCCATCGGCAGGCCAGACGCCCGACACGGCCACCTTCTCGTATCCGAACGAGCATGGGCATTTGTACGAAGTATTCACGCATTCGTTCGATGGCGACTTCCAGGTCCTGCTCGACGTGAAGCTCGCGCCAAAGGAGACGAATTCGCCCGTCATCATCGCCAGCGCAGAAGCCATTTCACGCACCACGGATGTGGAAATCAAATGGGACATGGAATCGAAGCAATGGTTCGACGACGTCATCATTGCGCGCGGTACCGAAGAAAAGCTTCTGGTGGAACCCGTGTGGGGCACGACGTATCCCGTGGGCAGCAGCATTGGATCCTACGAGATCGTGTATGCTGGACCGTTTGCTCCGCTGTTCGTCGGATCTGGCATGTATAGCGACAACTATCGTTTCGTGGACCAAACGGGGCTCAATGAAACGCTCTTGTATTATACGATGTGGGGCACGGATGCGTACGAGATCCATTCCAAGAGGTCGAATGCGGGGCCGGTTTGGACGAAAGACATCGAAGCGCCGGGGCCGGTCACGAACGTGAAACACAATTGGAACAGCCTGACCCAGGTGTTCGAATTGTCTTGGACCAACCCTTCGGATCCGGATTTGTGGGGAATCTGGATTTTGCGTAGCACGGAGGGGCCCGTGGATGGCCTGCTGGAGCCTGGCAAGCAATACATGCTGCACGACGCGGTCGGTAATGCAGAAGTCTGGCGTCTGGGCGACATTGCCAATCAAAGCACGACCGGAGCCGACTTCGCCTCGGGGACCACCGTGTATTTCCGCCTCTTTGCGGCAGACGACGACGAAAACTATGCGCCGCCCATCGATTACGACGTGGCACTGGACTAGCAGCCGGTACGATGCGTATTCATGCAACATGCGCCGCGTCGTTCGAGGGCGCGTGCGCCCGTTGCACATTTGCTGGTAGATGTCGCACATGCAGGGCATCGTGACCAAAGCGACGCTCAAAAACGCAGTCGCCCATGCGATGGCACGAGTCCGTCGCAATGGCGACTGCCGGCGTCGAGCGTTTTGCGCTCAGCGTGAGACGTGCGTGCCCCGCATGCTAGCGAGGGCTCTCGAGCTCACGGCGGATGCCGAAATCAGGATGGCGCCGCCGACGGCCAAAAGGGCTACCAGCATCAGCGTGTACGGCTCGATGCCGAGCAGCGCGAGAATCCCCAAAATGGCCGCGCCGATGCCCACGAGAGACTGCACCGCTGCGGCTCCCTGCACCGCCTCGCGTGCAATTCGTACGCGCCGATCGAAAGGATAGGCTTCCACGAGCGAATTGATCCCAGCGGTCGCACCCGTCGATAGAAGCAGCCCGCCGCCAAACGCAATGACGGCGATGGGTCCAAGTATCAGAGGATAGATATTCAGCAGAATCAGGACGCCGAGCACGACACCTGCCGCACCCGTGAGGAATTCCGCTCCTACGCTTCCGCCGAATTCCGTTTCGTCCGCGCGTCCACCACTTACGCGCGATGCGAGCTGGTTGTAGCGCGATGCCATTGCGCCGCCTGCAAACAGCAGGGCCGCACCGATGGCAATGATGGAAATGGCGATCATCGTCTCGCGGGCGATCCCGGCGAGCCCGAGGACGCAGAGCACCACGGCACCGATGCCGCCCAGGGCTTCCACGATCGAACCTGCCGTGACGATGCGCATGGCTCGTTGTTGACCGTGCCAGCTTGTTTGAGGTGGCTGCGACGCCGACGTATCGATGTCCTTGTTCTCCATGCGAGGTCTCCCCATTTCTTGCGGTTTGGCTCGGCCATCCGCTGGCGCGCTCGGCTGCCTGCGAACGTGCACGCGACCATTGCCCGCTTGGAAGCTCGCACGGGGCGTGCCGCGACCGACGCGGGCAAACAAGCGAAGGATGGGGCAGACGTACGAATCTGATCATTCGATAATCAATGGAATAAAATATATATGCACGAGACGGCTCGACCGATTGACGTCGAGCCTGTCGGCTCGATGATTCCCCGCATGAAGTCGGCGCGAAACAGCATGTGGCGAAGCATGACGTGCATGGTCGTCCTCGTCTGCATCACCGGCTGCGGTACGGCTTCGATGATTGGACGGAGCACGCGCGCGCTCGAAACGACGTCCAAGACGATGAACGAGACGCGCGATGCACTTCGGCAGACCGACGAGGCGCTTCGGCAAACGGACCAGACGATGAACCAATTGGTCGAGTCGCTGGACAAGCTTGGCGCGCCCATGCAAAAGCTTGGAAACCTCGCAGCTCCCATGCGAAACCTTTCGGCGCTCGAACCTTCGATGCAGCAATTGGGAACGCGATTGGAAGGTGTCGAAAATAATTTGCAGCGACTCGAAAGACCCCTCGAAAACGTCGCGGGGCTCATCGGACCCCTCCAGAATGTCGGAGGCCTCGAAGAACCGCTGCAGGACATTGCGTCGGTGGGGCGTGACAAGGGCAAAGTCATGGCTGTCTTGAGTGCCCTTCTCGTGGCATGGATTGGCGCCACCTTCGTGGGCGTGTACCTTGGATTTGCCGTGGGACTGCGCCGCATGCGCCGGCGTGACAAACTCCTCGCACGCCGTCTGCGTGCAAAAGTCGGCAAAGCGACGTAGAAAAACGTTTCGACGAAGGCATTTGGTGATTTGTCCCCGAGCCACCGTCGTCGGGTCGTAAAATCTATCAATGTAGTTGGCAAACCGACGCGGTTCTGGCATTGTCACCCGTCATGAGTGAGCGGGACGAAGGCTTCGTGGACCTGGGTCGACACGCGATTCGCATCGATGGCGACACGCTCACGGTGGCCGTGCGAGGTGTGTTGACGGGCGAAGACATGCGGCAACTGCTGGATCTCTTCGCACGCATCAAACGCGAACATGGATCTCTCTTCGTTCTCTACGACGGCCGGCAATGCACGAGCGTCGACGCGGACGCACGCAAAGCGGCGACCCAAGGCCGTTTCCACGAGAGAGAAGCCGATCTTCGCGTGGCTTTCGGCGTTCCGTACGTCATTCGCACCATCCTCAACATGATCCTTCGCGCGCAAAAAGTGCTGTTCAATCGAGACGTCAAGGTCCATCTCTTCGAGCACGGAAACGAGGCCCATGCGTTCCTCGAAAAGGAACGTGCTCGGATACGCCGAGAAAAAGGCTTGAAAACGTCACCCTGAAGCATCCTGCGCTGGTCAGTTCCCTGTCCGGGTGTAATCGGGGGTTTCGGGGAAGTAATGGGACGCGAAGTCTTGCCCCTCCTTCGGCCAGCGCAAACCCATCTGACGTAGGTGCTCGTTGGCGAATACTCCGTACGGGTCCATTTCCGATACCACGGCTTGGTAACGTGCGCGCTGCTCGCCGTCTCGGTCGAGCTCCGCGAACCGAGCGAACAACGAGGGGCGGTTCTTTCCCAAGTGCAGCCGGGCCGAGTGAAAACGCTCCAGAATGACCCGCACGGCATCGTCGGATGGCTTGAAGTACGCCTCACGAGCTTCGTCGCGGTAGCCGAAAGGCACGAATGTCGGCAGCTCGATATGCGCCAGCGCTTCGCCCTTTTCTACGCCCGGACGAACGCTGTTGCCTGCAATGAACGAGCTCTCGGTCGCGCGATCGAAGCGGACGATGATGCCCGTATAAGGCAGCGTGCGTTGATGTCGATCGAAAATATCATCGATGATCCGCACGATTTCCGGCATATCCCTGGCGCGCACCGAAACCTCGTAATCGATTTGTGAAAAATAAGGTACGGCATATGGAAATCGAGGCAAATTGACGATGCGATGATTCCACCCGACGCCGCGATGGCCCACGTACGTCACTTTGCCGCCGGCATGGGTGGGCTCGATGCCGACGGAATGCTGGTAGCCGCCGAGGATTTGGCGTTCGAGCACGCCTTCGAACCACGGGGACACCGTGGTCCATTGAATGGCCGTCCGCACGAGCGAAAGCTCGACGTCGTGCACGGGAGGCGAAAATAGATAATTCGTGAGTCGCTCGTCGGTGACCGGATCGTCGGTCACGGCCCCGCAGGCGACATGAGCTCGATTGGATTTGAGCATCAAGTTGAGAAAAGCGTAATCGCAGTGGGCAAAAACGTCTGCGATACCTGCGTCGGTCTTGAATTCGTCGAGCTCGTGTTCTTGGAATTCGAGCTGCAATTTGCGGTCCGGAAACACCTCGATGCGCGCTCGAACGACGATCCCCAGCGCGCCGTCGTGTGCGGTGAGCGCGCGCCAGGTATCGGCTGGCGTGTCGAAACGATTGTAGCGGACGATATCGCCTCGCTGGTCGACGAGCTCCACTTCGACCAATTGCTCGCTGATGGTGCTCGGCAGCTTGGTATCCGAGCCGTGCGATCCGGTGGCCATTGCGCCGACGACCGCAATGCCGCCCCAACCCGTGGCATAAGGGCCGAACGAACGTTGCCGGGCGTGCAAGTGTTCGCCGAGTTGCGCGAACGTCACGCCCGGTTCGATGACGACGGTATCGAGCCCTCGCCAGCGTTCCAGCTCGCTCAGGCTCGAAAGCCGTTCGAGGATCACCACGCCGCCGTCGGAGCAGAAACCGAGTCCCGTCGAATGGCCCTGACCGCGGGCTTTCACGCGTTTGCCATTCCGAACGAGCGTCCGCACGGCGCCCTGTACGCTCGCGACGTCACCCGCGACGTGAATCTCGGCATGCTGAGGGCAGCGCGTGATATCGGAATAGAATCCCGATACTCGTGGACGCGATTCGGCGCAATCTCGGCGGCACGTGTCGGGGCTTTCGCCGAACGTGACATCGCACGTGGTATCGCCGCACGTGAACGTCAATAGCGTGAGCCCGTCTTCGCCGAAGCCCGGACCGCTTTCGCACAGGCGGTAGCCGATGAAGAGCGAGGCGCCCATGAGAACGCCGAGCACTACTTTCGCGGCCAAACGAAGCCGCGCCTTGCGGCGAGAAGGGCTACTCACGACCGTATCAGTGCCCCGAAGAGCGGCGTGCGAGCGGGCACGCTTTACAAATGGAAGTCGCCCGCGGCTTCGGGCTGATAGACGAGGCGCACGATGCGGATTTGCGTGTTGCGTCCGTTTGGCAGTGGCCATTCGATGGTTTGACCGACGCGCAATCCGAGCAACGCGCTGCCGATGGGCGCGAGGACCGAGACGCGCTGGTTCGCGATGTCCGCCTCGCGCGGATAGACCAAGGTGATTTCGCGCTGCGCGCCGCTCTGCAGGTCTTCGTAGACCACGCGCGAGTTCATTGTGACGACGTCGCTCGGGACCTCGGGCGCCTCGACGATGGTTGCGCGGCAAAGCTCCTGGTCGAGGTCGTCCGCGGCGACTTCCTGCGCCTCTGGCAGCGTGCAGAGCAGGGAGCGCAGGCGCGAGAAGTCCGGCTTGGTGACGATGAGCTGAGGCTGGTTTTGCATGAGGTTCCTCGCTGGCTGCGTGTGGCTGCGTGTGATCGGGAGCGCGGTTCGGGCCCGAAACGCTGGGTGAAGAGCCCAGCATAGCCTCGCCCGAGCGGAGAAGCCACTCGCAAAGTGTCCAGGGTAGATTCCATGGGGGACCGGCGGATTGGCTTACACGATGACGGTGTCGAGCGAGAAAGTACCACTTACGACCGCATCAATGCCCACGCACCTCTCGTTCGATCGTCTCGCCTTCGTCGCAAAGGATGAGACTCGAGAACAGCAGCACTTTCTGTCGAGCTCGCGAGGAAAGGCATCGAGCGGGCGGAGGGCATCGCGCACGGAGGTTATCGATTCAGGTTCCTCTTCGTCGAGCATGGCGAGCACCTTTGTCGCGTAATCGACGATGGCGCGGCCCATCATCCGCACGTGGTCATTGAGGTTCACGTTGGTCGCATCGTCGCGGCGCATGAGGGATTGGACCATGGCGCCGTAGGCAGCATGTTGTTGACGGATGTGGGCGTATTCATGGCCCCCGCCCGACTCGATATGCCGGACTCAACAGACCGGATGGCTCAGCTTCTGAATAAATGGGCGACACGAAGTGGGTAGGCTTGGATCAAAAGCGAACCAACGCGGTTATTCATTGACGCTCGACTGGCCCATCGAGAAGCTTCATACGCTCTGCAATCGCGGCGAGGCGATTTTTTCGTTGATTCTTTGTCTCGGTCTCGGCGCGCTCGAGTCCTTCTATGCCCGCGTGTCCACAAGCCCCGGGGCGAGCATCCTCTGGCGGGCCGAGCGGATCGTATACGATGGGCATTGGGCATCCTGTGCGGTTTGCGACATCGAAAACGTCCCGCACCCCGAGGGTCAACACGAGAGTTGGCCCGGTCCGAAAGGACCGCGCCTGTTCAACCGTAGTATGAGCGTGGTCCCACACAGAGACGCGTATCGGTTTCCCGTGTTGCTTCGCGTGCTCCTTATCAGTCGTGGAAGGATTTAGGATAGCCCAATCTGGTCGCCACCGGTCGGCCATGAAGTCTGGTGGCGGTTTGGGCAATCTCAAAACGGTTGTATCATTCGGCAAGGGCGCGCCATCAAGTGGCTTGTTCATCGTTGTTGCTCGAAGGGGAGGAGATACTGCATTGCTTCTTCGCTCAGACCAGTCTCGAGATCATCTTCCGTGCCAAGCGTCTTTCCGTCTTTGACATTTCGGTAAAACCACTCCAGATGACCATCAGGGTCGATATCAATGGTGAAGGACAGGCCTGGGAGATCGGCGTACGTCCAGCTCAAGTGAAGCCAGGCATCGTCAGTGCGCCCGACAGAAGGATGTCGCAGCGCTGGAAATCGCTGCCGTGCGCGCTGCCATATCGAACATAGCGCCTCGCGCTGGCGCCCCGAGATTTCACGGCGTTCAATCCGCGCATCGAGGGAATCGATGTACGCATGCCATCGCTCGGACTCCGGCGTGTTGCTCGGACGCGGCGACGGACGCCGAGGCAATATCTTCGGACGAGGCAGACACCCTCGAGTCTCTCGCTGCTGAATCGCTGTGTTCATCGTTCCTCCTTCAGGAGAATGTTTTCAAGACGTGCCGCCTCCTTCGACGTCATTACGAGATCTCGTCGGCGGAAAATCTCTCCGAGCGTGCTTCCTTCGTCCACGGCTTCGAGTTTCTCTTCTAGCCCAAGGTCACGCAATGCAGGATCCAGCTCGCGCTGCCGAAGCGCGCGCTGAATGTCGGAAAGCGCGGTGAAGTTCGTTCGATTGACAATCGGTCGGAGATGAAGCGCGGGATAATACATCGCTGCCGAAGCGACATCCTCGAGCGTGGGCAACAAGGCGTTCCAGTCGGGCGTCGTGAGCAGAAAGATCTGCACCGACGCCAAGATGCCTGGCACGGTGAGATCCGGGAAATCCTCGGTCAATGCTTCCCCTGCAGCAAGCATATCGAGATATCCGATGATTTGGTGGGTAAAACCAACCATACCGGGTGGCATATCGAGTACGACATCGGTGATGTCCTTTCGCAGAGAAAGCAGCGCTTCGAGTACCCACGCGGCGCGCCGAACCCATTTGAAGTGCTCATTGCCGTGCAGCAACATCGAGCTATCCTCGACGTCTTTTCGCAATGGCGACGAGGGCAGATACAGCACCCCGTCCGGACGCTCGTGCGACCATAACATCGCGTCCACGCGACAATCACGATGGGGCACCCTCACTTGATAGAGCAGCGCGTCGTTGAGATACGGAGGCGCAGGTGGCTCTTCGAGCATCCACAGCTTCCGGGCATGACGTTTGTTGACGGTTTCCGCGTGCGAGAGGAACGCACCCGTCGGCGGCGCGTCGAGATCCATGCTACCATCGACACACTCCGTCATCTTCGGCGCGCACAGGGCGAGACCGTCGGCGAGGGAGCTGCCCGTCAGGTCGACATCGATCAGAACCGGCACACGCCCTCGTGCAGCGAGGAGCTTGGCCATCGCGACAGCCAGCGTTGACTTGCCGACACCGCCCTTGACGGAACAGAACACATGAAAATGGACTCGCCTGTCATTCATGGATTTTCTCTCTTCAGGCCAAGATGCCCGAGGAGCGCATCGAGGTTTGGATCTTTCATGAAAGGCTCCTTTGCCGCAACTGCAACGAGGGCGTTGCGTCCGAGCGTGCGCACGGCGACCGGACCATGCATGATGACGCGCGCAAGCGCCACGGGCACGAGCCATTGATGCTCTGGTCGACGCTCTTCGATGGACGCGAGGAGGCGCTCGGATTCGATCATGAGCCGATCCGGCGCGATTACGGCAATTCCCGCCAAGAATCGACCAAAAAGAATGGGCGCAAATTTCGCATCGATATGGACAAGGAGGCTCGCGCGCGCTTCGGCCTCCAGGTGAGGAGCGTTCGGGCCGAACAAGCCGGTGAGCGCGAAGGCCTTGCAAAGGCGGCCATGCGCCGTGTCGTCCATTCTTCGCACGCTCGCTTCGAGGGCCGCGCGCTCCTCCGCTTCCAGTTTGTCCGAGATGTCCGAAACCGCCATGACGAGCATTCGGGTGAGGATCGTGGGCCCGTGCGGCATATCGTCGGTGGGAAACGAGGAGGCCAGCGACTTCAGGAAACGAAGTCGTGTGCGTGCAGGGACCTTTTCCAGCGCGCGCATGTCCGCGCGAAGTAATGCCATGAGCGCGAGGTCAGGGATCTCTGGCGATGCAAACCAATCGAGAACAGAGGATAACTCGACCCCGCGGGGGTCGCGCTGAACCAGCTCCAACAGTCGCTCTTCGATCGCCGCGGACGAGACGCGCGGCGGCACTTCTTTGGCCTGTCCGCGTATGAGCTCCTCGCCGAGCGCGAGCGTGTAGAGCACGGTCGCGAGGCGGTGATCGAAGAGTTCTCGATCGAAATGAAGCGGATCCAGGATATCGATCGCATCCAAGGACGCCTTCGGCGCGTCGGCGGCCAGTCGGCGCAATGCGGCCTGGTGTTCATCAGGGGCAATGCGTTCGAGCTCTGCGACGAGCCATTGGTACAGCCGGTAGGTGAGCCACAGAAGATCGCGCTTCGGTAGCCGTGTCGAGCGCTGTGCGATTGTCAGGACGACCCTGCTGCACTGCCGCAGAAGTGCGCCTTCGACCTCGGCAAATGTGAGGCGTGGGATTTCTGCGAAATGCTTCTTCGTCTTTTCCTCAACGACGCTCTCCAAAAGTTTCGCCGCAAGGTTCGGAGTTTCTTCTCGCAGGTCGATCTCACCTTCGCGAAGGCGGACCCGGGGCGTTTGCAGCGCTTCAAATTGAAGAAAACAAAGATCGCCCGCTAGCTGTGCGATGGGATGCTCTTCCGGGCGCGCGAGACGATCCATTGCGCCTTGCACATCTTCCACGATGATTGTCTTGTTCTCCATGCCGTAACCCAGCCTTGTGCCGAGGGTCATGGCCACGGTATTGCCCGGAACCGCCGCTGCCTGGAGAAACAGCTCCCGCGCATAGGGAAGTTCACGCCAGTCCCCCCCTTCGAGGACACGCGCAGCGAGGGCCTCTGCAACCGATCTTGCTGCGAACATACCCTGCTCCGGCTCGGACAGCATCGCCCGGAGCTCCTGGATATCCAACAGGCGACCCGCCCTGCCAAACGGGTGAGGATCGGTGAATTGCAAAAAGAACGAAGGATCGTCGCGGATGAGGCGCCAGGGCGCTTTGACCGTGAACCGGGCGTATTCATGCTGCAACTTCCGGTCCTGCGGGTGGTCGGCAATATCGCGAAGGAACCTATGCGCCCGGCCATCGTGAATTCCCTGATGCAGCGACCAAACCATTGCAATCTCGCGCCGTGCGTGCTCCGACGTTGCATCGCGGAGAAGGATCGCCTCCACCGGGACGAACACACCCAGCGTGTCACGGCCATCGTCGATGGGAACCTTGTAAAACCATGTCCGCTCGTTGCCTCCGATCTCTTTCGATTGGCCGAGGATCGATGCGCCATACGCGAGCACCTCGTCGATGGTGATGGGTTTGCCAACGTTGATGGTTAGGTCCCCAAGGACGGGTTCGCTCCATTGGCTCGACAAAATGGCTGCCGCCTCGATCTCCGGGTCCTCGAGCGAGATACCGCCACCACGTATGCCAAGAGCGAGGGTCGGCGTGAGGGCCGCGATCTCCCAGCGCTTCGGCCCATCCTCGGTACATAGCTCGTCGAGCAGCAAGAGAGCATCGACGACGGCGCGCCCCATAGCGGCTCGTCTCGTGGGATTTCCCGCAGCCCATTCGCCGTACAGGAACGCATAGAACGCGTGGCCCCGTGTCGTCTCATCGAGGACGAGGCTCCCTGCATCGGTCTCTTTCATCAACGCCGCGGGGTTCTCTACGGCTTTCCCCACCGCGTACATGAGGACTTGATCAAGAAAGCTCGGCGCAACCTTGTTGTCGATCGCCTCGACGCGGTTGAGCACGAACAGCGCGAGCGCCTTCGCGTCGGCTTCCTCAAAGAGATGCTCTGGCAGTCGTTCCTTTTTATCGGTCACAGGCGCTTTGCCGGCCGTGAGCGCCTCCTCACGACGATTGAATGCGTCCCAGATGGTTGCCCCGTACGCATTGGCCACCTGAAGGCGCGCGAAGGCCGACGGCGCGCGCCCCCCATGGAGGGTCGATTCCACTCCTTCGAGGATCGCATGGATCTCGGAACGATCGAGCCCTCCAGGCTGCTGCGCGATGTTCACAAGCTCCTCCGCGTGAAGAGCGTCGGCAAAACCAATCCTGGCGAGCTCCAACAATTTTTCGTCGAGGCGAGGTGGCTTCATCAACAAGCGAACGAGATCGGGCAGATGTAGGTCGCGCTCAGCGAGCTCTCGGTTCCATTGTGACAAATCAAGGAATTGCCTATTGGAATGCCACTCGAACATCTGCACGATGTCGCGATGGGCGATGTAATCACTGCCGCACGCATCCGCCGAGACGCGCAACCACGAGGGGTCTTGCTCCATGACCGTGCGGGTCGCCAGCAAGTCTTCCAATGGTTCGATTCCGAGTTTTCTCGCAGCTTCCGTCAGCTCTCCGCGAAGAGGAGGCAAGGACTGGGAAGGCTGGGGTTTCTCGATACGCTCCAGCCATCGATCCCGTATTCCGCGCGCTACGAAGGCGCGGACCTTGTCGGCCAGATCCGCCGCTCGCGGCTCCATGGATGCCCGCACCTTCTGGTTCGTTGCGTCTTCGAGGATGCGTCGGTGCACGTCCGAGAAGAGCGCGATGCGCCCAGATGCGCCGAGCCGGTCCCGCAGGAGCTCCAGCAATTTCAGGTGCTCGAGCAGGAGCAGCTCGAGATCGGATACGAGAATGGTTTTCCCCTCAATTGATTGGATCGCCCGTAAAGCCGCGTTGCTGGGCCTTGCTGGGGCTGCGATGCGTGGGCCGCCTCGAGTGTCGTTTTGCAGCCATTGTACGACGAGTCGCGCAGCGCCTGGGGATGCAAGGCCAATCAGCGCGTTGAAAGGAATGCCGCCTGCGCGGTAGAAGGAAATCGCGGCTTCTTCGGTTTGCCTTGCTTGCTCCAGCCGGGCCACGGTTTCGTCGAAGGGCACCAACTCGCCAAGCCCGGCCTGCACGAGCAACCCATAATCAATCGGCGCAGAATCGCTCAATTCGCCGAGGAGCATCTGGAGCTGCAAACGGTGCATCTCGGCCTGCGCGTCGCCCGGGAAACGCTCGCGCAAGAGTGTTACCGCACGCTCGATATGCTCGCGGGCCGACTCATCGACGTCATCGCCTTTCATGCGCACGAGCGTCGCTGCCGTGAAGATTGCGTCCGCGCCAAGCACGCGCGGCGCTTGCTTCAAAACATCACATGCGACAGCGGCTGCCTCTTCACGTTTGTCGACCTTGAAAAGTGCCTGGGCATATCGAACGCGCGCCGTTCCATCGTCCGGTTTTTCGCCGAGATACCGCTCCCAAAGCCGCGGCGCTTCATGCAGCACGGCGCCATCCGCGCTCTGCGCCAACAGCAACAGGACGCGCGACGAGCGCGTTTCTCGCAGGGGCTGAAGCAACTCCCACGCGCGCTGAGCCTTCTTCTGCTCGAGCAGGCATCGCGCGAGCAAGAGCCGCTGCCCTATCCCCGGAAGCAGTCGGAACGCCTCCCCCGCATGCGGCAGCGCTTCCTCGGCTCGCCCTGCGTTGTGCAAAAGAGCTGCAACCTGGTATGCAATGGGCGCGCGTCCCGGAAATTCACGCGCGAGCAACAGAGCTTCCTCGAGCGCCCTCGTCGTCGCGCCCGCAATCGCCATCAGCTCGATCCGCATGTACCGTGTTCGCCAGGGATGATCCTCGGAAGGCAAGGTCGCTAGTGCCTCTTCGAGTTTTCCCTTTCCCGCCAAATCGGCCGCGTAAACGCGGGCCTGTACACTCGGTTCTGCGTGCGCTGGTGGGAGGGGATTACCGCTCGCCAGGATCGCATCGATATCGAAAACAAGACCCAAGTACGAAGCACGCCACGGCCCAACACGCTCTCGCATCCCCTCGGGCAGGCGCTCGAAGTCGATCCGTGAAAGCGCTGATTCGATCGCGCGCACGCACGCCTCGCGCGCCTCCACGCGGATGAACGCCGCATTCGGTGGATCCTCGAACATGCTCCATCGGAGTGCCGCGCTGAGCACCGAAAATGCGCTCGCCGTCACGAGCTGATCGGCTTCTGAGCCTTCGATGACGCAGATCGCGTACTCCGCGGCCCCCGCGAAATCGTCGCGCTCGAGCAACAGTTCTGATGCAACGCGCTGCACGTGAAGGCTCGATGAAAGCTCGTCCGGTAGCTTGCCCGCAAGAATCGCGAGGATCTGCTGCGTGTCACGCAAGCGCGCGCGGTCTTCGTCCGAAAGCGCTTCCTCCTCGCTGGGCAGCACGGACCTTGCCCGGTCGAGGTTGCCCACGGCCGCGAGCGCTTCGGAAAACGTGCAGCGACCTCTTGGCGAGAGCAACGCCGGGTCGATGAGGTCGAGGAGCGCCTTGCCCTCGTCGTTTGCTTGCCGATTCAACACGCAAACGGCGAGGTTGAGTTGGTTTGTCGCTGCTCTCGTGGCTGCTTCGATGTTTTTCGGATCGGCGTTCGTGATCCTTGTCGCCGTCTCCAGCGCCTCACGAAAAAAGCGTTCGGCCTTTGCATATTCACCAGCGCGCAATGCAGCCTTGGCCTGCTCGGCGTGCTTGTCGAGTGTGCTCTCTGCGATCGTTTCGTAGACGCGGATCACGGCTTCGCGCGTGCGCGGATCACGCGCTCGCGGGGCGTCTGCACGGACCGCCTTCTCGATCGCGTCGACCTCATCCCGCCCTGCTTTCGAGAGCATCGTGTCATCTCGCGGTACGGCCTTTCGTAGCCTTGCGGCGACTTCAGCGAATGCGTGCAAGCCCTCGCCATCACGCTCGCTCCACACGCGCGCGACATCAGCGGCGCCGCGCGCCAGCGCGCCCTGCAACACGCTCCACGGAAGCACGTGCGGCGGGAGCACGACTTCGCGCGTGAGCTGCTTGATCCATTCCACGTCGGTCGCGGACTCGATTTCGGCGCGCAGGAGCGCGAGTCGTCGCTTGCGCATGCCGGCTTTCCCTGCACTCCGCAGGAGCGCGTCGGCTTCACGTACATATACGGCAATCTCCTGAATCGCCTCGAAATCGTCATCAGCGACCCCAGCGAGGCACGTACCGATCGTGTCGCGCCAATTCGCGTACCGTGCATCATCGGAGATGCTCCGGTATAAGAGACTCGCCGCGGCCACAGGGCGGAGCAGGGGGGGATGGGGGTTCGTCGTGGCATGACCAAGCGGGCCATGAGCAAGCCGGATATCGGCAATGATAACGCCTTCATCGCCCGCGTCGAACATACCAATGTATTCGGGGAAATGACGCTCTCGCCGCTCTCGCTCGTCGCTGATATGGACGGTTGTCCCACCCTGCGAGGCGATATTGCAATACAACACGGGGCGCTGATGGAGATTGGCGGCATTTCGAAAGCGTGCCTGAAAATCCCCCAGGCTATAAAATGGTGTCAAGCTTGGCACGGCAACGAAAGCACAATCTTTGATGCGCTCTGCGACATGGACACGATATGGCTCTGCGTCGGGATCGAGAAAATCAAGGCAGATCAAAACACCCATCGGACCATTGACAGCATTCATCGAGACGACAATGGGCTCCCATCGATCACCGGGGAGCATGATGTCGTGCTCCGGTTTGGCAGGACTCAACTTCGGTTGAAGACCAATGAGCTTTCCTCCAAACAGCACCGGGCACACTGACTGTCGGCCGGATGGATGCTGAGGCCAATCGAGACGCGCATAAACCTTATTTTTCAGCGCCGTCGCTTCCACCGCGTGCGTTCCTGCGACCACGACGACATCGGGAGCATATTGGGCGATTTGCTCGAGCAGCTCGGAGGGAATGCTGTACTCGGGAAAAACCACGAGTTCGACGAAGAACCGCCTACATGCGTCGAGGATCGCCTTGACGCGTTGCCAAAGGTTCTGCGTGTACTGCTCTCGTATGCGCGCTCGGAGCGATTTGTGCTCTTGGGCGATTGCGTCGGGTGCAGTGCCCGTGTTCGTGGGAAGCGTGGAATCGATTGCGGGATGCTCGATATCGAAGAGCGGATCGTAAAGGGCCGAACGCGTTCGGTCTCGCAGCGCCGCAGGCAAGTAGGCGAGCTGGACAACGGCGACGCGGGCATACCCGCTGGGCGCTTTCGACGAAGGCGCGTCCCACGACGCTGCTCCTGCGTCGTCATGCTCTCTCTCGCGCTGCGACATGGCCACCCTGCTTGCTCCGTTCCGTGTCCACGCCATCGATACCCTGAGACCATGAAGTTGGCCAGGGGGCACGCGTCGAAGCGCCGCAAATCAACTTTCACCCGCCTCCGACAGGTCGATCTACCTCCCGAAACCGGTTTCAACCGCCCGCGCGAGGTCAAATCATGCGGTTAAATGCAGTTTGAACAACGTTTCGACGCTCGACGAACCTGTTTTGGACGCGTTCAACTCGGTTTGCGAGGTCGATTGACCTGTTCGAAGCGGTTCGAAGGGCTGGAGGTAGGTTCGGCGACCTTGGGGAAGCGCTTGAAAGGGGTTTTGTTAGCTCGTTCCACCTTCGGCGGGCGGTTGCGAGGGCTCTGCTGGCGTAGCGGCTTTGCTATTTCGCCGTGCATTCGCTTCGCGGTAGGCATCGAGTGGGCGGAGGGCATCGCGCACGGTGGTGATCGATTCAGGTTCCTCCTCGTCGAGCATGGCGAGGACTTTTGTTGCGTAATCGACGATGGCGCGGCCCATGGTGCGCACGTGGTCATTGAGGTTCACGTTGGTCGCGTCGTCGCGGCGCATGAGGGATTGGACCATGGCGCCATACGCGGTATGTTGTTGACGCACGTGGGCGAGATATGCGGGACCTGCGATATGGTCGATGTCTTTTTGCAGGCCGTCTTCGTCGATTCGTTTGAGAATGGTATCGGCCGTTGCCCATTGCTCGGCGTAGGTGAGCTTTAGAAATGACAGGCCTTCGGGGCCAAAGAGGATGGCGAGCAATTCGTTGGCGCGTTTGGCGTCGGGATTGGAGGGTGGAAGCATGGAGCATGCTTCGACGCGCATACGCAAAGCGCCCCAGGAGCCATCGCCGGATTGATCGACCTCACGCGCATTTTCGTCGGAAATACTTGCTACTTCCTTTTGGCGCACGGCAAGGGCATTTTGTGCGGCATCGGCGACGATGACGAGTTTCGTGGCGGCCTTTTTGACCGCATTGGGTGGTGACTTGGGTTTTGCCGCCGCGAGCGTGCGGCAAAGCGCGATACCCGCTTCGACCGTGATGACGGGCGCGCGGGAATAAAGGGACGGATCGGGGAGGTCGGGTGTCATGGTGGGAGACGGTACGGCAGAAGCGAGACAAAGGGCAAGGATTTTGAACGTGGGATTTGTGCGTCGCGTTTTCCCTCGACGTCAGAACGTCACTTCGCGGATGATACGCGCCGGAGGGTCGTCATGGTGCGCTTCATCGGCATGTTGTGGCCGCTTTTTCTGCACGGGACCCAGCGCTTCGCTTCCGCATTCGTTCCGTGGCTGATGGTCGTTGTCATGGCGCTCTCGAGCGTCGCGTGTGCCGGGGCGATACCGACCGACGAGCTGACCGTGCAAGCGAGATGGCGGTTTGGCGTATGCACGCTCGATCCGGATATCGAGCAGAATGCAACTTCGTGGGCGTATCCGAAGCCCGAGTTGCCAGCGGTATCGAATCTGCATCCGTACGAATACAATCGAGCCATTTTGTCGTCGGGCGTCGTGTATTATTACGATCCTTTTGCGCCTGCGCAGAGCGTGAAGGTCTTACCCATTCGGCTTTCGGCGCTTCCTTGCGACAGGATGCACACGGTCGAGCTACGTCCCGCGCTGCGTCGCGCGTGTTCGGATTCGATATGCAAGCTCGCATGGCCGAGCGCCTTCGACTTGCCGAATGGTGGGACATGCAGCCTCGAGCAAACGGAATCGACCGCGCCGCCGATATCGGGAAATTGGTTTGGTCAAACGGAGCCGACCATTCGGAGCACGTATTTTTGCAATACGGAGCCGCTGTCGCCGAAGAACGCGCCGCAGCGGATGCTCGACAAGGAGAGCGAAGCGGCGTGGCTGGAGGGATTTTTTTATGGCTACCGCGTATCGCTTTTGTTGACGCAGGCGGAAGCGGATGCGCAGGCGTTCATCAACAAGAGCGACCCGTGGATCGTGAGGCTTTTCAAGAAGGATCCGGGGTCTGTCGAGGCAATCTTGCAGCGGCTCGCGGCGATGCTCGATGCGATCCCCGAGCCGCCGCAATACGAGACGCGGCACGAGGCGTTTTACGCAGCGGATGGGTATGCGGCGGGGGCGCGGCGGGGCGCGGCGGAGGTCGAAGCGACGCTCATTTTGATCGAAGCGACGGCGATCGTCGCGGAAGTCGCCTTAATGGAGCTGGTGCTGGGCCCGCTTGGCGGTGCGAACGCGCTGCGCGCGGCGCTCATGCGATTGCGGCACATCCCGGTGTTCATCCCGGGTGCAGCGGGCGGTTTGGGAGGGTTCGTCCGGGTTGCGAAGGCGACGCACACGGCGACGTTGTGGTCGGCCTGGCGACTCGCAGCCAACATGAAACGCGCCAAGATCTTGCGTCCACCTGGTTGGGCCACGCATCACATCGTCGCCCATGGTGACAAGAGAGCAATCGCCGCACAGAAGATCCTGGCCAAGTTCAAGATTGACCTTGACGAGGCAGTCAACGGGGTTTTTCTTCCTGCAACCAAGAAGACGCCAAACCCAACCGGCGCCACGGTCCACTCGACGCTACATACGAACGCGTACTTCGAGGCGGTGACCAAAGAGCTGGAGGGCTTGACCACGAAGAAAGAAGTCATCGCCAAGCTGCGTGAAATCGCGGATCAACTCACCAAAGGAACGTTCCTGTGATGGATGTCTTCGGCCACCTAAATGCCAAGGGCTACGAGATCATCACCTGCGAGACCTACGAAGACTACCAGGCATTTCTGCAGCTTGACGGGACACCCCGCAAGGCAGATGGAAGCCGATCGAGGTCAAGCGAGTTCGTCCTACCAAACGCGAGGCGTTTCGCCCGGCTGACTTGCCGTTTCTCGGAAGCGCACTCATCTTGCGTCGCTCTGCGGTGGATGCGCTGCGCGACATGCTCGAAGAGCACGGAGAGCTGTTGCCCCTGCAGGACGAAGGTGGCGTCGAGCTGTACGTGCTCAACGTGCGCGCCATCGATGCACTCGACGAACCTCGGTCGAAGGTCAACTACGTCGAGGGAACCGATCGCATCAGCCGCATCAAGAAACCCGTCTTCATCCCCTCAGCGGTCGAAGGCGTGGACATCTTCACGCTGCGACGGAGGCTGGGCCAGATCTACTTCAGCGATCGTTTCGTCGCGCGGGTGAAGGCAGCCAAGCTGAAAGGTTTGGACTTCACGAAGGTGTGGTCGTCGGACGAACCTGTGTGATAAGTGTGCCCCCATGGGCAAAGACGGGGCATACGAAAAAGCAAAGCGCAAGTGGAAAAAAGCCGAGCTGGACGAGATGACCGAAAAGTTTCGGCAGCTCGGCGTAGAACATCCAGAAGGCTGGGCGAGGACTCAGGTCATCGAGGGCATTCCAAATCTCTCGAAGTTCATCTTTCTGAAGTTGCTGTGGCGCACCATCGTGAAGGAAGGCGATTCGGAGTGGATCGACAGAGAGATTGCACTCGCAGAAAAGAATCCAAGCGATCCATTCATTGGTGGCGGCTTGGCATTGAAGAGCCTCCGCGCCAAAGGTGCGACCGACGAAGAGCTCATCGATGTCGTGCGTAATTTTCAAATGGAGTATTTGTGGGATATCGTGATGCTGCTCGACTTCGGCGCGAATAACGTCGAAGATTACGCGCCCGCATTTGCAAAGGGAACGGATTGGGTCTTGGCGCAGATCGATGAAGAAGGCAACATCATCGATACGCTGACGGAATTGCACGAATTGGCGCTCGTTCTGGATCCGACGGGGCGCTCAGGACGCATCCGCGGCTGGGTGAACGAGTAGTTTCGTGACTTGTTCTGTCGAGCCTGCGGCTGCCGCAAGAACCAAACCGATGATCACGAAAGTACGAAATAAGAATGGACATCTTCACGCTGCGACGGAGGCTGGGCCAGATCTACTTCAGCGATCGTTTCGTCGCGCGGGTGAAGGCGGCCAAGCTGAAAGGTTTGGACTTCACGAAGGTGTGGTCGTCGGACGAGTCGACGTAATCGTCGGCTGGCTGCGCATCACGGCTAGTTGACCGTTTTCATCATGGCGACAACGGACTTGCGACACGACATCACACCGACACTTACCGTGGTTGCGAGCACTGCCCATGTGGAGTATCGAATGATGGTCTTCCTAGCTGCATGCGGGCGAAGGTGCCAACCACGTTTCTCAGCACCCGGCACACGCGCTGCGCCGCCTCCCAGACGCGCCGGGCGTGGTGTGTCATCTCGCCGCATGAACGTGGCACTTGGAAAGGTCGGGACTTGACCTGAACATCCGTCATGGTGTATACGGGACCAACGAATGCCGAACCTGGTCGTGGCTGCTCCGAACTCCGAGCTGTTGACGCGCGTGCAAGAGATGTGGGGCGTGCATAGGGCGACGCTCGGATTCCTTCCCGATGGTGGGTTTGACGAGTACGCCAAGGCGGGGGCCATTATAGCAGCGGTGGACTCAGGTGGACGTCTGCTTGGGTATGTCCTTTATCGGGTGTCGCGAAAGCGCATCGCTGCAATTGCTCAATTGTGTGTCGCGCCTGACGCGCGTCGTCGCGGGATTGCTCGTCAACTTTTCGAGGGAATGAAAGAACGCGTTGCGGACTGCTACGAAATCAGCCTTTGGTGTCGTCAGGATTTTGAAGCGAATGACGTTTGGCCACGCTTGGATTTCATTCCCGTCGGGGAAAAGCCGGGACGTGGTAAAGAGCGCAAGCCGCTCACGAAATGGCGTTATGAATTGCAGCAATTACCCTTGCTCGCCGCGATATCAGCCAGTACGGCCACCGATGCCGTTGCCGTTGTAATCGATGCAAACATCTTTTTCGATCTCGATCCAGACGGTAACGGACGAGATGAATCTCGCGCGCTCGAGCAAGAGGACTGGCTTGAAGACCATATCGAACTGTGCCTGACGGACGAGATTTATCACGAAATCAAGCGTCGGAGCGCCGAGGCTGATCGCAAGCGCCAACGAGCCCGAGCGGATGGCATCAAAAAAGTCCGCGCTCCGGAGCAGCGAATGACTGAAGTCTTCGCTCGACTACAAGTGATGTTTCCTGATTGGAACACAGAAAACGACATATCGGATTTGCGGCAGATTGCGAAAACTATTGCGGCGAATGTGACTTTTTTTGTGACGCGCGATGGCGAAATCCTGGATATTGCAGAAAGAGTGGCCGATCAATTTGACCTCGAAATCGTGTCGCCTCATGAAATCATCCTGAAATTCGACCAATTAAGGCGCAATGCCGAGTATCGTCCTCGGCGTCTCATGGGGTTGGATCTCATCGAGTCCAAGGTCTGGGGGGAGGATGTCTCTGCGCGCATTGCGGATTTGATTCATGAAGGCCACCCAGCACCAGAGCCACGAAAACAAACTGAAGCAAAACTGCGCGATCTATTGGCTTACCCCGAACGCATTGAATTCGCATGCATTCGGGCACGCGAAGGGGACCTCATTGCGGCGTATGCCATCGAGCGAGTCAATGAAGACATTGCGAGGTTGCGTTTGTTCGCAGTGACCGCGTCGGACCTTGGACGCACGGCGGCTCGACATTTTGCCCATCAGATCGCGGTGAAGGTTTCGGGCGAGGGGCGGAGGGTCATCATTGCGAAAGACCTCGTAGGTGGTGCGCGGGTGAGCGAAGCACTGTCTGAAGCAGGTTTTTTTCCAGCAGGGCGCCCATTGGGTCAAGCTTGCATTGCCCATGGTTACACGTGCCACCGACGCGGTACGAGAAATTGAGCGACTTGGTGCCGCATATCCCGAGTGCCATACGACGGCGCAAGACGTCACGATAACGCTCCGGGTGTTGCGCGAAGGGCCAGAGGTGCAATCACACCTGCGAATCGAACGGGCTTTGTGGCCATTGAAGTTGATTGGCACTGGATTGAGGTGTTTCATCGTTCCAATCCAGCCACAATGGGCCGAACAACTTTTTGACGATATGCCGCAGGGAAATCTATTCAAAAACTCGCTTCTGACCTTGCGTCCAGAGAATGCATATTATCGCAAGGCCAAACCCCATGTTCTGAGCGCGCCAGCACGAGTCCTCTGGTACGTCTCCACGGATGCTCCGGGAGCGATGGCTCTACGCGCGAATTCGTACATCGATGAAGTCATTGTTGACGTACCGAAAGAAGTGTTTCGTCGTTTTCGTCGGCTTGGCATCTATTCGTGGAATGAAGTTTTCAAGACGGCGGATTACGAGTTGTCGAACGAGATCATGGCATTTCAATTCAGCAAGACGGAGCTTTCTCGCAATCCGGTTGCATGGGACCGCCTTCAAGAAACGTTGTTGAAACACGTCGGCAAGAAAAACCAGATCATTTCGCCAGTCGAAATACCTGAGGAGTGCTTTCTCGAACTGTATCGCTTGGGCATGTACGGAGCTTGAAATGACGTCATCGTCTCTTTTCCTTTCGATCAAACCTGTGTTCGCGAACAAGATTCTCGACGGAACGAAGACTATCGAGCTGCGGCGTATTCGTCCGCACGTGATGCCAGGACAATCCGTATTGATTTACAGTAGTTCGCCGGAGATGTCGCTCGTTGGGCGAGCGATCGTTGAAAATATTTTGTGTGACACTCCGATGAAATTATGGAATCAGGTCAAAGCGCATGCGGGGATTTCGCGTCCTGAATATGATGCGTATTTCGAGGGGGCATCTAATGCGATTGGGTTGCAACTTGGACAAACAAAGCGTTTCAAGGTGCCGATTCCATTGTGCGAGCTTCGGGCACGCTGGCCATGGTTTCAGCCGCCTCAGAGCTATCGGTTCGTCCGAGCGGAGTTCGAGGGGAATGGGTGGCGGGTGGTTGGGTTGGAGCCGGGGTGACAAGAAGAGCGATTAACGGAGTCAGTCGCAATATCTACTATTCGGATGCTACCGCTAAACCAGTGCGAATTCTGAGTACGTTGCGGTTCCTTCACATCTTCCACACCTCAATCCAGCGAAATGCCAGCCGCGGCCGTTCCATTGCCAAACGATGCGTCATACGGCGGCACGCGCGCACCCATCAGTACGCCCTTCGCACAATTCACCGTAGGCATTGCCACTTGCGACCCGCTCGCACGCGTCCCCGAAGGACGACCACTTGGGTCGAATACGACGGTAATCGAAAAAGCTCGAGGTCCCGGCAATCGACCGCAAATGTGCTTCACTCCGCCCGCTAGATTGTCGACAGAACGTTGTGCAACCACCGCATCGAATGGCACCGGCACAGAAACCGGTTTGGCAGGTACTACCGCCGGCTTGGGACGCGTCGCAGCCGTCGCCGCTGCGGATGGCACTTCCTTTGGCAATGGTGCGTCTGGCATAGCGGAAGCTCCCGCCGACGGCATGACATCAGGCGCCAAAACAGATGCCGCCGGCAATGGCTGATCAGCCGCGGCCGATTCCATCGGCAACGATTGCGTGGACGCTTTTTCTTGCACCGCGGTCAACTTGCGCTCGGCTCGAAACGTCGCGAATTGCCACGAACCAACCGCGATCATCGCCGCAACGGCCATACCCCCGAACGTCCGCAACTTCGATCGACCCGGCGGCGCCACCGCGGGTACCGTTTGCCCCACGGACAACCCCGTCGAATTCCCCGTCGACGCAATGGCTACCTGCTTTTCATCACCGCCAGGCGCTCCCAATAAGCTTGGCGCAGGCACCGTCGCCGCCATTTCCACACTTCCCATCACAGGCGCCGTCGCGGCCATTTCGAGCCGCGCGCGATCACTCGAACCACCACGAGCAGCCGCGATCGCCGCAAGCTCCGCAGGCGGCTTCGATTCGGACCCGAGCACCGGAACGAGCGCCTCCCAGGCCTCTTTCGCCGAGGGAAAACGCTGCGTCGGATCGCGCTCGAGACACCGCCTGAACCACACGTCCAGCTCCGCGGGAAGCGGCGTCTCGATACCCAGCTCCACCGCACGCACCGATGCCGGCACGAGCGGCTCGAAGAGGATCTCACGCATCAGCGCCGGAATGCTCACGCCGGGATCATTCGCGACACGCCAATACGAGCGACCCGTGAGCATCGTGAAGACCAAAAGCCCCAGGGGCCACACGTCCGCCGTGGGCGCGATTTTCGCGCGAGGATCGGTTTGCTCGGGGGCCATCCACAAGGGCGTGCCCACCGCGCTCGTCGCCATCGTGCGTGCTTCGGCCGTGAGTTTGGCGATGCCGAAGTCGAGCAGTTTGACGTCAAACGATCGCTGCACGCCGTGCGTGTGTAACAAGAAGATGTTTTCAGGCTTGAGATCTCGATGCACGATACCCGCACCATGCGCGGCGCCAAGCGCATGACACACGGGTTCCAGAATGGCAGACACGTCGCTCGCAGGCAGAGCACCTTGTCGAGCTACGGTGGCGGCAAGGTCTTCGCCATCGAGCAGCTCCATGGCGATGAAGGGCGTACCCGCTCCTTCGTCGACGCCTGCAGCGATCACTTGCACGACATGATCGCTGGGAATTTTCGCTCCCACACGGGCTTCTTGCTCGAACCGTTCTCGCAGCTTCGCGTCGCTCACGAGCGATGGATGCATCAGCTTCAACGCTCGACGACGTCCTGTGCTGAGCTGTTCGGCGACGTAAACGGCACCCATGCCGCCTGCACCGAGCTGCCGTTCGATGCGAAAATCGCCGCCCAAGATTGCGCCCGCGCCGGGCAACTGCGTGTTCACGGTCCGCGACGATATCACATCGTTTGCGCCGACTGTATGCAAAGCGTCTGCGTGCGCATGAGTGCCCGATTCGACTTGCGAAGTTTTTGCTCTTCGCGTTGACGTCGGCGATTTCGAGCGACCAAATGACAGGCGTGTCTTTTGCCCTGGACGTTTTCGTGAGGATGATGCATTCGTGTTGAATGATGGCTTCGATGTACGGTGTTGACGAAGTCGGCCTGATGATCAACCCGAACGCCAAGGGAGCGCGTGTGGCATTGGCGCAGAGGTCGTCATTTTGGGGACGCCATTTCAACGATTCCCTGCTCGAAGTGCCGCCGAACGTCGCGTCCATTCCCCGGGCGCTCGAAAGACTTCAGCGAAAAGGCGTCCGCGTGCTGGCCATGTTGGGCGGAGACGGCACCATCCAGCAAACCGTGACGGCGGCCAATAAAATATGGGGCGCCGAGCAACGACCTGCCGCGTTGATTCTGAAAGGTGGAACCGCCAATGCACTTGCGAAAAACATGGGCATACGGTCGAAGCCGGGGGATTTGCTGCGCACGTACCTCGCACGTGTCTCCCAGGGGCGCACGGACGGCATTCGAATCCACGACGTCCCCATGCTCGAGGTCGAAGACGGTTTTGATCACACGATTCGCCATGGTTTCATTTTCGCCGGAGGGCTCGTGTACGAGTCGATTCGCAGGTATCGGGAATCCAAGAATCCGGGACCTTTGGAGATCTTCAAACAGGCCGCTTATCCATTGTGGGCTCGATGGTTCGATCGTGACGGAGGCAAGGATTACTTCAAGAGCCCGCGGATGACGATCGACATCGATGGCCGAATGCATATCGACGACCCCATTCACGTGCTCACGTTGGCGACACTCCAGAAATTGACGCTCTGGTATGCCCCGTTTTCGGGTGACATATCGTCGACGAATCGCTTCTATGGAATGATCAATCATCAAGATGCGGATGAAGCTTTTGCCCATTTCTTTGATCTGGCGCTGGGGAGAAAAGACATGCCGCGCAACGTGAATGGGCTGTTCGAGGAGGTTTGCATCGAGACGACCGCCGGCTACGTCCTCGATGGCGAGCTGTACGCGCGAAGTCAGCCTTATCGAGTCCGGATCACGCGCGGCCCTTCGCTCCGCGTCTTGACATTGACTGGAATTTGAAACAATGCCTCTTGGAATAAACGCCTCATTCGAGAATGGATTGCGAAAGCATCGATGTCGTGCGCGCGGGATGCGGAGCTCGATGCGTTCATTGCGACGTTTCGTCGGGCATTCGGCGAGAATCTCGTGGCGGTGCTTCTGTATGGGTCGTGCTTGTCCGCAAGCATGAAGAAAGCATCGAGTTTTCGTGATTTTTTCGTCGTCGTCGACGATTATCGAACGGTGGCCAAAGGGGCTATCGACAGCATTGTGCTCCCCTGGTTGCCGCCGAACCTTCGTTACCAGATCATCGAGCATGCAGGGAGGCGAATCGACGCCAAATACCATCTGCTCACATTGCGAGAATTTCAAAACATGTCGAGCTCGACGGCGCCCGACCTTTACGTCATCGGCAGGATGAGCAAGAGGGTTGGAATCGTCCATGCACGCGACGAACATGCGCGCATGGCCATTCAGGAAGCTCTGGGAAATGCGTTTTTGGCCAATGCGCGGATCTCTCTGCCGCTCGTGACCGAGCCTGTCACGTTCGTCGAGCTGATCCATACGTTCTTGAAAACGAGTTACCTGAGCGAGCTGCGCCTGGAAACCAAGGCCAAAATAACGGAGATCCATGACTCCGAACGAGAGCACTACGATACGCTTTACGGGCTCTTGGTGGAATCTCTCGTCGAATCGGGCGACTTGACCATGGCCGGCGGTCTATATTCGCGCAGGGCCTCGGGGCCGTGGTCGCGTCGCACGGCGAAGTGGTATCTCACGAAGAGCAAGATACGACATATGGCCCGTTTTCCGAAAATGATTCGCGACATGGACAATTGGATGGAACAACTCGCGGGCAAATACGAACGTACGGTCGGCAAGCCTGCGCCATTGACGGATTTCGACAAGCGCCACAAGCTGCTCACGATGGTGAAGTTTTTTTACCGAATGAAAATCAAAAAAGAATCGTGATCGCATAGCGCTGTGCGGGCCTGGGCGCGAGCCGAGCGAGGGGCGAGAAAAAGCGGTGAGGAGAGCGGGACCTCCACGCACGCTGCGGGTCTGCTTGCGTGTGCAGGATCGGGGCAGATTCGAGGGTCAGGCTTTGGTGAGAATGTCTTTGAGCCAGTTCTTCAGATTCGCTTCGTAAATGCTGGCATATTGAACTTTGTCGTCAGGAACGTTGAGGGTCACGTCGACGCCATGGTTACGCACCGTCGCCGTTCCCGTGATGCCCGCCGATTGGCCGGACCCGGTGATCGTCGCGACGTTGTCGGTCCATGTATCTCGCAAGCCCATCTTGTCGGTCAGGGCATCGATTCCTTTGTCGACGCGGCGTTTGGCTTCCATCCTGCCCAATTCGTGTGGTTCCGTGACTGAAAACGATACGGCCATGTTCGTGTTCTCCTGAGCATGTTTATGGTTCCCCATGAACCCGGAGGGTCGATGGTAATGTAGACGTTCTGCGATGGGAAGTGAATTCGATCCGGGAAGTGCGAGGTTGCGGCGCCGGGGCACTGAACCACGGCGATCAGGATCCATGAATTCGGAGCTTACGGCATGTGCCTCGAAAAATCGGCACAGCGCTCAAGACCATATCACTGCCCACGCACCTCGCGTTCGATTGTCTCGCATTTCTTGACGTCGTAAGGTTTGCCTTCGTCGCAAAGGATGAGCTGCTCGGAGCAGCACGAGCTGCAAATCAATCCCTGCTGCCGCTGGTGGCACCCCACATCGCACGGATCTATGTCCCTCAAACACTTTTCGGATACCTTGTGTGGTGGCCCTTCAGATTCCTTTTTGGGCTTGAATGGTCCGCAGCCTGGGCGCAGCGCGAAGATGAGACCAAACGCCAGAAATGCAGTTCGTCGTTGCGTCATGGATCGTCTTTGTCGTTACACCTGCCAGTAGAGCACGCACTGCGTCGTACTACAACCGTTTGACACGCTCGTTGGCACGCCGGGAAAGTGCCAGCCTCTTTTCTCGGCACCTCGCACACGCGCTGCGCCACGTGCCGCCACGTTGCTTGCCATTGCCCACGCCGCTGCGGACCGCCGCGACACGCTGCTTGCACGTCGTCGGTGCTATGCGCGCTGCCCAGACACGTCACGTGCCTCGCGACCACGACGATGCGCGAGGACAAGCAACGTTTCTCGACGCTCCCCACGCTGCAACATCGACACCGGAAACGTTGCGGCACCGTTGTCCATGGCGATGCTTGGCCCTCGGATACGTTGCCGGACGCGCCCCACGAAAAAAACGCCGACACGGCACGTCGGCATGCTTGACGAGCGTACATCTTTCGGCTCTGCTGTATCGCCGATACCAGAACCCCAGGAGGCGATTTCCATGGCGGCTCTCCCGACGATGCGCACGCCCATCGAGCGATGCGAAGAAAAAAGCCTACATACGCAGGGGATGTTGTCCAAGTTCAGCGATGTCCCAGCACTCGTGGGACTCGAAACGATCCTTGCGAAGGCAACCAACGGGCTGCTCGCGAAGCAGTTGGAATTGATCGCCAAACGCAAGGCATTGATTGTGCTGCGTATCGAAGTGGCGATTTGCGATCGCATTTCCGATCAGGTGGTGCGCGCGTGCCTGAAGCGCGCCCAGATCGAAGACGGGGAGGCAGGAGGGCGAATTGCCACGACGCTCTTTCCGAATGGATCGACGCCGATCATCAAGCCCGTGGGGAGCACGCAAGTCGACGAAATGCGGCAGCTCGAAGGACGCTACGACAACGTCACGAGCATTTATTCCGCGGCAATCGATGACAAGAACAAGGTCGCCACGGAGCGGTCGCGTTACGAGACGGCGCTCGGAGCACGCAAAAACGGTATCGAGCAGGTCACGCAAGCGCGGGCTGCACGCGATCTCGCGAAAGAAGAATTCCTCGACGTGTTCGCCGAAGTCGCCGCTCGCATTCAAGCCGCATTCCCGCGTGACAAGAAAACGCAGGACTTGTTTTTCCTGAAAGACAAGGCCGCCCGCGATGAAGGCGATGAGGAGGAATCGTCAGGCGAGGGCGAATGATGCACCGGTGAAGCCTTCGAGTGGCCGGCGGCGATGTGAGGCAATCGTCTGGCGGCCGCCATCCGGCGCCATGGTGGCCGCCAGGTGCGGACACGTAAAATCGTCACATGACGCGGGCTCATCCGAGCGTTGTATTGCGTATAGTCGACCAGGTGAGGCAGATCCTACGCGGGCTGCTAGCGACGCCATGCGCTGCGGACGTCGTCGGGGATAGTGGCGTGTTCGTAAAGGTCGCTGTTCGGTCCAAGATTTGCGCGACCCCATTGGATCAGCGAATTGATGTCGGCCGGACGCGTGCAACGCAGCACCTCGGCCCAGGCTCGATCGAACGCGAGGTACTTGAAAAGCGACCTTAGCCCAGAGAGCGGGTACACCCCGGCACTGTCCCACTGGTAGTCAGCGTAGGCGATCGCATCCCAGTCCGACAAGGGCTCTTGCTCGGCCGCCTCGATCCGATCTTCGATCGTATCGACTTCGCTCCGGAAACGCGCGGCGATCTCGATGAGCTTTCGCGCAGTGTCTCCAGAGATGCCATGAGACATGAGCGTCCTCGGATCTTCCTCCCCCATGCGGAAGAGCAGGATGCTCCAGGTACAGTGCCACGGTGCCTCTTTGTTCGCTGCGAGCACGGGCCCTGTCAGCCAGGCTGCAACGCGCTCGGTGTCTTCCGTCCCCGCCGTCTCGGTGAGCGTGCGAAAACAGGTCTTGGCGAGTTCTTCGACGGGAGCCGTTTCATCAAGTTCGTCGGGCGAGTTGGGGTCGGCGGCCCATCTTGCGCGGTTCGCGGCGTTAATGGCGTATTGGACACGCAGCGCATCACGCACCGCAGATTTGACTGCTTCGCCGTTTTCGAGGGTGAGTCCGACGTCCGGCCAGAAGCGCTCGAACTGGTCGAGGCTCAACCATAGACTGCCTTTGAGCCAGGTCCAGCGCTCATTCTCATCACGTAGACTCAAAGGGAAATCGATCATGGACTGCCTCCATAGCATCGAACAAATCGAGATGCAGCCAGCCTCTCACTTGGCACGCTTTCCATCCTTTGGGATGTTGACGGCAGGGGGTACGGCCATTGACCAGGTCGGAGTGGGTGCGGGCTCCAGGGGTTTGCCCGGGCCGAGCTCTGGTTTCTGTGCCGCATATTGTCGGGCATTGCGCGGCAAAGTATGGCCTTTCTCTTCGCACTTTCGGTCGGTCCAATTTATCAGCTCGTCAATGAGCTCCTTCTGACCTTTTCCATATTCGGCGAAGTGATTCTTCACTTTGTCGATCAGTTCACCGTCGGGCTTCCTGCCCCACTTCCCCTTGTTCTCGGCAATTTCGCGCCAGCGCTCCGCGATACCCTTGCGGCCCTGAGGGAAGCCCCCCTTCGGCGTCTCCTTCCGTTCTGCGTTGATGATATCATTGATCCTAGCGGCAATCTTGTCGCACTTTGGATCCGGCGGCGCCTGCGGCTGGGGCTGCGGGCTCGGTGCAGGCGGTGCAACCGGCTTCGTGTTCGTGATTTGCCCCTGCTGCCGTTGCAGGATCTCCTGCGGCGATAACCTGCGGACTTCTTCGTATTCCTCGGGGCTCGTATACGGCCGCCGCGTGATCGGGTTCAGCTCATCCGCCCAAGCCGGCGCCGTTTTACGCGGCAGGAGGAATATTGTGACACCGATTCCGACGCCCACGATAGGGGGCCGAGCGGGATAGTGACGTAGTACGGGTTGCGGAACCCTCCGGGCTCGCCAGGGGGCTGCGCGCCTTGGGGCGGCAGGATCCGACGGATGCCCGACTCCTCCAGCCAATTGGGGAGCCGCTCTGCGGGCGCGGGTTGAGCGAAAAACGTCCGCGCTCCCAGCGCTGCGGTCACGGGGGTCGCCACGTCCGCCACGGGCCATAATGTCGTTCGGAGCGCCTCGACCATGCACGCCTCGGTCGCGCGATCGCCGAGTGTCGACTGCTTCACGTAAGCCGAAACCGCTTGGCCGTCGTCCGTGACATACACGTTGAAGTTCATCGTGTAGCTGACGGCTCCCAGGCGCGCGGCGCTGTCACTCGGGCAGCTCGCGAGTTGCTTTGCGACGGGCTGGGGAACACGCATGCCGCCCGAAGCGGGTTTGTACACCGACAACTCCAACGAAGCCTTGGGAAGCGGCGACTGTTGCGGTTCTTGCGACGGCAACCACGACACGCGCGCCGGACACTGAAGCTGATCGTACGGCGCTGGCAAATACCGGGGACTGCTCGGATCCGCGTTGGGATCATACTCGAATACCGTGCGTGCCGTGGCCGCCACCCGATCGACGATCTCCGGGTGATAATTCGAGATGGGGTTGTTGTTTTCGTCGTAAATCCATTCGGTGGCATCCTGCTCGATGTCCGGCACCAACAGACAAACCGAACGGCGATCGAGATGCGGATACTTGGCCGCAATGGTTGTGGCACATCCCATGTTGGCAAGCGCCACGAACCCCACCACCGGCACGAGCGTTTGGCCCATCGTACGTGGCAGCCTCAACATGGAAAAGCTCTCCGCAAAAGCACGTGGGTCAGAGGTCGTCTGCTTGGTTGAGCACACCCCGAAAAGAGGCCGAGGGGAGTCCATGCCCGCCAAACAACGATAAAGAATGCAAAACATTGGCGCGACTCAATGACGTCATGCGCGTTCGTCCCTTCAAGCGTTCTCGAGGCAAGCCCCCGCTAGCAATGTATTTGTCGGACAACCCGACCACGGGCAGGTATGCACCTTACGAAAATGCCGGTCAAGCAAACGTTTACGCACGTCGGACGGGAATTGTCCTATGTAGGCCACTGCTCAGATCCCCTTATCTTGGACCCAAAAGTGCCCGTCGTGTTTGCGAAGGGATCAGGCGCACGCCGTGGACAGGCGAAAGCATGGGCGGCAGTCGAAGATGCGAAGGGGCACACGTGCGCGTGTGGATGTGGGGGCAGGATACGCGTGACGGCAAGGCAGTTCAAGACGGGAGTGCCGAAGTGCTTGCGGGCGCATCATTTGGGAGTTTGAGTTGAGCGGTTGACGGTCGCGTATCGGGCGCCGAGTCACAAGAGCGCCGCTGGGGCAGCTCTCGCTTCAGTTTTCGAAGATGCGTCGGGCGTGAAGGGGGGCGCATCTTGCGTGAGCTAGCGCTCGTATTGGCTGGCGTCGAGGTATACGTGTGTTCGCGGGTCAAGAAAAATCAGCGTGAACGAACACGGAAGAGCGCCCCGCGAAGAAGCCTAGTATCTAGACGCGTGCGAGGGCAAAAATCCCCGCGGATGACGCATGCGCTGTAGACGCGTCAATGCCGGAATTTCGAGGCTATTTTTCCTAGGCACGTGGAGGGGTTGGTATCTGATTCAATCGAAATCGCCCCGATAGAATCGTAAATGCATCAATCATAGCGCTCCCCCTTGTCTTCCCAGCCGACTACAACATTATCCTCTAATTTGACACGCAGCCGATAGCGATTCTTACCAATCCTATGGTACTTGTATGTGTATTTGATCTTTCTTGCTGTTTGCTGCTCGGCGATGTCATCGGGTGCTCCGAGCGATTCCACCAACATTTCTGCCGTTGCTCCCAACCAGATTTCGCCGTTCACAATCCGCTGTGCATTACAGGCTCCAAATCGGCTGACGAGCTGTTGCAGTCGTGCGAGTCGTTCTTCCTCTTTTTTTGCTTGGTACTTCTGGAAAATATTTGTGATGAACTTAAACACAGACTCGAACTCCTGGATTGGCACGTGAAGATTCTTGTCTCATCTTCACGGGTACAAAGCACGTTTGGGCAGCCCGCAATTGGATTGAGTCCAATTCAGGATCAGCTAAGCGAATCCATGTTTCTCGTTGCTCGCAATAGGGCAACGTGAACGACGCTTGGAACCGTTACCCTATAGGCTGGACCTGCAAGAGAACCGCCAACCCAAAGGGCATTCAATGCCCAACCAATAGGGCCGATCGCCAAGCTGAGGCCCCGCGTGAGGGACGCATTCGTCACAAACGACAATCCCTGCCCAAGCACAGTCTTGGCAACGGCGTTCGCAACAACGACAGCAACCTGATAAGTCGCAAATCCCCCAGCTCGAAGGCCAAACTGCAATGCTGCAACAACGGCGGGACCGCTATAGCTATCTGTCGTCATACCGAGGGAGTCGACAAGATTGCGCCGATCGGCTTCGTCCATACTCGCAACCGAGTCTGTTAATACCTTCATGAGTAAGTCGGATTCAATTGCTTCAATTGGCGCTTTGGAATGATAGTTGGCGCTCATTTTATCACAAACTTCGCAGAGAATCTCACGATACAACACCCCCTCGCCTCCGCGAAAAAGTGTTGTCACGGAATTGGCGCCAAATGTCTGCAACTCGGCTGCGATAAGCTGCCAATACATACTATGGCAAGGGGCGTATCGCTGATACTCTTGCGACTTGGTCAAGGTCTCGTTGCGGCGCGGACTGCCATCTTTAGATTTCGTCAGGTATACGACCAGCGGGTGTAGCTCTACGTCAGTGCAGTTACGCAGGAACTCAAGGTCGGGATCGTTTCGGTAGGTTGCCATCACTCCGTTTGTCACACGGCATTCTGGCGCTGTCAACGCTGATGGCTATGGAGCTTGACGCTCGCCATGGTCGCGTTTTCGCGTTCTACCAGCTGCGCGGCCAGTCTCCCCTGCTTAGGCCAAGCAACCCCCTCCGGTGTGCTGCATGGTCCGCTGTGCCACGACACACTCGACGCGATCGACACACCGACGAACGCCCGCGCCCTACTCGCAACGCGTGGCGCTCCGCTACTCGCATGCGAGCATCCCTTGCGGTGCACGGCGCAGCCCATGGGGCGCGCTCAAAGCTCGGCGCGGTTGCCGAACATACTCGACGGATCCGTTTGCGTCACGCGCGCAGTGCGATCAAGTTCGGTTCTACGAATCGTGCGACGGCCGCGACAAATGAAGGCGATCGTGCATCGTCGTGCACGCGCGAGACGTGCGCCCCTAGCATCGTGTCGAGTAAGGTCGGCTCGTCGAGCGATGCACAGGACGTGACGAACCAAGGGCGATCGAGTAGCGTCGTGCACGCTCGACACGTGCGCGTGGTATCAACCCGAACCGGTTCGGCTCAACGAACGACGCGACGAACGCAGCAAACGAAGGGCAAGCGTGCATCGTCCTAGCAGCACGACGTCACGGCGCAAGCGCGCGTTGCTACTCACGTTCGTCGATGAAGTAGCCCCGACCCATTTTATACGGCAACATCTCTAGCCCGATCCCGTCGCGTGGCTTCCAACCTTGTGGCAACATGGACTCATAAACGACGCGTATCATTGCCGCGGCATCGAGAAATGCCTGGATCCAGTCATCCCCGACCCCATAACGAATGGGCGCGGTGTCTTTTGCGTCGAAAGCGAAGCCGCATCTCCATCGCCCGTCCGTCATTTGCTGAGGCATGAACACGAATACCGGGCGCTCTTGCTCGACACCAGTTCGATCGGGAAATGGCGCCGTCGACTCCGAAAGTATTTCAAGATTGCCAGGGTTTTTCTCAGTCGGAGGTATCGCCTCAGCGGTCCAAGTATCGGGTCTTTTGCGCAATGCGGGCAAACCGCAATTGAAGCTTTCCTTTCCCTGACCATCGATCCAACGGATGTTGTTCGCTATCGGCATGCCCCCCACGAAAAGACGAACCCACCATGCTGCGAGAATGGACGTGATCGTTTCGAGAACGTCATCCCCACGAATGAACATTTCCCATGTGATTGGTGCGCCAAAGCGCAAGCCAAGTTTCCAAGTACCGTCCTGCTCAATGCGCTTGAGAAGCGTCATGGTCACGTCTTTCATGACGCCATGATCATCGACGTAGTTGAGCGTCCTGGTCGCGAGAATTGCCATCAGTAGTCGGGTTTCTTGGGGGGATTATGCGGAATTTTCTTGAGACATTCCACGTATTTCCGCCAGCAATCGTCATAGCATTTTTGTCCCTGCTTCGAGCGACCGCACCAATCGCGGCAGTATGCTTCCATTGTATCGCATTCTTGGCGCCGACGCTCTTTTTCCTCCGGACTCATGTCTTGTAGTCGCACGACATCCGCTTGCAACGCCCCACCTTGACTCGATGCACTTGGTTCGTCATGGCGCACCTGCGCAATACCCGAAAGCATGCCGAACGTGCCGAAGAGTAGAAATCCGCAAATTCCCAGAAGCTTCCTTCGCATAACGTTCCTCCCTACGAACGGCATGATTTTCGATAACGCCGCTCGCTAAGCTACCAGGCTCGTGTTCGAACTTGCAAGCGCCTATGGCGAAAAATGTGGAATTTCGGTGTTGCATCGTCTGCCCAGGCTCGCCCAATCCCGACGCAGCGTATCCCTTCCCACAGCCTGAAGACGACGCGTTTTCGCTGCTGGCTGAACGCGCAGGCCGTCGTCGAAATTCCTCGACCTACGGACACACCGATGCCTCGGCGCCGGCCAACGCGAGCGCAAGCTCAGCAGCACGCCGGGAAAGTGCCAGCCTCTTTTCTCGGCACCTCGCACACGCGCTGCGCCACGTGCCGCCACGTTGCTTGCCATTGCCCACGCCGCTGCAGACCGCCACGACACGCTGCTTGCACGTCGTCGGCGCCGTGCGCGCTGCCCAGACACGTCACGTGCCTCGCGACCACGACGATGCGCGAGGACAAGCAACGTTTCTCGACGCTCCCCACGCTGCAACATCGACACCGGAAACGTTGCGGCACCGTTGTCCATGGCGATGCTTGGCCCTCGGATACGTTGCCGGACGCGCCCCACGAAAAAAACGCCGACACGGCACGTCGGCATGCTTGACGAGCGTACATCTTTCGGCTCTGCTGTATCGCCGATACCAGAACCCAGGAGGCGATTTCCATGGCGGCTCTCCCGACGATGCGCACGCCCATCGAGCGATGCGAAGAAAAAAGCCTACATACGCAGGGGATGTTGTCCAAGTTCAGCGATGTCCCAGCACTCGTGGGACTCGAAACGATCCTCGCGAAGGCAACCAACGGGCTGCTCGCGAAGCAGTTGGAATTGATCGCCAAACGCAAGGCATTGATTGTGCTGCGTATCGAAGTGGCGATTTGCGATCGCATTTCCGATCAGGTGGTGCGCGCGTGCCTGAAGCGAGCCCAGATCGAAGACGGCGAGGCAGGAGGGCGCATCGCCACGACGCTCTTTCCGAATGGATCGACGCCGATCATCAAGCCCGTGGGGAGCACGCAAGTCGACGAAATGCGGCAGCTCGAAGGACGCTATGACAACGTCACGAGCATTTATCCCGCGGCAATCGATGACAAGAACAAGGTAGCCACGGAGCGCTCGCGTTACGAGACGGCGCTCGGAGCACGCAAGAGCGGTATCGAGCAGGTGACGCAAGCGCTCGCCGCACGGGATCTTGCGAAAGAAGAATTCCTCGACGTGTTCGCCGAAGTCGCCGCTCGCATTCAAGCCGCATTCCCGCGTGACAAGAAAACACAAGACTTGTTTTTCCTGAAAGACAAGGCCGCCCGTGATGAAGGCGATGAGGAGGAATCGTCAGGCGAGGGCGAATGATGCACCGGTGAAGCCTTCGAGCGGCCGGCGATCTTCCGCGTCATTGCTCGAGGCTCAGCACCCGACGATTCGAATGTGCTTCCCCTCGTATTCGACCTCCCGCACGAAAAGCTTGTCCTGCCAGGAAAGCGTCTCGCGCAGGTCGAACAATACCAGCCAGCCTTCTCCAAGCCCGAGACGGTCGAGGTACGCGGCGAGCTGTTCCAGGCCTTCAGCTTCGGTCTCCGTGTCACGTCGAAGCTTGACTTCGATGGCATGACGTTCCTCTTTCCAGCATATCAGCAAATCGAGCGCCCCGCGGCCCAGCCCATATTCACGCTCGATGCGTCCGCCCCCATTGACGACACGTTGCAAGAACGCCATCAGCATCAAATGCGGTCCCGATTCGCGATACCCGAACCCCTCGGCCGCGAGATGCCCATCCTTACGCCAAAACTTCTGCCAATCCGCCATGAGCTTCGCCGCGTCGAGCGAGCCGCTCTTGCGGACGTAACTGCGCCGTGGCACGATTTGCCCCTGTCGGATGTACGTAAGTGTCCGAGGAATCACTTCGCGGTAGATCGGGTTTGCAATCTCGATCTGTCCACCAATTCGCCGAATCAAACCCGTTCCCATTACATAAGCGAAATCGTCATCAAGCACATCCGCACCTGTCTGATGCCCCACGAGCATCGGATCAATGATCTTGCGCACGCGTTCCTCACGCAACTTCGACACGAGCGAATCAATGTGACTCCGCCGCTCGAGGATGATGGTCTCTTTCGCCGCATCCACGTGCGCTGCCGTAATCGCAATGCTTCTGTCTCTCACGTCCCGTCGCACGATTTGGTCCGCTATCGCGTTCGTCAGCCACGGGTGGCCTTGACCCAATTCGTAGATTTTTGCCACGGCCTCGGGGTGAAATACCTGACCCGTCTTCGCAGTATGCTGATCGAGCAGCTCACCCACCTCGGACTCCGTAAACGACGTTATCGTCGTCGATGCTGCGGTGATGTTGAATGGCGACGTCGTACCGAGCCATGTAAGCGGACGCCGATCTTCCTCCTGCAATGCATAATCTCGTACCCGACGCTGGCCCACCAGCACGACGCTCGCCGGAAACGGAGATCTGCTCCGGTCGATGTATCCATCGCGCAATTGGGTCAAAAACGACACCATCGCCTCGCCCACCAATCCGTCCGCTTCATCGAAAAGAATCACCCACGGGCGTTCGTCCTGACCCGCAAGAAACTCGAGATACCCACCCACTGCACTCTTCGGGTCACGCAGCAGTGCATCAATGTCCGGCCGAGGAACGTCGGGGTGCGTCCGAGCGCAAACTTTGTCGAGTTTTCCCAATAGCGTACGGAACGCTTGGGCAGGATCGGGCTCTTCGCGCGCCGTCTGGGTGTCCACCCAGAGCGCGCGCCATGCGCCCGTTGCATTGAGGTGCTCCTCGATCCACATCAGGCTCGTGGTCTTGCCCGTTTGCCGTCCGGCCGTCAGCGTAAAATACTTGTGTTCCTCGATGAGCTCGAGAACATCTACAAGACGCCGCTCGGGCGGCAACATGTAGTGCTCACCCGGGATGCACGGACCGGCGATGTTGAACGATGGCCTCATGGGCGTTCACGTTACTGCATCGACGTGCGTTTGTCACTTCGCTCGTCGATGTCCTGGAACTTTCATCATCGATTCTTCGCATCGCCCGCCGAGGTTCATGCAGGTCGACGTAATCCTTTCGCCGGTGTCCGCCCCTCAATGCATCACCACCTCCTCCGGCGCGTCGATGCTGCATACCTCCTCCTTCGTTTCGCCCCGAATCATGATCGCTCGCCCATCATGCTCGATCATGTAATGGTGCCCTTCATCCGTGATGAAATGGTACGCACGCACCTGCTCCCCCTCGAATGCGTGACGCGGATCAATGGTGGTCAGCCCTTCGAGCTCCTGGCCCGCTTCTTTGCATAGTGCGCGAATGAACCGCAAGTACCGAGGCTCGTCCGCCAATGCCTTGGCTATCCGCTTCGCTCGGTCGGGCAATGCCGCACCCCTTCGCCGAGCTTCCTCGCGCATGTCGTCTTCCGATTGCATCACGTACAATTGCGGATGCTTGCGCAGCCACGCCGCGTGCAATTCCGCAATGTCTTCGTTATCACCCGCCTTGTCGATGGCCTCGTTCACGGCATCCCAATCGACCGGCTCTTCGACTTCCTCTTCGTCCTCGTCGTGAAAATAGCCGCCGTCCAAATACGCTTCGAGCTTTTCCTTGCCGACGGCTTCCACGAGCTTGGCGCCTTTTTCAAATGCTTTCAGGTAACGCTTGGCGCCCATCGCCTTCAATCCTTCACGAATGTATCCAATGATGGCCTCGTCCCAGCGCGTGTTGTAGACGAATTGCGAAAAGCCCCCGTTCTCGTATTCGACCAGGAAATAATCGACGTGATAACTGCGCAATGCATCCTGCGATACCTCTTCGCGCTTCAAATGTTCCTCGAAGAGCATGTCCACGAACATGATGTTCGACGCGACGATTTCGCTTGGGTCGGCATCCTCGCCAAGCGTCGAAGCCAGGACGACGATGGAGTCTTTGGTGAGTGTTTGGCGAGGCGGAGTATTCATGGGCAAACCATACTCGTGTTTTGGTACGGAGCGCTAGTTTTTTTGATGCACTGCGGCCCTCGCGCGACAAAACTCCCTTGCTCACACGTGAAAAACCTCGTATGACCGCTCGGAAGCGTCGCCCAACACGACCTTGCCGGAGCGATCGATGAAACGAGAAAAACGACTGACCAAGCGTGAACGAAAAGCGCTCGCGCCCGCGAAGCCCGGAGACGGGCCATGTCCACTCGCACCACATCCATTGCGTCGCGTGTGGGCGCCATATCGACGCGCACGAGTTTTCCTCGAACGACGCGCTCATGGTCGCCTGCAAACATGGCTCGACGTTTCCGTCCTGCATCGAGTGCCGGCCGCGTACGGTCGAACTGCTTGCCGAACACGATCGTACGGGGCAAGCCGTACGCACCACTGCGGCTTGGCACTGACGCCCAAGCGCAAGTCTGAACGAAGGAGAGCTTCCGGCGCGCATGTCATTCGCGGATCGTTTCGTACTCGGCGAACGCGTGGGCATCGGCGCCACCGGCGAAGTTTTTCGAGCTTTCGACAAGGTGCAAGGCATTCCTGTCGCCATCAAACGCCTTCACGAGCACCTCGTGGCCGATCCCTTCTCCCGCGAACGATTTCGTTGTGAAGCGAGCCTGTCGGGGCGCATCGACAGCGAACACGTCGTGCGCTGCTTGGGAGGCGGCGTGGACGATGACGATCGCCCGTACTTGGTGCTCGAGTGGCTCGAGGGCGAGGATCTTTTGCAGCGCATGAAGGCGTCGCGCGTGTCGACTACGGAAGCCATCGAGATCACGAGACAAACGGCGCTCGGGCTGCAAGCGATGCATGAAGCGGGCATCGTGCATCGCGATGTGAAGCCGCGAAACTTGTTCGTCGCGCGCAGCACGGGAAAACCTTTTTGTCGTCAAACTGTTGGATCTGGGCCTCGCGTACGATTCGACTTCCGAGCGGCCCGAGGGTGTTGCGTTGGGTACGCCGTTCTACATGTCGCCCGAGCAAGCGCAGGCGAGCGGCGAGATTGGTCCCGCGTCGGATTTGTTTTCGCTCGGGGCGCTCTTTTTCGAGCTGCTCACGGGGCAGCGGCCTTTTTCGGGGCACACGACGTTCGCGCTGCTGGCGAAGATCGCGCTTCAAGTGTCGCCGCGGCTCGAGGATGTGTGGCCACATGCTCCGCGGTCGCTCGAAACGTTCATCGCACGTGCTCTTGCTCGCGATCCGGCGGCTCGGTTTTCGTCGGCGCGCGAGGTGGCGGGGGAGCTCGAACGGCTGCGTCACGCTCGATTGGACGCGGAAGTTCCCATCGCTTCGGATGGCGTGTCTGTCGAGCCAAACCCGGATCACTTGGTGGCGGTGATCTTCGGCAGGCTGCCGTTATCGAGCAACGTGGGGCGAAGTCGTGAGGAGTTGCGGCGGATCGTGGAGCAGCATCGAGGCTCGGTCGTGTCGCTGCTTGGTCGTGGTGTGGTGGCGATGTTTTACGGCGAGTGTGCGGATGGGCTTCTTCGAGCGGCTGATGCAGCTTTGGAGCTTGGGCAGTGCATCGCGGGCGCGCGGTGGTCGCTGGTGACGGGAGGTTCGCTTCCGGCGGGGGCAGGTTTGTCCGAGTCGATCATCGAACGAGGGACGCGGGCGCTCGAACGTGCGCGCACGTGTGCGGATGAAGCGTGTGTGCGTGTCGATGACGAAACGGCAGGTTTGCTCGAAGAGCACTACGTGATCGAGGGTTGTGCGGGTGCGCTTTCGCTTCGCGCCATGCGGGAGAACGGTTGTTCCGGGCCATGAATTTGCGTACGCGCATCGGGTACGGTTAGGATGCGCCCCGCGAGCTGCGAGCTTCGAGTCGCGGCTTTGCGAAAGGACGAATCCAATGAACGACTGGCTGAAGAGGGGGGCGCTGGCGCTCGTGCTCGGTGCGTTTTGCACGATGAGCGGAGCTGCCAATGCCGAGCCGAAGCCTGCGATCCTGACCCCGCCGACGAAGCTTGGGGCACCGGCGGCTGCCAAGGGCAATGACAAGGCTGCCGAGGCTGCGGACAAGGGCAAGGACAAGGCTGCGGAGGCGGGAGCCAAGGGGGGACGAGAAGGGCAAGGGCGACGAGAAGTCGGCTGAAGCCAGGACGGGAGCCTGCGGCGAGTGCTGCGGCGAGCGCAGGAGCGGCTCCGGAGGGTCCCGAGGACGAGAAGGCCAAAGAGGCTGCGATGGCCAAGCGCAAGGCGTGGAAAGAGGCACGCAAGGCGAAGGTCAAGGAGCATCGGGCCGAGATCAAGAAGAAGGTCGAGGCGGCGCTGAAGGGCAAGCCCATGGCGACCGCCATGAAGGAAGAGCTGAAGCGCCATGCGCGGCGTCTTGCGCGGCTGGAACGCGCCAAGAGCGTTGCGGACGAGGCGAAGGACAGCGAGACGGTGACGCGTGTCGACAAGCTCATCGAGAAGGAGAACGCACGCCACGACAAGTGGATGGCGGGCTACGACGCGAAGGCGACGGTTACGGCCGGTGACAAGGCAGGTGGGAAATGGGCCGATGGATGACGTTGGTGCTGCTTGCCGCTTCGATGTGCGTCGTTGCGTGTGAAGAGCAGAAGCCGGCCCAACCGGCAGCAGGTGATGGCAAGACGGCCACGGCGGAGGCGGTCAAGGATGACGACATCCCGACGCCGGCCGATTTCGACGACGAGGCGGAGAAGGACATCACGCCGGCGAACTACAAGGCGGAAGTCGACGCGCTCGAGAAAGAAATCTCGGCGGAGTGAGTGGCCAATAGGGTTTTCACGCCCTAATCATGTACCGGCACTTCCACCAGCATCCCGTCTTCGGCCACCTCGACGAGCGTGCCCGGTTTCACTTCTTCTCGCGCCTGGTGAAGCAGCGTCCCTGGTTCACGGTCGTATCGCGTCGAAAGATGCGTCATCACGAGCTGCTTGACGCCTGCATCGCGCGCCACGATCGCCGCTTCTCGCGCCGTCGAATGCCGCGTGTCACGGGCGCGCAGTTGTTCCAAATCACCAAACGTCGCCTCGTGCACCAGCACATCGGCACCTTCCGCGGCGGCGATGGTTCCGTCACAGGGCCTCGTGTCGCCCGAAACGACGATGCGCCTTCCTGTGCGGTTTGGCCCCACGACGTCGCCTGACGATACGACGCGTCCATCCGGCAAACGGATCGTTTCGCCGCGTTGCAGTTGCCGAAGAGCGGTCCTTCGGGAATGCCGAGCGCCTGAGCTTTCGTGATGTCGAAGCGCCCGGGGCGCGCATCTTCGATGAGCGCGTATCCCACCGAAGGGATGCGGTGATCCGTTTGGAATGCTTCGACGCGATAACCGTGACCGCGCAGCACCACTTGCCCAGGTTCGACTTCGACAATTTCAATCGGCAGCGTCACTTCATCCACGCCAAGCTTGATGACCTTGGGCAGGAACGTTGCGGCCGGTTTCGGTCCATACATGACGAGCGGTGTGGTTCGTCCCAGCATACCGAGCGTCCGGACGAACCCGATGATGCCCAAGTAATGGTCGGCATGGAAGTGCGTGAAAAACACGGCATCCAGGGAAAACCCGGTGCCATAACGAATCATTTGGCGCTGCGTACCTTCGCCACAATCGAAGAGAAATGCTTGTCCTTCGCGCTTGAGGAACAGGCCGGACAGGTTTCGATGTGCCGTTGGGGCGGCGGCAGACGTGCCCAGGAAGACGAGGTGTAGGGCGGACATGGGAGACGCTTCGGCGGCAAGCTAGCACGGTGCAGCGGTCGTCGGTTGTATATAACTGGCCCATGATTCGTCTCGACCTTGCCGGCGTCGACTCGCTCGTGCTTTCGCCTTTGTGCCGGCGTTGTCCGCAAGGTCGTGCAGGCTGTTGTGCGGCGCCTCCGGCCGTTGCGTGGGCGGACATCGGACGAATCGTGCGTCTTGGCGGACGTGACTTTCTGCTGGACGAGCTGCGGGCCGGGCAGCTCGTGCCGAGCGCGCGGGGCCTTTCGATTCGGCGAGTCGCTGCAAGTGATGGATTTCCTGCGCGTTGCACGTACCTCGGTCCTGCGGATCGAGGATGTGTGCTCACGCCTGATCGGCGTTCGGCCACGTGCAATTATTATTTGTGTGACGACGCGTTTGCCTTGGCCGAGCGGGAAGGCGATCCGCTCGTCCCTGCAGCCAGACTCGCACATGATCGCATCGTGGATCTTCTGGGTCAGTGTGACATCGAGCTTTCCGCGCTGGTAAGCGAGCGTTTTCCTGCGGGGCCGCCGTGGGATGCCGCGTTTCTCGACTGGGTTGCGTCCGAGTTCGAGAAGGTTTGCCTCACCCCCTAACCCCCTCTCCAACTGGCGTTGGAGAGGGGGAACAGGCCTCACCCCCTAACCCCCTCTCCAACTGGCGTTGGAGAGGGGGAACAACAATATCGATTTCTCTTGCTCCCCCTCTCCCTCATAGGGAGAGGGGCTACAGGGAGGGGCAGGGTCTCTCCTCGCTTGCCTGCCAAGTGCTATCCGTCCGCGGCTGTGGACAGGTTGCAAGCGGACGGGCCCGTACGATTCCCCGAAGAACTGCCGATTACGGCCACGTGCGAGGCCATTGCGCGTGCCATTCACGAGCATCCGGTCATCGTCGTCGCGGGTGAAACGGGTTCGGGAAAAACCACACAACTGCCCAAAATCGCGTTGGCCATGGGGTCGAGGTTTGTCGGCGCGGATCGGTGTCACGCAGCCTCGACGTATCGCGGCCACCAGCGTCGCCCAGCGCGTGGCCAAAAGCTCGACGTCGCGCTCGGCAAAGAGGTCGGCTACAAATTCGCTTCGCCGAGCGCACGAGCCCATCGACGTACGTCAAGTTCATGACCGATGGCATCTTGCTTGCGGAAATCCAAGGCGATCCGCTTCTCCGTGCCTACGACACGCTCATCATCGACGAAGCCCACGAACGCAGCTTGAACATCGATTTCTTGCTCGGGTATCTCGTCCGGCTTTTGCAGAAGCGTAAGGATTTGCGCGTCATCATCAGCTCCGCCACGCTCGAGACCGAAAGGTTTTCTGCATTTTCGGCGGGAGCGCCCGTCATCGAAGTATCCGGACGAGCATTTCCCGTCGATGTGATTTATCGCGAAGCGCAAAAGGGAGAAAAACGACATCATCGATACGGTCGCGAATTGTATCGAAGAGATCACCGAAATCGACCCTCGCGAAGACATTCTCGTGTTTTTGCCCGGCGAGCGCGGGAGAAACCATGGATGGGCTCAATTCTCATGGGCTCCCGCGAACGGTACTTTTGCCGCTTTATGGGCGACTTCCCCAATCCGAGCAGCAGCGGGTGTTTGCGCCTTTGCCCGAGCGGCGGATCGTCTTGGCGACGAACGTCGGAAACGTCGCTCACGATTCCGGGCATCGTGTACGTCGTGGATACGGGTTTGGCTCGAGTGAACCGGTATCATCCACGAACGGGCGTCACGAGCCTTCAAATTGAATCCATTTCGCGTGCGAGCGCCGACCAGCGCAAAGGTCGAGCGGGCCGAGTGCGAAGTGGCGTTTGTTTTCGACTGTACGAGCAGCGCGACTTCGAATTGCGATCGGCGTACACCGATCCGGAGATATTGCGCGTGGGATTGGCGGGCGTCATCCTGCAAATAAGTCGCTTGGCATTGGCGACATTCGCGAATTCCCGTTCCTCGATCCACCGCCGAAAAAGGCCATCGAAGAAGGCTACCGCGTGCTGGAGGAGCTGTCCGCGATCGACGAACAGGGCGAGCTCACCGAAATTGGCAAGAAACTCGCGCGTTTGCCGCTCGATCCGCGTCTTGGTCGCATGATATTGGCGGGCGAGCACGAAGGCAGTTTGGCCGAAGTGCTCGTGATTGCGTCCGCGCTTGGCGTGCAGGATCCGCGGGAAAGGCCGCTCGCTTTACAGAAAAAGGCCGACGACGCGCATCGCAAATTTCGCGACGAAGCTAGCGATTTTGCGAGCTTGTTGAAAATTTGGCAAGCATACCACGAAGCTCAATCGAAAAATGTCGCGCGGGCAGCTTCAACGCTGGTGTTACGAGAACTTCTTGTCGCTCGTGCGAATGCGTGAATGGGCCGACGTGCATCAGCAGATCGCGCAAATCGTCAAGGAAATGGGCATTGCGCCAAGCAGCGGGCCGGCGAATGGGGATGCGATTCACAAGGCATTGTTGCCGGGCCTCTTGAGCAAGATTGGCATGTGGAACCAGGAAGCGAAAACGTACATTGGCGCTCGGCAAGTGCGTTTTCAATTGCATCCTGCGAGCGGATTGTCCAAAAAACCGCCGGCGTGGGTCGTTGCGGCCGAGCTTGCATTGACATCGCAGCTTTTTGCGCGAACGGCGGCCAAAATCGATCCGGCGTGGCTCGAAGAAGCCGGGGGTGATTTGTGCCGACGCCATTACGGTGACCCGCATTGGGAGGAAAAGTCGGCGCAGGTGATGGCCAAGGAGCAAGTATCGCTGTATGGCTTGCCCATCGTCCGGGACCGCAAAGTGCATTATGGGCCGAAGGATCCCGCCGCTTCGCGCGACATTTTCATCACGCACGCGCTCGTTCGTCAGGAATACAAGACGAAAGGGCGCTTCATGGAGCACAACCAGAAGCTCTTCGAGGAAGTACGTCGTTTGCGCGACAAAGCAAGGCGCAGCGACATGCTCGCCGACGATCACGCTTTGGCCTTGTTTTTTCAAGCGCGCGTGCCCGACGGGATTTACAGCGGAAAAACCTTCGAGGCGTGGCGCAAAGAAGCCGAAGCGAAAAATCCAAAATTGCTCGAGCTCTCCCTTTCCGATGTATTGCTCGATGAAGCCGCCGAGCTCTCGCCCGAACGATTCCCCGATGTATTGATGCTGCAAGGAATTCGCCTTCCGCTTTCGTACAAGTTCGATCCAAGCGCCGATGACGACGGCATTACGATCACCGTGCCTTTGCCGCTCCTGCCGCAGCTCGACCCAGGCGTGCTCGAATGGACGATTCCCGGATGGCACGAAGACAAGATCGAACGGCTGCTCGATGAAATGCCCAAAGCGATGCGCAAATCGCTGGGTGATTGCAAGACGCTTGCAGCGGATTTGGCCAAACAACACAAACCTTTTCATGGACCGATGATCGAGACGCTCACGCGGACGATTCACGAGCGCACTGGCGTGCGTCTTCCGCCGGGGTCATTTCGTCCCGACCAGTTGCCCCCATTTTTGCGTTTTTATTTTCGCATCGTGGACGAAGACGGAAAGCTCGTGGGTGAAGGCCGGGACCTCGAACCATTGCGAGATAGGTTTGCCAAGCGTGCGCGGGACGCGTGGGCGGGCGCGTCGAAAGCGACCATCGAGCGCGAGGGTTTTACCTCGTGGAGTTTCGATACGTTGCCGGAAGAGGTGAAAATCGATGTCGCTGGGCGCAAAATGATTGGGTATCCGGCGCTCGTCGACAATGAGAAAAGCGTGTCGATCCGGATCCTCGAATCAAGGGCCGCAGCGGACGAAGCGACGCGTGCAGGTTTGCGGCGACTCTTTTTGCTGCAAATGAGCACGCCATTGAACAAGCTCGAGCATCGGGTTTCGGCGGCCATTGCAACGGGACCTTTGGCGCAAGGGACGGCGTACCGATTCGCACGCAAATTGTGCTGCGTGCATTCGACGAAGCGTTCGGTTTGTCGGATCCTGCGCGTTTTCCGCGCACGCGCAAGGATTTTCTCGCACGGCTCGACACGGGCAAGGTCGACCTCGGGACGCGTTTGTCCGTATTGAGCAAGCTGGCGGAAGACATTGGTTCGGAGCTTGGGCGAGTGGAGCAAACGTTGCGATCGCTCGCGGGCAAACCCAGTGCGCCCAGGGCGGCGCTTGCCGAGGTGCGCGTGCAAGTGGATCACCTCACGCCGCCCGGATTCGTGGCACGTGAGCGTGTCGAGCGATTGGCGCATGTGCCGCGGTATTTGCGGGCGATTTGGTGCGCCTCGAACGAATGCCGAATGGTCCGCAAAAGGATCAGAGCAAAAGCCGAGCAAGTCGTTCCGCTATGGAATGCATGGCTCCAGCAGCAGGAAAAGCTGCGCGCGAAAGGCGTCCCGGTCGAGGATCTGGAGACATTTCGGTGGCTGATCGAAGAGCTACGTGTGTCGTTGTTTGCGCCGGAGTTGAAGGCGGCGGTGCCCGTGTCGCCGCAAAAGGTCACGGAATTGTGGAAGAGTTTGTCGCGGTGATGTTTCGCGAAACGAGCTTCTTGACAAGCGTGCAGACCGGCGGTATGGGCTGACGATGACCGCGACCGAGGAAGTTGCGTGGTGTGATCGTTACGTCACCGATGACGCGATTCGTGCTCTCGTGAAGGGTCTTCTCGATGCATCGTGGCCCGAAGCGGACTGGAAGCATCGCGAGCATTGCGTGGCGACGCTCGGGTTGATTCTATTTCACCCCGAAATGGACCTCGAACGCGAATTGCCCGGCATCATTCAGCGATACAACCTGGCACACGGCGGGCAAAATACCGATTCGTCGGGTTATCATCACACCATTACATTGCTTTACCTGAGCGCCATTCGCCATTTCGTGAAAACACTTCCAGGCAGCATGAGCCCAGGTGACGCCGCACGAATGCTGCTGCAATCTCCCGTCGGCAAAAAAGACTATCCACTTCGGTATTACTCGCGTGACCGCATCATGTCGAAAGAGGCGCGGCGTGAATGGGTCGACCCGGATCTCGACCAACCCGCGTATCCCATCAGCGGACACTAGCCCGAGAAAAGATGCCAACTGTTTTGTGTAATTTGCTTAACGTCCACGAAAAAGACACGCACCTTCTCCGGCTCCAGCCTTTCCCAGCGCGGCCCCTTCGTCTACGCTCCCGTCGCGAGCGCTCCATGCCCCACATCGTCGTACGCAAACCCGGTCAACTTCCCTACTCGATTCCCCTCGCGGATGTCCTCCGCATCGGACGCCACGAAAGCAACGAGCTCGTCCTCGACGACAGCCAAGTTTCGCGCCGCCATGCGACGCTCACCCGCAAGGACAACGGCTGGGAGCTTCAGGACAACGGCTCACGTCATGGAGTTCTCTGTAACGGCGCGCCGACGACCACCGCTGTCGTCCGCGATGGCGACCAAATCCAGATAGGCAATGTCCTTCTCGAGATTCACGAGGGTGACGAGCGCACCATCGTTCATCATCAAGTCACGGCGGCCGGCCCGTCGTCGCACAATGCACCGGTCGATCGTCGCCTCGCCCTTCTTTTCGACGTCAGCCGCGCCATCGGCGCCATCGGCGATACCGACGCCATGCTTGGCGAGATGCTCGAAGCCATCGTTGACGTTCTTGGTTGCGAGCGCGCGCTCGTGGGCTTGGCGACGCCGAACGAGGCATCACACGAAGGTTTTCCGCACGCGAGGTTCTGCAGGCGCCGATGTCGTCGTCAGTCGAGCGCTCCTCGAGGCCATTCTTGGCAGGCGCGAATCCGTCATCGTTCGCGATGCGGAAGCGGAAGCTCATCTGCGCACATTGCATCGCGAGGGCATTCTTTCGGCCATGGCCGTGCCGCTCGGTTTTTCCACGCGCCCCGTCGGGCTGCTTTATGTCGACGACCGCCGCAAGACCGAGCGTTTTGGTGTCGATGACCTCGCGTACTTGACCGCGCTCGGTCACCTCGTCAGCGCGGCCCTACAAAAGCGCCGAACGACTCCAACGTGTCGAAGCGATTGCCGAATCTTTGGGCGGCGCGACGGGCGAAATCATCGGCGCGAGCGATTCGATGAACCGCTTGCGTATTGCAATCACAAAGTACGGCGCCGCGGGTCATACCAACGTGCTCATTCGTGGCGAAAGTGGAACTGGCAAGGAGCTCGTCGCCCGTGCTCTCCATGAAGCGTCGGTACGTGCATCCAAACCATTCGTGACGCTCAATTGCGCAGCGATTCCCGAATCCATGCTCGAAAGCGAGCTTTTTGGCCACGAGAAAGGCGCATTCACGGGAGCCGTTGCCAAAAACGAGGTAAGTTTGCGCTCGCGGACGGCGGTACGCTTTTTCTCGATGAGTGGGGACCTTGCAATTCCTGCCCAGGCCAAGCTATTGCGAGCATTGCAAGAAGGTGAAATCCAAGCCGTTGGCGCCGAACGAGCCATTCACGTCGACGTTCGTGTCGTCAGCGCTACGCACAAAAACCTCGTGAAAGAAATCGAAGCTGGGCGGTTTCGAGAAGATCTGTATTATCGTTTGGCGGTTGTCGAAATCGACGTTCCGCCATTGCGTGAGCGTGGAGCCGACGTCGCGCTCATTGCGCATGCCTTGATGCGCCGATCGGCGACCGTCATGGGCAAACGGCTCGAAGGGTTCACGGAAGCTGCATTATCGGCGCTGGCTCGGCATTCGTGGCCCGGTAATGTGCGCGAGCTTCGGAATGAAATCGAGCGAGCGGTCATCAATGCCGACGGTCCGCTCATCGACGCGCATGATTTGTCTCCGCGTCTCGGTGCGGCGCGGCCGAAACCGGATCAGCCACGAGACAGAAGTTTGGCCGAGCAATTTGCCGAGCTCGAGCCCACGGAAAAGATGCTCGTCGAGCAGGCCATGGCGCAAGCCAAAGGCAATGTCAGTGAAGCGGCGCGCCTCCTCGGCATTACGCGCATCATGATGAAGCGGCGCGTGGATCGGCTCCTTGGTGGGGCCAAAGAAGACGATTGATCAATCGATCGATCTTTTGATCAGGCGATGCGGTGGCGTTGGCTCACTCGAGCCAGCTCCACGGGCGGCATGATCAAGAACCGTGTATTTTCCAGTAGTTACGCGTTGGCACGGTCATCGCAATAGGGCTCTGCAGAACGCTCGGCCGTCTGTCCCGATGAACGGGAGCGGTCAGGGCACCGGAGGATATTGCCATGACATCGTCGACTCGTCTTTTTGCCTCGCTTGCTTCGCTCCTTCTTGCTGCGCCATTTGCTGGTTGCATGGCCGAGCTGGATGAGCAGGACGAATTGGTTGCCGAGGAATCGCAGGCCCTTTCGGCCGAAACGTGCAATGGCGTCGATGACGATGGCGATTTCATGATCGACGAGGGCGATGTATGCGAATTCGATAAGTACGCGGATGACACACACGAATACCTCGTCGTTCAAGATCAACGCAGCCAAGTTCTTGCCCAACGGGTCTGTCAAGGCCGCGGCATGAACCTCGCCCGCATTCAAAGCGCAGAGGAGAACGAATTCCTTCAGTCGTTCACGGACGATGCTGCATTCTGGATCGACGTGAACGACCGAGCTGCCGAGGAAGCTATCGGTACGAGGATGGCAGTGCGGCGACGTGGTACCATTGGGGCTTTTGCGAACCCAATAACAACTATAACGAAGATTGTGGTCTGATGTGGTCTTCGGGCGACTGGAGTGACATGAATTGCAAATTGATGAACAAGTCATTTTGCGAGCTGCTCGATCCCGTCACGTGGGACGAAAGCAGCTTCGTCAGCGTAACGCGTGAAGGAACGACGCTCACGAAGACTGCGGGCATGTCGTGGGACGCTGGAGCATATTCGATCACGACGATTCCATCGGGTGAGGGATTCGTGCAGTTTACGACGGATGAAAACACGACCGCCAAAGTGGTAGGACTCACGTCGGATCCGGCTGGTACGGGATGGAACACGATCGATTACGCCATCATGTTGACGAAGGTTCCGAGCACGAATGAACCGGTCATTCAAATCTGGGAAAATGGTGGTTTTTCGGCCCGTAGTGTGAATGGTACGTACGCGCCGGGCGACGTGTTCCGCGTGGAGATCGTGGCCGGAGAAGTTCGATATTTGCGCAATGGTGCGCTCATGCATTCGCACGCCACGACGCCGACGTATCCTCTTTATGCGGACGCAACCCTCGGTGGAACCGCTGGAACGACCGTTGCCGACGTGAGCATGCGTGCGTGCCAAGGCCAGGCCAATTGCATTCCGCGCAATGCGTGGACGGCTGCCACGAACGTGCTTGCCGTTGGCAATCGCGTGAAAAAGGTCGCGGGCATGTCGTGGGATGCTGGCGCGGCGACCATTGCGAGCGTATCGTCGAATGGCGCGTACATGCGGTTCAAGTCGCCCGATAGTGGCGACAAGAAGGTTGGTTTCTCAACGCCGCATACGAACTTCGAGCAGAGCAATGTGCAATATGGTTTCCAATTCAAGATGGTTTCGGGCGTGCCGCAAGCGGTGCCGTTGAAGCCCGGCGGCCAGAACTGGGACTGCCCAACGGTATCGTATACACCGGGTGTTGACACGTTCCAGGTCGAGCTCGTAGGAACGAATACGGTCGTGTACAAGAAAAACAGCGAAATCCACTGCACTTACACCGCGACAACCGCGCATCCGCCGTTGGTCAGCGGCGACGTAATCCTCGGTACGCCCGAATCCGAGGTCACGGATGTCTCGTTCGGCGCGCTGTGAACCACAAGTGGTCGGCATCTTTCCGATCTGCGGGTTGATCACTTGATCAATCTGATTGATGCACCGGATTGATCACTTGATCCATCGACCCCTGCTCGCCCGATCCAATCCCTGCAAATCCCCAGACTTCACCGATGTCGACCGCTTGGCACGACCCATGCTATCACTCCAGGCAGACACCGTTACAGGAGAAATCACCATGCTTCGCTCCATTGCTACCTTTGCTTTTGCCGTCGTCGCGTCTGCCTTCGCCACCGGTTGCATTGCCGAATCAAACGAGCCTGCAGACCTCATCTGGTACGACGACGAATTCGATGCTTGCTTTAGCTCGGGCAAGGATGGCAAGACCGTCCAAGTGCCCTGTGAAGAGTACGCAATGCCAGGCCTCGAGGAGCAAGCCGGCGAAACGTCAGGATGTACGGGTACGGCCTGTTGCGATGCGAAGCGGAACGATCCTGGCTACTGCAAGTGAAATGCATTCAATCGCCGATGAGCCTTCGCACCTCGGTCATGCACGAGCGTTCCCATTCTTGCGTTGGCGAGCAGACCTCCAATGTGCGGCGCGCGAGGTCTCGTTTTCCCGCTTTCAGGTAAACGAGGGCACGAAAGACGGTATCCGAGCACGACGACCCAGCCGCCGTGCGTTCCAGCCATTCGACGGCGGCTTCCGGGTCGACACGTGAATATGCGTCGCCTACGGCCAATGCCGTTTCGGGAATTGTCGCGAGCTCGGATCGAAATTGCGCTTCGAGCTTTGCAAGGCGCCGTTCGAGGTCCGGCGCGAGCTTTTTGTGGCGCATGCCTTCCGCTTTTGCGAGGCCTCGCAACGTAGCAGCCTCGAATACGTGTCCGCCGCGGCTGCGGGAATCGACGCGAGCTCCTGTTCGAATTCATGCCGAGCTTCTTCCGCCAGGCCTTTTCGCAAATACACCACACCTCGCAGCCAATGCGCATTTCTGACGGGCGACCCCGAACGACGGGTGAACGCCCGCGGCCCCAATCGTTCCTCTTCCTCTTGTAAAGCAAGCAGCGCGGCGCTCATGCGATCCGCCACGTTGATTTGTCCATGCAAGAGCGTGAATTCGACCAAGTGTTTGAGTCCTCGTGCGCGAAGCCCGCGATCGAGATCGAGGCTTTGTTCGAGTAGGCGGATGGCTTCGTCGTCCTGACAAACCAAATCACTGAGACGCGCCAATGCATTGAAGACGAATGCCGAGCTCGGGGCCAATTGCAGCGCTTTTTGACATGCTTCGCGAGCATCTTTGATTTGCTTGTCCGTTGATCGTGCGCCCGCAACCGTCGCCACTTGCATGAGCCGACATCGCATGACCGCAGCATCGGGATCGTCGGGCGCAATCTTTTTTGCAGCATCCAGATCGACGATGGATTGCGCAACCCGAGCCTCGAACGTGCCTGGACCTCCAACGGTGCGCAGATATGCGCGCTCCACGAGCGCCGGTAGATACGCGGAATCGAGTGTCAGTGCCGCATCGAGCAATGCCGTTCCCGCTTCCACATGCTGTCTTTTGGGTGCAGGACCGACCATTGCATAATATTGAAGGAGCTTGGCGCGGGCCTCGTCATTTTTCGTGCCGAGCGTCGCTTTTTGCCGCTTGCGCCAATGACGCACCAAGAGTTTCATTTCCTCGATCGTATCCAGACGCAACGTTGAAAGCGCCGCGGTTTCATCGGGGTCGAGCGCCACCTCGACAGGCTCTGCGCGAAGCGCCTCGTCGGTTGCATTCACCGTCTCGATGTGAACGACGAGCCGCGGTTTGTCTCCGGTACGCTGCACGCTGCCGCGTACGCGAAACACCGCGGATCTGTCCTCGTTGGCATCTCCATCCACGACGGCGATTTCGGGGATTGTCCGCAATGCATCGCGGATCGATGCATGGGCGCTACGCGACAAACCATTCCACTTTTCTTCGCCCACCAGGTTCTCGAAGGGCAATACGACGAGCGGCGCCTTGTCGCCCGTGGGCCGAGTTTCAGGGACGATGCGGCTTTTCGTGTCGTTTTCTTCCGTCGCGTCGTCATCTCGCGAAAATGGGCGCCATTCGCGAATGTCGCCTCGAGGCAACTGGGCGAGCAGCATCAATGTACCGAAGAGAATGACCGGTGCAGCAGCGACCCAAAACCATCGTCGCCGACGAATCCCAACTGCTTTGGGTTTGAAAACCGGCTCCGTCGGTGCAAATGCTTCCGGCAGGCTCCGGGCTTCGCGTACACTTCGATTCTCGATCGATTCCCAGGTGCGAGGAAGGGCAGCCCCGAACGCCGCAGCCGAATCGAATCGGTCTTTCGGGTTTTCTGCGAGCGCCCGCGTGATGACAGCTCGCAATGCCGATTGCATGGGTTCTGCGAATCGATCGAACGCGAGTGGTTCGCCGGCAGCGATTGCACTTCGCGCGGATTCTGGCGATTGTCCCGTGAGAAGCTCGAATGCGACGAGTCCCAAGGCATACACGTCACTACGTACATCGAGCGTTTCGCCTCGAAGCTGCTCCGGCGACATATAGGCGGGCGTGCCCGCCGTATCCTCTTTCGTGCTTGCATCCGGGCGATATGCCAGGCCAAAATCGGCAACGAGACAACGTCCGTCCTGACGAACCAGCACATTTTCAGGTTTGATGTCCCGGTGAATGATGCCTCGTTCGTGGGCGGCCGCGACACCATCGATGATTTGCCGCAGCATATGGGCAGCGCGGCCTGATTCAATGCAGCCGTCCATCAGAAGTTTTCGCAGTGTCGTGCCTTCGATGAGCTCCATCGTGAGAAACACGAGCGAATCGCTTTCACCGATATCGAAGACGCGGCAAACGTTGCTATGCGTAATCTTGCGAGCTATCTTGACTTCGTCGCGGAATCGAACGAGCGAAGTCGGGTCGCCCATGCGATCGGGCAAGATGACCTTCAAGGCGACGTCTTCGTCGAGCTTTCGATCATAGACGCGCCAAACGGCGCCCATGCCTCCGCGACCAAGACGCTCACGCACTTCATAACGGCCGGCGATGTCCTGGCCGGGCCGAAGGAGCTCGCCTTTGTCGACGGGCCTTGCTTTCGGCGCTTCGTCTGCCGTGGGGAGGCCGGAGAGGAGCGGGTCGGTCACGCCGCGAGCGTATCCAATCGTTCGGCCGACGTCGATATTCTGGGAACTTTTGTTTGAGATTGGGTTACTCTATACGTTCGATGTCCCGGATCGCCGCCGTCACGCTGGCCCTGTCGATCGTTGGGCACGCGCTTTTCCTGGGCTTCGGAGCGCCCCGGAAACGCGAAGTCCCGAAGGTGATCGAGCGTGGTGCGGGTCCAGCCGTCTTGGCCGCAACCGATACATTCGAACGCAAACAGCGCGCGCAGGCTCAGCGCCGGGCGCTCGTGGAGCAGGCGCGCGCGGATCGAGCGAAAGGGACGCTGCTTCTCGGGCGGTTCGTCCTCGATGCGAATCGAATCGACGCCGACGAAGACGGACAAATCTTCGAATACGAAAATGCCTTGTCGAAATACGAAAAACGTTTGTCGGACCTGCGCGAGGTGCTTCGCGACGAACCGTTCATCGTATTCGCTGTTTCGTCGACGTTTGGTGATTTACGATATCATGGTCGCCCAGGCGGACGCATGGGTGATGCATTGCTCGATGGTGGTGGCTCGTGTGAGCAGGTCGCGCAGCTCGTCGTGGCAGCAGCATTCGACGTGGGACGCGGCAAAGAGGTTTCTTTTCGAGTTTACGGCAAGCCTGGGCCGGATGGTGCTGCGCATCTTGCACCGATGGGAAAATACGATGGAAAGGATTTTGATTTGATGACGGGAAGTCCGGCGGCGCCAGGCGGTGCACGGGTTTTACCGGACGACCTTGTCGAGGTCTACGCGCGTGTGCACGGGCTTGCGCCGCCGCTCGAAGGCGCGCTCGCGAAAAAGGGCACGGGTAACGGTGCAGCGACGAGCGCGCGCGTGAATCAGCCGAACGCGGAGCCGGAACGCAGGTCACTGGCATCGGGTTTTCCGCCGAATGATGATGGTTTTCCCGGGAGTTTACCGCTCTTTGCCGAACGAGCCATCAAACCGCCGATGATGGCGGGGACCGTGGAGAGCGGTGCGGACGATGCGGAAGTGGCGGCCGAACGTGCACGGCACTGTGCGTATTTCCTTCGCATGGCGTCGTTGAGTCCGTTGACGGTGGATGCGTTGCGCGCTGAATCTGATGACGAAGATGCGCTGTCGGTCGAAGCCGTGCGAGTTCCCAATGGGCCGCGTCTCGAGCGTGAGGCGCGTTTATTGCGAGCTGCGGAAGACCTTGCCACGAATCCATATGTCGACGCAGCCGACCATCTTTTGGGATATGCCTGCATGGCGGCGCTCGGCGAAGTGGCTGCCATTGATTTTTCATTGGCTGGAGAACGCCGGCTTGCGGCATTGGCGCTGGAAACGGGCAATCGAGGGCGCGCGGGTGGAAAGAAGCTGCTTGCCGACGTGAATTGGAAAAGCGCTGAGGGCGTCGCGACGACGAAGCGATTGCGAACCGATTTTGCAGGCAACTATTGGTTGCTCTTGTTTTTGGAGGGAGGCGACGACGTCGTGCTCGATTTGGCGCGTCGCGGCGATAGCGACGACTGGGGACGTATCAGCTCGATGGCTGCTTTGCTCCTTTATCCGAACACGCGGGCGCGAGCGCTCGACCTGATGACGAAATTTTCCCGGCGCGAACAGGTCGATGTGATGCACGAGATATTCCATGCACATGACCATTTGCGGCCTTGGGCGACGAATTACGAATTCGACGTCCCGACGGAGGCTTCGGCTTCGGCGCAGACGTTTTTTCAAGTGTATCAAGTGTTTCGGCGTATCGCATTTCGTCTCTGGGAGGGACAGCGCGAACCCTCGGAGACCGTCGATGCATTTTTGATCGATGCGCGCGAGGCGGGGCTCGATATGGCCTGGCAAGCGGCGATCATCGATTATTATGCGCGCAACGTGCTCGGGCTCTATTCACAGCGCAACAAGGGGCTCGAGATCATGTTGGCGTTGAAACGCGCCATGCAATACAACACGCATCCGTCGCTGGATCCGTTGCGTAGACAAATGGCGTACATCGAAGCTCAGGGGCGGCTCGACGTGCGTACGCTCGCAGATGCGTTTCGGCAGCGCTGATTTACTTGGGCACTTCGATGACCGCCACGGTCCATTGAGGGCTCACGTATTGTGCCGTAATGCTTTGCCCCGGTATCCAAAAGGCCGGCTGGCTCGGGTCTTCCGTACCGCTCGCCAATTTGGCTCGGTCGAGCGCCGTGATCCATAGCTGCTTGCATTGCTTTTGCCCCTGCACCAGGCTGCACGTGCTGTTTTGCGGCGTGAGCCTATGCCCGTACGGCCGTTCGGATGCATACGCGAGCCAAACGTATTTCTTTCCCATGGTCGGCGCCCATTGAGGCCACGTGCTGCTCCAAACGTCATCCGGACCATTCGATGCCCCGCGTTCCAATTCGAGCACCGTGCCATCACTGCGCCTTACGAGCGCAATTCGGCCGCTCAGGTTGATGAGCGATTGCTGCGTTTTGATGGACCACCAACCGTTTGCCCGCGTAAATGATACGATGGATCCATCCGGTGAAACGCTTGGAAGAACGTTGTTTTCTGCGGTATCCGGGTTTGCCCCTGCTGCTTCGGGGGCTGCAACGAGCACTTTGGGTGCACCGAATTCGAAGGAACCATCCGCATTGTACTTGACGGGCATTTCCACGATGGATCCGAGCACCGTGTCGTCGCCGAGCAATCGGACGTAGTTGATATTGCTGTCGTATGCGGTGAAGACGACGAAATCGCCGGCGGGGGACCAATCCGGCATCAGCGTGGCATGCCCGACAGTGGCTGGAATTTGCTGGACCATATCGGCGAAGTTGTTGGCAATGGCGGCATTCGTATCGGGATCCGTCAGGAGCAGGCGCACGGTTCCAGCCGTGTTTTGCGGGACGTTATCCGGCGCGGTGAAAAGCATTGCGGCGCGTGTCGTGGATTCGAGCGGATTGAACGAGGCATACGTGCCGCGAAGCGCCGGGCTCGGAGCGATCTTGGAAGCGTAGAGTTTTTGCGCATCGTCGTAAGAAAGCGTCCCGAAGTTGAAGTTTCCACCATTGTATGAATACGAAAAACGCTTTCCATCACGCGAGATGCGATGGCATCCCGAGCACGGTTGTCCGGGTGAAAGTTGCGGGCTATTCGTCGGAAGTGGGACGTCGGTACCTTTGATGATGTCGAGCACGCGGAAGCTGCCGGTGGACGATTGCCACACATAAATCGAGCTCTCGTCGATGCCGTCGGAGGTGATGATCATCGACCGTGGAGCGCTCGTGCGAAGCATCCCTTGCGCATTGATGCCTTCGACGGTGAGCGTCACGGGCGCATCGGGCGCGGACGCTCCTATCTTTTTCCAAATATCGGCTTGAAACAACAACTCGAGCCCCGTCGTGTAAATCGATATGTCTTCGATGACATCGGGGCTCGATAGGCGCACGCGATACGCGACATTTCCATTGCCCTGCGACCACTGAGCTTCGATGGGCGGCAGGTTGGCCGGTAAAACCACGCCGTCTTCGGGGTATTCAATCACCGGTGCATTGGCTGGATCCGGGTCGACCATGGCCATGTCGAACGCCATTTGCGTCGATTCGTCCGTTCCCGGAAGGAACGCGCTGCCTTTCAGCGCAATCGTCAAATCCGCTTCGGCGTTCACGCCTTCGTACGTCGCGTGGATTTTTGTTTTCCCGCCGATCCCCTTCGTCGAGATGTTTCCCAAGTTTACATCGGCGATGTTCGTATTGTCGACCGACCATTCCACCTCGTTCGTGACGTCTTTTTCTTCTTCACCATCGCGCTTGGCGTATGCGCGGACGGTCGAGCTGCCTACGGCGTCATCGAGTCCTATGACGATGCCGGTCGTTACGGGATCGATGCGTAGCGAAAGTGAGGCCGGGGCATCGCTGCCAGCGTCGTCGCCTCCGCTCGTGGAGCTCGAGCTTTGCGCGGTACCGCCTGTGTCGGCGCAAGATGCCACGGCCAGGGCGCTCGAAGTGACGCAAATACCAAGAAGAAGGAGGGAATGGGAGAAGCGCATGCTTTTCAGGATACAGCATTCGGCGATGAGGGAAACGAAAAAAGATTCCTCGGGCCGCTTCGAATGAGGTATCGTCGTGCGAGCGAGGGACGATGGAACGCAGGGCCGTATTGGAGGCAGCGGTGGTGCTTTTGGTGGCGCCGATGCTGCCGCGTGAGGTGCGCGCGTGTGATGGGCGTGATGGCACGGCGGAAGCGTGTGAGCGCCTGGTGGCGCGGATTGGCCGAAACCACGGACACGTTTTTCCCATTGGCGTTGCCGATGTGATGGCTGGCGTCGAAAAAACGTACGACCTTACTGGAACATCGGGGCACAAGCATTTGGTCACGGTCACGGCCAATGATTTCCTGCTCGTGCGGCGCGGCGAGCGCGTGCGGCTACCATCGACGAAGGAAGGCGGCCATATTCATCGATTGATGCTCGAATGCGTGCCGCTCGTCGATCCGCCGTCACGCATCAACGTGTGTGACATTCAAGTGGGCGGCAAAGACGAGCACGAGTTCATCATTACGGCGGCCGACATGGCGGCCAAGGTCGAAAAGACGTACGATATTCACGGTTTGGCGAATCACCCGCATGCCGTCACGTTTACGCCTGCCGATTTTCGGGAGCTCGAAAACGGAAAGCAAGTTTCGATTCAAAGCTCGGTCACTGAAGGTCATTCGCATTTCGTGTACGTGAAATATTCGCGTAAAAGCTGACAGACCTGTTCGGAGATATGAAACCGCGGTAGAAGTGCAAATTTTCGGGCACTCGCGGTTCCCCCAAACTCGCCCGCTACGCGGGCTCGAACAGTGGGACCCACCACGAGTGCCCGAAAATTCGCCCTTCTACCTTGTACAATAAAGCAGTCGCCGCCATTTGGGGATATGAAGAATCGCATGCGTCCAAATTTGGACGAGGAGCCAAACACCTCTGGCGTTGTGCACGAAGATGCGCTATGGCCCTCGACATGCCGACTGCCATCTTGATCGAAACCAATCTGGGCAACATCGAATTGGCGCTCGACGACGCAAGTGCGCCGAAGACCGTCGCCAACTTCTTGCGTTACGTCGACGCAGGACATTACGCTGGGACGATATTCCATCGTGTCATATCCGGGTTCATGGCTCAAGGCGGCGGTTATGACGCTCGTTATGAAAAGAAGCCGACTCAGCCTCCTGTCGAAAACGAAGCCGATAATGGATTGAAAAACACACGAGGCACCGTGGCCATGGCGCGTACGGGTGATCCTCATTCGGCCACTGCGCAATTTTTCATCAATTTGGTCGACAATGCATTTCTCGACCATACTGCAAAAACCTCGTCGGGGTGGGGTTATACCGTATTCGGCAAGGTGACGTCCGGCATGGATGTCGTCGATCGAATGGCGCAATCGCGGACGGGTCCAGCGGGACCATTTTCCAAGGATGCGCCCATCGACCAAATCGTCATTCAATCCGTGCGACGTCTTTGAAGCGGAAACACTTCCGCCGCCATCTGCCATCGGGTTGAAAATTTTCACCCGAAGCCTCCATCCACACCGGTCGTCTGGTGAAAAAATCAGTGGCATTCTGCTCGAAGATGTGATTCGATTCCGCTCGTGGAACGCTTGCCTCTTTCTTCCCGCACTACGCGCGTAGCGTGCGGTCTTGCGCTTGTCGGGCTTCTTTCGGGATGTGGCCCCGCCGATGAGCCGGCACCTCAAACGTCAGGGCCCCCCATGCCCGAAGGCGGATTGCTGGATTATCCAGTCGATGAAGTGGGGCCATTTCGTGTTGGTTATCGCACGTTCATTCACACGTACTCGCCGGCGGACAATTCAGGGCCGCGCGACATACGCATCAACATCTGGTACCCGACGCTCGATACCGAAGGCGAAAATCCGAAATACATCAATGTATTTCCGGATGACGACGTATTCATCGATGCAAAGCTCGCGCCTCCGATGGAGGCTGCGGGTTATCCCGTGCACGTTCATTCGCATGGGTATTCTGGGTTTGGCGGAACCAGCTCCAACATGATGCATTGGTTCGCTTCGCATGGTTGGGTTGCCATCGCGCCCGATCATACTGGAAATACGCTTCCCGAGCACGAAGACAAGAAACCGATTACCATTTCGTATTGGCGTTCGATGGATATATCGGCTTCGCTGGACGTGCTGGAGACGCTGGACGCGTCCGATCCGCTCGCTGGTAAGTGCCGCACGAAAAACGCGCTGTTATCGGGTCATAGTTTTGGATCGTTCACGACGTGGGCCACGGGTGGTGCCACGTTCGACGTTGCCGAAGTGCAGGCGATGTGCGACAGTGGCACGAAGTTTTCCGAGCCTTGCACGGCGGAGCAGATTGCCGTTTTTGGCAAGGGACTTGGTGATTTGCGCATTGCGGCCGGTTTGCCCATGGCGGGTGGCGTGGGCACCGGGCCCGGGTGGTTTGGATACGACGGAATGGATGCGGTCCAAAAACCCTACATGTTGATGACCGGTACGCTCGATCCCGTGGGCGCGGAAAACGTTTGGGATCGCATCAAGACCATCGATTTTACGTGGCTGGATTTCGTGGGCGGCTGTCATCAGCTCTTTGGGCTGGGTGGGTGTCAAGAATTCGATTCGTTCGAAGGTTGGGCGCTCGTCGATTCGTATGCCCTCGCGTTTGCGAATCGCCACATTCTCGGCGACGAAAATCCGAGGGTGCTCGGCATTCTCGATGGATCCGAAGTTCTTTCCTCGAAGGTCATTTTCAACCATAAATGAGGTCGTCGATGTCGCGAAAAGTTCACTCGATGCTCGGCTGGATCGGCACCCCGCTCGTGCTTGCGGCGATCGCGGGCGCATGCAGCGGCGATCCGCAGCCTCCTCCAGCAGCCACCGATTATGGCCCGCGACCTCCGATGCCCGAAACTGCGGCGCAAACCGGAGCGCAACGTCTCACGGTGGCGCAATATGGCAATGCCATTCGCGACATCTTCGGCAAGGACATCAACGTACCGACCGCCATCGAAGTCGATACGGCGCTCGATGGGTTCGTCGCTTTGGGAGCCTCGGTCAGCACCATTTCGATACAAGGCGTAGAAAAATACGAAAAGGCGGCGTTTGCCGTGGCGAAGCAAGTCGTCGCGGACGAAACGCACAAAGCAATGGTCTTGAAATGCACGCCTTCGGGACCCGATGATGCTGCGTGCGCGAAAGAAACCGTCACGAATCTCGGACGTCGCGTCTATCGACGGCAGCTCACGGAAGCCGAGCAGATCAGAATCACGAATATCTTGTTGCAAGCAGCGTCGGTGCTCGGCGGATTCGACAAAGGACTCGAATTTGCCATTGCCGCGATGTTGCAATCGCCCCATTTCCTCTATCGCCCGCAAGTGGGCGAGCCGGATCCCGCGCGTCCGGGACAGGTGCGATACACGAGCCTCGAAATGGCATCGCGGCTATCGTTTTTCCTGTGGAACAACATCCCCGACGACGAATTGCTTCTCGCTGCCGAAAAAGGTCAGCTCGTGGACGACGACGGCCTTGCCGAGCAGATCGATCGCATGATCGAATCGCCGCGTGCACGTGAAGGATTGCGCGGTTTTGTGACCGATTACATGCACCTTGCCCACCTCGACAAGCTCTCCAAGGACCCCACGCTGTTCACGTATTTCAGCCCCGAGCTCGGGCCGGCAGCTCGTGAAGAGACGCTTCGACTCTTCGAGCACATCGTATTCGAGCTCGATACGGATTTTCGCGACATCATGACGACCAAGCAAACGTTCGTCAATCCAAAGCTCGCGTCGATGTACATGATTCCTTCACCTTCGGACGAAGGTTTTTCTCTCGTGGAGCTGCCAAGCGATTCACCACGGGCGGGTTTGCTGGGACATGCCAGTATCCTCGCGCTGCATTCGCATCCGCGGGCGACGTCGTCGACGTTGCGCGGCAAGTTCATTCGTGACGACTTGCTCTGCGATCCGATTCCTCCCCCGCCGGCGAACGTCAATACGGGTTTGCCCGAGGCGTCCGAAGGCGGGCAAACGCTGCGGGAACGCATGAAGCCGCATCTGACGGATCCGACGTGCAGCAGTTGCCACGGTTTGATGGATCCTTTGGGCTTGGGCCTCGAGAATTTCGACGCAATCGGACGATATCGCACGACCGAGGCTGGCGCGATCATCGACCCGTCCGGACAGGTCGATGGAGTGCCTTTCAAGGATGCACGCGGGCTCGGGCAAGTCCTTCGCGACAGCAACAAGTTTGCGCCATGTTTCGTCCGCAAAGTATTCAGCTATGCGACGGGATTTCGTCCAACGGAAGCTGATAGACCCACGCTCAATACGCTCACGTGGGATTTTCGAGCAGAGGGTTATCGAGTCAAGGCGCTCATGAAGCTCGTCGCCATGAGTCCGGCATTCCGATTGGCGCAAAAGCCCCAATGAAAGGTACGAAGGGAACTACGGCCATGAAAAGGACCAAGCTTTCTCGACGGACGATGCTTCGGGGCATGGTGGGTGGTGTGGGGGTCGCCATTGGCCTGCCCGCGCTCGAAATATTCTTCGATCGAGCTGGCAAAGCGCGCGCAGCCGATCCATTCCCGAAACGGTTTGGAGTTTTTTTCTGGGGCAATGGAATGTTGCCCGATAAGTGGGTTCCTGCGAAAACGGGCACCTCGTGGGATCCTTCGCCCACGCTGATGCCGCTCGCCGACGTCAAGGACAAGATCAGCGTCGTTTCGGGGATGAAGGTCTTCACGGGCAGCAATTTCCCGCATAGCTCGGGCGCGGTCGGCATTCTCTCGGGCGCGCCGTTCGAGAACAATACCGATTCGACGTTCGTCGAGCCCAGCATCGATCAATTCATTGCGGCCGCGGCGGGTCAAGACACCCGATTCCGATCGCTCGAAATGTCCGTGCAGCGCGCCGCCAAAGGTTGGTCGTACAATGGCCCGCACAATCAGAACCCGCCTGAATGGTCTCCGGCGGCGTTTTTCAATCGAGTTTTCGTCGATGGATTCGTCATGCCAGGCTCGATGGTCGAACCGGATCCGCGATTGCCGCTGCGGCAGAGCATATTGGATGGCGTCATGGGCGAGGCGACGGCGCTCCAAGGCGTTTTGGGGAGCGCGGACAAAGCGCGGCTCGAACAGCATCTCGATGGGATTCGTGCGCTGGAAAAGCAAATTGACAAGCTTCAGCAGAATCCACCGGCGCTCGTGGCTTGCGCCGTGCCCGGAAAACCGCTCGACGATTATCCCGATATCGACGGTCGCCCGCAGCTCAGCGCAACGTCCCGCGTGCTCGTGGATATTTTGGTCATGGCCTTGGCCTGCGATCAAACGAGGGTGTTCAGCCATTGGTTCTCGGATTCGGTGAGCAATGTGCTTTTCCCGATTGCCGGGGTCGATTCTGGACATCATCAGCTCACGCACGACGAACCGGGCGACCAGCCGAAAGTGCACAGCATTCTCTTGTACATCATGGAGGAATTCGCGTACCTCGTGAAAGCGCTCGCGGCCGTTCCCGAAGGCGATAGCACGCTGCTCGACCATTGTGCAATTCTTGCGACGAGCGATTGTTCGCTGGGCAGGTCGCATTCCGTCGAAGAATACCCCATTTTGATTGCTGGCAGTTGCAATGGGGCGCTCCAGACGGGCGTGCATTATCGGTCGACTTCGAGCGAAAACACGAGCAAAGTGCTGCTCACGCTCGCGCGGGCCATGGGAATGACACTCGATTCGTACGGGAAAGGCGACGGGCTCGTGACGTCGAGCGTGTCGGCGATAGAAGTATGAAAACCACGCATGCATTGTTTGGGGTCGTCTCATTGAGTGCGCTTCTCGTGCTGTCGGGATGTGCGCCGGAGGGTCCGTCGGCCGAAGAACTATCCTGTACGACGGGACAAACGCACACGGCTGTGCTCACGTCGCTCGCGTTTACGCTGGCGCAAGACGATATTGCACCCGGATTCGACCTCGATGGTCGAGTGAGCGGCGCGGATGATTATCTGTCGTGCGGAAAGGCCGATTTCGTCGATCCGGACGGCGTTCCGGGCATCGACAATCGGCTCGCTTCGTTGATTCCGGTCATCAAGGATCAAGTGGGCGATGCCGTCGATGGCTTGGTGCAAGGAGCCATCAACGACGGGGAGCTCGTCATTTTGCTCGAGCTCGAAAATGTGGACGACGTGGCCAATGATGCATGCGTGAACGTTGGCGTTCAGGTGGGTGCGAAGAAGCGGCCGACGCTTGGAACGGACGGCGTCATCGAGGCATATCAGACGTTCGATCCTGATCCGGCGGTCGCGCGGAGTTTCGTGCCGAATGCGCGTATCGAGAACGGAGTGCTCCGGACGGGGTCATTTCCGCTCGCGGTCCCCATTGCCATCTTCGACGTGGCGTTTACCATTCACATGGAAAATGCCCAGCTTCGTTTTTCGATCGACGAAGAAGGTAAAGTGCATGGCTTTTTGGGTGGCGGGATGTTGCCACAAGAGTTATTGGACGGCGTGGCCGAAGGGGCCGGTGTGGCGCAGTATCTTCCCGCGATCAAAGTGGCCATGGAGGCCAACACCGACCTTGCGTACAATGACGAAACGGGCAAGTGTGAGCGATTTTCCGGGGCGCTCGAATTCTCGGGCACGCCCGCATTCGTTCGTCGGTGAGCGATCATCAATCACGAAATGTGGAGCAACATGAGCAGGGATCTCGAGGGTAAGGTTTTTCTCATCACAGGTGGAACAGAGGGCATTGGTAAAGCCGCGGCGCTCGATTTTGCGCGCCGTCACGCGACCCTCGTGATCGTCGGAAGAAATCGAGAAAAAACCGAGCGGGTCGTGGGTGAATTGAAGGCGGCCGGCGGGTACGATCGCGTGGACATGCTTCTTGGCGACATGGCCAAGATGGCGGACATTCGCGCCGTGGCAAAAGAGTTTGGCGCGAAATACGATCGCCTCGACGTGCTCGTCAACAATGCTGGGGCGTGGTTCGAGAAATACGCTCTGACGTCGGACGGAATCGAGCAAACATTTGCCCTGAATCACATCGGCTATTTCCTGCTGACGACCGAGCTGCTCGAATTGATTCGGAAAACGCCGAATTCACGCGTGGTGAACACATCGAGCGGCGCGCATACGATGAGCAGGTTCGATTTGAAAAACATCGTCAAGCGCGACGGTTCGGCGGGTTTTCCTGCGTATGCAGATTCGAAGCTGGCGAACGTCCTCTTTACGCTCGAGCTTGCAAAACGGCTTTCGGGCTCGACGGCAGCAGCGAATTGTTTTCATCCGGGATTCGTGCGGTCCGCGTTTGGGTGGAACAACGAGGGGTTCATCAAGTGGAGCTTTGGTCTTGGGCAAACGCTGTTCGCGCGGAGCGTCGAAAAAGGGGCCGAGACGTTGATTTGGCTGGCGACGCACCCCGAAGCGGCCGGATTCAATGGCCAATACTTCTACGACTTGAAGGTCAGGCGCGTGCGTGCCCGTGGGGATGACCCGGAATTGGCGCGCCGGTTGTGGGACCTCTCCGAAGGTCTCTGCCGCGCCTGACTGCGGTCATACTCGATTGTCTCTCTTTTTTCGTTTGAGCACATAGAAAACCTCGGCGCCCGCCGCGTGCCTCGTGTTTCACGATGCCGCCTGAGTCTTGCCGGAGTGTTTCCACGAGACGCACGACCAGCTTGACTTCTCGGGCTGCTCGCGGTGTCCTTCCGCTCGCGCCTCGAAGGAGGAGGAGCACGATGCTTCGCTTTTGGCAGCGCCGCAAAGAAGACGACCGCACGAGCTCGTCACCCGAAGCTTCGGGTTCCGAACCCAAGCGCGCTGCTGGTCAGACGCCGTTTCAACCGGGGATGCAGATCGCTGGAAAGTTCACGCTCCAGCGCCTCATCGGATCGGGTTCGATGGGCAGCGTGTTCGAGGCGTGGGACATGTTCGTCGAGCGTCGTGTGGCGATCAAGTTGATGCATCCCGGCTATGATCGCGACCCCGCGATGATCGCTCGGTTTCGTCGCGAAGCGCAAACGACGGCTGCAATCCGGCACCCGAACGTCGTGACGATCCACGAAGTCGGACAACGTCGCGATGGCACGTTCTACATGGTGCAAGAGCTCTTGGCGGGCGAGACGCTGCGCGACTATCTCGCTGCGCGCGGGCGGCTTTCCGAGCACGAAGCGATGACGATCATGGTGCCGATCATGGGCGCGCTCGTGACGGCCCACAAGCGCGGCATCGTGCATCGCGACATCAAACCGGAGAACATCATCTTGACGAGCACTTCGAGCGAGATCGTTCCGAAGCTCGTCGACTTCGGTCTTGCGCGTGTGCACACGCCCGAGCCGGGCCGAAACAAGCTCACGCTGCATGGCGCAGTGATGGGCACGCCCGAGTACATGTCGCCCGAGCAAGCCGAGGGTTTGTCCAGTGTCGATGCTCGTGCAGACGTGTGGTCGGTCGGTGCGGTGTTCTTCGAGCTGCTCTCGGGCAAACGTCCTTACGACGGTCAAACGCAGCAAGCGGTGCTCGTCAAGATCATTACGCAGCCGCCGCCGATTCTTTCGATGCTCGTGGACGACATCCCCGCGTCTTTTTTGGAGGTCATTCAGCAAGCGCTCGTACCGGACAAGGAAAAGCGCTTGCAATCGATGCAAATATTCCGCGACAAACTCGTTTTGGCGTTCGAACGAATGTCACAACACGCGGTCTTCGCGCAGCCTCTTTCGGTGGACGACGACATCGAAGAAGTTCCGGACGATTTGCCGATACATCAACCGAGCGATGCAAGCGGTTCCGACGTGCTCGAGCTCGACCCGGCCGACCTCGTGCTCGACGAAGATACGCACATCGATGGAACGGACGTCATTTCCGTGGGCTCGGGGTTGTCGCCGGTTCCGCGTGCCGAACACGAATGGCGCGAAGCGGTGGATGCGTCGCGAGAAACGCCACTATCGCGTGATGAAGCGAAGGCCATCGATGCGCTATCGCTCAATGCTCTGCGCGACGCCGTCAAGTATGCGGACAAGGTGCTTGCGGCATTTGGGGACGAACCGGGCGTGCGAGCGCGCATGCGGCTCGTGCATGCCGTAGCGTATCGATGGATTGGCAAGCTACCGGAGACCAAGCAAGCAGCCGAAGACGCAATGGCGCTCTTCCCGCGAGGAAGCACCGCATTTCACGCGGCGCTCGGGCACCTCATCATTGCGTGTGGAAACCTCGGGGACGCCGATCGTATTCGCGAAATTGCGAATGAGCATGCCAATCTCGAGGCCGAGGGCGTCACGAGTGAAGGGCACATCATTTCGGCATCGCGTCTTGCCGTGGCCCTCGTGCGCGTGGGCGAACCCGAGCGTGCACACGAAGTCTTGGCCGCCGCGCAGAAGCTCGCATTTCGACACAGCGTCACGAGTCCGTTCGTGCTGGCGTGGCTGGATGTCGCGCGTTCCGAAGCGGCGCTCCACGAAGCCGACCTGACGTCGTACGTGCGGCGCATCGAGCGCGCGGTCGAAAACTTCACGTCGGCCGGAGACATGCGCAATACGTGTCTGCAGCGAGTTAACATCGGCAATGCCTACGTGCACCTCGGAGCGTATGCGCTTGCCGAGAATGCATTTCGTCAAGCGCTCGCCATGGCCGAACCCATGCAGCTCGATTTCGTTTCGTCGATTCTCGCGAACCTGGGGCATGCGCTCGCTCATTTGGGCAATCTCGACGAAGCGCGCAAAGTCGAGTTCGCGGCGCTCGAGCGGGTCATCAAGCAAGGCAATCGTCGCGGCCAAGGGTTCATTTCGATCTACATGTCGGTGATCATGCGCCTCGCTGGTGACAAAGATGGCGCGCTCGCCATGGCGAAACGAGCGCTCGAAGTGTCCGAGGGCGCTCCCGCCATTCGTGCATACGCCTTGGCTCTCATGGCTGGAATTGCGATTGCAAAGAACAAGGAATTCGATGCGCTCGTGTATTCGCGCGAAGCCACGGATATTTTGAACCGACTCGAAGGGATCGAAGAAGGCGAAAGCTTGATTCGCTGGACGCACGCTTTGGCATTACGCGCGGCGGGGCACGATCAGGAAGCCGAAAAACACATCGCCGATGCGCGAGAGCGGCTTTTGAAGAAGGCCGAGCGCATTACCGATCCGAAATGGCGGCAAAGTTTTCTCGAGCAGGTGCCCGACAATGCGCGCGTGATGGAATTCGCGTCTTCGTGGCTGGGTGATGTGCGCGATTCCGCGGGCGATCAGAAGTAAGGGCGCATGATGAGCGACGCGTACGGGAACATCATCGTGCCCGTGCCGAAGTATTGTCCCTGAAATCCGCCTTCGACGCCGAGCCCGAGCACGTTTCCTACGCGGAATCGATATCCGGCGCGCGCGACACCTCCAAAGCCGTATTGAGTATCGACTCCGAGCATCATTGCCACACCCGTGGATCCCCCCAAATACAATCCGTCACGCCCGAACGGTGAAAATTCGACGCGTGGTCCAACCGTGCCGAACATGGCCGTCGTTTCACTGACCCAGCCGCCTTTGGGCGGCGGTTCGCAATTGGTACAGCCCGCTTGCGGACGCGTGTATCCCGTCGGTATGAATGGTTCCGTTCCCTCCGACCGCTTCATTCCGTGTTCGACCGTGAACACGTCGAACCCCACGGAAATGCGCTCGGACACGTTGTAACCGGCGTGCAGACCGAGCGTCGCGGCGGCAAATCCATCGGTCAGTATTTGTGGATGGTTGACCATGGCGTACGCGGCCCCGCCGGACAAACCTATGAACGCTCGCTTTTCTTTGGTCGTCATGGTCGCCCAACCGCCCCCCAACTGGGCGTTTGCGACCGGAGTCGCAACCGTCCATGCAAGCAATGAAACGCCGAGGGACACGAGAGTTCGAAGGATCATGATTTCACCTGACCGAGTTTGGAATGATTGTCGTCGTTTGATTCGTGGAGCGTCGAGCAAGACATCGTGCCGACACGACGAAGAAGCCTTTTCGCAAGCCATTAGAAGTACGGGCGCATGACGAGCGATGCGCAGGGGAAAACCGTCGTTCCCGCGTTGAAGTATTGCCCTTGAACGCCCGCTTCGACCGCGAGTCCGATGACGTTTGCCACGCGCAATCGATATCCTGCGCGAGCACCCCCTCCAATGCCATATTGCGTATCGATTCCGAGAATCATTCCTACGCCCGCAGACAACCCGAAATACAATCCATCACGCCCGAGCGGAGCGAATTCGACACGCGGCCCAAGGGTTCCGAACATCGCCGTGGACCTGCCTATCCATCCACCGGCAGGGGGCTCTTCGCAACCATTGCACAGGGCTTGGGGCTGCAATCGACTGATTGGTGCAAATGGATCCTTGGGGCTATCGCGTCCCATGCTCTGCTCGACGGTATGCAATTCGAGGCCCACGGCCCAGCGCTCGGACACGTTGTATCCCGCATGCATACCCAGCATTGCTGCGCCAAACCCATCCTTGATGACGAGGGGATGGTTGACCGAGGCATACGCTATGCCACCCGACAAACCCACGAACGCTCGCTTCGGCACGGTGGATGCTGATGACGCTTCCGCCGCGCTTGCGGAAGACGTGGCAAAAGCGCACGCGAGGAGTACAAGGTTGGCGCTGAGGAGGGCTCGAAAAAGCATGATGTACCTAGCCCGGTAGGAGTCGGTTGCCGTTGGCTATGGTGACGCTTTGAGCAAGCGTTGTGCCATCAATTTGGCGCACCGTGTCGACGAAGTTGCCGACGAAGGAGCCCCGCGCAACTTTCTGGCACCTGCACGAAGTGCGCAAGGCGCTTGCACAACTTGTGCAACTCGAGTCGCCGTTTGCGCAAGTCGTGCAACGAGCTGCATGCAGCGCGAAGGTGCGCGGCTCCATCGAAGTGCTATAGGTTCGGCCCGAAAGACGTTGCATTCCGGAGAACCCCATGATCCCGACCGACAAGGAAGCGCTCGATACCGATGTTCAGGCCAAGTCATTTCCAATCGAAGAAGTGGCTCGCCATCCATTGCCGGGCATGGCCATTCCGGATCAGATTCGGTGGAGCCCCGACGACAAATGCGTCACGTTTCTCTGGAGCCCCGAGCGGACGCTCGAGAGGCAACTGTATTCTTTCGACCCTGCCTCGGGCGCGAAAAAGCCCATGATTTCTCGCGAAGGCGGCGGTACGACCGAAGATAACGTGTCGATTGCCGAAGCATTGCGTCGCGAACGCATGCGCCAACGTGAAATTGGCATCACTACGTACGCTTGGGCCCAAAAGGGAAAGCGTCTCTTGGTGCCCATCAAAAATGATCTTTTCGTGCAGGATGGCCCGGACGCACCACTTCGCTTGATCCATTCGAGCAAGGAAGGCGCTCCGCAATGTCCGCGGTTATCTCCGGACGGGTCGCTCGTGGCGTATGTGTCCGATGCGGAGCTCCATGTGGTTTCCACCGACGGTGGAGCGCCGCGGCAAATCACGTTCGGCGCACGCGGGACCGGGAAAACGCATGGCCTCGCCGAATTCGTAGCGCAGGAAGAAATGGGGCGATATGATGGATTTTGGTGGTCGCCTTGCGGGACGCGCATTGCGTTTACCGAAGTCGACGAAACGCACATTCCAGTCTATCGCATCGTTCATCAAGGCAAAGATGCCGTCGGGCCGGAAGCGCAAGAGGACCACCATTATCCTTTTGCCGGAAAAGACAATGCCAAAGTGCGTCTGGCGGTCGTTGGCGTTGCGGATGGCAAAGTGATTTTCCTGGACACCGATTACGGCGAGGAGACGTACCTCGCGCGTGTCGATTGGCTCAAGGATGGCCGCCTCGTGGCGCAAATTCAGGATCGGCGGCAAACGTGGCTGGAGATCGTCGCGTTTGACATGGAAACCGGCAAGCGGTCGGTCCTTGTGCGAGAAGAAACGGACGTGTGGATCAATTTGCACGATTTGTTCCGGCCGCTCGAAAATGGGGGCTTCTTGTGGGCATCCGAGCGCACGGGATTTCGGCACCTTTATCGATACGATGGACAGGGAAAGCTCATCGCGCAGCTCACGAGCGGCGCGTGGATGCTCGACGACATTTGCGGCATCGACGAAAAGCGCAATCGAGTGTTTTTTACGGCGACCGCTGAAAGCCCGCTCGAAAGCCACCTGTACGTCGTGTCGCTCGATGGGGGCACGCCAAAGCGCATCACGACCGAGGCGGGAATGCATGCGGCCGTGTGCGATCATGCGTGCGATCGGTTTGTCGATGTGCATCACGAGCTCGATCAGCCGCCCACGGTAAAACTCCGCTCATTGGAAACGGGCGAGGTGCTCGGGACGATTTTTGACGAAGTGGATCCGCGTATCGAGGCGCTTGGGCTGAAGGCGCCGGAGGTCGTGTCGTTATCGGCGCGTGACGGCGAAAAACTGTTTGGCGCGGTATACAAACCGGCGTCGAAGTTTGGTCCCGGGCCGTATCCGACGATTGTATACGTGTACGGGGGTCCGCACGTGCAGCTCGTGACGCGAGGTTTCAGCATGACGGTGATGATGCGGGCGCAATACCTGCGGAGCCTCGGGTTTTTGGTCCTCATTTTGGACAATCGCGGCAGCGCTCGGCGGGGCTTGGCCTTCGAGGGGAAGGTCAAGCATTGCATGGGGTCGATCGAGGTGGACGATCAGGTTGATGGAGTGCGGTGGCTCGTTTCGCAGGGGCTTGCGGATCCAGCGCGCGTGGGCGTGTGCGGATGGAGCTATGGGGGGTACATGTCGGCGATGTGTTTGGCGAAGGCGCCGGACACGTTCCGCGTGGCCGTGGCGGGTGCACCCGTGACGCATTGGGACGGGTACGACACGCATTACACGGAGCGGTACATGGGATTGCCGCACGAAAATGCAAAGGGCTACGAAGAAAGCAGCGTGATGCACCACGTCGCGGGGATTCGGGGCAAGCTGATGTTGGTGCATGGTATGATTGATGAAAACGTGCACTTTCGGCATACGGCGCGGCTCATCAATGCGATGATCAAGGCGCGAAAGCCGTACGACTTGTTGGCATTTCCGGACGAACGGCACATGCCGCGGCGGCTTTCGGACAAGGTCTACATGGAGGAGCTTGTTTGTAGGTATTTTGTCGAGCGGCTAAAGTGATACTTTGCAGGAGGGCGCCGCTAGTCCTTCGATGTTCCTCCTGGCGGAACTGGCAAAGGGCGCTCTCGTATCCTACCAGCTTCGGCGACGACAAATAAACCTGCGAAGTCACGTCCCGATTGAAATACTCGGGTCGCAAGCGCCACGACGCGTGCCGGAATCGGTGGAAACACACGCAGCAAAACGATTCCCGAATTCGCTTCGAGCTGGCTACGAAATGCCAACTCCCCAAAATCCTTGTCGAGCGTCAACAAGAGGCGCTGTTCGCGAGTGGCACGTGCCAGCACCTGGATGTCCGTCGAGCCCGGAGCATCGATACGAATCCATGCGACATCATGTCCGAGTGTTCGCAACGCTTCGACTGCGTCCCCGGGAAAGTTTTCGTTTGCGAGAATGCGCATGCTCAACTCGCGAGCAGAATGACGCGTTCCGACCGCACGATCTCGGCTGCATACGCGACACACGCGAGGATGTCCTCATGCATGAGCCCGGGATAGTTGCGCAGTATTTCTTCTTCTGAGCACCCAGCCGCAAGCATGTCGAGAATGAACTCGACCGCAAGACGAGTGCCTTTCACGATGGGTTTGCCCACGAGGATTTCCGGATTGACCTCGATACGCGCTTGCCAGCTCATCGCATGACCGTGACATGTTTTCAGAGGAGAGTCACGGCGAACCGAGTTGTGCTGTCGATGTGTTGATACTTCGCGGAGCGCCCAGGCTACTCCAGCAGCCCATCCCCATCATCCACCGGCGCTCGCAGCCGGTGCGTTTCAATCGCCCGCACGCACGCATTGTAACGCAATATCGCCGCGTCGTTGCCCGGCGGCCGAATCCGCTCCGCTTGCTCGAATAACTCCGCCGCGCGCTGCAGCTTGCTGTACGCAAACGTCCCCTCGCGATGCACGTGCGCGCGCCCCTCACGCTCGTGCACCACGCCCGTGTAATACAGCCGCTCGTATTCGTCCGGCAAACCCGCCGCCAAATCGAGCGCCGCGCGAACCACGTCCGGCGACGCCCCTCCAATCACCTGATCGCTCAGCGCAAGCAGCAAAATCTTCTTCGCCTCGACATGCTTCGAATCCACCGCGAGTATGTCGCGACAAATGCTTTCTGCCTGCGCCGGCTCGTTCAGGAGTCGGTAATGCTCTGCCAATTCAATGGCGTTGCCAATGCTTTCAACAGAGATTTTTTTCAGCGTGAGTTTGTCGGCCATCGATTACCCCCGAAACCTCATTCGTCGTTCGGCTTTTCCCCGGCTTCCTCCGCCCGCGTCTTCGTGCGGACCTTCTTGCCCGTGAGAAGCCGACCAACCCACACGATCGGATCGTAATACCGATCCACCACGCGCTCCTTCAGCGGAATGATCCCGTTGTCGGTAATCCCGATGTGCTCGGGACAAACCTCGGTGCAGCAGCGCGTAATGTTGCAATGCCCCGAACCGAACTCCTTCTTGATCTCCGGAATGCGATCGTCGTCGTCCAGCGGATGCATCTCGAGGCTCGCGAGACGAATCATGAAACGCGGTCCGACGAATTCGTTCTTCCGATCGCGATCACGAATGACGTGACACACGTCCTGGCACAAGAAGCATTCGATGCACTTGCGGAATTCTTGCACGCGATCGACGTCCTCTTGGTACATCCGATGCGTCCCGTCGGCGTTCTTCGGCTTCGGCTTGAACTTCGGAATGCGCTTGTTTTGCTTGTAGTTCCAAGAAACGTCCGTCACCAAATCCCTGATGATCGGGAACGTCTTCAAAGGCTGAATCGTGATCGTCTCGTCCGGCCCGAATACGTTCATGCGCGTCATGCACGCAAGGCGCGGCTTGCCGTTGATCTCCATGCTGCACGAACCGCACTTGCCCGCCTTGCAGTTCCATCGGCACGCCAAGTCTTCAGCCTGGCTCGCTTGAATGCGGTGGATCATGTCGAGGACCACCATGCCCTCGCTGACCTCTTCCTGGTAATCGACGAACTTGCCGCCGTCCTTGTCGCCACGCCAAATGCGGAAGGTTCGCTTGCTCATTTGCCCTCCTCGGCCCCGACCTTGCCAGCCTCGAGATCCTCGATCGTCGCATGCGCCATCGCGTAAAGGTTCGGTGGAGCCGCAGGCCGCTCGACCTTCTCGACCTCCATCTCGCCGCTCGCAGACTTGCGAATCACCACGTTGTACTTGAGCCACTCGTCGCGTTCGCCCGGATAATCCAGCCGCGTATGCGCACCACGGCTCTCTTGCCGCATCAGCGCCGCACGCGTCACGATCTCCGATGCCAGGAGCAAATTGCCGATGTCGATCGCCGCATGCCAACCCGGGTTGTACTGACTCGCCCCGTGCGCCTTGACGTTCTTGGCGCGCGCGTTGAGTTTGTCGAGGCCATCGATCGCCTCTTTCAGCTCGGCTTCCGTGCGAACGATGCCGACGCATCGACCCATCATGTCTTGCAGTTGGTCCTGAAGAACATACGGATTCTCGCCCGATTCGCGGTTCAAAGGAGCCGTTGCACCTCGAACGATCTGCTCGATCTGATCCTTCACCGGCGCAGGCCTCGTCGAAAGCTTTCGGACGTACTCCGCTGCGCCGTCGCCTGCGAGCTTGCCGAACACGATGAGATCCGACAGCGAATTGCCACCGAGACGGTTCGCCCCGTGAAGCCCTGCGCCCGCTTCACCACACGCAAACAGCCCAGGCACGCGCGTCATCTGCGTATCGGCATCGACGCGTATGCCGCCCATGAAGTAGTGCAGCGTCGGGCCGACTTCCATCGGCTCCTTCGTGATGTCGACTTCCGCCAGCTCCTTGAACTGGTGATACATCGACGGAAGCTTCTTCTTGATGAACTCCGGCGGACGGCGCGACGCGATGTCCAAAAACACGCCACCATGAGGCGATCCGCGACCCGCCTTCACCTCCGCCGTGATCGCTCGCGCCACTTCGTCACGCGTGAGCAGCTCCGGAGGACGACGTGCTTTCTTGTCACCTTCGAGCCATCGGTTTGCTTCTTCGACCGTATCCGCCGTCTCCGCTGCGAACTTTGGCGGGATGTACTCGAACATGAACCGCTTGCCGTCCTTGTTCTTCAAGATGCCGCCATCGCCTCGAACGCCCTCCGTCACAAGCGTTCCGCGCACCGACGGAGGCCACACCATGCCCGTCGGATGGAACTGCGTGAACTCCACGTCCATCAGCTCTGCGCCCGCGTGATACGCCATCGTGAGCCCGTCTCCGGTGTACTCCCACGAGTTGCTCGTGACGCGCCAAGCTTTGCCTGCGCCGCCCGTCGCGAGGATGACGGCGGGCGCGCGGAACAGGACAAACCTGCCCGTTTCGCGCCAATAACACACGGCTCCCGCGATGCGCTCGCCGTCTTTGAGCAACCCGAGCGCCGTGCACTCCATGTGGAAGTGGATGCCTTGATGAATGCCGTGATCTTGCAGCGATCGGATCAGCTCGAGGCCCGTGCGATCTCCGACGTGCGCGAGACGCGGATACCTGTGACCACCGAAGTTGCGTTGGCTGATGAGCCCTTCTTTCGTGCGATCGAAGACCGCTCCCCATTCTTCGAGCTCGCGTACGCGATCGGGCGCTTGCTTCGCGTGAAGCTCCGCCATGCGCCAAACGTTGAGGAATTTCCCGCCACGCATCGTGTCGCGGAAGTGAACCTTCCAGTTGTCGCGCGCATCGACGTTGCCCATCGCCGCAGCCATGCCGCCTTCGGCCATGACCGTGTGAGCCTTGCCGAGTAGGCTTTTCGAAACGACTCCGGTGTTCATCCCGTTTGCGCTGCAAGCAATCGCCGCGCGCAAACCTGCTCCACCTGCGCCGATGACGAGTACGTCGTGCTCGATGGTTTGAAGTTCAGAAACGTCCAGCATCTTGCCCTCGTGAGCCTCAGCCCCAGGTGTTGAGATCTTTGATTACGCCCATCGCCACGAGCCGCACGTAAAGGTCCGTGAGCCCGACCCAGACGAGGCTCGCCCAGGCAAACTGCATGTGCCGAGCGTTGAGCCACGAGGCTTTTTTCCACACGCCGTACTTCACCGTCGCTTCGCCGCACGACATGCAATCGTCACGGCCGCCGACGAGGTGCCGGAGCGAGTGGCAACCGAACGTGTATCCCGCGATGAGCAGCGGGTTGATGGTGAGCACGATGGAGCCCACGCCGACGCCGAACTTGCCGTCTTTGAAGTACGACAGCACCGCGTCGTAACTGAGGATGACGACGAAGATGAGGGCGAAGTAGAGCGCGTAGCGGTGCAGGTTTTGGAAGATGAGGAACGCGCGTTCGCCGCGGTAGGTGCGGCCTTGCGCGAGCGGTCCTACGGCGCAACCTGGCGGCGAGCCTGCGAAGGCGCGGTAGTAGGCTTTGCGGTAGTAGTAGCAGGTGAAGCGGAACGCTCCGGGAAACGCGAGGATGAAGATCGCGGGCGATGCTGGGAGAAACGATGGCAACCACGAAGGCCACGCACCGAAGAGCGCATGCTTCAAGGGCGCTGCCGCCATGACACCGGGCATGCCCTGGTTCGTGAAAAGCACCGGCGAGTACAGCGGGCTCAGGTAGGGGTCGGCGTAATAGTACGACCCTTGAAGACCTGCCCAGGTCGTATAGACGATGAACGCACTGAACCCGAGGAGCGTGACCAGAGGTCCGATCCACCAGTTGTCGGTGCGTAGCGTCTTGGCAAAGCCTTTCTCGTGCCCCCCGATCGGCGCCTGTTCATTCAAGACGGGAAGTCGTGTGGCCATCCGTGTCCTCCGCAGCGTCCCGAGTGGGATCCGCTCGTCGGCGCGCACCCTACTCGCTTGATTCGAACTTGAAAAGAATTTCTACGCAGTAGGGTTCGGCCGGCGCTCAGAAAAGAGGTTGGCACCTTTTGCGTGTGAACGAGATCCCGATGAGGAGTGCACGTTGCGGCTCGGGCGCAAGCACGACGTGTGTGTGGGTCAATACATTGTCCTGGAAGGGGGAGCACGATGCTAGGTCGACGGTTTGTCTTGGCTATTTGGAATCCGACTCATCGTGCGACGCGCTTTGATCATGTCGGCAATCCGATCTATCGCGCCGTGAAATGCGTGAAGCGCCATCATTGCCGTTGCGATGGTTGCAATCAAGGGGGCAGGGAAAATTCGGTCGCTCTTGTGAAAGAGGCCCCCGGCGAAAATGAACGAAAGGAAGCAATAGAACGCTCCGAGGCTCGCGAACATGCCCGCAATCAGCTCCGAGAGGAGACGCATCCATGTTGGGCGCATATGGCACTGGAGAAACCCGAAGAGCACCGGCATGACGAAAATGACGATGAGTGAAATGATGTCGCTCGGGGTTTTGGTGGCTTGCTCGAGCCCCGTGTACGTCCCCGTTGGGCCGTTGCACGACGACGTCTGGCCCCATGTAAACGGGAGCGTGAAAAGGAAGATGGTGAAGAAGGCCAGGCGCGCGAAAGGGCTGCGACTTCCTCGTTTTTGGGAAGCATCGGGCGCTGCGTTTTCCTTTGGCGCGGCTTGAAGATCGTTTTCCATCGCGAACCATCCTATCAGGCTCTGGATGAAAAAGGGCAATGAAGTGCTGGTGAGAAGCGCGCAGGGAGGGCTGAGCCACGCGGGGCGCCGATCCTCGAATGACCGGCGCCCTGCACGCACTATGTTTCCGTCAGGGCACGACGCAGGGGGCGCCGTTGCAAGGATCGATGATACGACCGTTCGGCTTCAAGAATTCCGATATCTGTAGGCGCGCTCCAGGTTGAACACGCGGAACGCCGTGCGGGTCTTTGCCTTCACGCAGCGCCGTATTGCCGACGGGCGGCGGCGGCGTTCCTTTGTCGAGCATCATGTCGTACGGTCCCGTGTCCCAAACGAATGCGGCCGATCCATAGAACGGATACTTGTTGATCGCCGGGATATCGAAATACGGCGTCTTGTCGATCGCTCGACCCGGCATCAGCGTCGGCGCATGAATGCTTGCGCCAATCGTGCGCGCTTCGATGTCGGCGGACCATTGCGTGACCTGATGATCCGCGAACGCATTTTGCATGAGCACTTCGTGCGTGGGCGTGTTCGGAAGCGGATCGTTCGTCACGTGCCACGCGTAGCCATTCGTTTCGCCGCGATCCCAGAGCATCTGAATGCTCGAGAAAATGATGCGCCGATCGAATTCGTTCGAGTATGCCGCATCCATGAACGGACGCAACGTATCGAATCCGGTCGCTCGATCGAGCAACAAGCTGTAGTTCATTCCGGTCACGCCGAACACCCCGCGACGAATATCCTGCGAAAGCGCAACCACCGCACCACCGAGGATCCCGCCTTGGCTGATGCCATAATAATAGGCCGCGCTCGTGTCGATGAGCGGCTCGTCCGATGGGCCACCTCGGAACGCAGGATCCGAAATGAATCCCTGCGGGTGAATCATGAGCCGCACCAGGTACAGATTGTTGAGCAAGCCTTGCTGCAATCGATCGGCGAGCGTGTTTATCTTGCCAAACTGCACGACCATCTGCAAAATGTTCAGGTCGTCGCTCGAGGACATTCCGATGAAGTCCGTCGCGCAGAAGACGAAATTGTAGAGGTTCGACAGATCTCCCGTAGCGCTTCCGCCATTGACCTGGCTCGCATTACCCTGCTGACCATGACCATAAATCGCCGCTCGACCCGGCACGACCGGCGTATCGTTCAAGTTGCCGTCGGCGAGCGCCGACCGCGGAATGTTGCAGATGAAGTTTGCCTGGAGCGTATCCGTGCCATTTCGTTGATCGGGCAAACCGTCGTTCGGAATGTCGTAATTGAAGGACGAACCCGAAACGCCGCCCGCTTGGTTCAAGTAATTCGGTACGGAGAACGTGCCCGTAATGCGTCGCGAACGATTTGCATCGAGGTTCTGTTGCACGTTCGTAATGGTGAATGTCGGGGCACCGCTGCCGAGCTTGGCAAAGGCATCGTCGCGAATGTGCAGCATGCGCGAGGACAAACTGCGCCGACTCGCCACCGTGAAGTCCCACGCGATGTACAGCGTATTTCGCTCGATGCCCACTTCCGCGAGCGTGCCGAGGATCGATTCCATGTGCGCCCGTCGCGCTTCGATTTCCGGAACGTTCGACGGCACCGCGTCTCGATACACCTGAAATGCCGCCGACGGCTCGATGAGCGCTCCGTCCTTGTTCTTCGCATTGCGCAATGCAACGATGTACCGATGCCCCTCGCGGAAATTCGTTCCCGCTCGAATGATGAGCGAACGCGTCGCATCGCTCGTCGCAAACGAATCCAGCTCGCCCCATACCAGATGCCGTTCGAGCGTATCGGCGTCGACGACGACGAGCGGCGAATCCGCTTCGAGCGACCTTTCCATGTGATTGACTTGCCCAATGCCCGTTTGCGCGATATCGAGGTCCGGCACGTACGTCAGGACCATTTGACCCGGGGAAAACCCGTCACTCCAATTCATGTCCGTCGGCGTGACCGGAACGCCGCCCGGGCTCACGAGCGTTCCCGGCGGAGCGCCCAACGCCGGTGAGAGATCCACGGTTTCATTGACGGGCATCGACGCTTCGTCGAGCGCCACGCGTCTACCGGTATCCGTCGTATTGTCGACGATGGTAAAATGGTCGTTGGGGAACGGATACAAGCAATGCGCTGAATCCAGGAAATCGCAGCGACTAGCGTCCTTTACGTCGACCGTCGTCGGATCGACCGAACACTTCACGGTCACGGCTTTGGACGACGATGGCGAAGCGGTGCCTGTTCCATTCGTGACGAAGCAAAATTGTTGCGGATTCGTCGGCTGCACGGAAACGGTCACGTCGTAATTCGACCCTTCCTCGAGCTGCGTGGCGAAAGCAAATTCTCCGTCTTGTGCGGGCGAGAGATCGTCTCCGCCATTGTTTTGCAGGACCAAGCCCGACCCTTTGAGGCCCACGAGCGTGCCGCCGACGGGATATTTCGGAATTGACACCGATAACGTTTCGCAGACGACGGCCACGTCGTTGACATCCGATCCGGCAATTTTTCCCGATCCGCCATTGACTTTGCAATCTTGATCGGGATTGGTTGGTTGTTTCGCTACGGATATGGCGTACGTGGCTCCATCGGGCAGCGTCGGCGTGAATGTGAAGTTGCCGTTTGCAGTTATGGAAACACTGCTCGACAAGTCGTTTTCGAGCGCAACTTCGAGCTCCAGGCCCGTTCCTTCGAGGCCCGACACGGCGCCGCCGAGTTTGTATTCGGTAGGATCACCGGGTTGTGCGGGCGCTGGGTCCGACCCGCACCCGGCACCAAAAGTCGCGAGAACGAGCGGAAAAGTCAAGGAATATCGACGCATGGGACACCTCCATGCGCGACGTTATCATGCTCGGATGCGCCTGTGTTCAAATGATATCGGTCGCGGCAGAGAATCCGATGCGCGAAATTTCTGTCGCACCTTTGCGCGCCACGAATTCACGGAAGCTTTCGCCCGAAGCGCGATCGGAAAGGTAATATTTGGCAATGGCCGCGATGACTTTTGGCGTTTCCTCTTCCGGCACACGCCCGTCCAAGCGATCACCAATGCGCGCATCCGGCCCACATCCGCCACCCACGCGCAGCGAATAATGCGGCCGCTCGACGCCATCTTTGCCTTTGACCATCAGGCCCGTCATACCAATGTCGGCCACGTGGTGCTGCCCGCATGAATTGGGACATCCGGATATCTTGATGTTGAATGGCCCAATGCCGCGAACGAGATCGTCGACATCCACGCGCGAATTTCCCTCGGCAAGATGCTCGCGTACGCGCGCTCCCACGGCCATGCTCTTGGTAATCGCCAGCGAACAATAATCCGCGCCAGGGCAAGCGACGATGTCGGTGATATGGTCGGCGTCCGGCTCGGCAAGGTTCACCAGCGTGAGCGCTCGGTGGAGAGCTACCAGATTACCTTCGGGCACCCAGCGCATGATGAAATTCTGCGTATTCGTCGTACGCACTTCACCATTGCCATATTGACGGCAAAATTCGGCCAGACTTCGCATCTGCTGCGCCGTGATGTCCCCGAGCGGCAGTTTTATCGTCACGACGCGATATCCTGGTTGTTTTTGCACGATCGTATTCGTCGCTTTCCAGCGCGCGAAAGCATGATCGCCAATCACCACACCACCCGGCGGCTGGGGCGGCGCTTCTTCGTCTTTCCATTCGGCCAAGCGTCGATCGAGCTCTGCGGCGATCTTTTCGCCTTCCTCGGCCTCGATTTTTGCGAATTCTTCGTCGAGCCGTTCGAAGAATGCTTTTTCGCCGAGTTTACGCAGCAAGAACTTGATCCGCGCTTTCTTGCGGTTTTTTCGTTCGCCATCGCGGAAAAACACGCGAATCACGGCATCGCACGCCGCGAGCACTTGCTTTTCGGGCACGAAGTCTCGCCACAAATGAGCAATTTCCGGCGTCGACCCCAGCCCTCCGCCCACGTACACGGCAAACCCGCGTCCCGCGTCCGTTTCGCGGGCAAACAAACCCAAGTCGTTGATCATGACTTGCGCATGATCGTGAACGCTCCCGGACAAACCTATTTTGAATTTTCGCGGCAGCTTCCGGTTGTGCGGATGATACAAAAAGTATTGCGTGATCGCATGCGCGTGCGGCGTCACGTCGAATACTTCGTCGGCAACCACACCTGCCAAATGCGACGCCGTCACATTGCGCACCGTATCCGCACACGCCCCGACCGTCACCACGCCCGCCGCACCCAGCACCCGCTGAACCTCGACCGTTTCCTCAATGTCCAGGTGGTGGAGCTGAATGTCCTGCCGCGTCGTCACGTGCGCGAGGCCCAGCGCCCACCTTTCCGTAACTTCGGCTACAGCATCCAACTGCGCAGCGGTCATCCGTCCACCCGGCACCTTGATGCGTTGCATGTGCTTCACGTGCGCGAGCTGCGCGTACACGCCCATGCCCAAGCGCAGTGGACGGAACTGATCAGCCGAGATCTCGCCGCGCTTGTACCGCTCGATGGCCTGCGCGTAGTCGTCCAACGCTTGTTGTAAACGTGACGTATCGTCAGAAGTCATGGCCTCGAGTATATCTCCCACTTTTCCGACGCGTCAAGTGGGAGAATTATGAAGCTGAGGGCGCACAAATGTGTAGCATGAATCACATTCAAAGATGGTTGGCACCTTTTGAAAAGCCCGTTTTTTGCTTCTGTTGCGATGGAATCGAAGTCTGTGCCTGCTTTTTCCAGTGCGTGCGCCGGAAAAAGCAGGTGCAGGCTGGGCGTTCAAGCGCAAAAAGTGCCTGGCACCTTCTGCGGTAGCCTACGACGCCTCGACCAGGTCCCTCAGCGACACCGGACGCAGCTCGTCGAGCCCGTACAGCTCCGCATAACTGCGCAGCACTTCGCTCGGGCACGCCGACGCCAATACACATTTGCCTTCATGTGGACACGGCACCGATGAAGCGTGAAATGCAGCATGTTCCGCTTCCCCCGCGCGATGCCGAAATCGCTCGTCACGGTATTCCGTTCCCGGCAAAGGCGGCTTTTGATCGGGTGCGTCGAGCCAAACCCGCAAAGGAACACGCTCATTACGCATGCGCTCGAATACCACGCACGGAACGACTCCCTGCACGGACAATCGATGTCCTCGAACGAGCGGTTTTACCAGGGCCTCCGCCACGTCCGTCATTCGCGGCGCCGACGTGAAATACCGGTCCGCCCGCGATTCGAAGCTCGGGTAGGGCATGTGCGGATGAAATGCAAGCCCCCGCGACGATGCGAAACGCGCCAATTCATCGACCTCGCCGAGGCCTTCTTTGGTGACCACATGCAAAATCCAAATGTTTTGCGGCTCCAGTCGTGCGAGCAAGTTATCGAGCGCCCGCGTGACGAGATCGAATGCTCCCGCCCTCCCGACGATGCGATCGTGCACCTCGGCGTGCGTCGAATACAGCGGAACGTGAAATCGTTTCATTTCGGGCAGCGAATCCAGGACTTCACGACAAAACTCCGAATCCGCAAGCCGCGTACACGGTGAAAACACATGCGCTTCCGTGTATCCAAGATCCTTCGTTCGGCGAAGCAATTCCACGATGCGTGAAAATCCGAGCGGATCGTATCCATTGATGCGTACTTTGCGCACGCCACGCTGCCGATTCGATACCAAATCCGCAAGCAATCGCGCAAGCGCGCGATCCCCACCATCTTCGGCCGGTGCCGTTTCCTTGATCGAACAAAACGCGCACGATTGCTCGCATTCGGCATCGATCGCCAAATTGAGCACTTCGTCGGGACGATCCTCCACGACCGTCTTTTCTGGCAAAAGTGCCGGAGCGACATCGGCCATGACGTCCGGAAAAACCACTTCCAGGCCTTCGTGGTCGCGCAATTGAAGCAGAAAACCGACCAGCGATCGCACGGCGTCCGCACCGGGAGGATCGACGGCTCCAAGCGACAAGTGTTTTACCGAAAAATGAGCTGTCGTGGCAAACGCTGGTTTCGAATCGTCACGGCGACCCACGATGAGCAAGAGGCGCCGCCCATCGGATTCACGCCGAAAATCGAGCACCAAATCGAGCAGCGCCTCGTGTGATTTTTGCAAATACGAGCTTGGATACACGTCGCACAAGGCGAAACCTTCGGCCGCAACAGAGCCTTCCACGATTTCCGGAGAAAGCATTGCGCGAAGGGATTCACGCCCGAATATCCACTTTCCCGTCTCGCGTCTTCGCCCAAGCGCTTCTGCAATGGTTTTTCCTGGGTGAAGGCCCAAAAGCGTATCGATCGACATCGCCACGGCCATCACGAGCCGCGAGACTTCTTCACGCCGCTCGGGCGTCCGTACGGCCAAAGCACCTCGATAACGCACGGCACATCGCTCGAGTCGCCGAAATACGGGCCCTGGCGTTTCGAGCGGCACGACCGACACTTCGACCCAATCCGCGCTTCCTCGAGCTTCGAATCGCGCCGTCAAGCGGTCTTCCCCGTCGAGCAACAGCGCTTTGCAGGAAAACCCTCCGAGGCGTAATGGGACGAGCGCCATTTCTATCGTTTGCGGCGCACGTACGAGCGGCGCGTCACTCACGTGCGCGCCCCACTCGCTTGATCCCATTTCTGCACCCACGCTGCAAATCGATCGATCATCCCGCGATCTCGCGCGTAAATGCGTGATTGCTCGGAATCCGCCACGTCTTCCGAAAAATACACGATATCGTAATGAGCCGACCGCCGATAAGCAGGTTCCGCAGGATTCGTCGGAGTGACGATGAACGAAAGCGTCTCCGCTCCGCGCGTGAATTCAACGACGGGCACGGTTTGTCGGAATGTGCGCAGCCGGGCTCCCTTGCAGTGATACCCCTCGGGATTGGGAAACGACGGGCCCCCGAATTCGCGCTGCAGCGAGGTCCAGAGCGCATCGGCCAATGCTTGTAATGATTCAGTCGAAGTCATGGAAGGATCGATCATTCAGGGCTGCCGCAACTATCGCTCGATGGCTCGAATCCTTGCTTACACGGGTCGGACGGAGCAGCCAAGGGGGGAGAAACCGGGCCGAGCATGGCCGATTCGGTGTCGAATCGCAGGCCCAAGGAAATGGCATCACAGAATTCGCTGCCGTCATTGGGTCCTTCCGCCTCGAGGATATCGGTTGCCGAGCAAAACATGTTCTTGACCTGGAGATATATGATGTCGTCGCGGCAAAACTTGTTCGATGTCGCGGGACCATATCGAAATTCATTGAGCGCCTTGAACATGTTCGAATGCGTCCACTTGGACGCCATCGTGCCTTCCGTGAGGCGGAATTTCCCGCCGCTCGCTTCGACGATTCTTGCAGTCATCGTATTGTTTATCACGCTCATCACCAGATCGACCGCCTCGGCCCGAAACCTCATTTTCAATTGCGGCATACGGGCGACGAGCAATCCATCGCGTACATAGGCCGCTTCATCGACGACGAGCGGCTCGTCGACGCTCCCCGAACCGCCGACCGAATCGTTCGATACGGGCCACGCATCGGTGCCATTCCAAGCTGGCGCGGTCATGCCGGGCGTTTCATAAACGGCAACCGTCACGCTGTCGTCATTGGCCGTTCCCGAATACTTGCTCACTCGAATGAGCAACGTCCAAAGCCCTTGCGTGGCCCCTTCATTGATGACGATGCTCGATATCGCGCCAGCGGCCAGCGCATTGATACGCGCAAGCGCAACGCCTCCACCATTGTCGATGCCACGTGTATCGTCGCACGTGTCCTTTTTCACGTCCACGAATGCAGGACGCTTGCAGCTTGGGCCGTCGAACGTGCACGTGCATTTGCCGTCGAGGTCGTAGCCAAAACGTGGCGTATCGTCTTCCTCGTCGAGATCGATCGTACGAATTGCGGTGACGAATTCGACGTCGTCGCCCGCGTTGGTTACTTTCGGCGGCGCAGGTGGCACGACGGGATTGCAAACCGGAGCGCGCTCGAAGTCTTCATCGAGTCCCGCAATCGTCGCGCATCCAATGCCCACGAGTGCGATGACGGCGCCTCCGCAAAGCATGTGCAAAGATACGTTGCGGTTCAAAATGTTCCCCCAATCCCCAAAAACTGTCGCTCGGGCCCAACTGAAAAACGCAGAAATGCAGTCGTGGCTGGAGCTTCTTTCACGGCGGGCGGGGCAGTAATCAGGAAAAACGTTCCGGCCGCGGCCGCCGCAAGCCCTACTCCAATCAGTACGTTCGACGCCGTCGCGGCCCCGCGACCTTCGTCAATCTTTTGCCATGTGGAGTCGCTGCAGACGAGATCGTCGCATTCGGCAGCGACTTCGCCACCCAATGAAAGCGCCCGGCCCCCAAAATACCCGCCAATCCCAAGCATGACCGCAGATACGCCCAGCGCCGAAAATCCTACGGGCTTTTTCCATCGACCACCCACGTCCGGCGGCTTGGGATCGGGTATTCGCTCGAGCTTCGGTACGACCACCGTTGCCACCTTGCTGTGCTCGACGACGACCAGCTTTTCCCAAGTCTTGTGCTTTGGCGCTCGTACGACCGCTTTGTGCTCGCCCGGATCGATTGGAATCGCCGTGCCCCAAGCGCCTTCTTCGAGCGGCACACCGTCCATTTCCACGGTGAGCCCAATCTTTGCCCCATCATCGGGTATGAGCACGACAAACCGCGACAAAAGCGGCTCGATCGCCGAAATGTGTTCTCGCGCGATCTTCAATCGATCAGCGCGCCTGGTTTTTTTGGCAATTTGAACCGATTCGTTGAATTCGCCCCAGGCCGTCGCCAATTTTCCTTCTTTTTCGTGACAAATCGCAAGATTGAGCAGCGTGCCCGGCGCCGGATCGATTCGATAACTGCTCTCGAACTTGCGGCACGCCTCCGCAACCTTCGATTCGGCAAGCAGCTTTTTGCCTTCTTTGAACAACGCTTCGGCCATTGCAGTGACGGCCGGAGATTTGCCGTCCGCCGCGTGCAGGACCGCGGGAGACAACAAGATCGCGGACGCCAAGACGCCCCCTAAAATATGCTCAAAGGCGGTCATCGAGCGCGTCGTTCCTAATGGGAGGTTTGGGCGCCCTTACCGGAGCGGCAGGTGTGCTGACCACGGGCGGCGTCGCGATACTCGTCGCAGGCATGGCGGAAACCGCTGGAACCGCGACCTCGACCATTGCACTCGCATTCGTCATAATGGCTTCGGCGCTCGCGCTGGCCGTCGGAATGCTTTCCGGTGTGGGAGCTGTCATGGCACTCGTCACTGTATCCGCAGTTTTGGACTCTGCAGCAGGCGATGCGACGACCCACACGACCATCGCGACCGCGAGTGCCAGCGCCGTGAGCGATGCTGCAAGAGCCGCGATCATCGTCGAGGATCGTCGCGGGGGCGCAGCAGGTTGCTCGGGCGGAGCTGCAATCTGCGGCATGACGCTCGTTGCTGCAAACGTCGTCACGGGCACCCATGGACGTTCTCGATGCCGTGCCGGGACAAACGGGAGCAGCGCGCACGCAAGCTCATCGACGGTCTGGTATCTTCGATCGAGCTTCTTTTCCAGGCAACGGTGAATCACCGCTTCGAGCTCTGGCGGTACGTCAGGGCGAAACTTCCGCAAAGGCGTCGGTTCCTCCATGACGATCATCGCCAAGCTCGCCGAAGGATTGTCCGCCTCGAAAGCCGCGCGCCCCGTGAGCAGTTTGTAGAGGATCGTGCCCAAAGACCAGACGTCGGCGCGAGGATCGACGTCTTTCGGATTTCGTATTTGCTCGGGCGACATGTAGAGCGGCGACCCGAGAACATCCGTGCCCACGGTCAAACTCACGTCACCCGCTTCTTTTTGAGCTTGGATGTTCTTTGCAATTCCAAAGTCGAGCACGCGGACAAACGGTGAACCATCCGGTTTATGCGAGAGAAACAAGTTGGCGGGCTTGAGATCTCGATGCACGATGCCCATCGCATGCGCCTCGGCCACGCCCTCGGCCGCTTGCAACACGTACTCGACGGCATCCGTAACGGGAAGCGGACCGTTCTTCCGGACCAACTTGTGCAAGTCGGTTCCTTCGAGCAGCTCCATCACGATGAACGGATCGCCCGAATCGAGTTTGCCCATGTCGAGCACGCGGGCGACGTGTTCGCTCTTGATGCGAGCAACACTCTGCGCTTCACGCGTGAATCGAGTCACGGCATCTTGTCGAAGCTCGTCGCCTTGCGTCAGAAACTTCAGCGCAACCTGACCGCCGAGCGACAAGTGACTTGCAGCGACGACGAGGCCCATGCCGCCTTCGCCAAGCTTGCGCTCGATACGGTATTTGCCGGCGACTATCGCCCCGACGCGAGGTACGAAGCGGCCGCCGTGGCTATCGCTCGAAGTGCTCATCAGTCGTGCAGAAGGGCGAAGGCTACAGCGCTCGAACGATACAGCAGCGCCGCGCATGTGCCAAGCATCGCGTGGTCATCCGATGCGTGATCTTCCGACGAACAGGTTGCGGAACAAAGAAAGTCTTCGGTACAGTCGCGCGTTGCAATGTGGATTCGAGTGCAGGCTTTGGCGTTGCCGCGCGTGCGTGCATGCATCGTGCGTCGTGTGAGCGCAGTCGCTCTGACGGTCACTGCTGTGCTCGTGACGGTCGATGTCTCCGGATGTAGCCTGAAAACGAAAACACCCACAAGCGAGACGAACATCCTTTGCACGGAGGAGTTCGATTGTCCGCCCTCGAACGAACCTTGCGTCGTGTCCACGTGTTTCGAGCAGCGCTGCCTGATGGTGAACGCTGCGTACAACACGGTGATCGACGCGCAAGTTGGCAACGATTGCCGAATGCGGGTGTGCGACGGCAACGGGCAGATGATGGAGATAAGCGACGACATCGACTTGCCGAACGACGACGGCAACCCGTGCACCAAAGCCGCATGCAAGGAAGGTGCGGCTGCGCATGTGCCGGTCGAAGTTGGACGAACATGCGGCGCGGATGGCGTGTGCAACGGTCGCGGCGCGTGCGGTGTGTGTTTGCCCGGAGCCAAACGTTGCGATGCTCGTGCTGTCGCGACGTGCAGCGAAGAAGGGCAATGGGCAAACGACATGTGCCCCGCGAGCAAACCGATTTGCACGAACGCGAGTTGTCTTGGCATCAAGGGCGCTTTCGCTGGCGGCACGAACACGTGCGTGCTCTTCGACGACGGCACGGTGCGATGTTTCGGCGCCGGAGGATCACGTCGAGGAGCGCGAGGAACGTCCGCCGTACCTGGGATCATGGGTGCCGCGGAGCTCGCGCTTGGCGCAGCGCACTCGTGCGCGAGGTTCGATGACGGAACGGTCATATGCTGGGGCGCCAATGGGTTCGGACAAATTGGCGACGGCACCATCGAAGGACCGCGCCCGCCGACGCAAGTGCTCGGAATCGCGAATGCAACGGCCATCGCCGCGGGCGATGATCACACGTGCGCCATCGTCGCCGACGGCAAGGTCATGTGCTGGGGCCGCGGTGATGCCAATGCTCTCGGTGGTCCGCCACCGCGCCCGCTTGCACCTTCGGCTGGCAAACCCAAGGTTGGTCCCGACGAACCACAGGTTTCACATGCCCAACCCGGTGGTCCTCCGACGCTGCTGTCGGGCATCACCGGTGCATCCGCTGTCGTGCTAGGCGTGCGTCATGGTTGCGTTTTGTGGCGTGGAGGTCGCGTTGGGTGCTTTGGTGAAGACGACAGCGGGCAGCTAGGTACAGCGTTTGTCCCGAGCACCCCGGAAAAACCAAAGTTTGGTCCCAAGCCCTCGCCGCGTCTCGTGGCAGTCAAAGGCATCGAAGGGGCGAGTGCCATCGCGCTTGGTGCAAGGCATGGGTGCGTGATCGTGGATGGTGGCTCCGTGCGCTGTTGGGGCGACAATGCAAAAGGCCAATTGGGCGATGGCACGACGACTGCACGCACCGAATCCGTTTGGGTTGCAGACATCACGACTGCAGCGGCGCTCGCTCTTGGTTCCGACCATTCCTGTGCACTGCTCGAAGGCGGAGCTGTGAAGTGCTGGGGCGACAATTCGCATAGCCAACTTGGTGACGGGACGAAGACGGCGCATCCAACGGCCGTGGCCGTGAGTGGTTTGTCCGGGGTGCGTTCGATCTCGTCGGCGCATGGTGCGCACACGTGCGCCACGCTGAACGACGGCGAAGTGCGTTGTTGGGGCACCAATCACTTGGGCGAGCTTGGTGATGGGACGCTCGACGATCGCGGCGTCCCTGTGCCCGTCGTTTGGTGAGAACCCCGAGGCCTCAGCCCAATTTCCGGCACTCGCGGGACTCCAAACTCGCCCGCTTCGCGGGCTCGAACAATGGGGCCCCCCCGCGCGAGCGCCGGAAATTGAGCCGAGACCTCTCATTCGGGGCCATCGTCCAGGTCCATCGTCAAATGGACCGTTGACCGATCCAATTGGCCACTTTCGGCCAAATCATTTTCGGGCCCTTGCTCGATGTGGACAAACCTATGTGGCCCACAGGAAATCGCATGATTTCTTTATCGGTTGACTTCACGAGCGTATTCAGTATTTCGCTCGATTTGGGCGGCGCGATGGGGTCGTTTTCGGCAATGATCGTCAAAACGGGACAGGTGATGTTTCCAAGGTTCACCGTGCGCCCGCCGACCTGCATCCGACCATGGCAGAAATTGTTGTATTGGTAGCAGTCCTTGATGTATTGCCGATAAATCTCGCCAGGGAATTCGACGTTGTCCGCGGCCCAATGTTCCATGCCGACAAACGTCATGACGAAATCCTTGTCGTCGATTTTTCGGAACACTTCGAGCCATTTCGTCATGCGTTGAACGGGCGCCATCGACGAAAAACCGGTCTCCATGAGCGGGATGGGCACATTGCCATGCGCATCGACGAGCGCATCCACGTCGAATCGATGCGGAGCGGTCCATGCGGCAAACATTCCACCCTCGTGAAAGTCCACGGGCGTCGCTTGTGCCACGAAATTGCGAATGCCGTCCGGATGCAGCGCGGCGTATGCGAGCGCCATCGTCCCGCCCATGCAATAGCCGTACATTGTGAGGTCTTTGGCGCCGCTTTTGCGTAACGTCCACTTCACGGCGTTTTTGATGAGCACGTTGGCAACGTCATCCCAACCAATATGACGTTCGTCCGGACCAGGCGTGCCCCAATCGATGGCGTAGACATCGAATCCCTGCTTCACCATGAATTCGATGAGGCTCCGGCCTGGCAAAAAATCGAGGATGTACCATCGATTGATCAGCGAATAGATGAACAAAATTGGCGTTTGGTGCTTTCGCTTTTCCGGAGCGTAATGCAAAAGGCGCATTTGGCCTTTCGTGTACACGACTTCGTAAGGTGTGGGCGCAAGAGGCGGTTCGCCCAATTCTGCCGCTCGCAAAATGAGCGGTTTCATGTAATGGTAAGGGCTGATCGCGCCAGCCCGAGCCGCCTTGAGCATTTCGCCGGCGATCTCGACGTTCGACCTCAAAAACGATCCCACTTCCCGGGTCGTCTCGAAAATGCTCATGGAGTTTCCTCCTTCGCGCCCGTTGATTGCTTCTTTTCCAGCGATTCGAGCACGACTTCGAGCTGCGTGCTGAGCGCCTCCATTTGGTCGTGCAGCGACCTCACGTCACGACGGAGCGCTTCGACCTCCGTCGCCGTCGGCAATCGCATTGCATGCAGCACGTTTTCTTGGAGTGATTTGACCTGCGCTTGGGACCGGAAATTCTGACTCATCGCGCGGCCGACCAAATCGAGGTACGTATCGCTTTGGCCCAAGCGATCGAAGACGCGAGTCATGTTTTTTTCGACGAACCCAAATACCTGACCCGTCTTCGTCGTCGGACCGAGCAATCGACCCACGGTTTTCACGGCGCGGGTCAATAGTTTCGGCTTGGCATTCGATTCTCCCACCTTCGTCACTCCATCTGCTCGGGCAATCAGTGCGCGTACTCTTTTCGAAGGTCCAATTTGGAAATTTTACCTGCGGCCGTGAGCGGCATGGCGTCCACGAAAATCACCGACTTGGGCGCCTTGTATTTGGCCATGCGATCACGACAGAATGCGAGCAGCTCGTCTTCCGACACCGTTGCATTCGCCTTTTTCACCACGATCGCTCGACCCACATCGCCCCATTTTTCATCCGGAATACCAATCACCGCGCACGATGCGACGGCTGGATGCTCGTGCAAAACAGCTTCGATTTCCGCAGGGTAGACGTTTTCACCGCCCGAAATGAACATGTCCTTCTTTCGATCGGCGATGAAGTAAAACCCGTCGGCGTCCACTCGAGCCATGTCGCCCGTATGAAAATAACCGTCGGCGTCAATGGATTTTTTCGTCGCTTCGGGGTCGTCGAAATATCCCGAACATGCGCTCGGGCCCTTCAGCACGAGCTCACCCACTTCACCCACGGGCACCGGCCGATTGTCTTCATCGACGATTCGTACGTCGACGAAATAATTGGGTTTGCCGATGCTCCCTGCCTTCGTTTCGGCGAATTCCGGGCCCATGGAGAAAATGCCCGGGCCGAATTCGGTCATGCCAAACCCTTGCTTGAACACGACGCCGTGTTTGTCGCGATATTCGCGTAAAATGGGTACGGGCAAGGGCGCCCCGCCGCTCGTGAAAAACCGCAAGCTCGAAAGGTTTGCCGCTGCAAACCGAGGCGATTGCATCATCATTTGGTATTGCGTCGGCACGCAGAAGAGCACCGTTGCTCGTTCGCGTTCGATGAGCGCCAGCATGTCGTCCGCGGTCCACTTGCGCATGATCACCACGGTCCCGCCCAGCGTCAAAAGGGGCAGGGTGTAAACGAAGAGCGCTCCGGTGTGAAACATCGGCGTGTGCGTAATCGTCACATCGCCCCGCGCGAGCTCGTGAATGACCGTGTTCAGCGTATTCCACGCAATCATTCGATACGAGATCTGCGCGCCCTTGGGCAAACCTGTCGTTCCGCCTGTAAAAAGCAAACACACGATGTCTTCTTCTGAAACGGCGTCGTTCGAAACCGCCCGTGCATCGCGTCCTTCGAGCGTTTTTCCATACGGCAAACTCGACGGGATGCCATCACCTCCGAGGTGCATCCACACTTTGACGTTGGTGCACGATGGAGCGATTTCCGCAATGCCTGCGCGAAAATCGTCATCGAATATCAAGACTTTTGGATTGGTCTTGTGCACCAATGTTTCGATTTCACGTGGGTGGCTTCGCCAATTGAACGGAACCAAAATCGCGCCCAGCTTGCCGCATGCGAAGAATGCATCGAGGATCTCGACGCAGTTCATCGCGAGCACGCCCACGCGATCGCCTCGACCGATGCCAACTTCGTCGCGCAAGTACGCGGCCAATCGGTTGGCCCGTCGGTTCATCTCCCGGTACGTAAAGCGACCAGCATCGCCTTTGGCTACGTCTACGACCGCGAGCGCATCCGGGAAATACCGCTCGCCCCGCTCCATCCAATCGCCGATGTACATGTCGAGACGAATCGTTACGCCACCGCTCGGTGGCCGTCAAGCGCTCCGCAAAAACGATTTGTTCGTGCGACGTTGCCATCTTCGTTTTGGCGCTTTGGGAGGCTTGATTTCTCGGCACATGCGGCACCCCGAACTCGCCGCCTTCGGCGGCTCGAACAGCGGGGCCCCCGCCGCAGCGCCGAGAAATCAAGCAACTCCCAAAGCTTTGCGTTGTGCAATGTGCCTGAGTAGGATCAGGAGCGGGTTGCAGGCGCGAGTCGTGGGCGTCAGATGCTTCGAGGCCGTTACTTCACGAATTTGGACAGGAGCCGTATGTAGGCCACTTGGTAACCATTGGAGTTTTCGGTCACGGACCAAGAATTGAGCGGCCAGCTCGTATTGAAGTCCTTGTACGACTTTTGCGCCGGTTGACCTTTGGGTGGCGAAATGGTCTCCGATGTGCAAATGGCGTTGTTTTGAGGGCTCCCGCATCCGCCCGGGCAGCAACCATCCCAATTGTAGCTCGGGTTGGGTCCGCCCGTCAGAAAACCCGGAGCCGGACCGTGGGTCGATTGACCGACGCGATCCCACTTCGCGCTGCCGTTTTCGAACCATGCATGGTAAAACTCGTTTGCGCTGTTCTCCGCTCCGAAGCCGGACATATTCGACAGGAACACGAGCCCAAACGGGTTCGTGCCGTGCAAGTAATGCACGTAGCGCGCAGCAGCCTGCTCGGCAGCGGCATATTTCGTCGCGTCGACACCGAACGTAATGATGTTCCAAAACATGTTACCTTGGTGCGACTTCGTCCCATTGCTACCCCAAACGTAATCTTTGAGGTACGCGCGATAGGGATCCGTCTCGTTCGTCATGGCACCGAAGTTCTCATTGCCGTTCATCGCGCTGTTGTACGTATTCAGAATCGCTTGCGAGACTGCCGCCGTCGCCCCCGGCAATTTCGCGTAATAAAGAAGCGCGTCCTGTTGCTCGGTTTCGAACGGATACGCGAAGCTCCACTGCATCAAGTGGATTTGCATGTAGTTGCTATCGACGAATTGGCGATAGGTCGGTTTCCCTGTCGCCTCGAAAAGGTACGCGGCCGCTTCCACTTTTTTGCTCAACCGGCCATAATCGTCCGTTTCTTGTTGTCCCGCGCCGAGCCCTGCGGTGCCGGAATTGTTGTCGTTGTTGTAGAACGTCACGTTCGGATTCGCATTCGCCCAGTTCCATGCGTTTTCTGCGCGCGCCACCAAATCGTCGGCATACGCCGTGAGCGCCGGATTGTTCAGCGACCTGAATACTTTCGATCCATAGGCAAATGCCAGCGCTGCGCTCAAGGTCGCCGACGTGCTCGCCGTGCCATAAAGACTCGGCCCCGTCGCCGCCGATGGTGGACTTGCGTGCGCGACGCCGACGATGCTGAGCACCGAGCCATTTGCATTTTGCATGCGCACGAGCCAATCCATGCCCCACTTGACTTCGTCCACGATGTCGGGGATGCCATTGCCCGATTCGGGAATTCCATAATCGTCGGTGAATGCAACCTTGTTTTCGCTGTATGCTTGAAGCAACGTCGTCACGTACCGCGCCGTCCAATTCGTGTACTTGTTGTAATCGCCCGCGTCGTACCAACCTCCGGACAAATCGCGCTCCGTTCCTGCGTCGTTCGGAGCGTTGTACCGCCGGCAATTCTTGTCTTGCAGCGGGCCCAAATGGCTCGCTCCATCGGCCCATGCAGCTCCCGCATGCTCCGCTTTCTTTTCGTGGCCCGCTCGCTGATAGAAGAACGTGCGAACGGCTGCTTTCAGTACGTCGCGATAAACGTCATTCGCAATGCGCAATTCATGCGAACGCACGTCGTTCGTCGTATCGTGCACGTAATACGTTCCGGGCGCGGTTATCGCGGAAAAGTCGAACCACCATACCTTGTCACCGCTCGATGGGTCGACCATGCTGTTTTTCCACGGAGTAAGGCCTCCCGTGACGACTTGTGCTCCCGTATTCGCATTCACGAGCGCGTACGTGCCCCCGGGTGAAAACGTTTGCGCGGCATCGAATCCCATCTCGGGGTCGCGAATGACGGCAATCTTTTGCGCATTGGGTAAATATCCGAATTGATCCACCACGATGTAAGGGCTCGGAGGTGGCTTGACGGGCATCATGCCTCCGCCCGATCCACCACTGCCTCCCATTCCGCCGGCGCCTCCCATTGCGCCGCCAGCACCACCAGCGCCTCCCATTGCGCCGCCCGTGCCACCAGCACCGCCCATTGCGCCGCCAGCACCGCCGGCGCCGCCCATTCCAGCCGAGCCGCCACCGCTGCTCGATGAGGAGCTGGCTCCACCTTCGCCTGCAGAACCACCTTCGCCTGCGCTACCTCCCGAGCTGGAACTGCTCGGGCTGGTCGAAGTGCCGGTGGTGCTACTGCTGTCGCATGCAGCGATGAGAACGAATGAAAGCAGCGGAAAACAAGCCAAGAGCGAACGCTTCATGAAGAACCTCCGCGGCGATGTTATCATGATGTCGATATCGCGTCTTCAGCAGCACGAATTGATCGAACCGCACCACATCATGCACCACTCCGACTGGCTCGCGCGTCGCGCTGCCCTTTCACCGAACAAAGTCGCGCTCATCGACAATGTGCATGGTGGACAAACCATCACGTATCGCCAATGGAATCGTTCGGCGAATCGAACCGCACACTTTCTGCACGAGCGCCTTGGCATGAATAAAGGTGATCGCGTCGCTGTGCTTTCGTTGAACGACGTCGACGTGCTCGATGTCTGGTTTGCCTGCGCCAAACTCGGCGCCATCTTCGCGCCGCTCAATCATCGGCTCACGCCGCGCGAGCTTGCGTTATACCTTTCGACGATTACGCCCACGATTCTTGCTTATGGCAAGGAGTTTGCCCCCATCGCGTCCGAGCTTCAAGCCACGCAAGGTTTGTCCGTACGCAACTTCGTGGCGCTCGATGGAGCTGCGCGCGCACGAGGCGACGACGTCGACTTTGCCGATCGCGCGCTCGCATCCGATGCGCAGCCTGCGCCGGTCGACGTTGCATGGGACGATCCGTGGGTTCTTTGTGGAACGGGCGGTACGACGGGTACGCCCAAAGCCGCGAAGCTCACGTACCGCAGCATGACGGCCAATGCGGTGAACACCGTATCGAGTTTTGGCCTCGTTTCCTCGGACGTGACGCTGCTCAACGCGCCGCTTTTTCACACCGGAGGACTCAACGTGTTCACGGCGCCGCTCGTCTTCGCGGGCGGCACGTCCATCGTGTGCCGATCGTTCGATCCCGAAGAAGTTCTCGCGTCGGTCGCATCCAAAGGTGTTTCGATTTTCTTTGGTGTACCAACGATGTTCCTGAGTTTGTCGCAGGCCGCAGAGTTTGCCCAGGGAGCCCTTCGAGCGCTCCGCATTTGCATCAGCGGGGGCGCGCCGTGTCCCGAGCCCATTTTTCACGCGTATTGGGACTGCGGCATCGATCTGAAGACGGGATACGGTTTGACCGAAGCGGGGCCGAACAACTTTTGGCTTCCTGCGGAGGACGCTCGGCGCAAGGTGGGATCCGTCGGCGCGCCGCTCTTTTTCGTGGACATGCGCATCGTGGATGAAGCACGCGCTCCGGTTTGTCCGGGCGACGTGGGCGAGCTCGAGCTGCAAGGTCCGCACGTGTTTGGCGGCTACTGGGACGCTCCGAAGGCGACGGCGGACGTGCTCGCGGGTGGCTGGTTACGCACGGGCGATCTCGCGCGACAGGACGACGAAGGTCACGTGTTCATCGCGGGGCGCAGCAAGGATCTCATCATTTCGGGCGGGGAAAACATCTATCCGGCCGAAGTCGAAGCGGTGCTCATGGCGCATCCCGACGTGATCGAAGCAGCGGTCATCGGCGTTGCGCATGCGAAGTGGGGACAAGTGCCGCGAGCGATCGTCGTGCTTCGAGAAGCGGCCCGGACAAACTCAACCGCGCTTCGTGAAACGCTCGGGACGTTCTGCCGCGCGCGGCTTGCGAAGTACAAGGTGCCCGAGTCGTTCGTGTTCGCAGCGTCGTTGCCGCGCACGGGCGCAGGCAAGATCGACAAGAAGCAGCTTGCGCGTGACTACGCGTGACGACGTCGACGACGTGTTCACCTTCTATCGACGAACCGTCGCGCGTGAGGTATGAGTGCACCTCCCATGACGTTCCAAGATCTCATCCTCACCCTTCAAAAGTTCTGGGCCGAGCGTGGTTGCCTCGTCGTGCAGCCGTACAACTCCGAGGTTGGCGCAGGCACGTACAACCCCGCGACGTTCTTGCGAGCGCTCGGGCCCGAGCCTTGGAACGTTGCGTTCGTCGAACCGTCTCGTCGTCCCGCCGATGGTCGGTACGGGGAAAACCCGAACCGCATGCAGCAATTTCACCAGTTCCAAGTCATCTTGAAGCCGAGCCCGCTCGATATTCAGGACCTGTACCTCGAATCGCTCCGAGCGCTCGGCACGGACCCGCTCAAGCATGACGTTCGGTTCATCGAGGACGATTGGGAGTCACCGACGCTCGGTGCTTGGGGTTTGGGTTGGCAGGTTTGGATTGACGGACTCGAGATTTCGCAATTCACGTATTTCCAGCAAGTGGGCGGAATCGATTGTCGTCCGGTATCGGGCGAGCTGACCTACGGGCTCGAACGCATTGCGATGTATTTGCAGGACAAGGACAGCATTTACGACGTGGTGTATTCGAATTCGGGCGGCAAGGTCGTTCGTTATGGTGAATTGTACCAGCGCGCCGAATGGGAATGGTCCACGTACAATTTCGAGGAAGCCGACATCGACGAACACTTTGCGGCATTCGACAAATACGAGAGCGAAGCGAAGCGGCTGCTTTTCCGCGGCGTCGATCCTCATGCGAAAGGCGCCAAGCCGGATGCGAAAAAGGCGCTCGTATTGCCTGCGTACGATTTCGTCGTGAAAGCGGCGCATCGTTTCAACGTGCTCGATGCACGCGGGGCGATCAGCGTGACGGAACGGCAAAGGTTCATTGGGCGCGTGCGTGCGCTCGCGCGACTCGTGGCCGAAAGCTACTTGGCACAACGCGAAGCGCTTGGATTTCCGCTCCTGCCGCAGCAAGAAAAACTCGCGGCCGAATAACGAATACATTCAAAAAACAATCCATTTCGGGGAGGCTCCCGCATGCGAAGGCTGGAAGGCAAGATCGCTCTGATTACGGGCGGTGGGTCGGGTCTTGGGGCAGCTTCGGCGCGGCGACTCTATGCGGAAGGTGCATTCGTATGGATTACCGATCGCGTGGCCCCTGGCGGGCAGGCGCTTGCCCAAGAGCTTGGTGAGCGGGCCATTTTTCGCGAGCTCGACGTGACGAAAGAAGCGGCGTGGATCGAGGTCATCGATGCCATTGCCGCAGCTCACGAAAAACTCGACATTTTAGTCAACAATGCGGGCGTGGGCGTTGTTGCGGACATCGAGGAGACGACGCTGGAGCAGTGGCGATTCGTGCATTCGGTGAACGTGGAGGGCACGTTTTTAGGGTGCAAACACGGCATTCGATTGATGAAAAAGAGGGGCGGCAGCATCATCAACATATCGAGCATTGCGGGCATGGTGGGCGATCCCAAGCTGGCTGCGTATTGTTCGAGCAAAGGTGCGGTGCGGACGTTGACGAAAGCGGTAGCGGTGCATTGCGCACGAAAACAATATGGAATTCGAGTCAATTCCTTGCATCCGGCGTTCATCGATACGCCGATGGTGGACGGAATCGTTGCGGCGGCAAAGGATCAGGAAAAAGCGCGAGCAGGCTTATCGCGAGCGATTCCACTGGGCCACATCGGGGAACCCAATGACGTGGCCGCAGCGGTCGCATACTTGGCTTCGGATGATGCGAAATTCGTGACGGGCGCGGAGCTCGTGCTGGATGGCGGGTTATTGGCGCAGTAGCAAATTTATTTTGCTCGGACAAACCTATTCGTCCGCCATGAAATCCCGCCGCGTGCAAATCGATACCACGGGCAAACCCGCCGCATGAACTCGTTCGGAATGAGCCATCGTCATCGCGTCGTCAAGAGCTTCACTCGTTGGGTGTCTCGTTCGTAATGTGGGGCGTGGGATCAATTACGTTGGCTGCTTGTTCATTCGAACCAGACTGTTCCCACATACGAGGGAGCTGCGAATGTTTCGCCTTGGATATTCGATATTGCATGGGCCTACAGATGATGTGTTCGACGAGAATGCCTTCTGTGGGCGACAAGAAGGATTCAGTGCGGCACGCGATGGCGGAGAAGGCGGTATCGGCAGAAGCTACAACTACACGCTCGCCACTTTCTAAACAGCCCGCGTCGCATGCCATGAGTACTGCTTGTACACACAACGCAAACCCCCCGCCGAGTACGCCATACGCTTCGGATATGGGTGTCCATTCACCGGATCGTTCGCGACCGACATGGATTCCTTTGAAGGGGAGGTGTGCTGTGACCACTGCAACACCCAATGCTGCAAGCTCGTCACGCATTGCTTGCTTAATGCCTGTGCGAACCGTCGGGCTACCGGGATCGGCGGGATTCGTGCGGTAAGGGCGTCCGAAGGGAGGCGTAACAGCAATGAGCTGAAGATCGGAGTAGCCTTCCTGGGTTAGGATTTTCGTTGCTGCAAAATGCGCTCCTGCCCCAGTTCCGCTGAAAATGACCACCTTCTTAATTTGGGTGTGGATGCACCATTCAATCGATTGCATGATGCAGTCCTGCAAGAAATCTTTACCTTCACCGGGGAAATAAACAGTGGATTCATGCCTCATAGTTTTTTCCGTACTGGGTATGTGCCGTCATTGCGGTACGCAGCTACCATCCGAATAAACTCGCGTGGATCGATATCTTTTACATTGGGCGTTACGCGATCACATGAGACGTGCTCTCCAACATTCGGCAGGATATGAACGTGATGTCCGAACTGGTCCAAGTCGAATCGAAAGATCGCGTCACCTAGCTGCACGCCATAATGCAGCGCATAGTGTTTTCGCTGCCAGTTGCAAAGGTCCACTTGCGCTTCACTCTCGGGCATATAGGGTGGCGTGCCATGCCGCGCGTTAAGTTGGATTTCAATTTTAAGATCGTGGCCATCTTTGAGCGAGAAGATGAGGCGCAGCCAAATGCCGGCAATAGCGTCGTTGTGGCTTCCCGAGGGTCTTGTTCTCAGCTGCCCGGAGTTGAATTCGCCCGGTCCCAGTTGCTCTACGGCCGCAATCAAACCAGGAAAAAATCGCTCCCAATATCGATATTGCTTTTGATCCAAAGCCATTGTTGTTACGGTTCCCTTTAAAGTCTAAAACAAATAGTACAAAGATAGAAAGGGCCGCATCTGCGGCCCCACCCTCACTCTCTACCGAAGTAGATTGTTCCCATAGTTCTAATTCTTCGTCTGGAGCATCAGCGTCTAGCCATGACCTGTACCAGCAGTACACGCTGTGCCATCGGGCGACCAAATCATCTTCGTGCAATCGATTCGCCCGATCGAGCGCCATGAGCGTCTGGCGAACATTTCGACGAATTTTCAACCGTTCGGCTAGTTCTCTTTCGATCTCTTGCAATTCGGCTAGCACATCATCGAAGGAGTCGAAAGACACCGGAGCAGAGTCTTCCGTATCTCTACCATTTGCAGGCTCGGTTTGTTTCACTGCTACATCCATGACCAATTCAAATGATGCCGAAACTCCTGCTCAACGTCAAGGAACAATGTCGGACCTTGTGCTTGATCAGGTGCCACTGCTCGTCATCATCGTTCGGGACAGTTTCTAAAAATTTTTCTCATCCGCCATGAAATCCCGCCGCGTGCAAATCGACACCACGGGCAAACCCGCCGCTCGAATTGCCTCCGCCCCGCCTTCGAGCCTGTCCACGAGCGCCACGACACCCACGACACGCGCGCCTACCGCCCTGAGTTTGTCCACGGCCTTCAGCGTCGATCCGCCCGTCGTGATGACGTCTTCGAGCATCACCACGGGGATATCCTTTGTGATCGAACGATCGCCCTCGACGAGCTTCTTCGAGCCGTGGTCCTTGACTTCCTTGCGCACGTAAAGCGCGGCAAGCGGGCGGCTACGTACGAAGCTCGTGAGCGACACGGCGCTCGCGAGCGGACACCCTCCGAGCTCGACACCCGCGACCGCTTCGCACGGCGGCAAGGCATCGAGCGCGTCGAACATGAGCGACCCGACGAGCACGTGGCCCTCGGCGGTCAGGATCGTTTGCTTGCAGTCGATGAAAAAGTCGCTCTCGCGGCCCGAGGCGAGGATGACTCGTTTGCGTTCAAAGGAACGCTCGCGGAGCAGCTCGACGAGCCGCTCCCGTTCGGTTTTGCTCACTTCGCTCCGGCTCCCTTGCGCCTGACTTGTGCCCTTGCTCCTTTGGGCACGGCGGGGACGACGGGAGGCGGCGGTCCGCCACTTTCTGCTTCCACCGCGACGTTTTCTACCGGTTCTTCCGGAGAAACCTCGGCAATGGCGGGCTCTTCTTCAGCAGCAGCAGGCGGCGGTGCTGCGGCGGGCACGGGCGTAGGCGCAGGAGCCGGAATCGGTGCGCGCGCGGGCGCTGGTGCACGTGCACGCGCCGCGGGTGCTCGCGCCGGTGCGGGCGCTGCGGGTTTGGCCGCGGGTGCAGGCGCACGAGCGGGCGCGGCGGCAGCGCGTGCGGCAGGCGCCGGGGCTGCATGGCGGGCTGCTGGAGCTGCGGCAGGTGCGGCAGGCGCGGCGCGGCCTTTGGGCGCTTGCGCAGCAGCAGCCGCGGGTTGCGGAGCCCTTTCGGGAAGCGGTGCGCCCGTTGCGACGTGGCCACGAATGAGCCCGCCTGGTCGAATGCCAATTTGCGGAGCGCCGATGTCGCCGACGATGCGAGCGCCCGGCTCGACGACGATGAGCTCGTTTGCTGAAACGTTTCCAGCGACTGCACCGCGTACGATGACGCGACGACCGGACACGTCGCTCTTGATGAGCGCCGTATCCGCGATGACGAGCTCGCCTGTGACGACGACGCTCCCCTCCACGAAGCCGTGGATGTCGAGGTCACCGTCGCTGCGGACTGAACCGCGGATCGTTGTGCCGCGGCCGATGGTCGAGGGCGTCGTCATGGGTCACACGTCCATGTCGACGTTGCCCTTGAACGAGGCACCGTCTGCAATGGTGAGACGCGCAGCCTTGACATCACCCACGAGCCTTCCGCCGCTGAGCAAGTCCACGCGGTCGGATGCGCTCGCGTTGCCCGTCATGGTGCCGCCGATCGAAAGCGAAGCCGCTGCAACGTCGGCTTCGACGATGGCGCCGGTTTCAATGGTGACTCCTGCATCGACGTGGAGCTTGCCACGCACCGTGCCGACGACGACCACCTCTTCATCCGAGGTGATCTCACCTTCGATCGTCATGCCGTTGCCGATGATCGTACCCGCCACGTTTCACGCTCCTCGCCGCGCGGTTGGCGACGTTTGTCCTTCCATTACCGAGCCCCGGACGAACCACCCAAGAGTTCGGCCGGCAAGTCGAAATCTGCTTCGATGCGCCCAGAGAATTCAGCGCCTTCTTCGAGGCTTACCTCGGGGCCTCCGAGGCTTCCCGCGACCTTGGCCGACGCGCGTACCACGATGCCGCCACGACTCGACACGTCTCCGGTGAGCGCACCGCTGATCGTGACCGTCGCGGCGTCGACGTTGCCTTGTACTTCGGCGCCTTCCTCGACGACCAGCTCGCCGCTGACGCTCACGTCGCCTTCGACACCGCCCTCGATGCGTAGATCGCCATCGCCTTGGATGCGACCACGTACGCGCGTGCCGCGTCCGAGCACGGAACCGTTGGTGTCCAAATCGTTCGTCTCCACCGCCGTTGCCGCTGCGCCCATGAACCTTCTCCGCGCACTTTACGCTTCCGCCGCGACAACTGTTTCGACATTTGGAGCTTCGGATCGCTTGCCGCGTCGTTCGCCCCAAACCCCAGTTGGTTTGGCAAAAGGCGCGCGCAAGCTACTCCAAGGCGATCGCGTCGGCAACGCTCGTCTGTCGTCTCGAACGCCGAGTCTCGCGTAGCTTCGTGGAACCCTCGCGATCGACCGTCGGGTGGGCACTTTCAGCCGCTTCGTGCAAGGATGCGCCCGTGGTCAGCCAGGCGGCACCTACCGATGTTTCTCTCGCGACGCCGACGCGCGAAATTGCCCGAGGCGTTGCGTGGCTCGCCGGCACCGCGATCGCCGTGCGCCTCGCCGAAATCGTCGTCGGTCGTAGCCCCCTCGGCGCCGCACTCGCAGGCGCAGTCATCGTCGACTTGGCGATGACTCGTGCCGGCGTGCGTTGGGACAACCTCGACGACGCGAAATCGAAACGATCTTCGTCCCGCATGTGGCAAGGCATCGGCATCGGCGTTGCTGTGGCAAGCGCGCTCGTGCTCGTACCGCTCGTCGTGAGCATCATCGTTGGAGCTGCAACCATTCAGCCGGGCACTCCATCGAGCTCGCTCGTGTTCGGCCTCTTGCGCGGAGCGTCCGTGGGCGTACGTGACGAACTCCTGTACCGCGGCCTGCCGCTGCTCGTCGCTGCGCGTGCGGGCGTGCGCTTGCCGGTTGCGATCGGCTACGCCGCGCTCGCGGGCACGAGCGCGCTCGTGTTCGCGGGAGGTTTGTCCTGGGAAGCTTTGCTCCTTGCGGCGTCGCAAGGCGTCCTCTTCGCGATGCTTTGGGCTCGTACGAATGCTGCGTGGGCCCCCGTCTCCGCGCACGCTGCGTGGGTATTTCTCACGGGCGTGGGCCTACGTGGAGGCATCGTCGAAGTGTCGTGGGAGAGCGGCATGCTCACGGATGGTACGCGCGCTCGCGGCCTTCCTGCTCTCCTTTGTGTTTTCGTCGCGGTCTTGCTGACCGCATTCGTTTCGAAGAAACTAGCAAGAACCTCGGAGATTCCCCATGGCCGTGCGTAACCGTGAATCGATCGTGTCTTTGCCAATCTGTTCGGCGCTTCTGATTGCTGTCGTGTCGAGCTTCGGATGCAAAGGCAGCTCGGCTCCGCCCGCTCCGGCCGTGGATGCACCTGCGACGGTGCCCGAAGCGAAACCTGCGGAGCCCGTCATGGGCAAACTCGACGAAAAGAATTTCAGCCTCGAGATGAAAGCAGCGGGTCCGTACACGGCGGGGCAGCAGGGCACGGTCGAAGTGGTGCTCGAGCCCAAGGGCGCATTTCATTGCAACCAAGAATATCCCTACAAAATCAAGCTCGGGACGCCGCCTGCGGGAATCACGTATCCGACGCCGGTCGTAAAGACGGATGCCGTGACCATCACGCCCGAAAAGGCGGTGATGAAGGTGCCCTTCGTGGCGGAAAAGCCCGGCGAAGCGAAGGTTTCGGGTAATTTTTATTTTTCGGTCTGCACGTCCGAGCAATGCGTGATCGAAAATCGTGAATTGGCCGTGCTCGTGAAGGTCGACTAGTTTTGCGGTTTGGCCAGCTTGACCCGCAGGTGACCGGTGCTCGTTTCGCCGCCTCCGAAAGCGAGCACCTTGATTGCGTAATCGCCCTCTGTTTCGGGCAGCTTCAGCTTGAAGCTGGCTTTACCATTCGCGACGGGCTGTTCGTCCCGAGAAACCACTTTGTCCACGGCCGCTTTGTAGGTTTGTCTCAGCGTATCCCACATTTCGCGCTCCGGCATCACTTTCAGGGCAATCGCCGAAGGCACCGCGGCGCGCACGACGCTGCGTTTCGTTTCGATCGTGAGCAGCGCTTTGCCCGATGCGACTGCATTGCTCTCCACGTTGACGTTCACCGTGGTTCCTGGAGCAAACGCCGTCGTTTCGCCGTCGATCGTCACCTTGGCGCTCGAGGGGTATTGCAGCACCGTCGCCGGATCGCCGAATAGATTGTAGAGCCCCATGTGTTCTTCCGCAAGCTCGACGGGATCCGATTCGAAGAGGAGCGGAGCGAGCGGCAATTCTCCTTCGCGCATTCGCTGCTTGGCCGTCACGATTCCTTCGCCAATGGTCGGGGCGCGTTCCGTGATGAACGTTTGCACGATGGCGTCGCCGTAAAGCGCATTCGAATAAGGGTGACTGTTGCGGCTCGAGGCGAAGGAAGCAATGGCGCCACGCGGATTGAGCGCCATGACCTCGGCGATCGATTGAATTCGTTCGCGGAGATCGAAAAAACCATTGCTGCACGTGAGCGAAATGAAAAAAGGTTGTCCTTCCTTGATCTGCATGAACTCGAGGTCGAACGTGGAGCCGAGCTGATAATAATTGTATTGGTAGCGCACGTCGTCGAAATGCGTCGGGGCGCCGTGTCCAACGTATCCGGCAATCAACGCTCCCTCCTCCAGACGGGAAACGAGTTTTTCCTGTAACTCGGGAAAAGGATAAGCCCAGGGTGAGCCGAGCTTGGGGAACACGATGTCGACGTCCCAATCGTAAGGGACTTTGTCGTCGAGCGTGCGGGTCATCGTGTTCTCAATCATGAAATCGGCCAACGGGCCGAAGTCGGCGGGACCGGTGAAAATGGTCATGCTGCGGCGCCAAGCGCCTTCCGATTTCGTCGTTTCATACCGGATCACCTTTTTTGCGAATCCGACGACATCCACCGCCAAACGTGCGGGGATGCGTCCTACCGCAAGTGGTCTTGGATTGGCTTTTGCATCGAGGCTCGGTTGTCCCGGCGCATCGATGTGCGCATAGGCATAAGGCTGGTCCGTCGCATATTCGGATTCACTGTATCGAATACGCCGCCGCTCGGAAGCGCTCCGTAAATCGTCGCGCACGCGATCGAAGGGATCGTCATCCAAATAGCGGAGTTTCGTGCGGTAAAACGTAGGCACCAAGGACCGTTCGGGGTCCAATTCATCATAGCCCGGAGCATCGCCGACGAGCAGCACGAAGCGCAGCCGCGATCCGCTCGCGGAAGCGACTTTGCGGATGGCTTCGAGGATGGGCGCGGTGGCGTCTTCCTGATTTTCGGTTGCAGGAATGATGTCTTCGAGCGCAATACGCTCGACGCCGAGCCCTCGCGCTTCGCGGTGGGCAAGGAGCGGCTCTGCGGCCTGTAGCAAGACGCGCGGGCCGATTGCGACGTAATCGACGTCCGCTCGTCCCGCCGCACGATCGATGACGGGCGCAGATGACGAGCGCGGCACTTTCGGTGCCGTCGTCGACCCGCAGGCGCCGGATAGAAGGAGCAATGGGCCGCCAAACACGGCAAGTGCCGCGCTGCGAAAAACACGCATGGGTCCATCGTACATCGTGGCGACGCGCGGTTCCAGGGATGATTTGGGCCCGGTAGAACTGGATCATCGATGTCCCAGGTGGATCGTCGATGGCCCATGCTCGAGCGACGAAAGGTGCCAACCCCTTTGGGAAGAAGTGGTTCAAACAACTAAAATAAAGCGCTCTAGAAAACGTGCCCCTGCCTTTCGAAAGGTGCCAACCCCTTTTTGGATCCACTATCAATCCGTAGTTCTTTGATCTTCGCGGATGGTGACACCTGGCAAGGCATTTGCTAACATGGGCAGCTAATGCGCGTCGTGCGCGTCGCGCAGTTGACGGGATTGCTTAGGAGTAGCCATGTCGGGCTCAACGTACACGGTCAAGTCTGGGGACACGCTCGGTGCAATTGCGAGCCGCAATGGGACGACGGTCAGCGAGATCTTGAAGGCGAATCCGAGCATCAAGAATCCGAACGCGATCTCCGTTGGACAAAAAATCACTCTCCCGGGCAAAAGTGGTGGTGGCGGCGCAGGTGCGGGTAGTGGCGGCAGCCCTGCGCCAAAACCCGAAGAAAAGCCGCCCGAAGAATCCAATTCGCAGCCGTCGGGCAGCGAGATTTTTCCGCTGTGGATCAGGCCCACCGCAAGCTGGAAGAATGGGCCCAGGTACTTTGGTTGCGGCCGAAGTGGCGGGCGCAAACACGCTGGTGTCGATCTTTATGCGCCATTTGGTTCGAAAGTCCGCGCTATTGCAGACGGCGTGATCATTCAGAAGCCGTATTACTTCTACGACGGCACGAACGCTCTCGAGGTGTTTCACCCGGGCATTGGCGTCGTGAGGTATGGCGAAATCAGCTCGAGCAAGAAGGTGGCGGTCAAGGCAGGGCAGCAGGTCAAAATGGGCGAGCTCATCGCATACGTGGGACTGCTCGATTCATTGAACATGTCGATGATTCATTTCGAGCTCTTCGGTGAATCGGCGCGAGGCAAAAACCTGACGGGTGGAGGCCCTTATCGCCGTCACCCGGCCCTCAAAGATCCCACACCCCTCGTGGATAGGCTTTACAAAAAGACGTTTGGTTGAGATTCCGCAACAAGCGGCGTTTGGAGAATGAAGACCATGAGCAACGCACAGTTGTCCTTCGAGTCCGGCGAACACCTCGACGTTCGCACGTTTGCGGTGCACGAGGCTATTTCGGCTTCCTTTCAAATCGATATCGTCGCCATGGGTGCGGACGACGTCGACCTCGAAAAGCTCAGCGGACGCCCAGCGTCATTTACTCTATCTGGCATCGGCGGCAAGCGCACCTGGACGGGCGTGTGTGCGCGCATCACGCAAACGAGCGTCGAACCGGATGGTTTGTCCACGTACGCGGTGAAAATTGCGCCGCAATTTTGGATGCTCAACCATCGCCGCAATCACCGCGCATTTCAGCATTCATCGGTTCCGGACATCGTCGAGAAAATCCTCAATGAATGGCAAGTGCCCTTCGAAATGAAGGTCGACGGTGCAGCCCACGGCAAGCGCGAATTCTGCGTGCAATATGGCGAAACGGATCACGACTTCGTTCGGCGCCTCCTGGTCGATGCGGGCATTTCGTTTCATTTCTCGACGCCCGAGGGATCCAATGAAACGAAAATGATCATCACGGATACGCCGACGTCTGCCGAGCCGCGCTCGAAACCGCTCCCATTCATGCGTTCTCCGAGCATGGGCGAAAAAAGCGAGCACGTGACCGAAATGTCGCTGCAGCAAATGGTGAAACCGGGCAAAGCCGTCGTTCGCGATTTCGATTTTCGTCGCCCAAGCTTCCAGCTCGCAGGGTCCCATGGAGGTGGCTCGAATGCCCTCATGGAAGATTATTTCTACGTTCCGGGCGCGACGAACGTCAAGGGCGACGGCGCTGTCGACAACACGCCTCACGCCGATAAAGAAGGCGCATATCGTCACAACGAAAAAGAAGCCACCGCGCGCGCTCAGCGGCATACCGAAGCACTGAAAGCCGCTTCCTGGCGCGCCTCGTTCAATACATCCGCAATCAATGTTGCAGCGGGCGACGTCATTTCCATCAGCGGTCATCCGCATCCGAGCGTCAAGAACGGGAAAAAGCTGCTCGTCACGTCGTCCTTCATTACGGGCGAAATCAATGAAGATTGGAATGCCGGTGCCGATGCGGTATCGGCCGAAGCGCCGTATCGTCCAATGTTGACGACGAGCAGCCCCACCGACCCGCATCGCAGCGAAGAAGATGGTCCGTTCAAGGCCGTGACGAAAGCGGACAAACCCCGCATTCAAGGGCTTCAAAGCGCGACGGTGGTGGGTCCGAAGGGCGAAGAGATTCACGTCGATGAATTCGGGCGCGTAAAAATCCAATTCCCTTGGGACCGCGAAGCGAAGGGCGACGAAAAAGGGTCGTGCTGGGTGCGCGTGGCGCAGCAATGGGCAGGTCCCGGCTACGGCATGATCACGATGCCTCGCGTGGGGCAAGAAGTTCTCGTCGGGTTCCTCGAAGGAGATCCGGATTTGCCGATGATCGTCGGGCGCATGTTCGATACGACGTCGCCCGTGCCGTATCCGATGCCGGAAAACAAAACGCGCACGACGTTGAAATCGAGCTCGAAAAATGGCGGCAATGAAATCACGTTCGAGGACAAAGCGGACGGCGAGCTGTTTTACTTGGCCGCGACGAAAGATTTCCACAAAATCGTCAAAAAAGACGAGCTCGAAGAGACCAAGGGCAACCGGCACGTCACGGTGGAGGGAGATCTGATTCTATCCGCCAAGGGGAACGTGATCATTCAGGCGGGTAAGGAATTGGTCGTCAAGGGCGGGCCGAAGGTGCAAATCAATCCGCCGGGGCAAATTTCACAAGCGGACAAACCCAAGGAATTGTCGGGACAGCAAGGGGGAGCGAAGCCTCCGCCGAAAGAGGAAGCTCCGAAAGCCGCGCCTCCGAAGCAAGAAGCGCCGAAGCCGAAAGAGCAGCCGGCCAAACCCGCGCCTGCACAGCAGCCTTCGGGCAAGTCGCAAGCAGCGCAGCAAAACGAACGCCTCTTCAAGATGAATCCGGGTGGGCCGACGGGCAAATTCCAGCAAGTCGCGGCGGCGCGCAAAGCTCACGCGGAGAAATATCAAGAATTGGCCAAACAGATTGGCGAAAAGCACAACATCCCGCCGGCCATGGCGCTCGCCTGGATGAATCGCGAATCGGCCTTCGGCGAATTCTTGGATTCGCGCGGGTACAGCAAGTTCGATGGGCAAGGGTTTGGCCTCTTCCAGGTGGACAAACGCTACCATACGCCGAGGGGTGGTCCGGCCGATTGGAATCACATCGATCAAGCGATGGGGATTTACAAGGATTACGTCTCGCAGATCAAGTCGAAGAACCCAGGCTGGACCGAAGAAGAATACATGGCCGCAGGTCTCGTTGCCTTCAACGCCGGACCGGGCAATGCGCGAACTCGACCGTCGAGTCCCGCGGCATGGGCGCAGCTCGATAGCGGAACGGCTCATATCGCGGATCCGAAGGGCGACTATTCGCGTGACGTTTGGTCCGAAGCGCAATGGTACGCGAAAAACCTGAAGTGGTAATCTTCGTGGAGGTTTGGCCATGACACTTTTGGTTGCTCGCAAAGACGTGGACATCTGCACCGGACATGATGCTTGTCCGCCGCGAAAAGCCGTCGAAGGAAGCCCCGACGTGTTCCTCGAAGGGTACGCCGTGGTGCGGCAAGGAGACCTTTGGGAATCGCACGGGTGCCCGGCGCACCCGCCGCACCAAGGCCGCGTGCTTCAAGCATCGGACGAGGTGATCGTCAATGGTTTGCCCGTGGTTCGAGTCGGTGATCCGCTCGATTGCGGAGGCAATGTCCAGACGGGATGCGAAGCCCTTTATGCTGGCGGAAAATTGTCGTCAGCGAATCCAAACGCCATCTTGAGCAGAATGGATCCGGGCGAAATGCCGCGCGCGACCGAAGAAGCGCCGCTCGATGCCGCAAGGGCCCAAGAGCTCGTGCCTCTTGCCAAAGAGCTCGGCGAACAGTACGGAATTCCTCCCGCGCTGGCACTCGGCATTGCGAGTCGTGAATCCGGGTTCGGTCGCCATTTGGACGAAAACGGATACGGCAAATACGATAGCAATGGATATGGTATGTTCCAGGTGGACAAACAGTACCATACGCCAACGGGTGATCCGTACAGCAGGGCGCATGCCGAACAAGCCATGGGGATTTTCCGCAATGATCTGGATCGCGTAGCTGCCGCGCATCCCGATTGGCCCCGCGAGCAGCAGTTAGCGACTGCCACGGCTGCTTACAATTTCGGTTATGGGAATGCGCGCACACAGCCGGCGGATGCCGCAGGTTGGGCGAGACTCGACGACGGCACCTCGGGCGACGATTATTCGCGTGACGTCTGGGCGCGCGCGCAGTATTTTGCAGACAACCTGGAGTGGTAATACGCCACTGCTCGACTTCGTCCTGCACTTCTCATGCGCATCATCAATTCTCCGCCGTTCGCCACGAGCTTCATCACGTGGCAAGAGCAACCTGGGCAATGGACGCTGACGCTCGTTTGCAAAGCGACGTTTTCGCTCGTGCCAGGAACTGCAGTCGTTGCGGCGGAGCCGGACGGAATCAACGACCACGACAACCATTGGGACGATGATCCGCAAAAGAGCGTTTATGCTCCGTCGGATCTCGTTCCGTACAAACCCAATCCCGAAGTGCTGCTCGTCGGCAATGCTTTCGCGCCGCGTGGTGAACCCGTGCGTTCACTTTTTGCGCGTCTGGTCGTCGGGCAAATGGACAAATCGGTCGAGGTATTTGGTCAGCGTACGATTGCGCCCGATGGATCGCTCGTGGAAGGACCGCGGTGGGCGCAGATGTCGCTTCGTTACGAGCGAGCTGCGGGGGGCGAGGGGTCTTGGAATCCCGTGGGCGTGGATCCTTCGGCGACGGATCCTTATGGTCGTCGCACGCTTCCCAATTTGCAGCCGCCCGCATTTCCCGATGTCGATCGTGGAGCACCCGTACCGGCCATTGGCTTCGGGCCGATGGCCGCGCGGTGGCCTGCTCGGAGTGACAAACTCGGGCCGCTTTCGGCCGCCTTTCTGCAAGGTAACTGGACCGAAACGGCGCTGGGGATGGACTTCGATGGTTCGTACTTCCAAGCGGCACCCTCGGATCAATTCATTGACGAAATCCGGGCCGACGAAACGATCGTGCTCGAAAATCTGCACAAAGACGTGGAACGGCTCGTCACCCGTTTGCCTGGGCTGAGGCCGCGAACTCGGGTCGAAATCGATGGTCTCCCGCCGTGGGAATTGTCGCTCGTCGCGGACACCTTGTGGATCGATACGAATCGGGCCATTTGCACGGTCATTTTTCGCGGGCAACTTCCGCTGGATGGCCGAGACCAACCGGGCACGATATACATTGGCGTCGAATACCCAGGCGAACCCGTGCGGTTTCCAGATCCCCCACAACGACCGCATGCCGCGAGCGTCCCGGAAAGCCCAACCGACGACGATTTCGACGACATGGACAATACGCACACGAATGCGGACGCGCTCGAGGGGCTCGATGCGGTTTTACCTTTCAAGAGCTCGCCGTCGCCCGCATTGCCGTGGGATCCTGGCGCCACGCCACCTGCGCCCGTTCGGTCAGCTTCGCCCATGCGTCCGAAACGCCCGGAAGACTTTGGCGCAACGGGTATCTTTCCGGCCGTATCCGTTTCCGGTGCCATGCCAACGTGGCTCGACAAAGGCGCCGCATCGAAATCGCGCTCGGCGCAGGCACCTCGGTCGACGGCGCCGCCTCCTGTCGCTCAGCAGCCATTGCAAGGTGCGCCGGTTGCGCCACCGCCGCCCGTTGCGCAAATGCTTCGCTCGAATGAAGTGGCGCCGCCGAGCTTGGCAGCGGCGAGTCACCGAGCGGCTGGCATTGAAAGCGTTCCTGCAGCATCGCGATCCGCGCCGCCGGTAGCGCCGCCCATGTCACGGCCCGTGCCGCCCATTGCGCCGCCCATGACGATGCCGATTCCGCCCGGCGCTCCGCCACCGCCGCCCATGCGAAGCTACGCGCCGACGCTGCCGGGCATCGTGGCGCAGCCTGCGCCGGGCGCGCCCGCGCCGCCCGTGGCGCCCGTCGGTACGACATTCGGTCAAGCCGCTGTGCTCGCGGCAGCGAAGGCGCATGCAGCCGTGCCGCCGTCTGCTCCGTCTTCGCCCTCTTCCCCGGCTCCTCCGGCGCTCGAAAAGGATCGATCGCGCGCGGGCAAACCGGATCCGCGAATGCTCGCGACGGCCGCATTTCTGGGAGCTGCGGAAGCATCGAATGCGGCGGCGACGACGTTGCCCGAGGAAAAGGACGACAAACTGCCGAAAGACAAGGTTTCGGCAAGTGCGTCTGGACCAACCCCTGGGCGAATGCTCGTCGACATTCTGTGGTACGATCCCGCAGTTGCCCCGCGTCTCGAGGAAAACCCCGCGTGGAAGCGCATTTTGGACGTCGATCCGCCGGAAGAAAAAAAGAACGAAGACGCGGACGGTTACCTCGAGCCGGACCTGGACAAACCCCAGAAAAAACCCGTCGAGCCTATCGAAAAGACGCCCGAGCAGAAGGCGAAGGACGAAAAGTCTAGGGTCTCGAAAGTATTGTCGCGCGCGACGCCCACCATCGACGTCGAGAATGCGCTTTTTTCGGCCGTCAATGACGATGGCGTGCTCGAGCCTCCGCTTTGCGTGGTAGCGGGCGAAATCGAATTGCCTTTCGACGAGGTCGAGACGCTGAGGGTGCTCACGAGCGCGGCGGCGCCGCTGGCGACGGGTGACAAGAAATTGAAAGAAACGGTCGATTTGGCCAATGAGGCGCTCGGCACGCCGCTCGGCAAATCACCCGAAGTCGCTGCGAACTTTTCCGTGCGTGTACGCGAAGCCTGGATGAAGGCGAATCGCATGCTTCCATCGGATTATTTGGACGTGCATTCACGCCGCGTGCTGCTCGAACAACGCAAGTATCAAATGCGCGAGCTTGCTTCGGCGGAATGGATTCGTGCGGTGCTCCATGGAGTATCGGGGGACAAACCAATTCCGACGTATCTGCCGGCGGATCTGTCGAAAAAGCTGCCGCTTTTCATCAAGTTTTCCGTGCGGCTCATTGCGGAAGTATTGCCGCAGCAGGATCAGAACGAAGCGCATGCGATTGCGCTGCGCGTGTATGCGCTTGCGCGCACGATTCCCGTGCGGCCGAGGCGATGACGAAGGTCACGGAACCCCAAAAATCGTGCGCGAAAGCATTCCGAGCCCAAAGCTCGACATGTTCGCGATGAATGCCCATCGCCATGGTTTTTCGAGGCCCAGAAATCGAAAATAAAGCGCTTCGGCAACGACGGCGAACGTTTCGGCAAAAGCCACCATGACCCAATACTTCGCGTCGCTGCTCATCCGTAACGATGCATGTGGTGCGTATGCGGATTGGTAAAACCAATCGAAGAGTTCCGGAATGACGAACCAGACGATGGGATGCGTCAGCGCCGTTGCCCCAAAAGCTTCGTGCACGCGCGCTCGCAGGCCGCGCATGTAAATGGGCATTTCGATGATTTGGGTGAACAAAAACGCCCAGAACCAAGGCATCGTCGTTGATTTCGAGCGGTAATCAGAAGATTTGCACGGACGTCGGAGGCGATTCGTGTTCGTCGTCGAGGAACCATTCAATCCAGGGCATGGCGCCTTCTTCGGTGACGACGAGCTTGATGGGAACGAGCGGTTTGCGCACGGCGATGACGATGTTGCCAATCATGTTGACGATGGGCGAATTGCCGGACAAGACCGCGACGGCCTTGACGTATTGAGCGTATTCGGCGCTGGTCCAAAAGTTACGCGATTCCTGATCCGCCGAACGGATGCCTCGTGCGTCTACGAGCAGAGGAACTCGGAAACCGACATGCATTTTTTGGAGCACGCCCATGTCTTCGAGGGCGTCCTTGATCGTGTGCTCGATGCCGTCTTTGAATACTTTGCGAATGAACCCCCGTTTGTCCCAGCGAAATGTCGCGGCACGGGTTTCGTGTTGGATCGATTCGTCGAACATCTCGTCTCGCTCCTCAGCGCTTGCGTCGATCGTGAAGTCGTTTTTGTGAAAGCGCAATACCGGTCTTCAGCGTGCTGCACGTGACGATGCCCGATAAGTCCAAACCCGTTTCGATCAAGGTTCGAGCGACTTCGGCCCGCATTCCCGTCAGAAATACCTCGACGCCCAATAGACGCGCCGCCGATGCAGCGCGCATGATCGTGTTGGCGACGTCCGCATCCACGCCCGCGAGCGCCGTGATGTCGATGATCGCCACGCGCGGATGATTTGCGGCAATGCCTGAAAGGATCGACGTCAGGATCTGATCGGCACGTTCGGGATCGACGGCACCGACCAGCGGCATGACCATGATCTCGTCGCTGATCGGGATGAGCGGCGTGCTCATCTTGCGGATGACTTCGGCCTGCTCGCGAAGCTCGTCATGCAGCCGCTGCCGTTCTTCGTCGGCACGCTTGCGCTCGGTGATGTCGTGGAGCACGCACACGAAACCATCGAAACGTGAATCGTTGTAGAGCGCCGAGACCGAGCACGACACGACGATGCTCATGCCATGTTTGTCGACCAGAACGAGCTCTTCGCCGCGGAGCTGATGAATGTTTTCTCCGAGTTCCAAAGGGACAAACTCGGACAAGGGTTTGCCCACGAGGTCGCGACGAGCATGCCCGAGGAGGTCGGTCGCAGCGTTGTTCACCGAGCGGATCGAGCCGTCGTGCGTCGTGACGAACAGCGCATCCGGAAGCGACGCGAAAATGTTGTCGAGGTACGCGCGCGATACCGTCGTGCTCTGAAGCTCCTCGCGCAGCATGTTGAGGCCGACGGCGACCCCATCGATGGCATCCTTCGCCTCGCTGATCTCGGCACGCACCGAGTAGTTGCGAACGGCGATTTGCGTGACGACGTCCATGAGTGACGAAAGCCGTCCTTCGCGGACTTTGCGCTCGTGTGCAAGGTCGGCAGCAAGCTCGGCGAGTGCCCGCATGAGCTCGTTCGACGAGGAGCTGCTGACTTCGAGAGCACGCGCGGCGCCTTCGTAGTCTCCAGCTTGGAGCTTGCGCACGAGGTCGCCTGGGCTGCGAAATGCATCGCTGCGCGGCGAAGCGCTGTGGGGCCCCGAGCCAGAGCGTGAGGTGGGTCCGTCGTCGTATCCTCCGATGGCCATCTACGATCGATCTCCGCGGTTTGCAGCACGCTGCATGCTTTCAGATACCAAAGCCAAGGAGCAGCTTCAGCCGCGCACACGATACCTGTCATGGGCGTGCTGAAGCAATGTTGCTGTAGCGGGTTTGTCCTGCGCGCCTCGTTGCATGCGTCAGCGTGCTGGCGTGCGTACGCGCGGACGCAAGCGAGCTGTCGCATGCATGCAAGCAAACGACCGACGCGGCTCGCGATGGGCCACTTGCGCGCAGGTGAGGTGCGCATGGTTCGTGCAGGGGCTTCGGCGCCGCAAGGAGGCAAAAAGATGGCTGGAATTCTGCGTAGACGTGAAGGACAGCAAGGTGAGAGCCGCGAAATGGCGCGACAAACCCAAGGCCAAGATCCATTTCAATGGCTGGCCGCGTGGGATCCGTTTCGCACGTTCGGCACGCTGGATCCATTTCGTCGCATGCGGGAAATGATCATGGATCCATTTTCGGAACTACAGACCGGGTTTCCCGCCATGAGCCGCCGCTTCGTGCCCGACATGGAAGTGCGCGAGACAAAAGACAGCTATGTGATTTGTGCAGATTTGCCGGGTTTGCGCGAAGAAGATTTGAACGTCGACGTGACGGGCAATCGGCTGACGATCAGCGGCAAGCGTGAAGAGGAGCAGCGCGACGAGGGCGAGCGTTATTGGACCTACGAGCGCTCGTATGGGAGCTTCACGCGCTCGTTCATGCTGCCCGAAGGCACGTCGCCGGATCAGATCGACGCGCAGCTCAATAGTGGGGTGCTCGAGATTCGCATTCCCAAGACCAAAGGCGAAGAGGCGAAAAAGATTCCCATCAAGGGTGGAGGGCGCGCAGAGCAAGGCGTCCAATCTGGCCGCCGCCAAGTGGGGCAAGGGCAGGCGCAAGCGTCCTCGACGGGCGCGGGCGCGACGCAAACCGGTTCGGCTGCATCGACGGGGCAAGAATCGGTGCAAGGGGGCGCGCGAGAGAAAGCCGCGTGATGGACAAGCGTAGCGCCACGCTGCTATGAAAGGAGCGTGCTGCCGCTGCACTTCGTCGTGCTGCTCGCTGGAATCCAGGGTTTGTCCGAGGCACTTCCCGTGTCGCGCTCGGGCCACGACGTGGTGGCCTGGATCTGGCTCGAACCCGGTGCAAATGGCGCACGTCTAGAAACGCTTCTCCACCTGGCGACGGCCGCGGCGCTCCTCTTTGCCGCGAGGAAAAGGCTCGCTCATGCAGCAGGCGCGGGTCTTCGCGCCATCGCTCGGCCCGCGCTGTTTCGTTCGTCCGAAGGAGCGCACGATGCGGCGGTTCTCCTCACGGCATTCGTGGCGAGCTCGATCGTGCGAGCGCTCTTCCATCATTTCGCATTACCGTGGAAAACGACACCTGTCGCAATCGGTTTTGGATTGCTTCTGACGGGGCTGCTTTTGGCCACGACACGCCTGGTCGGCCCCGAGCGAAATACCGAAATAACGGTGCCGCTCGCTTTGGTGCTGGGCCTCGGGCATGGTATGGGGGCGCTTCCCGGCGGATCAGATATCGGCGCGGCGTTGGTGTTGGCAGCTTGGATGGGCACGAAAAACGACCTGGCGCTGGACCTCGCGCTCTCGCTATCGGCCGGGACGCTCTTGGTCAATTGTTTTTTGACATTCCATGAAGGTATGGCTTTGCCGGATATTCCAGCCGTCGTATTGATTGTTGGTTTCGTTACGGCATTTCTCGGTACGACCGTAGCGATAGGTGCAACACGTCTGCTTTTGGAAAAGCGAGCACTTTCGCTCGCTGCATTTTGGATCGTCCCGCTAGGACTTGCGACACTTGCATATTCGCGAGCCTTTTCCGAGGATCTGGCCCTCGCTCTGTTCACTCGACCAGGCTGACGAAAGACCATGAAACGACCATCGGTTCACGCATTGATTCTCGCTGGCGGCGCGGGTACTCGATTTTGGCCCGCATCGCGTTCACTCCGCCCAAAACAACTCTTGCCGCTCGTGGGGCATGATCCATTGATTCAGCAGACGGCAGAACGAGTGCTGCCGCTCGTCGGCTGGGATCGAATTCACGTTGCTACGGGAAAACACCTCGTCGAGCAAACGGCGGCTGTCTTGCCCGAATTGCGGCTGAGCAATACGCTCGTCGAGCCTGCGCCTCGCAATACCGCTCCGTGTATCGGCTGGGCGGCTGCGCGAATTGCCAGGACAGACCCAGACGCGGTGCTGATGGTATTGCCGAGCGACCATCATGTGCGCGATGTGCCCGCGTTCGTGCAAGCCATCGAACGCGCCGTGGCAAAGGCCGCATCCGGAACGATTACGACGATTGGGATCAAACCCACGCATCCCGAAACGGGGTACGGGTACATCGAAGTCGATGGTGAGATTGCAGGACAAGACGTCTGTCGCGCCAAACGCTTCGTGGAAAAACCGAATCGCGCTCGAGCAGAAGAATTCGTCGCGGGCAGCAGGCATTTGTGGAACGCGGGGATGTTTTTCTTTCGCGTAAAAGACATGCTGGCCGCCATTCGTCAGCATCTTCCCGCGCTCGCCGATGGGCTCGATGCCATCGACGCGGCCGCTCGAAAAGGCGAAGAAGACGCGGCGGTCGAGCGGCTATTTCCGTCATTGCCGTCGATCAGCATCGACCATGGCGTCATGGATCATCTTGCCGAATTCGCCGTCGTGCCCGGCGATTTTGGTTGGAGCGACGTGGGCAGTTTTCAATCCGCGTGGGAGCTGGCCGATAAGGACGAACGTGGCAACGTCGCGCCGGCTCATGCGGTTCTGGTCGATGCAGCGCGGAACCTGGTGATGGACTTGCGCACCGAAAAGACGCCTGCGGGGCGCGTCGTTGCGCTCGTGGGCGTCGAGGATCTCGTCGTCGTGGAGACGAACGACGCGCTTTTGGTCGTGCCGCGCTCGCGTGCTCAGGACGTCAAGGACGTCGTGGCGGCGCTGAAGGCGCGCGGACAGCAGCAACTCGTGTGAACGTTCGCCAAGGTTCGTCCGAAACGACATCGTCAAACCTGCGCGAGAGCACTGGACGCGCTGGGCCCTTGGGGGCATCGTAGACCGAGCCATGAAGGGACACGCGCGAAACATCATGACGCACCATGCGACGGTCGTCACCGAAGACACGTCGCTCGACGCCATCGCAAGGATGCTGGTGAATGCGCGCATCGGCGGGCTGGCTGTCGTCGACGAGGAGGAGCGCCTCGTGGGGTTCGTTTCCGAAACGGATCTCATGGGCGCGCTCTTGCGCAGCACCGACACGGGCGTGACTGCGGGCAACATCATGACGACTCCAGCCATCGCGGTGGACGAGTTTGCGACGACGGACGAGGTGATGTCGATCTTTCGCGAAAAAGAGATTCATCACTTGCCTGTCGTTCGTAGCGACAAACTTGTCGGCATCATCACGCCGCTCGATGTGCTGAAGTTTTTCCTGGACAAAGTCCTGCCTCCGCCGCCGGAAGTCGGGTAGTTTGTCGCGGCTTGTTCGCGCAATCTAATCGACGCGGACAATCGGTAGCTTGGCAGCGGGCAAGTCTGCATATCGAACGCCCGATTGCGGATGTGTGGCATCGTTTGCGACATCGAGCAGCGGGCGCAATGCGAATACGCGTTCACCCAGGCGCGGGTGCGGCACGGTCAAACCCGGCTCGTCGATGACCTGGCCCTCGATCCACAAGATATCGATGTCGATGGTGCGCGGTCCCCAGCGAATGGGATCGGGGCGGGTTCGTCCAAGCAAACGTTCGAGCTCGAGGGCGCGATCGAGAATGGTGCGGACGTCGCTCGAGGTGGAAATGAGCACTGCACCGTTCCAGTAGTCGGGCTGCGGCGGGCCGCCGGCGGGGGGTGTGACGTAAAGGTGCGAGCGAGCGACGAGGGTGACGTCGGGCCAAGTGCTGAGGGCATGGATGGCCTGCTCGATCGTACGGCCGCGGTCGCCGAGGTTTGCTCCGAGGCCGAGGACGATGCGGTGCAGATGTTTCACGCGCGTACTTTCGTGCGGGGGCGCGGGGGGAGTCAATGGGACCGTGCTATGCTTGCCATGAGATGACGGGTGACACAGTCCTGGAGCAGCTTGATGGACTTGATGAAGACGAGCGCGAGGTTGCTGATGCACGGCGGGTAGAGATCGAGCGTCGTGCTCGTGAAGTCATCGAAGGAACGGCGCCGCTAGAAGATTGGAGCTCCGTGCATGATCGGCTTGATCAGAGGCTAGCGTCAGCGAGCAAGGAGCAATGATCATGTCAGCGGCGGCTAGAGTGCAGGTCAATGTCGAGCTCGATGCCTCTTCGGAGCTTGCCCGGCTTCATCTGCCAGAGGGTCTGCATCGGCGACTCCATGCGCTCCTCGACAAACAAGATGACGGTGAAGAACTTACGGATGACGAACGAGCCGAAGCCGAAGGAATTGTTGAGCTGGCCGACCTCTTGACTCTGCTTCGTTTGCGCGTGTCGCGAAGTGCTCAGGACCAATGACACGAGCCCGCGTTCCGGCTGCGGTAGAGCGCCGCGTACGTGAACGAGCGGGCAATCGGTGCGAGTACTGCAAGCTTGCACAGATTGGCCAGGAAGCGGTTTTTCATATCGATCACGTGTTTCCCCGGAAACACGGCGGAGACGACACGCTGGAAAATCTCGCACTCGCGTGCGTGTCATGTTCGCTCCGCAAGGGCGCGAGGATAGACGCTTCTGATCCGGTTACTGGAAAAGCCGCGCCATTGTTCAATCCTCGGCGCGAGGTATGGGCAAACCATTTTGAGCTTGCAGTGGGCCCGTTGATCTTGGGCAAGACACCAACTGGTCGCGCAACCGCGGACTTGCTCAAGATGAACCGCCCGGAAGCGATCAGCATTCGCTACGAAGAGTCGCTACGCGGACGATATTCTTTCCCAGAATAGACAAACTCGTGCCTGATATTCAGATTGCGGATCGGTCCGCACGCTTTTTCTCGACCCATTCGATGACTTTTGCCGATTGGTCGATTCCCGTGAATCGGCTCAATTCCTGAATCCCCGTCGGGCTCGTGACGTTCACTTCCGTCAGATGTTCGCCAATCACGTCGAGCCCCACGAAGATCAGCCCGTCCGCTCGCAATCGCGGCGCGACGGCCCGGACCAACTCCAGCTCGCGCGGCGTAAGCTCCGTCGGAACGACGCTGCCACCCACGTGAATGTTCGAACGGATTTCATCTTGACGCGGCACGCGCAAGATGGCGCCGAGCGGCTCGCCATCCAGCAAGATGATGCGCTTGTCGCCTTGAGACACCGCCGGCAAAAACGCCTGCACCATCGCCAATCGTTGCCCTTCTCCCGTGAGCATGTCGACGATTGCCCGCGCGTTCTTGTCATCCGCACGCAGCATCATCACGCCCCATCCACCAGCTCCATCGAGCGGCTTGATCACGGCTTTGCCCCCGACATCCAGGACAAACTGATGGATCATGTCGCGATCGGCCGTGACGAGCGTTTTCGGCGTCCACGCGGGAAAGTGCAGCGCGTAAAGCTTTTCGTTCGCGTCGCGTAGACCGCGCGGATCGTTGATGATGAGCGGCCCGCCACGCGCGTTTTCGAGCATCAACGTCGCGTAGAGGTAGGCTTGATCAAACGGCGGGTCTTTCCGGATGAACACCGCGTCGATGTCGTGAAGCGCAACCCGCTTCGAGCCTTCGTCTTTGCGCAGCACGATGTACGGCGGCTCGTCGAGGATCTCCATGCGATGCACCGTCGCGAAGGCGCGACCTTCGTCCACGTGCAGATCCTGCGGCAAACAATGCAAGCTCTGATGACCACGCGCCTGAGCGGCTCGGATGAAGGCAAACGAGGTGTCTTTGTCGTGCGTGACCCGTGTGAGGGGATCCATGACGAACACGAAGCGCATGGTTTGGTTCTCCATCGATGCACAAGTAGCGAACCGTTGTTGATTCGCAACCTGGTTGCGATGCATCCTAGCGGACACGCCCGTCCGTTGGTGCGCCAAGGAGTTTCGCTCATGCGATTTTTTCGCGCTGCTTCCGCTGTTTCGCTCGCCGCATCCCTCATGCTGCTTCTCGCTCTGCCAGGCGCGGGATGCACCGCATCGACCACGGGTTCCACCGGCCCGACCGCAACCGCGAAAACTCCGCCGCCAGCACCGTCGCCCACGCCGCCTCCGAAAGACCTGATTCCGGCAGCGCCCGGAAAAACCGTGCACAAGTATGGCGTCGCGACCGAAAACGCGACGGCATCGGCGATTGCAATGGACGTGCTGGCGCGCGGGGGCAGCGCCGTGGATGCCGCAATCGCTGGAGCATTGGCCATTGGTGTCGTGCATCCCGTATCGAGCGGCATTGGGGGTGGAGGTTTTGCAGTCGTATGGGATGCAAAGAAAAAAGAAGTCACGGTGCTGGATTTTCGTGAAACCGCGCCCATGGGCCTCGTGCCCGAGGAGCTCATGAAGCGACCCGTTCCCGAGGACAAACGCGGCGTGATGATGGGAACGCCGGGCGAAATTGCGGGAATCTATGAAATGCATGCGCGCTGGGGGAAATTGGCGCTCGCGGAGATATTCCGAGGGCCCGCGGATGCTGCCGAAAAGGGTTTTCCCGTGAGCGCGCACCTGAGCCGAGCGCTCAAGTGGAGCGAGAAATGGGTGACGAAGCAGCCGCGATATGGGCTTTTTGCGAAGGCAGGGGCCATCGTACCCGCGGGAGAAGTCGTGCAAAACCCCGCGCTTGCGGCGACTCTCCGGAAAATAGCGGCAGAAGGCAAAAACGCGTTTTACGAAGGCACCATTGCCGCGGACATTCTTGCGACGGCACGTGCAGGAGGAAGTCGGCTCGCCGCGTCCGATCTGAAATCGTACCAGGTGCAAGAGCGAAAGCCATTGCGTACGCAATGGGAAGGTTACGACATTGCGACGATGCCGCCTCCATCGGCGGGCGGCGTGATGATGCTCGAAACGCTCCACATGCATTCGAAAGCGGACTTGGTGTCGCACGGGTTTGGCACGGGCGCCTACGCGCACCTTTTGGCGGAAACGTTTCGAGGTGCGATTGCAGATCGCGTCCGCAAACTGGGCGATCCGGCATTCGTCAAGGTGGACGTGGAAAAATTGACCAATCGCGATCGGATGAAGGCACGCCGCGCGAAGATTTCGATGACATCGACGACGCCGGCCCCAAAAATTCCCGTCGATGAATCCGGGACGACCCATATCGTGGTGGTGGATGCGGAAGGGAACGTCGCGAGTATCACGAGCACCGTCAACAATTTATTCGGTGCGCGACTCGTGACCGAGGGTGGATTCATTCTGAACGACGAGCTCGCTGATTTCACGGACGAGCGCGTCGCCAAGTTGTACGGATTGAAGGATGCGCCGAATCGTCCGCGTGGAGGTGCGAGGCCGGTATCGAGCATGACGCCGACGATCGTGCTCAAGGACGGAAAACCCGTCATGGCGCTCGGCGGGTCGGGCGGAACGCGCATTGCGACGGGGACGACGCAAGTATTGCTCGCGCACTTGGCGTTTGGCATGCCCGTACAGCAGGCCGTGGCGGGTCCTCGCATCGAAACGCCACCCACGGGCGGGCTGCTCGCGGACGTGGCGCTCGGCGTGGAGGCCATTCAGGATTTGGAAAAACGCGGCGAAGTCGTTGATACGAGCAAACCGAATTACAGCGGGATACAAGCGATATCGATTGCCGAAGGGGCGGACGGTGCGCGCATCATCGAAGCTGGAGCGGATCCGCGCAAAGGTGGCGTGGGATCGGTGGAGTAGCGCCGCGCAGAAGTGTCAAATGGCCCGCAGATTGCGAACTTCCTCGACGGTACCGATGTCTTTTTGCAGCGTTGCCTGATAGCGAAGCAATGGCGAGACCGCGATTTCGCCAGGCACGGTTGCGAGATCGGACTTGGGGGACAGATCCATTCCCGCCAGTCGAAAACAGCGCGAGACGTATTGCGAGCACACCATCGTGCGTGGATTGGCATTGTCGTCGTCGGCCTCGGTTCCCAGGATGAAGTGCGACGCGAGCTCGAAGAGTTTGTCCGTACCGTATTCAACGCCGAGGTTCACGAGCGCTTCGAGGGCGAGTTTCTGAATGTCGAGGCGTGCACGAGCTTCTGGGACGAGCTTGTACCAATCGATGCGACCGTTGTATTTCGCCACCACGATGCTCAGCGGTAGCACTTGAATTTTGGGCATTTCTGCCGAGAGGAGCATGCGTCTGCCGTACCACGTGAGCGCGAGCCCCGTGTGCGAGTAGGCGCTTTGCGAAATGTCACTGATGACCTTGCTGAGCTCGGCATTGCCGCGAAAAAGGATGACATCGCCGTCTGCGATCTCGTTGCGGACGCGGGAATAGGGCACGAGTCGTTCGTTGGGGAGCAGCGATTCTACGCTCATGGTGAGTCCTCGCCGGAGATTGTAGCCGCTCGTGAGGATCGTTTACGAGCGTAATGATTGCACCCGAGCGAAGTGCGCAGAATCAATGCGTTTACCAGCGAGGGCGTGGTGCTCGGTTTGTCTAGACGAATCGATCGGCGAGTGCCCGGGGTTTGTCAGGGCTGTGCTGCCGTGAGAACCAGTTGCGCGCTGCGATCGTCGTCGAGGTCGGTGGCGAGCGCATAACCAACGCCACCTTTTTCCGCTGCTGCGACGGAATAACCACGCAGTTTGCCCACGTAAACGGGCCTTTCTCGAACGACGCGTTGCTTGAGACGCGTGGCCTTCAGGGCAATGGTACGAGGATCGAAGACGTACACCGTCATGCGGTGATTGCCCTCGAACGTGTATTGCAGAAGAGCGGCGCGTCGTTCACGCATTGCGTGCACGCGTGCGCCGTGGAAATTCGCGCCCAGCGGTTGAAATGCCGGCCTTCGCACGGGCACACCCACGAGCGGATCGAATCGAGTCAGTTCTTCGGGGTTTGTCGTTTCGGGGGGGAGCGGATGGGCATGAAGTGCAACGAGCTCGTCGAGCAAACTGTCGAAGCCCATCGACGAATCGACCATGGTCGCGCGACTCGGGCCGGATTCCGTCGTCGTTTCCTCGCGGTTTTTCACGGCTGCAACGGATAGCACCACGGTGGCTGCGGCCGCGAGCGCGGCGGCATATTTCCAGCCAATGAGTTTCGTTCCGCCAAACGCTTCGCGATCGGCTTCCCGCACGCGCGCTTTTTCCGCAGCCATCGTCGCTTCGATACGTGCGCGAAATGCTTCGGGAGCACGCACATTGGACGCGCGCTTGATGCTCGCTCGCATGGTCTGGAGAAACTTGATGCGCTCGGTACAGGTTGCACACCGAATCGCGTGCGCTTCGACGTCGACGATGTGACCGGGATCCAGTTCTCCGTCGACATAGGACGAGATCTGCTGAGAAAACAGCGCACACTCGTCAGTCATCACCTTGAGTCCCTTCATACTGCAGCACTCCGGCGACGTTTGCGGTAAGCGTCGAGATCCGCTGGGGAATCATCGTTCTTCTTGACCGACGATTCGTTGATGATGCCAATGGCGATTGCGTGATCACGCAACTTGCTTTGAAGCATTTTGCGCCCGCGATGTAGGCGCGACATGACCGTTCCAATCGGACAGCCCATGGCGTCGGCAATCTCCTTGTAAGATAGCTCTTCGATGTCCGAGAGCACGACCGCGATGCGGAATTCGGGCGGAAGCTCGTCGAGCGCCCGACCAACCTCCGCTTCGACCAGAGGCGCAAGCGCCGCGGTTTCCGGATCCCGCATTCCTCGCAGCGTCGTGGCTCCCACCCAGCCCTCCGTGAGCGAATCCGCATCAGGACCATCGATCAAGTCACGTTCGAGTCCCCCGCGGCGATAGCGGTTGATGAACGTGTTGGTCATGATGCGAAGCAGCCACGCCTTCAAGTTCGACCCAGGCTCGAACTGGTCACGTGCACGCATGGCTTTGACGATGGTGTCTTGGACGAGGTCCTCGGCTTCCGTCGTGCTTCGAGTCATGCGGCAACTGACGGTGTAGAGCGTGTCGAGATGGCCGAGCATCTCGACCTCGAACGCGTCTACGTCGGCCGACTTGCGCCGTCCGGAGGTCAAGCTCAACTCCTGTGCGACAGAAGAAGGCTTCTTGCTGAAGAAAAATGCCATCGGCGGCGTGCAACCGTGATCGTCGTCGAACTATTCCCCAGGCTGGTCGTTTGATTGCTGCTCAGGTGCCGACGGCGCTTCCGACCCGCTCAGCTTCTGCACGGCCGCTTCGAGTTCTTCGACGCGACGCGACAATCGCTCCACCTCGGATTGAAGATCTCGGAAGGGGTTCATCGCCGGCAGAATCTGCCGAATGCGCTCGTCCACGGCATGTTGCCAGTGATCGAGCGTTTGCTTGGAGCTTTCGACGATTTCCGTAATGCGCGCTTTTGCACCTTGTGTCGGTTTTTCCGCTTCGGGAGCTGCCACTGCTGCCGCGGGCGGCTCTGGTTGCTGCTCAACCGATTCCGTCGCTGCCGCTTCTTCACCCGCTCCCGGAATCAGCCGTCCGATCGGGCCCTCGCGAAGCTGGTTCAAAAGCCTTTCGCCACGCTCTTGGATCAAGTCACGCAGGGTCCCGAGCGGCACGCTGCGCGGCTGGCTCTTCAGGTCCTCGGAGATGATCAAGGCCAGCGTGACCTCGGTTTTGTCCTCTTTGGTGGCGTTGTCGATGATTTGGACCTCTTCGCCGGCCCGAACCATCTCGCCAATTTGCTGAAGGGTTACGTAACGACTGTCCTTCGTGTCGTACAATTTACGGTTGGAGTACCGCTTGATGACGCGTCGTGGCGTTGCAGTGGTTCCCGTGGTCTCCTTCGCCGTATCCATGACGTCCCTTTCGCAGCTTGGCTGGATTGGACCACCAGTGGCGGACTTGCGCAAGGTGCAGTCGTCGCCAATCGTGCATGGGGTTTGGGGCGCAGGGCGCCCAAGGCGACTCGAGGCCCCAAATGCTCCAACTGGAGTTGCGATAGGAAATGCATGAACGCCTTCGAACTGCGTGGGGTGTCCGCAGGTTATGGCAGTGGGCAAAAAGCCCTCGAAAACATCGATCTCGAGGTGAGAAAGGGCGAAATTTGTGCCGTTCTCGGACCCAACGGAGCGGGTAAGTCGACGCTCGTCAAAGTGGTCTCCGGTGCGCTTGCACCCGATCGTGGCGCGGTGTTCGTGCTTGGTGAGCCGCTGTCGCGAGATCGCCGTGACATAGCCCAAAAAATCGCGGTTGTTCCGCAAGTGTCCGAAGCCGCGGCGGGTTTTTCCGTGCGCGAGGTCGTCATGATGGGGCGGGCGCCTTACCAAGGCGCATGGATGCGTGCGTCGGAGCGAGACGAACAAGCGGTGGCACGAGCGCTCGCAGCGTGTGAGCTCGATTCGCTTGCGAATAGGAGCGTCACGGCGTTGTCTGGAGGCGAGCAGCAGCGCGTGGCGATTGCACGTGCGCTTGCACAAGAAGCGCCGATTCTGCTGCTCGACGAGGCAAACGCGCACCTCGACGTGCGCCACTTCATCGCGGTGAACGAGCTGGTGCGGCGCGAAGTACAGGACCGACAGCTCGCGTGCGTGATGGTTTTGCACGACCTGAACGCGGCCGCGCAATACGCCGATCGCATCGCTCTCTTGAAGACCGGACGACTCGTGGCGCACGGGTCGATCGAAGAAGTGATGACGTACCGTCGCCTCAAAGAAGTGTTCGAGGCGGAGCTCTACGTTGGGGTGAACGAGCTCGACAATGCCCGGTATTTCCTACCTGTTCGCCCGCAAGTTGGCCCATTTCCTCGGCGCGATCGATAAGCGGAAGTCATGGCCGGACTCGCCGGAATCTCGCGCTCGTGCGGCGCGTTCGTGAAACTCGCGTTGCTCATCGCGCTCGTCGGGGGCTGTCACGCTCGCGATGCAGCGCCTGATCTGCTTCGCGTCGTCGATGTTGCGCCGAAGGAAATCGAGGTCGGTGATCGGCTCGAGGTGATCGGGACAAACCTGCCCACCGGCGATGCTCGCGAAGCGACGATCACGCTCCACGGCACGCTGCACCGGCCCGGTGAAGCACCGATTGCAGATCAAACGATCGTCGTGGGTAAGGCGCGTTTGTCCACGGAGCGCGTGACGGCAAACATCACCGAAGCGCTCATCGCTCGCGTGTGCGGTCAGGGCGACGATGCATCGCATACGACGTTCCGCGGCGATGTGACGGTGACGCTCGACACGCGGGTCGATGGAGCTTTGCCCGTCGCAGGGTCGGTCAAGAACGTCACGCTCGATGCTCGCCCCAAAGCTCCTCGCCGCGCCGTTGCGATGGGCCGCGAAGCCGACGGCAAGCGAACGCTCGAGTTTTTGGGGATCGCCGTATCCGAAGAAGCGTCGACGACGAGCGGGCTCGTGATCGCTGCAGTTCGTCCGGACAGTCCGGCTGCGCGGGCGAAGATCGGTCCGGGCGACGTCATCACGACCTTCGACGGCGTCACGGTGTCGAGCGTGTCGGACATGATTCCGAGCGGCAGCGAGCGTGAACCCGTCTTGTCCGTGAGACGCGGTGCCGACGAAGTCATCGCCGTGCCGATCTCGATCGAAAACTTTCACGCCAACGCAACGAATGATCTGCTCGGTGCAGCCATCGTTCTTGGCGTGTTCGCGGCACTGCTCGTGCTTTTGACGACGCCGCTTTCGGGCTTGCTTGCGTGGTTTGCTCGTCGACTTGCGCTGCGAGCGGTCGTGGTTGGCACGGGCTCGAGGGCGCGGTCGCTCGGGGCGAACGTGGTTCAGGCGGTGCGTGAAGAGATCACGCAGCAAATTGTCCCGAAAAACGGTGACCCGATCCTGTCGTATTTTGCGCCGATTCTGTCGTTTGTCGGCGTGTCGGCGACGTTTGTCGTGATGCCGTTCGCTCGTAAGCTCGTTGGGGCGGAGCTCGACGTGGGCATGCTCTTCCTCATTGCCCTCACGGCGCTCGTGAGCCTGGCGCTCGTGACGGGCGGATCGTTGGCACACGAACGATGGACGTTGCTCCGCGGCTTGCGAGGTGCGTGGCGAACGCTGGTGCAACAAATTCCAGCGATTGCGGCCATTGCTTGTGCCGTGCTCGCGACCGGGTCGTTGAAGATGGACGACATCGTCGCGGCTCAGGCGGGGCAGGGTGGTTCGCTGCTCGAGACGGGAGGCTGGCCGTGGCATTGGTTTGTCTTCCGAAACCCAGCGACGTTGGTGCTATTTTTTGCCTGCATGAGTGCGCTCGTGTCGGCGGATCAAGGTTCTCCGTCGATGCTGGCGGAGGCGGATGCGGGGCCTGGCGCTTCGGAAGCGAAAACGACGACGCGCCGCCTGCTCTACTCATTCGGCGAGTGGGCGCATGTGTTCATTGCGTGCGGCATCGTGAGCGCGCTTTTCCTCGGCGGGTGGCAACTGCCGGGTGTGCACTTCGAGGTTGTTCGCGCAACGCTCGGCGTGCAGCTCGTGTCCGCACTGTTTTTCCTGCTGAAGAGCTGGGCGCTCGTGTTTTTCGTGGTGTGGCTTCGCCAAGCGTTGCCGCGGCTCGGCAGTCGTGAACGTGCGCGCGTGTCGTTGCGATGGCTCGTCCCCGTGTCGCTCGTTTCGCTTGGCTTGGCTGTTGGTTTCGTTGAAGTGCTTCCGCTGCTGGGATTGGGGCGGAACGCGGGGCTCGTGATCGGTGCGGTCACGTTTGTCGCGTGGTCTCTCGGCACGTGGATCCTTGCATGGCGCGTGAAGATCGAAGCTTCCGAGCCGCGGACTGTGCTCCACTTGAATCCGATCATTTGATGTGAGCTAGCCGTTCGGGCCGGATTTCGACGCGCACTCGGATCTCTGCTTTCTCGGCCTTCGAATGAATCTCGGCCGAGTCGCTGACGATTGTGTGCGTCATCCTCTTGGATCGCACTATTCTCGGCACCGTGGGCGCTCCGACCCGACAAGTTCGGGAGTTCTGCACGGTGTGTGGCTGGCCCCTTCGAGGGTCTCGCTGCGACGCTTGTGGTGAGAACCAAGCGCCGCTCGCGCTCGAAGACTCGATGCGGAGGTTTACGCCGCAGGAGCACTGGAGTCTCGACGACACGGGGCTCGAGAAGGCGATGGACGCATTTCGACGCGGCGATTTCGCGCGCGCCGTCGGAGCGTGTCTTGCGACCGAGACGGGTTTTTCTTTGCGAACGATGCAGTTCCCGGAAGGACCCGGTTGGACGCTCACGGGCAAAAATTCCACGGTGTACGTGCTCGTCGAGCTCGTCCCGATGCAGCTCGTGATCGAGTCTCCCGTCGCCCGGTTGCCGCGTTCGCAGCGGATCGCGACGAAGCGTTTCGCGCTCGAGCTTTGCGATGACGATCGTTTGTCGTCGCGCATTTGTCTGCGTGAGGACTTGCTGGTGATGCGGTTCGTCGCGCAGCTCGGTGCCGCTCCGCCAGTATTGGTGCGTCATGTCATTCACGAAATGATGACGATGTCCGCACGGTACACGGAGCTTTTCGTGGCAGCGTTCAACGCGCGCAGTCCTGCTCGAAGCGATGGGCGAGGCGGTTTCGATTCGATGGGCAAGAAGCGGCTGCTCGGTACGCTTCGAGCGGGTGTGCCCAGGACGTCCATCGTGCCGCCACCACCGCCGACGTTGCGACCTGATTTTTCTGCGCCGCGTGAGGACGAAGTGCCGTCCATTCTCGCGCCCATGTTTGCGGGGGACACGGCGCGCCGTGGATCTCCCGACGAATTGCCGCCGATCTTCACACCCCCGTCGATCTTGCGGGACGCTCGACGCGTGCCGTCGCCGCCATCCGAGGAGATGCCGGCGGTGCTAGCGCCGTCGGCTGCATCGCGCGACATCAAGCGCGCGGCTTCTGCCGATGAGATTCCGGCGATACTGGCTCCGCCGGGGCCGCGCGCCGACGGACCCAAATCCGTGACGTTTGACGACATTCCCGCAATCTTGGCGCCGCCCTCCATGCTCGATTCGCCATCGAGCGACGGATGGGACGCGGTGCCAGCAGTGCTCATGCCTCCGGAGTCGATTTCCGTGGGTTCGCGCGTTGGACCGCCAGCTTCGGTTGCAATGGGCGCTGCGCCATCCGAACGAGAAATGTCACCCAATACCGCGCGTCTCGGAGCCATTCCGGCGGTCATGATGTCGACGCATGGATCGGCCTCGGCGACTCGCCAGCGCACGGCCATCGGCCTTTCCGATGCGGTTGCACGCCCCATGATGGATCCGGAAACCGAGGTTTCGGGCCGCAAAATTGCACCGACTACGCCCGCGGACAAACTCTGCGAATTGCTTCACCGCGCGCAGGGGCTTGCGACGGCGCTGAGTTTTGCCGAGCGACAAGCGACGACGTTGCTTCTCGTGCGAGCCGTCGTGTACCGCGCCATCTACGAGTTCGGGGAAACGGTACCCGATGCCGTTTCGTATCTGCATCGCACGACGGCTCCGGCGTTGCGACAGATCTGGTCGAGCACGGCGCCTCCGGACAAGAACGCGCCGATGCCCATGGCCGAGCCGTCGCTGCTTGCGATGGAACGCGTCGTTGCGCAGCGCGGTCAAATGCCGAAGGAACCGAAGCTCGCGCCGCAGCCGTTCACGACGGCCACCCAAGCTCGCGAACACTTGGCGAAATGCGTCGAAGAGATCGAGCAGGCGCCGAATGATCCGCCGCTCAGGCACTTTCTCGCGGTCGGCGCACTCAGTGAGCTTCTCGTGCGGGCTCGTTTGCCTTCGCAAACGTCGCAACGCATCAAGGACATCGTTGCGCATGCGCAGCGTGAAGTGGCCAAGCCGGCATCGTCGCTCGATCTGATGATGGCGGCGTTGAAGAGGATCATATCCGGATGATGCCGCGACACGTTCCGCCTTCGCGCGACCCGCACAGCCCGGCCCCCGTCTCGGGTGACGTTCAAGCTCGGGCTCGTCGATCCGTCGTCGCAGTGCTTGCTGGTGGATCGGGTGGAACCGGCTTCATCGCGCTCGAAAACGGGCTCGTCGCAACGAGCTGGCGGGCCGTGGGGTTTTACTCCGAGGTGATGCTTCGGTACGACGATGGGCGGCGAGCATCTGGGCGTGTCGTCTACGTGAATGCCGAGCGTGACGTCGCGTTCGTGCTGCCTACCAGCACGTCGAGCGCAGCGCGTTTGTCATTGCGAACCAGTCCGCTCCCGCGCATGGGAGAACAAGTCTCCGTGCTGATCGCTTCGTCGACCGCGCCGCTCATGATGGCCTTCGCTACGGTGTCTTCCGAGAGCCAAGGCGGCGGCCCGGCGTTGCTCGATCCGGATCTCGCTTCGCGCACGGGGCGCGGTGGGTGCCCGGTCATCGATGCCGTCGGAAACGTCATCGGCCTGATCACTGCAGGTCCACATGCTGGGCGTGGGGTGAACGAGCGATCCTGTCGCCTTCTGCCGGTTGGGTTCTTCGCGCGCGACATGCGGCCGCTCGACGTTCCGGCTTCCGACATCGGTGATCGACCGCTCGTTTATCGCTGTCTCACGTGTTCCGAGCCGTTCGCGGCCGAGCACGATCGCTGCCAGTCGTGTGGAGCTCTGCTGCCGCACGTCTACGAAGTGCCTCCGCACGCGATGAGCGCAGAGCGCGTCGTTCGCGATGCTCTCGCCACGCTCGAGATCGTCTCCAACCGAGTGCGCATTGGCCCGCGTGCATGGCGCGTCATGCATAAAGCTCCAGGCACCGACGGGCCTCCTACCGAGGTGCTCCTACGCATCGACGACGCAGCGCTGTTGATCATCTTGCGCGTCGCGGTCGTGCGTCTTCCGGCAGCAAATCACGAGTCTTTCTACCGCTTGCTGCTCACGGCCAACGATATCTCCACCGGTCCGTGCAAGCTCTCGCTCTCCGGAGACACGGTCATGCTGTCGTTCTCCGAGCCGGTCTTCGCTTTCGCCAGCGAACACGACGTCGCCGCGCTCTTTCACGAAATCGTTCTTCTTGCCGATCAGTACCGCTCGGTGTTGTCGGATCACTTCGGCGCTGAACCAATTCGAGAAGGCAACGCGTAAGCGCGCCAGTCACGTAGGGTTTGTCCGATCGCCCAGTGATGAGCGCTCAGGCTGTCTTCGGGTCGCGCACGCGCCCGAGCACGCGGACGATTCCCGCGATGTTCCAGAAGGAAAAACCCATGAAGAGCACGACCAGTGCGACGGCCCAGCGAGATGCTCGGGGCGAGCTGCCATCGATGAGGACCCACGCGTCGTCCGGTACTTGGATTTCCGTTTGAGCTTGAACGGATTCGGGCAAACGCGCGTGACGAATGCCCGACTTCTTGAACGGAACGAGCCGCCCGGCGAAATTCGTCGGCGGGACGAACCTCGGACCTTCGAACCCTTCCGGCACACGAATTTCCACCCAAATTTTGCTATTGCCAGCGATGGGCGCGAGCCGGAACGAATCGCCTTCGGCCGCGCGTCCGTAACGAATGGCCCCCGCCGTTCCCAAGAGCCCCGACGCTCGCACGTAACGGTTGTCCAGGTCCGCCGTTGGCGACAGCGTTGCAAGATCCGCGACGTCCGCCAGTTGTCCCGGCGTCAGCGCGTATCGTGCTTCCCCGAGCAGCATGAGCGCCATCCATCCAGCGGCGACCGCGGTCAGCGCCATCATCAGGACGGTGACGGTGCGTTCGCCTTTGGGCGGCGCGGGAAGCGCGACCAGATCCGGATCCTGACCTGCTGCATCGAGCTGCGGCGAGTGCGGAGCGGTCAGGGTAGGCGAGGGATCGCGAGGCACAGCCAAGTCGAGTGTTCGCTCGGACAAACCGAGCGGTGAGGGGTTTGGGCCTTGACAAGTGGCCGCCGGACGAGCCGCGGCCCATGAAATTCGAGCGTCGGGCACGAGTATACCCGACCGACAGTCGCCGGCGCGCTTGGTTCCGCTTTTCTGCGGTGAATTTTCGCTCGCGGCCCAAGGCCCGCCCATTCGTCGTCTCGAGCGGTCGATCTCTTGCCCTCGGCGCTTGGCTTTTCTAGCCTACGCGCGGATGTCATCGACCGCGAAGAAGCCCTCCTCCGTCGTCTGCCCCTCGTGCGGCGTGACCAACTCGCCGGTGTCGCCGAGCCGCCGCTGCAATTCGTGCGGTTCGGCGATGGATGTGCACCGTTCGAGTCGCTCCGGCGTCGACGAATACGGTCGGCGAGGCAGCGATGGATTCAGCATCGTCTGGTGCGGTATCGCGCTGCTCGTGCAGGTGGTGCTGACGGCGGCGATCGTCGTTGGCCTGCCGATGGTCGTATCGAAACTCGACTTCGAGGGTCGTTACGGAATGATGATCGCGCTTCCCGTCTGGTTTGTCGGAGGCGTACTCCTCGGCATGATTTCTCCGGGCAAACGCGTGCTCGAACCGGTCATCGCGACGCTTCTCGTTGCAGGTCCCACGGTTTGGCATCTGATGCGCACGCAAACGGTGCGCACTCTGCCGCTGTTCATGTACGTCATCCTCGCGTTCATCGGCATCTTGTTCACGATGATCGGTTCGTACCTTGGTGAGCGAATTCAGATGGGTCCGCCGCCGAAGCGTGCAGGCGCGGATTGAACTTCGTTGCAGTTTGTTTCGCCTTCGCGTGCATCCTCGCGTGTGGTTGTTCGTCCCGTGAGGCGCGTGAAGATCGCGCCGTCATGGGCGCGATCGATGTACTGCGTGACGCGTCCCCGGACGACTCGGCCAAACGCCGCACGCTCATCGACGCCCTGAAGAACCTACCTGCGACGACGCCGGCCGCGCGTGAGGCGCGCGATGCATGCGCCGAAGCGTATTTGCTGGTCGTCGAGGGCAAAGAGGCAACGCAGAAATTGAAGGCGGAGATGGAGCGCCTTGGCGCGGCTCCTCCGAACGCCGTGGCTGATCTCTTGGCGGCCGAGGACAAGATCAAGAAGAGCGAGCCGGCGATGCGAGCTTGTCAGAAGGCAGCCATCGAGCTTGCCACCAAACGCCATTGATGGGTGCGGCGGGTCGAACTTGGGACGGGTCGACCCAGGAAAACGCAAACGTGCTTACGGGGGTCTACGGAAGCGCGTGACGTCGTGCTAAAGAGCGACTCCGTATGTTCGACACGCTTACCCGAGGTTTCCGCCAGGCTCGCAACCGACTTGCGGGTCTCACCGAGCTCACCGAATCCAACATCGACACCGCTCTGCGCGAAGTGCGGCTGAGCTTGCTCGAAGCGGACGTCGAGCTCGGCGTCGTCAAAGCGTTTCTGAGCCGCGTCAAAGAGAAGGCCATCGGCCGCACCGTCGAAGCACGCGTCAAGCACGAAGGCGCGACGCACCAAGTTTCGGCGAGCGACCACTTCGTGAAGATTTGTCACGACGAACTCGAAGCCATGATGCGTCACGATGGCGAGACCATCTCGTGGGCGTCGGGCAGGCCGACGGGCATCATGATGGTCGGTTTGCAGGGCTCTGGAAAAACGACCAGTTGCGCAAAGCTCGCCAAGTTCGTCACGAGCAAGGGCAAGAAGCCGCTGCTCGTTGCCGCAGACATGCAGCGGCCCGCCGCCGTCGAGCAGCTCAAGGTGCTCGGTAACTCGATCAAAATTCCCGTCTTCAACATCGCGGGCAAGTCGCCGATCGACATCTGCACCGCTGCCGAAGCCGAAGCGAAGAAGCTCGGGCGCGACGTCATCATCTACGACACAGCAGGCCGCTTGGCGATCGACGAGAAGCTCATGCAGGAGCTCGATCAGATCAAGTCGCGTGTGGCGCCCGAGAACATCTACCTCGTCGTTGACGCGATGATTGGTCAAGACTCGGTGAAGACGGCGCGAGCGTTTCACGAGCGGCTTGGCATCAGCGGCGTGGTGCTCACGAAGCTCGATGGTGATGCGCGTGGTGGTGCAGCGATCAGCATCAAGGAAGTCACGGGCGCGCCCATTCTGTTCACCGGCATCGGCGAAACGACGGACAAGTTCGAGGAGTTCCGCGCCGAAGGCATGGCGAGCCGCATCCTCGGCATGGGTGACGTCGTCGGCCTGATGCAAGACTTCGAGGGCGTCATCGATCAGAAGAAGGCCGAAAAGGACGCCGAACGGCTCCTGCAAGGCGACTTCACGTTGGAAGACTTCCTCGAGCAAGTTCGCATGATCCAGAAGATGGGATCGCTGAAGGATCTCGTGGACAAACTCCCGCTCGGCAACTTCTTCCCCGGGGGTTTGCCCAAGGACGTCAATCTGGACGATCGGGAGCTCGTGCGTATCGAGGCGATGATTCAATCGATGACGCGCCAGGAAAAAAGCGACCCCTACGCGCTGATTCGCGAGCCCAAGCGAGCCGAGCGCATTGCGAAGGGGTCGGGCACGACTGCCGAGGCTGTTTCCGAGCTCGTGCAGAAGTTCGTCTTCATGAAGCAAATGATGGGGAACCTCGGCCAAAACATGGGCATGATGGGCAAGATCCCCGGAATGAAGCAATTGGCGCAAATGAAGAACATGCGTCAAGCGATGGCGGGCATGGGCGGTGGAATGCCTGGTATGCCCGGTATGCCGGGCATGGGTGGTTTTCCCGGAATGGGAATGCCTGGGATGGGAATGCCCGGAATGGGTATGCCTGGAATGGGTATGCCTGGCATGGGAATGGGCGGCGGCGCGGATGGTCCGAGCATGACGAAGATGCGGACGCTGAGCCAAGCCGAGAAAAACGCGAAGAAGAATCAGCGCAAGCGCGAACGCGATGCGCGCAAGAAGGGTCGGAAGTAGTTTTTCTTGGAAGATTGACGTGATGTTGCGCCCCATTGCCTTGGCTGTGCTCGTCGTTGGCGTTGGGGCGTGTAGGGCGGGCGAGCGCGCGGACGACAAAAAACCTCGACCGGTGCCCAATTCCGCGGCCGTGCCGGACAATCGGCGCGTCATCAAAGAAATGGTCGTGCCGACGCTGCCGGCGGGGCAAACCATTACGATTGACGGTAAGCTCGACGAGGGCGCTTGGCAGCAAGCGGCATCTTCTGGGGAATTCGTCGATGTCGGCACGGGCGTGACAAACCCGCGTTTGCCCGTACAGGGCAGCGTGCGTCTGCTTTGGGACGACACGTATTTTTACGTCGCATTCGACGTGAAAGACGCGAGCATTCGAGGCGGATTTCCCGCGGATGCGAAGGACCCGCATTTGTGGGAGCGCGACACGGTCGAAATCATGATCGATCCCGACGGGGATGGGGACAACAAGGATTATTACGAAATCCAAATTGGCCCCCAAAACCTCGTTTTCGATTCGCAATTCGATAATTACAACCAGCCTCGGGGCGGCCCCAATGGTCCGTTCGGGCACCAAGACTGGAGCGCGGCGCTCGAAAGTGCCGTCGTCTTGAACGGGAAAATCGATGATGACGTCGAAAAAGACGAGGGATACGTCGTCGAGGCCAAGATTCCGTGGTCATCGTTTACGAAGGCGAGCAAAGTGCCTCCGGAATCTGGCAGCTTTTGGCGTATGAACTTCTATGCCATGCAAAACAATGGCGGCGTGGCTTGGTCGCCCATTTTGGGAATGGGCAATTTTCACAAGGCTGCCCGGTTTGGCCGGGTCAAATGGCAGCGTTAATCAGCCTCGTCCACCGCATCGTTCGGCTCTGACGATTCCAATCTGTCGTATGCCGTCAGCAATGACGAAACGGGGAAATCCGTATCGATGAACGTCTCCGTGCCCCGCGCGATCTGGAATGGCCGAAGCGGCAATGTCGTGCTCACCCGTTCTCCGTCTGTCCCGATGAGCCAAGCGTCACCGGTATAAGACCCTTCGGCCAGCGTTACCGACATTTGCATTTCTTCGCAAGGCTGGAATGCCCGCGCAACCAAACGCCCGGCTTGATCTCGAATGACGAGTTGCATCCGATCGGCGCCGTACGTCACGCAGAACCGCGAATCGAATTGACCTCCAATCGACCATTGTTGCGTGAGCGTTCCAGTCGCTACGGTCGGCGGTCCACCCGGTCTCGTAACGTCCAAGGCGGCATCGAGGGAACATCCCGAGGCGGCCGTGCCGAGGGCAAACAGGGCCGCGCCCAGGAAAAACCAATTCGTGTTCGAAGAACGCATGGGTCTCCTCCTTCGCTGCAGCAATCAGCGCTGCATTATTCAGGACGATATTCGCGGTGAAGCTCGCGAGGTTGTGTAGGTTGCTGCGGCGGAGGGGGATAACCGTAATACACGTCCGGCGGCCGGGCTGCAGGTGGCGCCATTTGCACGCGCGTCCGGTATTCCACGAGTGGACGGGGTTCTTCCAGGAACATGACCCAACCATCTTGCGTCGGGTAATACCAGGTTCCATCGACGAGGTACGCATAGCGATCGCGGTAATACGCGCGCGGGTATGCTTCGATCGCCATGGGCACTGCATCGACGGGGGCCACCGCGTATCCTCCCACCGTGGGCCTCATTCTCACCGATGCGCTACATCCAGCCGCGGCCGTCAATGAAATGGCAAGCAGTATCCAAAACATTGCCGAGCGACTGGTTCGCGACGTCGCAATTCCGTCCGGGGTATTGTCGTTGCTTCTGATCCGCACAGGTCACCTCTCGTGTGTTTCGGACAGCAACCGAGGTGCCATGGTGAAGCGTACGTGCACAACCATTTGACTCTTGGCGCACTGGACACTACGAGAGCGCGCGTGTCCATCGGGCCTAAGACCGTTTCGATACTGGGCGTGAGCGGTTACGCTGGCAGCGAGCTCGTGCCGCTACTCGATCACCCGAAATTCTACCTGATCGGCGCTGCGTCTGATCGGTGGCAAGGCACGTGTCTCGGCGAGTACCTCCGGCTTCCGGGGCGCCTGAGTCGCATGGTCGTGTCGCCGATGGCCGATGCCATGAAGCTCGCAAAAGACAGCGAAATCGTGGTGCTCGCAACGCCCGCGGAAGTATCCATGCAGCTCGTGCCGAAGCTCGTGGAGACGGGCGTGCGCGTCGTGGATTTGTCGGGTGCGTTTCGCTTGACGAACCTAGAGGATTATCCGCGGTTCTACAAATTCGATCATACGGCGCCGGAGTATTGCGCGGAGGCGCATTACGGATTGCCCGAAGTGCGTGACGCGTCGAGCGATCCGAGCGGCATTACATCCGCGCGCGTCGTGGCCAATCCTGGTTGTTATGCGACGGCGGCCATCGTGGCGCTGGCGCCGCTCTTGCGTGCGGGAATCATCGAACGTGATGGGATTTTCTTGGATGGCAAAAGTGGAGTATCCGGGGCGGGGCGGAAAGCCGAAGAGCGATATTCGTTCATGGAAGTGGACGAAAACGTTTCGCCTTATCGCGTGGGGGATCATCAGCACACGCCTGAAATCGAGCAAGCGTTGTCACGCGTGGCAAAGGCGCCCGTGCACGTGACGTTCGTGCCGCATTTGCTGCCGGTCAAACGAGGTCTCATGGTGACGGCGTATGCTCGGCTTTCTCGCGACGTGTCGCAGGCCGACGTCGAAGCGCTCTATCGTCGCGATTATCGCTATGCGGAGGGTCTCGTGGATGTGACGGAGCCCGGCAATGTGACGCTTACGCGCGTCGCGTATACGCCGCTCGCGAATGTGGGGGTACGCGTGCTTCCCGAGCGATCGGCCGTGGTGGTCGTATCGGCTCTCGACAACTTGCTCAAAGGCGCAGCGTCGCAAGCAATGCAAAACCTTTGCGCGATGATTGGTGTTTCGTCAGGTTTTCTTCGAGGTTGCACGTGAAAATACCGAATGGTTTTACCTTCGCCGGCGGATCGGCTGGTATCAAAGTCAAACGACCCGACCTGGCGCTCGTGCTTTCGGAGCTTCCGGCGAACGCGGCTGGCTGTTTTACTCGGTCCAAGTCTCGAGCGGCGTGCGTCGATTGGAATGCGGCTCGGCTGCCTCGAAAAGACGCGCGCGTCATCATCGCCAACAGCGGCAATGCGAATTGTTTGGCGGGCGATGAGGGGGTCCTCGCGAACGAGCGTATGGCGACGGCGGTCGCGCAAGTACTTGGTGTACCAACGGATGCCGTGTTGACGTGTTCGACGGGCGTGATTGGAATTCCTCTGCCCGCGGCGAAAGTAGAAGCGGCACTACCATCGCTTCTCGGGCGCCTTGGAACGGATCCGTCGGCTGCGGCGGAGGCAATTCTCACGACCGATACGACGACGAAAATGGCGTCGCGCGAGATTTTCTTGGGTGGAGATCGCGTGCGTATTGCGGCGATTGCCAAGGGATCCGGGATGATTCATCCCAACATGGCGACGATGCTCGCGTTCATCGTGACCGATGCGGCGATCGAAATCAGCGTGCTCGATGCAATGCTTCGCGCGGCCGTCGACGAGACGTTCAACATGGTGAGCGTCGATCGAGATACGTCGACGAACGATCAGGTGCTCATGCTCGCGAATGGAATGGCCGAAAACGATCCGATTACGGAGCGTGGTACGCCGGACGCGGTGCATTTCAACGCAGCATTGATCGACGTGTGCAAGGAGCTGGCGCGAGCGATTGCGGGCGATGGTGAAGGTGCACAACACTTGGTGACCGTGACGGTGCGCGGGGCGGAAGACATGGCGACGGCGCGAGCACTCGCGCGGGCGGTCACGGAATCGAACTTGACCAAGGCAGCGTTTTTCGGGACAGACCCGAATTGGGGACGCATTCTGGCGGCGATTGGTGCGCGCGCGTCGGAACAACACATTCGATTCGATCCGGCGCAAACGTCGGTGAGCCTGCAGCATGTTTGCGTCTTCTCCGAAGGCAAACCACGGCAATTCGATGCGGACGCGTTGCGGGCGCTTTTGCGCGGCGAAGAAGTCTTCGTCGAGGTCACGATAGGGACGGGCATTGGGCATGCGACGGCGTGGGGATGCGATTTGTCGTACGACTACGTGCGCATCAATGCCGATTACGCGGCGGTCCTCGTCGATACGCCCGACGGTCCGGTTCGTCGCGACGGACGTTTGGAGAACAAAACGCCCGAGCTCAAGGCGGATACGCTCGTGCAGGCATTGCGTTACATCGAGCGATTCGCGGGAACGCGTGCCGTCATCAAGTATGGTGGTGCGGCGATGGTGCGGCCCGATTTGAAAGATCGGTTCGCCGAAGATGTGCGGCTGCTTCAAGCAGTGGGTTTGTCGCCGATCATCGTGCATGGTGGCGGGCCAGAAATTTCGCGGACGCTCGAACAAATGGGTCAATCGAGTGAATTCGTCGATGGTTTGCGCATCACCGACGCGGCGAGTCTCCGCGTGGTCGAAATGGTCTTGACGGGGCAAATCAACAAAGAGGTCGTGGCGTCGTTGTCGCGCGCCGGAGGAAAAGCCGTCGGTTTGTCCGGGAAAGACGGCGGGCTGATTCAGGCGCGCAAATGGCATGCGCCTTCGGGCAAAGACATGGGGTACGTGGGCGAAGTATCGAGCGTCGACATCGAAGTGGTCGAGCTTCTTTTGGGCAAAGGCTACATTCCCGTCATATCTCCGATTGGTTTGGGCAAAGACGGGCTCACGTACAACATCAACGCGGACACCGTGGCGGCCGAAATTGCCATTGCATGCGGTGCTCGAAAGCTCATCTTCTTGACGGATGTCGCAGGCATTCTTTCAAACGGCCTGCTCATTTCGGAATTGAGCGCCGAAGAGCTGGAGCTGCGCATGAAAGACGGCACCGTGACGGGCGGGATGCTGCCCAAAGCAGCCGCCATTCTGCGTGCGCTGGAGGGCGGAGTGGAAACGGTGCACATCATCGATGGGCGCATTCCGCACAATGTCGTGGCGGAGCTCTTCACGTCTCGAGGCGTCGGGACGATGATTCGTGCGGGTGCGCCGAAAGAAGGCGGCGAGGTCCCGACCTGATGCATGCGAATCCCGCGTTCGACGCCGACGTCGTGATTGTCGGCGGAGGGCCAGCGGGATTGTCCACGGCGCTCTTTTTGACGAACGCCGCGCCGCATTTGCGCGATCGCATTCTCGTTGTCGAACGCGCCACGTATCCGCGTGACAAAATATGCGCGGGGGCCATCGGCGCGCGAGCCGATCGGCTGCTCGCATCGATTGGCGTAACCATCGACGTTCCTCACGTTCCCATTCGAGGTTTGTCCGTGCGAGCCCACGGGAAAACGTTTTGCGTGCGCCGCGATGGTCCGGTCATTGGCCGAGTGGTTCGACGGATCGAATTCGATCACGCATTTGCTGAAGCGGTCAAGGCGCGAGGCGTGAGGATTCGTGATGGCGTCAAAGTGGAAAATGTCGTCGCGGGTGCCGCCTCGGTGCTGCTCACGACGTCGATTGGCGAGATTCGCACACGTGTCGTCGTAGGTGCGGACGGCGTGGGGAGCATCGTTCGTCGCGCGACCGGATTTGCGCGGGGCGTGTTCATGGCGCAGGCCATGGAAGTCGATACGTCATTTGCATCGATGGACGAATCGCGCGACGTTTTGCATTTCGATTTGGAGGATCGAGGTTTGGCTGGGTACGCGTGGGATTTTCCCACGATCGTCCGCGGGGAACCGCTCGTTTGTCGCGGCATGTACGAATTGCGCGGGGAAGGCATTCCTGAAAGGCTCGAAGGCGTGCCGAATGTCGCCGAAAGGCTCGACATGCGAAATGATCGGCTTGGCGTGACTGCGTCGTGTCACGCTGTCCGTCGTTTTGCCGAGCGGGGCGTTTCGTTTTCGCAGCCGCTGGCTCGTCCGCGCGTGCTGCTCGTGGGGGAAGCCGCGGGCATCGATCCGGTGCTCGGCGAAGGCATTGCACAAGCGATTCATTATGGAGCCGTGGCGGGGCCGTACTTGACAGAATGTTTGGCGGCGAATGAATTGTCGTTCGCTACTTGGAACGAGCGTGTACGGAAAACGCGATTGGGGCTCGATTTGGCGGTGCGATCGCGCGCGGCGCGGCACGTGTATGGCCCGGCGAGGCCGCTCGTCGAGCGCTACGTGACGAATTCGGAAGCGATCGTGACGGCGGGCATGCAATGGTTTGCCGGGGAACGCATACCGCGGCGGCGATTGGCAAAGGCGGCCGTGGACTTGGGCCGGGCAGGTCTGGCGTGGGGTTATACGGAGGGATTGGGTTTGCTGCAGGCGCGGGGGCGGTGAGCTTCGAATGTATTAGATGTTGCTCAGCGTGGGCAATTTGAGGAACGCCGTGCCTGTCGAATTGTACAGTGAAAATGGAATAACCGCGGTCTGGTCGCTCCACGAGTGCTTGCGCAGTTGTAAGATGCAGTGAGGACGAAATCTCTTCCCTTTGTCGTGCGCATCGCGTACCCTGCCGCCGCCACCCCGCCCGATTTTCGTTTCAGGAGCGAACCATGGAGCAGCAAGCACCTCGAGAGTGGGTCGTTGACACGCATTGCGTGAGGTTCGAGCCACCGAATTTGTTTGTGCTCAAATGGAAAGGTGCCGTTACGGAAGTGCATGCCGAACGCGTGTTTGCGCACATCGATGCGCTTGAAATACCTCGGTACCTGCTGATTACCGATGTTTCGCAATCGGACATACCAAACTCACAGGCTCGGGCAAAGTTCGCGACAACGTCGTTCCGTGCCGATGCTGTTGCGGCGCTCGTTCCGGGCATGCACAAGCGCGTCGTCATGCAAATGATCATGCGTGCGCTGAACGTGCTCACGAAGCAGCGCCTCAACATCGCTTTTTTTGATGACGAAGCAGCATGCCGCAAATGGCTCGCGGCAGAAAACGAACGCCTCGCCAAGTCGTCCACCTCACCCAACTCCGCCATGTAATCGCGTTCTTCGCAAGAAGAATTTTTTCTTGACTTGCTAGTAAGTAAGTGCTTACTTGCTGGCTCATGGGAGATGCTCGTCGCGCAACCGAGGTTCGTCAAGTCGAGCTGACCGATGCGGCGCTGCACATCATTGCGACGAGAGGCATTACCGCGCTCACCACGCGGAGCCTTGCCGAGCATGTGGGGCTCACGAGCGGCGCCATCTTTCGCCATTTCGCTTCGCTCGATGCGCTTCTCGAAGCGGTGGTCATGCGTGTCGAAGCGGTTCTCGAAGCGACGTACCCGCCCGCTACGCTATCGCCCGTCGAAAAGCTCGATCGGTTCATCGAAGCGCGCACCGCGGCGGTCGGCAATCAAATCGGAATTCTGCGCCTCGTTCTTTCGGAACAATTCCTCCTTGCATTGCCAAAGAGCGGGTCCGAGCGTCTCTCCGCGTGCGTCGAGCGGACTCGGGCCTTCATTGTGCAATGCCTGCGCGACGGGCAGAAAGCCGGCGAGGTGCGCGTGGATCTATCGGCGGAGACGCTCGCGCCCATTGTCATGGGCACGATGCAAATGCTCGCGCTGTCGGCTGCAAACACGCAACAGCGAACGCAGGCTCGGGTCGTGCGCGACACGCTCCACGTACTTCTTCGGCCGACGACGACTTCGACAACCACCAAAACCAGAAAGAGGTCTGCATGAAACGTTTTGCAATCGTTTCCGTTCTCGCCATTGCGGCTTTTGCGCTCATGGGTTGCGCGGCGCATTCACCCGACCATCACGCTGCGCATTCCGCGGAACATCGCTCTGCGCCAACGCTCGCGGGGCCCCCTGCACGCGCGGTGGAATTCCCTGCGCCAGTCGGCAATGGGCAACCGCGTGAAGTGCGCGTGCTCGTCGATGAACCGGCATTGAAACTCGTGTCCATCGTGCTTCGGCAGGGCACGGTGCTACCGGAACACCATTCCGCAGTGCCCGTGACGATTCAAGCCGTACACGGTGCGGGAACGGTCGTTGCGGGCTCGGAGCGATTTCGTATCGACGGTTCGCACGCCGTCGTGCTTGCGCCAAACGTGCCGCATGCCGTGGAGCCCGATGCCGGAACCGATATCGTGCTTTTGGTGCATCACATGGGACGTGCGGCAGAGCATCATCATTGATGAAAACTTGGTGAACCCATGGCTGCACCTGCATGGCTCCGTCGAACCTTTGACATTGCGCGCCGAAGTTTTTGGGGCGTGGTTCTGGTGGGCGTCGTATTCGCCATTGCTTGGTTTCGGCTCCTTTCCCCGGTCAAAGTGGAGCTCGCGCGGGTCGAGCGCGGGACCATCATTCAAGAAGCCTTCGGCCGGGGCACGATTGAAAGCGAGCGTGAAGCGGGCGTTGGATTCGATATGATTGGGCGCCTGAGCGACGTGCTCGTGGACGAAGGCGCTCGCGTCACGCTGGGCCAAGAGATTGCGCGTCTCGAGACCAATCAGGCCGAAGCCGATTTGCGGTCGGCGCAAACGGGTCTCGCTGCGGCGCGTTCGTCCTTGCAGCGAATTGCCGCGGAAGAAGAGCGTGCGCGAACGCTTCTCGCAACCGCCGACCGCGAAGCCGCGCGGACGAAGGCTCTTTTCGACGGCGGGGCGATTCCGGCAGCACAACGTGATGAAGCGACGGATCGGCTTCGTTTGGCGCGTGCGGACCTCGATCGCGTGCTTGCGCAACGCGCGGAAGCAACGCGAGGAATCGATGTGGCGGCCGGCGGGGCCGAGCAGCGACGAGTCGCCATGGTTCGCGCAACGCTGCTCGCGCCGTTCGATGGGTTGATCACGCGACGATTGCGAGAGCCTGGAGACACGGTTGCCATTGGAACGACCGTGCTCCGCATCGTCGATACGGATCGCGTGCACGTGAATGCGGCCATCGATGAAACGGTATTGCCTCAGCTCGCATTGGATCAGCGCGCAATCATTACGTTTCCGGGTACCAAAGAACCACTCCATGGAAAGGTCACGCGAATCGGGTGGGAGGCGGACAGACAAACCCATGAGCTCATCGTCGAAGTCACGCCCGAGCGGCTCGAGCGGCGCGTAGCCATTGGCCAGCGGGCCGACATACGCATCGAGCTCGGGCGCCGGGAAAACAGCCTCCGCATTCCCATTCGAATGGTTCATCATGACGAACAGGGTGCCTATGTTTACACGAGTCGCGGTGGCAAGATTGCGCTCGTTCGGCCAAAGTTCGGTATTTCGGGCAGCGAAGACGTCGAAGTGCTCGAAGGGTTGTCGGAAGGCGATGCGGTTTTCGGCGCATCACGGGCGGGCGTGACCCTTCCGGTTGGCCGACGCTGGGAGGCTCCATGAACCTCGCAATGCGCGACGTTCGGAGGCACCTGGCGCGTTTCATTGGTACGGCCGCGGGTTTGGCACTTTTGCTCACCGTGGTCATCGCAATGCAGGGCATATATGCGGGAATGGTGGACGACGCGACCATTTTGACGCGCGCCATGAACGCCAATCTTTGGCTCGTGCAACGGGACACCCGAGGACCCTTTGCGGAAGGGTCTCGGCTCGATCCAAGCATCGAATCCCGCGCAGCCGCCGTTCCTGGCGTTCGGCGCGCGCGCCCCTATACGTATCAGCTCATTCAACGTGAACATCGCGGCAATGTCATGCGAATTGCCCTCGTGGGGTTGGGTTGGCCCGACGATCCGGGGTTGTCATTGCCGCTCGTTCGAGGACGACATCTATTGCAGCCACATGGCGAAATGATCGTCGACGCTTCGCTTGGGCTCGGCATTGGGGAATCGCTCGAGCTCGCGGGCGAAACGTATCGCATCGTTGGCCTGACGAAAAACGCGCTCACGTCCGGCGGCGATTCCGTCGCATTCATGAGCGTCGCGGATGCACAAATCGTCGCGCTCGATCAACCAGCCGAAGCGCTCTTGCTCGAGCGACAACGCGTGGTCGAGCGCTTGCGCCGCACGGACCTCGGCCGAGGGCAGCCGGCCCTCGAGGATCTCGCGACGGATCCGCGCTGGCGTGCACCAGCGCTTGCGTCGCCGCCTCTCGCTGCGGTGCTCGTCGAAGCGGACCCGCATCGCATTGCCGATGTGCAATCCGAGATGCGAAGTTGGGGCGACGTGAGTGTCTACACGCAAGGCGAAGAAGAAGCGCTTTTGCTTGGCGGCGTGGTTCAACGGGCGCGAATGCAGATTGGCTTGTTCACGGTCATTCTCACATTGACTGCCGCGGTCATCGTCATGATGGTCATGTACAACCTGACGCTCGAGAAAACGCACGACCTTGCAGTTCTCAAGCTCATTGGGGCCCCGCGTTCACGGCTCGTGGGTATGGTTTTGCAACAGGCATGGCTCTTGGGGGCGCTCGGTTATGCTCTTGCGTATGCGGTGGGCCAAGTCGCGTATCCCATGTTTCCTCGCCGCGTGCTCATGACGGACACCATTTTCGTCGTGGCGCCCATTGCCACGTTTGCAATCGTGACACTCGCGAGCATGCTCGGCTTGAACCACGTTTTGCGAATCGATCCAGCGCGTGCTTTGGAGGGATGACGATGGCCGAAACCGAAGCCGTGCGAGCGGTGAGCTTGCGAAAAACCTACGGAACCGGATCCGCCGCCATCGTGGCTCTCGACGACGTCAGTTTGACGCTGGAACGCGGAACCGTTTCGGCGCTGCTTGGTCCGAGTGGTTCGGGAAAATCGACGCTCATCAAGGCGCTTGGATTCGTTTCGCCTGCGGATTCGGGCGAAGTGTTTTTCGAGGGGCGTCCGGTCGTCAAGGATGGCGTGCCGCTCGCCGACCTGTCGCGATTGCGAAGAAAACACTTGGGTTTTGTTTTTCAGAAGGCCAACTTGACGTCTTTTCTCACGGCGAGAGAAAACGTGGAAATCGCCTGTGAGTTTGGCGGGAAAACCGAGGGGCGGCGGCGCGCTCGGGAATTGCTCGGATACCTCGACGTAGTCCACCGGGAAAGTTCGTATCCGGAGACGTTGAGCGGCGGGGAGCAGCAACGCGTGGCGATTGCACGGGCGCTTGCGAACGAGCCTTCGCTCATTCTTGCCGACGAACCCACCGCCGCGCTCGATAGCATTCGCAGTCGCAACGTGATGGAGCTATTTCGGAAGGTTGCGCATGAGAGGAGCGCGGCGGTTTTGGTGGTTACGCATGACCACCGCGCCCTCGATGTCTTCGATGTGCTTTATGAAATGGAGGACGGGCGCATTCGGCCATATTCGCCCGTCGCAGCGCATTGAGGTGAAGGGTCAGTTCAGGCAAAGCGAATAGCTGCCCTTGCCGCTGTAGGAGACGACGCGCATCGCGTAATAGCCGCCTGACGCCGCAGAAACGTATTCGCTCGACGTCGGGCTCTCCGACACGGCCACCAGCTTCCAGCCATTGCTGTATTTGTACAGGTACAAGTCGTAGTCGGCATTCGACGGACCCGTGAGCGCTGCGCTCACACCGCTCGGGTAATACTTGTACAAGTACCCGCCATTGCTGAGCCCATCAGCAGGCTGATTCTGATAATACCCGCCACCCGGCAAGCTACCGGTGTAGTTTCCGCCCAAACACGCAGAACCGCCGCCACCACTGCTGGAACTGCTGCTGCTGGAACTGCTGGAGCTGGAGCTGGAGCTGCTGCTGCTGGAGCTGCTGCTGGAGCTGCTGGAGCTGCTGCCGCCTCCGCTGCCGCAAACGGCGTTTTTATCAGCGCAACAATCGCCGTAATTGGCGCATGCCGAATCACACCAGCATCCGCCGGGCGCCTGCGAGTTACAGTGTCCCGCGCAGCTATTGGGATCGGAGCCGCCGCTCGAACTGCTGGAGCTGCTGGAGCTGCTGCTGGAGCCGCCGCCGCAATTGCTTCCGGCGCCGACGCCGCAATCACAGCCATTTCCGTCGCTGCAGCACGCTTGACCGTTGTTCGTTCCGCATCCATAAAGGTACGCGGCGCCTTCTTTGTCGCTATTCGTGAGGATCAAGTCGCCCGAATTCGTACCCGCGCAATGCGGATAATGCATGACGGAGTTCTTGTCGTAATCGTCCGTGAGAGGCGCCCAGTTCGAATCCTCATAACAAGAATTGCTCGTCGTGCGCGTATGCTCGTGTCGGAAACCCAGCGTATGGCCAAGCTCGTGACGCACGATGCCCGCGAGTGTCCACGATCCAAGATTGCCGAAGGCGGAATTGTCGATCAAAACGTTCCGCGACGAGCGGCTCTGATCCGGGAAAAATGCGCGGGCCAAGTATTGACCGTTCGCGTTGACCGGACGAACGTCGAAAACGACGTTGTTGTTGCTCGCGGTGCAGTTGCTATCCTGCGCCGTCAGGTGGGTGAAGTTGACGTTCGCGGCTGCTTCCCAAGCTGCGGTTGCCGAATTCATTGCCGCAACCACCGCATTGTAATTGCTTCCGAAGGTCGACGAGACGCAATAAGTCAAATTCAACTTTTGCGAATCACTCCACTTTGCATTGGCGCCGCCCGATTGATGCACGATGAGCGCCCCGGAACGAACATACCGCTCATAGAAAGCGATGAGCTGGGTTTCATCGAGCAGCGGGATGTCACCATCGACGATGTAATACCCCGTGTCCGGTTCCTGGTACACGGTTTTTTTCCAATCGTCATAAGAAACGAGCGTGTCGCTCACCGCTTCGATCTCGGGTGAGATCTTTTCGGGGTCCACCGTCGCCGAACACGCGGCCATTGCCAAGCCCGTGGCACCCACGAGAGCGATTGCACTTACCGTTGATGTGGAGATCCGTGTCGTCATGGTCCTGTCCCTATTTCGAGAAACCTCAGCAGGATTGCGACACGCAGACTAGGCGGAGTTTTCAGGAATTGCAACAAAGGATGCGATCTGGAAAATTATGCTATGAATGTGTATTGATGGAGATCTATGTGAGTCAATTGACTCATTCGGCGCGTACCCATCGTGATATCGCCACATTGGTCATGCACATCGAGCGCTGGGTTGGTTGGTGGATCGAATGCGTTTGCGCGCTTCGAGCGTTGGGCTGATCAATGGTGGGGATTGCTCGGGCGCGTCATTCGAAGCGCTTCGAATAGCGCGCATTCATCGAGCGGGCGTGAATCCGAAAGCGGTGATCACTTCGGCGCAGGCGGCGCCGTGGGCGCCTTGAGCGTCATGTGCAGGTGGTAATTGCCTGCGGCAGGCAATTTGAAGTGCGCGATGCCCATGGATTCGTCGATTTTCTCCGGAGCGACGATCGTCCACGTGATCTTTGCGATCCCCTTGGCATCCAGAATCTCTTCGCCAATGGCCAGGTTCACGTCCTTTTTGCCAGCCGTGGGGAACGAAAATTCAAAAGGTTTGTCCGCGGTCTCCACCTTCGGCAGGTCTTGTGAATTCTCCACTTGCACGATCATTCGATAGGTTTTTCCTACCGGAATGCCCGTCGTCTTGGCTTTCTTGTCGATCTTGAACGTGAAAATGTACGGCGAATTCAGGGCGTTCTCGCGAATGCGGAAGACGGCGCGGCCCGAATCGTCCCCGATCTCGAACTTGGCCCCAGGGCTCGAAGTGACCGGCGCTCGCAGCTCTTCTTCGTCACTCAGAAGAACGGGCGGTCGTTCGACGGAAGACGTCGGCGGAGGCGGCGGTGGCGCTGCGCTCGCACTTGCCGTCGCTTCGGGTTTCGGCTCCTCCGGCGCCGCGGACGTGGCGGCAGGAGGCGGCGTTGGCGGCGCGGCTGTGACTTCGGGCTTTGCAGGCGGTGGCGTGCTGTCACCGCCGCATCCGACGGCGACTGCCGCGAGGAGCGCCGGCAGAGCGAAGGTGACGAAGCCGAGTGATTTGTTGGTGCGGTTCGGTGAAGGCATGACTTTCGGCGTAGGACGATGTTGCGCGGGATGCAAGTATGTCGCAGGTGATTGGCGCCAGCGGAGGGTCGACGCGCGCGCAATTGCACCGTATAAGACCGCACCATGCGCAAGTCGCTCCTCCCGCTCGTTTCCTTGTTTGTCCTCGCATGCGGTTCGTCCACGCCGGTCGAACCTGCGAAAACCGCGACGGACACGCCGAAAGACAAGGCCGCCATCGAAGTCGCCGCGGCGATGCCGGCCACGACGCCCGGCACCGCGTACGACCTTTCGCCTGTTGCCGAACCGCAAGACGTCGTTGCGCTTCTCGGCTGGAAGAACCCCGCGGAGACACTGCGCACATTCTCGTCATGCGCGAACACGCAGCCCGATCGTGCGCTCGACGCAGCCGAGTTCGGCATGCGCAACATCTTGCGCGATGTCGTTTCATCGAGCGTCGACGTGCGAGCTCTCGCTGCGGCAGTCGCTTACGACGCGCCCGTTTTCGGCATCGCGTCGCTCGATCCACAATCCAAAGGCCCGGGAGGCTTCGTCGCGTTTTCCATCGGTCTCACGTCGCTCGACAAAGCCCGCGCAGCGGTCGAACCCGCCGGACCGCTCACGGAAGTTGCGCCAGGACAATTTCGCATTGCAGGCAAAAACGACACGGTCTGCGTCATCGCCGCTTCCGCAGGTGCATCACCCGTGCGACTCGTTTGTGGTCCAAGGGAAAAAGACGTGCTCACGCTCGCGCCGTACCTGACGCGCACGCTTCCCTCGGCTCCCGCGGCTGCGACGGATCTGCACGTCGAAGTGCGTCTGATGCCTGCCGAGGCTCGTTTCGGGTCGCTTTTGCGCAGCCAAATTCAGGGTTTGCCCGTGCTCGCACAAGCGGAAGGATCGATCGGCGAACCGAAGTTCGACAAAGCGCTCGTCGATGCAGCATCTGGCGTAGCGGATGAAATCGTGGCGCTCGTTGCCGATGCCGACAAGATTTCGCTCGACGTTGCGATGGATCAGATCTCGTGTCTGCGTACGACGGCAGCGCTCTCGATGCGTGGAAAGTCGTCGTGGATTGCAGGCATGATGGGTGATCGCATCGATCGTGCAGGTCCGCCGCCTGCCATCTTCTGGCGAGCTCCGAAAGACAGCGCGAGCGTGTTTTACGGTCGCGGCAGTGATCCGAAGAAGTTTGCACCGATCGTGCGGACGTTGCGCCTGCTGATCGAAGGAGGCCTCGCGAAAGCCGATGTCGGGAGCGATGCGGATCATCGCGCGCTCAGCGAGCTGCTCGAGATTTCCGTCGGGCCGTACGTGGAAACGGTGTCGGCATCGGGTCAGCTCGATGTGTCGAGTGCGACGAGCAAACCGTCCACGCCACAGGCTGAAATGGACGCGCTCGTGGGCGGATTCGTCGGATGGACCGTCATGGGCTTCGAGGAAGGACCTGCAGCCATTTCGAAGCAGCTCAAGCGCATCGCGGATGTGTATCAACGCAAGGGTTTTCAAGATCCGCTGAAGAAGATGCTCGGCAAAGAAGGTGCAGCGCTTTTGCCGCAGGTGAAGGTCGTTCCGGGCCCCGCGAGTCTCGGAGCGGGCTCGCAAGATCTGGTCATCAAGGTCGACAAACTCCCGGCGGGCAAGTTGGGGATTTTGAAGACCGCCAAGGACAAAGATCTCGTGAGCGCCGAGCTGCACGTGCTCCTGATGCCCGATGGAAAATCTCGCACATGGCTCGGTGTGGGCGTGGGCAAACCCGATCACCTCGTCAAACGTTTGCTTGCCGTCAAGACGGGCGCTCCGGACGAAGGGACGATCGCGAGCCGCAAGGATCTCGAACCGCTTCGCCGCGGTGATCACATGGGCGCCGGGTTCATCACGATGAAGATGTTCGCCCAAAGCATGCAAAGGTCAGGTGGTCTCGTAGGACGGCGCCGACGGGATCCGATGCTCGAGAAGATCACGCAGTCCTTGGCCTCGCTGCCGCACCAGGGCGACGTGCCCATCTTCATCACGACGACGGCCAAGAACGCGGACGCACCCAAGGGTGAAGTATCGATCGGGGCGTCCAAAGCGGTCATGGAAGACGTCGGTTGGCTGATAAAAACACTGGTCCGTTGATTGATTGACTTGTCGTGTCTGGACAAACGTTGCCATGCGAATGAGTCTTCTCCCGAGCTGACGTGCAATTGATGCGCAGCTCGGTGAAGGCACGTTACTTGCCGTTCATCGCAAGACACGCTTCGTACACACAGAGAAGGGTAGACGGCACGTATGGCTGACCGAAAAGAACCGGGGACGATGAGCATTGCGCACGGAGCGTTGCCTTTGCGTCCACCTACTCGAAGTGGCGGGCGCGATGTGGACGAAGAGTCGCCGGACCTGACGGACGCGCAGCGGGACGAGCTTCGTCGCATGCTCGAGACGCGTCGCACCGAGCTCGTGGCCAGCATTGAAACGCGCCAGGGACAAGATCGAGACGCAGGGCGCGAAGTCGGCGATGAAATGGATGATGCCAACATCGAGGGCATCACGGCGATGGCATCGCGGCTACTCGAACGTGACGTGCAGCTCCTCGGCGAAATCGATCGCGCGCTCGCCAAGTTCCGCGGCGGCGAATACGGCTACTGCGAAGGCACCGGCGAACCCATTGGATATGGGCGTCTGCGTTCGAGGCCGTGGGCGCGGTTCAGCGTGGCGTACCAAGAGCAGCTCGAGCGCGATGCACGTTCGCGTGGCGGGATGTGAACGCGCGCGAGCGCTTCAGGTCACCAGCCAAAAGTCTTTGCCGAGCATCGTCTTGGCCGTTTCGATGGTGTGAAACGCGCGCTTGATGTCGGTTTTTGCTTGATGTTCCGACAACTGCACGATGTACGGAATCCAAAGCGGGCGGCAGACGAGAAGCGCTGAGTAGTACGTCTCGGCCTCGTCGTTCCATCCGAGCGAAACGCTGATCCTGGCGAGTAGGTTGTTCACGGGGACGGGCGAACCCACTTCCCCGATTTCTTTGGCGCTTGCCATGACCTCGCGCGCGAGCTCGGTTCGAGCCGTCTCGTCTTCGATGGTCTTGGCGTTGCGAAAGCGCTGAAAGGCGATCTCGAGTCGCTGTTCGTTTTCGACTTGTTCAGGCAGGTGATCACGAACGATGTCGCGCCACGTGGTGACGAAAGGCGCGAGGGCGAGGCGTCTCGAGCCTTCGCAGTGAGCCAAGAGCAGCTCGGCTTCTTTCCAGTCGCCCGCGTCGCGTGCGAGCTCCAGGCCCGAGATGACGCGTTCTCGTTCGCGACGGCCGGGGTCTTTATCGAGCAGCCATCGTTCCCAGTACAAGGCGCCGCGGGCGAGCGTTCGGGCGATGATGCGCGGCTCGTTTCGACGAGCGACGAGTGCTTGCTGAATGAGCACGCTCTTGTGTTGTTCGACGTCGCTTTTTTCGAGCGTGCGTGGCCAGGGTTCGACCCCGAAAGCGTAGGTCATCATGACAGGACTCGCACCGCGGCTTTGCCGCTTCCGAACGCCACGGCTGCTGCGATCTTGTGTGCGCAAGGCGTGCTGTTTGCGTGCTCGGTGGCGTGTCCGAGGGCTTCTTGCGTGTCGTGTTCGGACGAGCCGACGACGCTGAGCAAGCAGTCTTGTTCGTCGTTCGGGGTTTCGAGGTAAAAGTCGAGGCCGCTGTCGCTTCGAGACACGCGCTGAATGCGCTGCCCGGTGGTGCTTCGCAACAAGGCGCTGATCACGACGGCTGCTGCCACTTGCAGCCATTCTTCGGAAGCCGAAGCCGACAAGGCTGGCGTCGTGTTGGCTGCCTCGTCGGCGTGCACGATGGTCAGGGTGTCGAATGTGGGAGCATCCTGTTCGCCTTCGAAGCGCGACACCTCGAACGTGGTGGACTCACCTGGGGCGGCGCGACACGCGAGCAGGCATGCGGGCAGCGCGAGAGGCAACCAGAGGCAAGGCTGGTCGGACCTCAATTTTGCGAGAGGGTAATCCGGCATCGGCACTCGGCGGGCACGGTATCACGTGTTGGGCAGCGTCAGAAGATTCCGAGCAAGACGGGGAAAGGGCGGCTGGTGCGAAGGGGGCAACCACGTTCCAATGGCGTAAGCTATCATTCGTGCAAAATATGGGTTGAATTGCACAAAAGTTACCAATCACTTTTCGGACGTCGGGGCAAAGGCGCTAACCCCCCATTCGTTCGATGAACGGCACGATTCTCTCGACAAACGCTTTTTTGTAATGCTTGTCGAATTCGGCCCACGTGCAAAGTGTTTTCGTGTCCGTCACGCGATCGACGAACAAGAGCCCATCCAAATGATCGACCTCGTGCTGGTACGTGCCCGCGGACAAACCCCGCACGATGCGCTCGATAGGCGCTCCATGCCGATCCCACCCGGTCACGCGCACTTCGGCATGGCGAGATACCAATCCGCGTAAATTGGGAACGGACAAACACCCTTCGTAATTATCGAATCGTTCGTCCGATATGGGCTCGATGATGGGATTGACCAATATCGTGAGCGGGATGTTCGGCTTGTACGGATAACGCGGATTGTCTTTTACTTCGATGGCGACGATTCGTTTTGGGCAAAGCACCTGCGTTGCCGCGAGGCCCGCTCCGTTTGCTTGGCGCATCGTCTCGACCAAGTCGTCGATGAATCGTTGCACCTCGGGCGATTCGAGCTCCTCGCGCGATACTTCCAGCGCACGTTGCCGAAGGCCCGGGTGACCGAGCTGAGCGATTTCGAGGGTTGTCACGAGCTCGAGCGTACCACAGCGCGCGGACAAACGACACACGCGAAATGCTCTCCACTCGACAGCGGCGCGCACCTGCCCAACAGAGCTTTCACCACGAGAGGGCAGCATCATGGACCAAGACAAGCGAGAGCCCGACTATTCCACGAACGTTCCGCATGGTTTGGATGTCGAGCCGGGTGGGCCGGCAGATATCGAGCGTGAAACGAATCGACAAGAAAACGAATCCGTCGAGCGATCTCGTGAACCGCTGCAAGAGACACCGACGACGCTTCGCACGGGTCAATCGACACCGGCATCGACGATCGATAGGATGAACGAGTTTTTACGCGGCGAGCTTGCGAGCGTCGAGACGTACGATTTGGCGCTCAAGACGATCAAGGACTCGGAGCTCACGGGGCCCTTGCAACAAATTCGTGACAGCCACGATCGTCGCGTCAAGCTGTTGCGAGAAAGAATTCGCGTATTGGGAGGAGAACCGGCGCATAGCTCGGGGGTATGGGGAGCGTTTGCCCGAGCCATTCAGCGAGGTGCCGATTTGCTCGGGCATCGCGTGGCTTTGGCGGCTTTGGAAGAGGGCGAGGATCAGGGGAAAAAACGATACTCTCGCCACCTCGACGAGCTCGCTTCAGCCGAGCGTGAATTCGTCGAACGGGAGCTCGCTTCCGAGCAACAACGCACGCACGACTTGGCCAGCTCGCTTCAGAAGTTCGTCAAGGCGGCGTGAGGGACCGGCAAGCCCTCACTTCTTCCACTCGGGTGCGACCAACCCGAGCTTCCGATAAAAGAATTTCGCCGCCATCTTCGCCATGTCCGATTGCGGCTGGTACACGTCCGGACCTCGCGGCAAAAGGCCCGCATGCAGCGAGCCGAGCCGTTTGCCCATGAGCCGCTCGATGTCCTCCACGAACCCGTCCATCGTCTGATAACGATCGTTTCTATGTTTGCGGATGGCCTTGAGAATGACGCCTTCCATTGCTCGGTCGAATCCGGGCACCACATCGGACGGCTCGGGCGGCGCTGTAACGAGCTGATGGGCGAGCAAAAGTGCATCGTCGTCATGACGAAATGGCAATTTGCCCACGCACATACGATACATGACGACGCCAAGCGAATAGATATCCGAGCGCGCATCGGTCATGTCACCCACGACCTGCTCGGGAGGCATGTATTCGGGGGTTCCGAGCGACATACCCATTTGAGAAACCGTCTTTGCGGTTTCTAGCCGAGACAAACCAAAATCCAATACTTTGACGCCATACGGTTCCCCCGGCTCGCCGACCAAAAACAAGTTGTCCGGTTTTACATCACGGTGGACGATGCCCGCGTGATGTGCCGCCGCGAGCCCCGCACCCATTTGCGAAAGCACCGGCAACGTGATGTGCAGCGACATCGTCTGATTGCGGCGAAGCCAATCCCCGAGCGTCTCGCCAAACAAGTATTCGAGCACCATGAAGGGCACGCCGTCGGTACGTTGTCCCGTGTCGAGCACTTTGACGATGTTCGGATGCGTGACGACGTTGGCAATACGAGCTTCACGGTCGAATCGCTCCCGAGCGCCAGGCGTGCGCAGGTGGAGCGAATCGAGGATTTTCACGGCGACCGGTTCGTTCGTTTGCTTGTCCTCCGCCAAATAAATGCGGGCCATTCCCCCGCGGCCAATGAGCCCCCGCACCTCGTAACGACCATTCAACATCGTGCCGGATTCCGCCGTCGGCTTGTGCGGAATGTTCGACATGTCCGGGGTCGTGACGAGACGTTCGCCGTCGTAAGCGCAAAAGCGATGCGCGTCATCGTCGAAACGTCTATGGCAGCGGGGGCAAAACATCGGCGCCTCGTTCTTCGGCAGAGCTAGTTTTCTAGCGCTCCTCCGCAGATCCAATCGGAAATCGTCTGAATGTCCTTCGTCGAAAGAGCGATGGACGGCGGCATGCGCTTCGACGAGATGCCACCGCACAAGTCGACGCCCATCACCTTGTCGATCACGTAACTCTCGTCCGGTTTGCCCGGAAGAACCCGCATGCGATCAACGCCGCACTGCTTGGTGGCGACGTTGACCAAATCGGCGTAGGCGTTACCGGCCGACAGGTCCAAACCTTCCTTCGCCGTGGCCCCCACGTGACAGCCCGCCGTGGCGCATCGCTGCGTCAGAATTGCTTGCACGTCCGCGAACGGTACCGTGGCCATTGCGCACGTGCATACGCCAGCCGTGCACGTTTGTCCAGGCGCACATTTGTTGTCGCACATGCCGCAATTCATCGGGTCGGTCATGACGTCGCCGCAGCCCATCATCCCACTGCTGGAACTGCTGCTGCTGCTGGAGCTGCTGCTCGACGACGATGCTTCACCGCCCGCTCCGCCGCTCGATGAACCGCCGCCAGAGCCGCCTCCGCCCGCATTGCCATCGCCTCCGTCCGAGCATCCTGCGTTGGCGAGAGCTGCTACAGCGGCAATCAAGAAAGGAACTGCGATCTTCGCATGTCGCAGTGCAAAACGTTCAACCACGAAAAACCTCCAAGTGTGTTTCTTCAAGTCCGAAGCAGTAAGTCATCAGCCAAGGTGCTTGTGCAAAAATGCCGTCGTTCGGCTCCATGAAAGCGCGGCCGCATCGGGCACGTACACATCCTTGCGTCCTTCGTTCGCGAATGCGTGCCCAGCCTCGTAGATGTGAAGCTCGATCGATTGTCCGCGTGCGTTCATCGCCTCCACGAGCGCCTTTGCCTTGTCCGGGCTCGCCCAGTCGTCCTTGCTGGCGAAGTGCGCCAACATGGGGGCCTTGATCTTCGAGTGATCGAACGATTCTTGCGACGCGAGACCGTAATATGCGACCGCTGCCTTCACGTCGGGCGACGTCGCAGCCGTGGCAAACGTCAACGCGCCGCCCAAGCAGAAACCCATCACGCCCACGTTTCCCGAACATCGCGGGTGATTCTGCAAAAACGCCGCCGCTCCACCCAGCTCGGCCACCGCCACGCTCCAGTCGAGCGCCGTCATGAGCTGTTGCGCTTCGCCCGCGTCCGTCGTCCAACGACCGTGGTACAGGTCGGGGATCGCCACGACGAACCCTTCGCGTGCGAGTTTTGCGGCAACGTGCCGAATCTGGCCGTTCAGGCCCCACCATTCCTGAATGAGCACGACGCCCGGCGCTTTTCCTTCGCCTTCCGGCGCTACGAGCTCGCCCGTTGCATCTCCGCCGCCCGTCTTCGCAAACTTGATCGGTTCGTACATCTTCCTGCCTCCGCGGCGCCGTGGCGCTCGAGCCTCGGCGATGCCCAGCATCGTCCTACCGTCGTGTCGGCTGGGCCAAGTTGTGTGCAGAACGCACGGTGCGTCAATGTGCTAGGGTGCGCCCGATGTCTCCAGCGCCGCCCACCTCTCCCGCAAAACCTGCACGGTTCGTCGATGCCGTTCGTCGCGGCGTTCTCGTCGTCGACGGCGGCATGGGCACGCAGATCTACGAACGCGGCGTCCTGTTCAACGTCAACTACGAAGACCTCGTCGTCACGCGCCCCGAACTCGTGCTGCGCATCCACGAAGACTACGTGCGGGCAGGCGCGCAGGTTGTCGAGACAAACACCTTTGGTGCCAACCGCGTCCGTCTCGCTCGACACGGCTTCAGCGATCGCGTCGCCGAGCTGAACATCGCAGCCGCTCGCCTTGCGCGACAAGCCGTCGGCGAACGCGGGTTCGTTGCAGGAGCCATCGGCCCGACGGGACACGTGCTCGCGCCGTTCGGCGACGACGATCGCGCACGTGTTCGCGATGCGTTTCGCGAGCAAACCGAAGCCCTCGTGCTGGGCGGTGCCGACGTGATCATGATCGAAACGATGCGGCAGCCCGAGGAGCTGTTTCTCGCCATAGAGGGCGTTCGTCTCGCTGTGGGTGATTCGTTGCCGCTCATTGCCCAGGTCTCTGTCGACACCGAGCTCATGCTTGCCGACGGCACACCCATTGCCGAAGCCGGTGCGCGGCTTCGTGATGCGGGCTGTGATGTCATTGGCGTCAACTGCTGCGATGGTCCGCAGGTCGTTTTGAGCGCCATCGAAAAGCTCGTACCGCTCGGCGTACCTCTTGCCGCGATTCCCAACGCGGGTCTTCCGCGTCGCGTTGACGATCGTTACATGTATGTGTCGACGCCCGAATACTTCGGTGTTTTCGCGCGCCGCTTTTGCAAGCTCGGCGTGCGTCTCGTCGGCGGCTGTTGCGGTACGACGCCCGAACACGTTCGCCGCATTGCCGCGGCGGCCCGAATGGAGACCAGCGCGCAGGCATGCGCTTCGCCTGAAGAAGCGCCGCTTTGGCTGGGCGCTAGCGATAGCTCGCCCCCCGATTCTTCGTACGTCACCATTGAAGGACAAACCCCAATCGCGCGCGAAGACAAAAGCAAATTCGCTGCAAAAATTGGCAAAAAGTTCGTCGTGTCCGTCGAGGTCAACCCGCCCATCGGCGTCGATCCGACGCCTGCGCTCGAAGCTGCAAAGAAACTCATCGATGGAGGCGTCGACATCATCAACATTGCCGACGGCGCGCGCGCGCAGGCTCGCATGTCGAACTTGGCGATGGCCGTGCTCATGCAGGAAAAGCTCGGCATCGAAACGCTCGTGCACGTATGCGGGCGCGACCGCAACCTCCTTGGGCAAGTGGCGCATTTGCTCGGCGCTCATGCGCTCGGTATTCGCAACATCGTCGTCATCACGGGCGATCCGCCGAAAATTGGCGACTTCCCGGACGCGACCGCCGTCTACGACTTGGATTCCGTCGGCATTTTGCGCCTCGTCACGCGCCTCAATGCTGGAATCGACCCCGGCGGCAAACCTTTGGGTGGCATTACATCGTTTTTCTGTGCCACCGGCGCCGAGCCCGCGGCGCTCAATTACGAACGCGAAATCGACCGGCTGCGGATGAAAAAGCGCGCCGGTGCCGAGCTCATCATGACGCAGCCCGTTTACGACATGAACGTGCTCGAACGGTTTTTGCGCGACGCCGAACCGATTGGCCTGCCGATTCTCATTGGGATTTTGCCGCTTGCGAGCCACAAGAATGCCGAGTTTTTGCACAACGAAGTGCCCGGCATGCAAATACCGACCGACGTACGGGCGCGCATGCAATGTGCAGGAAGCGGCGCGACTGCGCGCAAAGAAGGCGTCGCGATTGCACGCGAAATGCTCTCCGCCGTGCGTCACCGCGTCGCCGGCGCGTACATCATGCCTCCGCTCGGGCGATACGAGCTCGCACTCGAGGTCATGGATGGGATCGTATGAGGGATCCGGTGACCGATATTCGGGCGTCGGTTTAGCGAACCGGCTTTGTCGAGTCATTCCTGCGTTGCGGGACATTCCCATGCGCACGGCGGTGCTCCAGAACGACCTCGACCAAGTAGGCGTCCAGCAAGCCGCTCGGACGCTCGAAATGGTAGCTCGACGTGCGGAACAAGCGGATCCTGCGGCGCGAGAAGTCATCGCTGCGGTGACGCCCATTTTGTCGAATCCCGAGCGTAAGCATTGGATCGTTGCGCTGAGACAAATTGCAAAAAACGAAGCATTGCTGTCGCTCGCAAGGCTTCTCATGCGCCGCGCCAAACCCGTGGACGCAATGGTCGACGATCATCCCGGGCCGCAGGCGAATATTGCACTCGAGCCAGGGGGACGACCATTGTCGCTTGGCGAACGTCGAGCGCTTGCGCGAATGCCTTCGCGGGCCACGTTGGACAAGCTATTGGCCGACCCGCATCCGCTCGTCATTCAGAACTTGCTTGGCAATCCGCGCCTGACCGAGGACGACGTCGTGCGAATGGCTGCGCGTCGTCCTGCACGTCGCGAGGTCATTGCGCAAATTGCCAGGTCGCCTGTGTGGATGACGCGTGCGCGCGTGCGCATGGCCATTGTGCTCAATCCGGGTACGCCGCCGGAAATTGCGGTGCCCATTCTGTCGCAGCTATTGCGTTCGGAGCTTTCGGACGTCGTCGCGTCGACGCTGGTGCCGACCATCGTTCGAGGCGCGGCGCGTGGGCTGCTCGAACGGCGGCCGCCGTTGCCGCCGGATACGGGGGAGGGGGAGCCGCAGGTGCAGTAGGCGGTTGCTCGGCTTTATAGAACTTTCCTCCTTCGCAACACAGCGCAGACAAGAAAAGTGACATGGACTGGAAGTAGCAGTATTAGCAAACTGAACATGGAGTTGTACAAAGCAAATGTGTACGACAAGGTGATCTTCGGCGAGATCGAGGCGTGGTGCAAGCTTCGCAACGCCGAAAGACATCGATCCCGGGATGGTGCAGCGCATGGTTGACGGCGTCGGTGACTTTGTTCTAAAATATCGCTAGGTTGCGTCGCCACCGTGCTCCCATGCCACCGTTCCCATCAGCGGAGGAAACCATGCAAATTGAGACATTGGGAAATGACGAGCTCATCAAGCTCCCGAAGTCCGTTCAAGACGCGCTCGGCATTCGACCTGGCGACCAAATCGGGTTCGAAATTCGCGACGACGGAACGGTCCTCGTGCGCGCTGAGCGTCCACGTAGTTCGAATTTGCTGTCGCTCCGGGGAATCCTCAAACCGCAAGTACGGGGCGTTTCCGTCGAGCAGATGAATGAAACCATTCGTCAAATGGGCGGAGGCGGCGCATGATAGGATTGGATACGAACGTCCTCGTGCGGTTTCTCGTGGAAGACGACGAGGTCCAGACGGCGAAGGCAGCAGCCCTCATCGAGAAAGCGATTGACGAGAATTCAACGTTATTCATTTCGGACGTCGTGCTTTGCGAAACCGTGTGGGTTTTATCCTCTTGCTATCGCTTCTCACGACCCGAGATCACTACGGTGCTTCGAAAGTTACTCGAAGCCGACCATTTGTCATTCGCGCCCATGAGCCGCCACGCTCATGCGCTAACGGCCTATGCGGCTGGCAAAGGCGACTTTGCCGATTACGTTATTCGCGAGCAGTGCGTTGTTGCAGGCTGCTCCGTTGTGGCAACGTTCGATCAAGCATTGCTCAAAGAATCCGGTTACCAATCGCCATAATTGACCCCACTTTCATCACCGATCGATGTCGTTTGGCACAACCATATTCGAGCAGGCCAATTTGCTTCTCGATACCGATGTGTGCGCGCATGGCCGTGTCTTTCGTGAAACCGCGGCCGACACCTTGCCAAACGGTCCACCCAATGCGGCGCTGTCCTTCGACGAGTGTACTCAATTCGGGCACACCGCCGGAAATTGCCGTGCCCATTCTGTCGCGTCTATTGCGTTCGGAGCTGGCAGATGTCGTCGCATCGACGCTGGTGCCGACCATCGTTCGAGGTTCGAGGCGCGGCGCGTGGGCTGCTGGTGCACTGAAGGGTTGTAGATGAGCTGCCTTTGTGTGAAGTGGATAGCAAAAGCTTCGGTGACCTGAGGTGCCGGAGCGATCGGGTAGCTCGGACGGGTCACGTGCGCGAGGGACAGGAGCTACCGGGTATCTCGGAAGGTCATGTGCGCGAGGGAGAGGAGCTACCGGGTAGCTTGGACGGGTCGCGGAAGCGTCTCGGGGAAGCGATCGGGTAGCTCGAAGGGGTCCTGGACGTGAGGGGAGGGAGATAGCTGATCGCTCCGAGGGGTCGGGGATGTTGCTCGCCGTGTGAGTCATGACCAACGCCCTTGACTCATCCCACCCCTTTCGATGGAATCCTTGCATGACCATCCGCCGCTCATCTCGCATCGCTTTCCTTTTGGCAACCGTTTTCGCTGCACTTACGCCAATCGCGTGCGACACCGCCCCTGCGCCGAATGACCCAACCGGATCGCAATCCGCATCCAGCAGCACGGGAGGCGCAGGGGGAAATGCGGGCGCTGGTGGAAGCTCGAACGGCAGTGGAGGCGCGGGGGCAAGTGGTAGCACGAGCAGCAGCAGCAGCGGTGCGGGCGGTTCGAGCGCGGGAACGGAGATTCTGCACGCTGACTTCGAGAAACGCGCTGCCGGGATGTATAGCGAATCCATGGTCGAAGGCGATTTCGGTTTTGCAGCTCCGTGGAACAATGGCCTGGACGAGGGGCGAGCGACGATCGTCGAAGAATCCGGCAATCGATTCTTGCGCGTCACCTACCCAGCAAACGAAGTTGGTCCGAACCAGGGCGGTGTGCAATTCAAAGTGCCATTTGGACAAACATTCGATGAATTGTACCTTTCGTATCGCGTGCGTTTTGCCGAAGGATTCCAATTCGTCAAGGGCGGCAAAATCCCCGGGCTCGTCGGAGGCTCGGCGCCAACGGGTTGCGTGAACGACACGACCGGGTTTTCTGCGCGCATGATGTGGCGCTCGGGCGGCGGCGCGGTTCAATACATGTATTTCCCCGAAAAACAAAACCCCTGCGGCGATGATTTTGCGTATGATACGGGCAACGGCCCCATCGCATTTCAGCCCGGAACGTGGCACACGGTCGAACACCGCATCGTCATGAATACACCCGGCGAAAATGACGGGGTCCTCGAGGCTTGGTTCGATGGCGCGTCTGCGCTGTCCCAGAAAGCATTCTCGTTCAGGTTGGCTGGGGCGACGTTCGGAATCGATACGCTGTACTTCTCGACGTTTTTTGGTGGAAGCGACGCGAGCTGGGCGCCGACGGCTCCTCAAATGGTCGACTTCGACGATTTTGTCGTGTCGACAGGACCGATTACCCATTGACTGTGCCGACACATGGAGCTCGGTTGGGCGCACATCAGCCCCGCAGGGATGAGCACCGCCGGTGCCGTCGAACGAGTTCGAGATGCATGAAAAATGTTCTTGACACGTCGCCGCTGTTACGCTCCATGCACCGCACGACTTGGAGCGTGCCAAGCGCAACCTGCGATGCACGTCGACGCGTCTGGTTGGGCAAGCTCGAACAGCGTACCTGGCGAATGCGCGTCTCTTGCGCGGCATGACCCCACGCACGACTCCGTAGAAAGCTTTCCCCCCAGCCGATGCTTGGTTTAGTCTCGCGTCGATGGAGGTCGTTTCCCATTCGCCGCTGCCGGTCGCGTCGCAACTTTGGCAAACTCGTCCGGGCTCGTGGGTTCTGACGTTCGTTGCCAAGGTGACGTTCGACCTTCAGCCTGGCAAGGCGCAGCTTGCAGCGGACCAGGAACCGATTCACGAGCACGACTGCTACTGGGACGACGATCCTGCGCGCAGCGTGTATGCTCCGAGTGATCTGGCGCCGCTGAAGACGCGTGCCGACGTCCTGCTCGTCGGCTCCGCGTATGCGCCCAAAGGTCAAGCCGTGCGATCCTTGTTTGCCCGGCTCATCGTCGGTGACCTCGACAAGTCCATCGAAGTGCACTTGGATCGCGTGTTCGGGCCTGATGGATCGCTCATCGAGGGGTCGCGGTTTTCGCGCATGTCGCTTTCGTATGAACGCGCGGCGGGCGGGCCCGAAACGATGAACCCGATCGGGGTTCGTCTCGACGTACGCGACATGCACGGTCGGATCAAGATTCCAAACTTGCAGCCTCCGGGCATGAACGTTCATGCGCCGGGTGTGGCCATTCTTCCGGTTGGTTTTGGTCCCATTGCCGCAACGTGGCCGATCCGTGCGAATCGACTCGGTCGATATGCATCCACGTGGTCGTCGTTTTCATTGGCAGCCACGCCTCTTCCCGACGACCTCGATCGCTCGTTCTTCAACAGCGCTCCGCTCGATCAACAATTGGTCGACATTGCGGAGGATGCGCGCATCGTCATGGAGAACATGCATCCGGAATGGCCGCGCCTCGTGACCAACCTTCCGGGGCTCCGCCCGCGCGCGGTGCTGGAAGGCCGAGGTGGCATTCATCCGCTCAAGATGCGAGCGGATACGTTGTGGATCGATACGGATCGAGCCATTGCATGTTTGACGTTTCGCAGCCATCGGTCGCTCGAACGTTACGACGAGCCAGGCCGCATCTCCATTACGCTCGAAGAAGCGATGGCATCCGTGGCGCCGCCGTCGCCGTCCCCCATTCAACATACGCGTCCGAGCATCGAATTGCCATTGCCGAAAAAATCCAAAGCGACGACGCTCATTCCAAACAGCCCCGAAGAGCAGGCCATCAAAGAGAGCCTCCGGCAAGCTGGTGCATTGCCGTTTTTGCCGGCATCGACGCCCGCTGCGCCTTCGAGGGAAGAGCGACCCGCAATGGCAGGAGGTTTGCCGTTTGGAAACGTCAAGCCTGCTGGCGGTCACGCGATTGCGGACGAACGCACGTCTTCGGGCGGAGGCCTTCCGTTTGTCCAGCCAACCCCGCCGCGAGCTCCGGCAACGAATGCGCCGCCCCCGCCACCTCCGCGCGGAGCGCCTCCAGGATGGCCCGTTTCAGGGGCAGGCGCGCCTCCTCCGCCCGTGCCGTCGCCCGTCCCGCCGGTGCCTCCCGCCGTCGTGTCTCCATTGCCTGCAGCGCCACCGCCATTGCCTGCGGTCGTCGTGCCTCCCGTGCCGCCTCCGGTGCCGCCTCCGCGGGCTTCGCAACAAGGCACTGCGGCAAGGCAGGACGATAGCGTATGGGGATCGGGGCTCAGCCGAGGTGGCGAGGCTCCGGCGGCGCAATCGATTGGGCAAGTCGTCGTCGCAGCGGCATCGGCCGCGGCGCACGTTGCGCCTCAAGATGCTGCGTCCGGCGTGCTCGGGGCATCCAATGCGGCGGCGGGTCCGTCGCAATCGTCCACGGGCAAACGCGAGGAAGTCCGAGCATCTGCGGCGACGGCCATTGCAAATAGCGGCGTTCGAGCGTCTTCGCGGCTGGATGCGCGCGAAGTATTGCATTTGGTTTGGTATCACGCCGACAGCGTCGCGCGCATTTGCAAGGTGCCGGTTTGGCGCGCCATTCTTCAAGAAATGGAGCAAAAACCGGCCGACGATGACCTCGACGATCCTGCACCGAATCGAGATCCCATCGAAATCGAAGACATGCGCGATATCTTCGAAATATTGGCGCGCGCAGCTTCCGAAGACGTCGCCGAGCTCGCGGACGAGCTCACCGCGGCGGTTCGTCCGGGAAATAAGTTCGTCCCGCCGCTCTTGCTCTTGGCTGGTGAAGTGTCGTTTCCCTTCGACGAACGAGAAACGTTGAAGGCCGCCGTGGCCATTGCGACGCCGCTGGCGACGACCGACGAACCTTTCAAAAATGCCGTACGTGAAGCGAAAGAATTTTTGGCGGGCGGCGCAGATCAAATGTGTCCGGGACCCTTGGCCGAAAGCCATACGGCGCGTATTCGCGAAGCATTTCAGCGCAGTCGTCGCAGCGTCCCCGCCGATACGCTCGACCTGCAAATCGAGCGGGCGCTTCTCGAGGGGCGACATTATCAAAAGCGTCAAGTTCTGGGCATGAACGCCATTCGGGCGCTCATGCATACGACGACGGGCAATAGCAACGTGCGTCCGGCTCCGATCTACATTCCGGACGATATCGCGAAAAAACTGCCTCTATTTCAGCGGTTCCGGACGCGGATCATCGTGGAGCTTTATTTCCAGGAGGATCAATACGAAGCGCATCCCGCGGCGCTCAAGGCCCTGGCCATTGGTCGAGTGCAGCAATATCCGGAGCAGAAGAAGTGACGAGCGCGGGATCAGTCGGTGTTTTCAGAACCCGAAGACCAGATTCGGTTGCGCATCGAAATCGAGCGCAATCTGCGCTGGCGGCGTCGGAGCCATGTTCACCACGACCACCACCCTGATCGGTATCACGATATCCTCCTTGTTCGCCACCTTCGATTTCAGTGCATCGATGGGCGCGCCTTCGACGGACTTCGTGTAAGGCGGCGTTTTACCAAGGTCGTCCATCGTCAGAATCGTCGAACCGAATGCTTGCCCGTGCATATCGATCGGCGCAAGCGCCTCGCCCGTCGCACCATCGGCGATGGCCAGCTTGTTCACGTCGATGTCCACTCGCTTCACGAGCCGCGCGCCTTCGAGCTCCGGACGGTTCGCATAATCGGACGCTTTCAGCGCCAACACCTCCTGATCGAACCTGAACGTGCACTTTTCGGCCGTCCCCTCCGTCGTGACCGTATATTTCTTTTCCGGGTCCACAATGGGATCACCACACTTGAAATCTTGCGGCACGTCGATTTTCGTCGAACCCGACACCGGCGGGATGCCATCCTCCTTGCCAAGCGTCAATTCGGGCAAAGCATCGCTGATCTGGTCGCAGGCGAAGAGCGAAGAAGCAGCTAGCAGCGTGAGCGCGAACGTACGAAGTTTCATGAAGCCTCCAAGCATGACGGCTGGCCGAAAATTCGGCAGCTTCCGACCATTCTACACGGCTCTCGGCGCCGATGGAAGGGTAGCGTGACGCTTGTCCCGCTACCCGAAATTGATCAATGTATTCAATTGCTTGCGCGAGTACCCGTGCGCATGAGCACCAGGAAACGAGTCTGTCGCAATCGACGCGTCTAGAATTGCATCGTCAAGTCGACACCGCCAGGACGGATGTTCAACTTTGGTTGAAGGACGGCCGTATTGCCGCCCGTGGGCTTGGCTGGATCCGTCGCGACCAAGACGATGCCAGGAATGACCATTCCGACGCCGCCTCCAATCCCGACGATACCGTAGAGGAACGGAAATATGCCGATGAATCCGAACACGCCACCCGTTTCAAAAATATCTACGGCTGCCTTCATCGCCACGGCGCCGGTGATGAATACGGGAACGCCTGCACCAATGAGCGAGCCGCCAACCGCATTACGCCTTTTCTTCGCGTCGTTGTATTCGACCGTCACGGTCAGATCCTGCGCAAGCGGAAACCCGCGAGGTCCCGTCGGCCCGAACACTTCAAGGTAAGGGCCATTGATGCGCGCCGCAAACGGCTGGTAGATCGGCTCGCCCCCGTTGGCACCTTGGATCCGAATCGTTTCGATGGTCCCGATGATCTTCTGGGGCTCGCCTTCGACCGTCGTCACCTCGGGCCACTCAGCCGATGCTTGGACGCTTTGCGTACTGAGCGTCGGCAATTCCGTGGCCGGCATGGTCACGGTGCTCGTGCACCCACCAAACACCAACGCGCCTGCGCAAAGACCGATTCGACCAACCATCCAGCCTGAGTTTGTCACTTGGTACCCCGCACGCTGTAAGTACAGTGTACGAATACCACGGAGGAGGGGTTTGGGGAAGAGGTAACGAGGTTTTCGTTACGTTCAAATCCTGGCCCGGATTTAGTTTACGTCCCCGCGACTTGCATCCCATCGAATACGAGCGTCGGAGTGCGGTACGCCGAATGAACGAAAGGATCATTCCCTACGGCCACGAGGCGCTTCCACACATCGACGTGCTTACCCGATAGGTTCATTTCGGCAATGGGCTCTGCGATCTTTCCCCCTCGAATCGCAAACCCATGAAAGCCCACCGAAAAATCTCCGGTCGTGCTATTGGAGTTCCCTCCAATGAACGACGTGATGAGCACCCCTTCTTTCACGTCCGAAACGAGCGCATCCAGACCTTTCGATCCGAGCTTCCACGAAAGGTTCGACGTGTCCATCGTCGTCGGCGCCATCCCGAGCTTTTTGCCGTAATACGTATCGATGTAGTAGTTTTTCAAGACACCCTGCTCGAAGAGCGGCAAGCGCTTGGCCCCCATACCTTCGATATCGAACGGTCGCGAACCCATGCCTCGCGCGATGAGTGGATCATCGGCAATATCCAGTTTGTCGCTGCCAAAAGGTTTGCCGACGAGCCCATCGAGAAACGATCGCTTCTGCTGCAACGCCGATCCCGTGAGCGCCGCCAGCAGGTAATTGACGAATCGGCTGCCCGCGCGGTTTTCAATGACCACCGGCATCACCCCCGACCCGATTTTTTTCGCCCCTCGACGCACCAATGACCGATTCGTCGCTTGACGACCCAGCATCGCAAGGTCCGGCAAATCGCCATAAAACCGAGTCTCCGCCCAATCGCCTTCTTCGGGCCGCCGACCGTCCGCATCCTGAATGCTCACGTCGGCCCACATCGAGAACACCGAACCCGAATACGCACCCTCGAAACCATTCGATTGCACGCGCGTCAGCGTCGTCGCCGTATGGCTCACGCCCGACGTCACGCTCAAAATGGCAGCCTTTTCGGGCACGCTTCGTGCAGCCTCTTCCATTTTTTGCGCCGCGCGTCGCATGTCGATCGCCGTGAGCTCACCAATTTTCGGATCCGATAGCTGCAGCTCCGTTGCCGCGACTTTTCCGTAGAGCGACGGATCCGGCAAGCTTCGGTGCGGGTCTTTTGCGAGCGTTCGCGTCAAGGCCACGGCATTGTCGAAAAATGACGCGAGCCCATCGGGGCGCAGATCGCTCGTCGTGCACGCCGAATACCGACCATCCACGTAAAGGCGCGCGCCCAATCGACGGCTCGTCGCTTCGGCAACCTTTTCGAGCTTCCCGTCGCGCCAATTCACATCCACGTTGCGCGTCTCCGTCACCGCCACGGCGACTTCGGCAGCGCCCTTTTGCTTGGCCAGCGCCACGGCACTTTTTGCAATATCGAGCATCGTCTCGTTTGCCATGTTCGCCTCCTTCAGCCCTGCTTCTGGGCTTGTCCGCCCACCGTGATCGATGCGACGCGCACCGTCGGAATGCCCTGCGACACGGGCACGCCTTGCCCATTCTTCCCGCACGTCCAGCCGCCCTCGTCGATTACCAGGTCCTTGCCGACCATGTCGATTTTCTCGAGCACCTTCGGGCCATTGCCGATGATGTTCACGTCCTTGATCGGCCGCGTCAATTTACCATTCTCGATGAGGAACCCGTTCTTCACGTAAAACGTAAAGTCCCCGGCTCCGATGTTCACCTGCCCATTCGAGAACGATTGGCAATAAATACCCTGCTTCACCGACGCCACGATTTCATCCCGCTCGTGCGGCCCAGGCAGCATGTACGTCGCGCGCATGCGCGGCATCGGCGCATGTTGGTAACTCTCCCGCCGCCCATTGCCCGTCGGCTGCAAACCATAATGCTTTGCAGAAATCGCGTCGTGCAAGTACGTCGTCAAAATGCCCTTGTCCACGAGCGTCGTCACGCCCGCCGGATTGCCCTCGTCGTCCACGTTGATGGCCCCGCGCGCATGCTCCGGCGTCGCATCGTCCACGATGCTCACGAACGGCTTTGCGACCGGCTTGCCAATCTTGTCCGAATAGATCGACGTCCCCTTGCGATTGAAGTCTGCCTCCATTCCGTGCCCAATCGCTTCGTGCAGCAAAATGCCCGACGAACCCGCTGCGAGCACCACCGGCATTTCGCCCGTCGGAGCGGGCGCCGCATCGAAGAGCACCGTCGTGCGCGATACCGCTTCCCGAACGACGCGACCCAAAAGGTCCGTCGAATAAAAATCGAGCCCCCGGCGACCGGCGACGTTGTATCCATTCGATTCTCGCCGCCCGCCTTGCTCGGCCACGCACGAAACGTACATCGCCGTCATGGGTCGGATGTCTTCGATGATCCGCCCTTCGCTGTCGGCAATCAAAATCGCGCCCGCTTCATCCATGAGCGCAATGGTGACCTTTTTGACGCGCCCATCGGCTTTGAACACCGCTGCATTGATTCCATCCAGAATCGGCAGCTTTTGCCCCGGTTTCACCCCGTCCCACGTCACGTCGATCGCGTACCTTTGAGGTGATCCACTGATCGCAAATTCTTTCGGCCCAGGGCGCGCGGGACCATCGGCCACGGCGGCCGCCGTTTTTGCCGCCCGTAGGATCGCGTCTCGCGTGAGCTCCTCCGTAAACGCATAACCCGTTTGATCGCCGCGCACGACGCGCACGCCCACCCCAAGCTCGACCTGCGTCGATGCTCGATTGACCTCGCCATCTTCCAGCACCAGCACGTTGAACACCCGGTGCTGGAAAAACAGGTCCGCCTTGTCCCCACCGTGCGCCAGCGCTTCGGTCAGCCCTTCGCGCATCATCGTTTCGTTCACGCCGAATCGATCGAAGTACGACGGCTTTTTCGGGTTCGCCCCCGCGGCAAGCGTTGGTTTTTCGAGCGCTTGTCCCGTGCACCCGAGGAGAAACCCGTTCGTGGAAGCCACGGCTACCGTCGCAGCGCCCATCTCCATGAATCGTCGCCGGTTCAACCACACATCATGAGCCATGTCCGAATTCCTCCTCCGAGTTTGCCCCGACGATGCATCATTCGCCTGGACGGAGCACGCGAATTCGACGCATGGCTCGTTTTCGACGGCTCCGTCCAAGTGATTCGTGAAGGCTTTGGCTTGGGAAACCATGGCGATCGCCATGGGTCCGCGAGGTAGACGCCGGGGTGGGGACCGTGTGACTTGAAATTTCGGGGGGTTTGGGGGCCCGAGCCTCGCCGTGCTTTTGCGCAAGCAAAAGCACCGGGAGGCGAGCCTCGGACCCCCCAACGAAAACTAGGCCTCGCGCAGCGCGCGTCCCACGCGCGCGCAGCGAGCGTACAAATCAAGGCCTGGCATCAGAATCGATAATCACGGCCCCACGTTCACCGTCACGCTGCGCGTCTGCTTGGCCGTGATGAGCCCCCGGCCGCCGTCTTGGAATGCCTTTTCAATCGTTCCGTCACGAAAGCGGCTCAGGTGCAGCGTCACTTTGCACGTTTCCCCCGCCTTCAAATTCAGTTTGGCCGGGTCGACCACGTGTTCGCCCGTATCCTCGATGCTCGTCCCTACGACTTCCACCGCCGGCATCCCGCATTCGACCGTCGCTGCCCATTCCATCGGATCGCTTCCGCCTTTCGTGTCCCACGTCAATTTGATTTGATCCGTGGCGAGCGAAATGGTGGCACCTTCCATCGGCGCCGTGGGCAATGCCGCTGGAGGCAACGTCGCCGTGGACGTCGTCGCCGCATCTCCTTTGCGCGTCACCTTGATTTCGGATTCCGCCGCATCACCCGTCAAGTCGCCTCGAAAACGACCCACGTCCACACCTTCGTTTTGCATGTAATCGACGACGAACGGCAAGTCGACGGCCGCCGCACTTCCCATCGCTGCGGCAAATGGACCGTCCGCATTCACGCACACGACGGGATCCGCTACGCACGCAATCACATGCGTTTTGCCCGATCCGTCGGCGATCGCATCGATGCGCAACGTATTTTTGGATTGCGGCAGTTCGTTCGTGATGTCGTCCTTGATGTCGTCCACCGCGTCTTGAGGAATGATGAAACATCCCGTGGCAAACGGCACGGCGATCATCGCAAAAACAGCCAAGCGAAGCTTCATGTTCATGACTTGTGCTCTCCTTGTTTCATTCGCCCGCTACGGGGCGGATGAATTCGTCCACCATATCATGCTTCTATCGTTCCGTCGGCATCGACTTGTGTAAAATCGGACACCCTGCCAAGCGCACGACCGTTCGTCTTGACCATCTCGTTCCATCTTGCCACTTGACTCGCAGCATCGCTGCGGGTAGCATGGGCAAACCATGGCCCTTGCAAAACGTGGGACATCGAGCGCAACATCTCGGGCATCAATCGGCATGGACCGCCCATCCTCGCCGAATCACGATGCCGCGAATGAGCCGAAGTCCAGCAAGCGGCTGAAAAAACCTGCCCTCCCACCGGAGCTCGACCCGGGTCCCGACAGCGTTGAACCGCCGATGGATACTGAGGTTCAATTTGTGACGATTCTCACGGTGGTCACTTGTTTGAAGTGGGCATGGCGTGATCGAAAGAATTATTTCATTGGCTCCAATTTGAGCATTTATTATTACGTGACCGATCCCAGGTCCGGGGCGAAGCGTCATAAAAAGCTCGTATTTCGTGGCCCGGACTTTTTCGTCGTCCTGAATCCTTTTCCCAAAAAGCTGCGCAATAGCTGGCTCGTCGACAACGAGGGCGGCAAGTATCCGGACATCATCGTCGAGATTTTATCGACGAAGACACGTCACAAAGACGTCGGCGAGAAGAAAGAGATTTACGAGAAAGTTTTCAAAACGCACGAATATTTTTTGGTGGATCCCAAAAAGCGTGCCATTACGGGATATCGATTGTCGCAAGGCAAGTACGCGCTCGTCGAGCCCACGAAAGAGGGGCTCGTCTTTAGCGAACGGCTGGGCCTCTACTTGGGAATGCACGACGAGCCCGAGCACCAAGACAAGATTGCGCGGTTTTTTGGCCCGGACAGGCAGCCGCTCGCATTGCCGCCCGAAGAACTGTTGCGACAAATGTCGCTCGTCGAAAAACAAAAGCAGCGCGTACGGGAGGCCGAAGCTCGGGCCCTGCGCGCCGAACGAGAGAAGGCAGAGCTCATTGAAAAACTTCGGTCGCTCGGCGTGAACGTGGACGAATTAAAATCGAAGTGAATGTTCCCCCTCGCTCCGCACACCATTTTCATCACGCTCGCTGGCAGCCAAGCGCATGGAACCGCTCGCGAAGGCTCCGATGTCGACTTGCGCGGCGTGTGCATTGCGCCCCTGCCGGTGCGCTTGTCGCTTTTTCGCACGTTCGAACAACACGAAGGGCCGCTCGATGAGCCGCTCGAAGCCGTCGTTCTGCCGCATTTGCAAGCACATCCGACCGCATCTCGAGCTCTCCATGTCAAAATGGAATCCGTCATCTTCGACCTTTCAAAGTTCATTGGCCTCTGCTCGGTCGCCAACCCGAATGCGCTCGAAATTCTCTTTGCCGACGAACGCGATTGGATGCTCGAGGCGCCCCCATGGAGAAAACTCCACACTGCCCGTCATCGATTCCTGACGAAAAAAGTGAAGCAGACCTTTCATGGGTATGCGATGGCGCAGCTCAAGAAAATAAAAACGCACAGGTCATGGCTGCTCGAACCTCCCACGAAAAAACCGACGCGCGAAGAATTTGGATTGCCCGCGGCGAGCAGCACGTCGAGTCGCGACGATCAAAATCGAATCGAACAAAGCATTGCCGAAATGATTCGTAGTTATGGCATCGACGACATCGACATGCCCAAAGCGACTCGAATTGCCATCGAAGAGCGCCTGGAAGCTTTTTATCGAGATGCCTTGGCGGCGTCGGAAACCGACGTGGAAGAACGAATGCGAGCTGTCGCGACCCTTGCGCTGCACCTGCCCGCGGACGTCGTCGTCACGCTGAATGCCGAAAAGCGGTATCGCGCAGCAATGAAGCATTGGGAATCGTATCAAACGTGGAAAGCCGAACGGAATCCGGCCCGCGCGGAGCTCGAACGAAAATATGGATACGATACGAAACACGCCACGCACCTCGTGCGGCTCATGCGTATGGCCGTGGAAATCCTCGAACGAGGCGAGCTTTTCGTGCGGCGTCCCGATGCGGCCGAATTGAATGCGATTCGTGATGGAGCGTGGACATTCGATGCGCTGCTCGGGCAAACGGAGAGTCTGCGTCTGCAAATGGAGGATGCAGCTCGGCGGAGCGCGCTGCCGGCGGACGTCGATAGGCCGTTCGTCGATGCGCTTGCTTGCGAGATGATGGGCGCCTGAGCAAGAAATGTAGCAATACTTCGCACCTCACACGTCACGCATTCCGGCATGAGCAGATAAATCAACGCGCTGCCGATTCCCTCTTCCTTTTTCCGCGCCTCTTCGCTTTCATCCGTCCGTGCGTTCATCGATTCTCGTCACGGCATCGCGCATCATCATCGGCGTCATGTTCCCCCTTGCCGTCGGAGCATCCGGCTGTTGCGGGTGCCCGCTTGGCTGGTGTTCATCGCTGCTCTCGAGGCGCTCGTCGCCTCCGCCTCCACCTCCGCCTGTTGGTCCTTTTGGAGCTGGCGGCGCCGGAGGGTGGTTGGGTGGACTTGGCGGGTTTGGCGGCGCGGGAGGAGCCTTTGGCACGGCGCCTTTGCCCTCGGTCGAGACGCCGCTCGGTCTCGAGCCCGCCCTGCCGTCGCTTGCTGCCACGCGCGGTACGGCGAAGACGATCACGAGGTTTCACCATGACAAACGCACCCCGATTCGCGGCAGTTTGATGGCGAAAGGTGCGGGCAAGACGATATTCGTTCCGCACACTGCAAAGAATGCCGTGCCCGTGGGAAATGGATCGGAATTCGTCGTCGCCGCCGCGACGGGGTTATGGCTCCACGATAGTGTGAGCCTTGCCAAACGCTCGAGGCTCGTCGCATCGCCCGTGCTCGACGTGGCGGCATCTCCGAATGGGTCGAGAATTGCGTACGTATTCGCCGATGGTCGATTGCGAATCATATCGTATCCCGAGCTATCGACGATCGTCAGCATCAAAGTGGATGTGCCCAAGCGCATGCGCTTTTCGACGGACGGGCAACGATTGGCGCTCGGATCCGAATCCGACACGGTGACGCTCGTCCAGGTTGCTTCTGGCGCAGTGCCAAAGGTCATCGATACCGAGGAAGACGTCAACGACGCGTACCCCATGCCGGACAAACCCGACGAAGTTGCTTATGCGAGCGACGAAGACGAAATCGTCATCGTCGACGTTGCGACGAGCAGCCGAGCTTTTGGCTCGGAGCAGCTCGTCATGTCATGGCGTCAAAGCAATAAACCATTTTTCGTCATGCGCGATCAAAATGCCGTCGCTTTTGATTCGCTCACGGGAACGCTGCTCGGGGGCGGAGACGACAATATGATTTGGCGCATTGCGGACGTTCGCAAGTCACCGAGGCTCGAATCGCCCACCGAAGTCGACGGCAATGTCGTCGACATTGCGTGTTGTGCTGGAACATCCGCGGCGGATCGGGCTGCATTCGTGGCCATCGACAATGGGCAGGTGCGCACCATTGGCATGAATGGAAGGCTGGGTCCAACCTTTGGTTCGTCCGGGAGCAGTCCTCTATCGCATCCGATACGCATTTCGCTCATGCCTTCGGGCGATGTGCTCGTCGTTCCGCAGCCAGGTGTCGTTCGCTGGGAACCTCGCACGGGCGCAATCCTGCAATCGAACGATTATGCATTTACGCTTTCCATGTCGAGCGTCATCGATGCAGATACCGTTTACGTTCCGTGCGATGGCGGAAGCTGCGTCGTTCATCGCGTGGCGCATGGCGCGGCACCCGTCGCGGATGTCGAAACCACGATGGTTGGAGACGTGCAGGCATTCGGCGTGCGGAGCATTTTGGAATATGCTGGAGGTTTGCGCGCGATCGTCGTCGCGCAAGGTGGCAAATTGCGGCTCGCGTATCTTCCAGTAGGCGGATCGCTCGAGCAGGCCATCGACACCGAAGTGCCTTCCGAGGGCATTTTCAATAAGCGAGACGGGTCGACGCACGGTTATGTCGACAGCTCGGGCAAAGTATATGAAATCGTGGCGAACCCTCGAGGGATGCGTCAAGTGGGTATGGCGCTCGGCAAGGGTGCCGTGACGGGACTCGAATGGGAGGCGTCGAAAACGAAGTGGCGCGTCAGGCGGATGGGCGAGGACGACGTATTCGTGCCGTGAAGATCGGCGCTATTCGGTGAAGCGAACGTGCAAATGATTGTGGTGCCCTTCCCAATAGCGCACGCCTTGCACGTTGCTGTCGTTGAATAGAATGAGGTGCAGGTTGGGCTGAGCGCGCAAAGCCTCGACGAGCAATCTCGTTCGGTCGCGGCTATAGTTGGGATCGGTAATCGTCACGGGCAAACGTTGTCCGTCCGCGCGTACGGGACGAATGTCGACGTCGGTGCCTCGCCGATGCGATCCGTGCGGAGGCATTCGGCCGCCTTGTTGGAAACTGATGTCGCCGATGCCGATTTCGAACCCATGCGGTCGTAAATCATCGGAAACCGTGCGAAGCGATTGCAATGTCGCCGCTGTTCCCCAGACGCGGTCCCGCGGAACGTACAAGTAAAAATTGCCGTCGTCCACCGATAGCTGTGTAAAAGCTACGTTCGTCGCTTGCGCTTGTTCACCGAGCAGCGTGCGCCAGGTTCGTCCGTGCGGATCGATTCGTCCATCGGGCGAAGACAACCGCACGACTTGCCGTTGAAATGCGTAAATGGCGGCCTGCGTCGCGTCGTCCATCACGCCCGTTTCGGCAAGTTGGCCGATGGCGGGTACGAGGTGCGCATTTTTATTGAGTTGTTTTTGGACGAGCAGCACGTCGTCGTACGCATTGCGCCCGTTTTGCCCGACCGAACCACCCAATCGATACATCGCGGCCTCCTATGCACCGGCTCAGCCGGCGACCTCCGGGGGCATCCCCACGATATCACAAATTTGCTCGAATGCTCTTCGCCGAACGGCCGGATCGTCTTCGCCCAAGTCGATATAAATGGGCCGAAAATCCATGGCCATCGGGTCCTCGGCCAAACCGGCCATGTAAAACAAGTTTGCCCCCGCGCTCACGCGCACCGTGCGCGATGGATGGTTCAAACACGACCAAGCCAAAGCATCACGAATCTCGGGCGATTTCATTTCTTCGGCAGCCACGACTGCTGCAAGCCCACTGTCGGGATCGCCTTCGCGCAATACGTCGGCCACGATCGGATCCGCTTTATCGATGGCTTCGAGCTTTTCGAGCGCCAAGGCAATCGCCACTTTCATCCGCCCGCTCGCATCACCCGCGAGCGCTCGTTTCATAGGCATCACTGCGCCGCGGCATTCTGCAAGAGCAAGCGCCGGAGGAGCACGCCAATCGTCCGCGGCAATGCGTTCGATGAGCATTTGCTCGGCAGCACGCCGCTCTTCTTTTTCCAGCGCCAAGAGCGCTTCGACATCCACCGATTCGCGATCATCGGGACGCTTGCCCGCAACACTTTGCGCAAATCGCTGGAACGTTTCGGAACGAGCTTCGGTCGTCATGACTTACCCTTCGGCGACGGGCGCTTCAGCACTTCGCTGAGCGGTATGTCCACGAGATCGTATGTTTTCCCGTCCGAATCTTTGAAAGTGCCCGTGTCGCTCGGCTTCATCAATTTCACGTTGAGTTTCGTGAATTTCTTGTTCGCCATCAGGACTTTCACTTCTTCGCGGAAAATGGCGGATTCGCTGAGCGGCGCGTAAGATACGATCACATTGACTTCTCCGCTTGCTCCTTCCGCCAATCGGCGCGAAATGGCCTGCCACGCGGGCTGAGCCACTTCCCATTCGTCCCCGTTCGATGCCGTGGCAAGCGACGAACCACCGGGCGTCATTTCGAGCCGAACGCTCGGAACGCCCGTCATCGAGCGTTGTTCCGCGAGCTGTTCGGCCACGATCCCCGCTTTACCTCCACCACCCGACCACAAGACCGTTCCATCGGGCGGCGTCGAAACATCGGCCGACATGGCGATGTTCATCAATTCCGCATAACGGACGGCAGCGGGTGCTTTCGGTTTTGGTTTGTCGATGAAATTGCTCGCGAGCGCTTTCACGAGGTCGAACAGCGGCGCATCCGGCGGAATGCGAACGACTCCGGTCTTCGTTTTCGCCGTCTTTGCTTCCTCGACCTCTTTGGGATGCGAACCATGCCCGTGCCCGGCCCTGCCGCTCACGTTGATATCGACCTTCGTGCCGGAAATCGTCACGCCCGTCAGGTCGATTTGGACGAACCCGCCCGGGCCCTTGACCGTGACAGTGGGGGCTTCGCCCACGGATTCTTCGCCCGCTTTGAAATGGATTTCCTTGCCGGCTTCGCGCGCGTAACTGCCGCCCACTTTTTCGTGCCGCTCTTGATACACCATGAGCGATTGGTCTTTGCCCGTGCGGTCTTTTCGATCGCCATTCACGCGCACGTGCAGGTCCCATTCGTCTCGTTCGCGCTTTTTGCCTTTCACTACGGTATCTTGGTCTTTCAAAACCAAGAGTTGCCGGTGTGATTCATTGATTTCGGATTCATCGAGGCGTACGAGCTGGCGTCGGTCGTTTTTGATGAGCGTGTGGTGCACCGAGCCGACCATTTCGTTGCGCTCGAGCTGCACCCATTGCAGCCGATCGTTCCCCACCGTCTCCGTTTCGATGGCAATGACGGTCTTGTCGCGATCGTTGCCCGTGGTGTGGAATTCGTCGTTTTTGACGAGCTTGCGGAGGTTTTTCTCGGCCTGCATGTAGAAAAGCTCTTCGCCCTTCATGTCTTCGAACTTGATTTCATTGAATCCGTTCGAAGTGGGCGAGGAATCGCTCTTCCACGTGCTCACCGTCTTGTGCTCGGGGAGCTTGTACGGGACCGGGTGTTCCGCATTGTAAAGACGACCTGCGAGAATGGGCCGGTCCGGATCGCCTTCGATGAAAGTCACGAGCACTTCGTGGCCGACGCGTGGTAGGTTTTGCCAACCATAACCCGTGCCGGCCCAGCCTTCGGCCACGCGAATCCAGCACGAGCTATCGTCGTCATTTCGGCCGTCACGATCCCAGGGAAATTGCACGCGCACGCGACCGAATTCGTCGACGTGAATTTCTTGTTCGAGCTTGTCGCCCGTTTTCGGGCCGACGACCCGCACGGTTTGAACGCCGAGCACTTCGGGGCGGGGCGTCATGATGGGCGGGCGAAATGGTGCGTCCGCGAATACGGCATGCCCGAAAACTTGCCATTCGCCTTCGGCCGTTCCTTCGAGCACCGCGTCGGTCACGAGCAATTTGCGCCCGAGATCGGGATGCGGATGGTTGTCGATTTTGAACACCATGCCCGGCGTCAAGTCGTTCAGATTGCTCTCGAATGCAATGCCTTCGCGATCGGCGCGGGCGCTTTCCAGCATACGCGTGGCGCGTTTCGTGCCCGTCGATTGGTCGTGCCGAGCAACGCCTTTGTCATCGGCGACGGGCGTCCCTCCGCCTTTGCCCGTTTCGACGAACATGCCGCCGGGAATGTAATGGTATTGCTCGTATTTGTCTTCGGGGGCTTTGCCTTTGGGCGCTTCGCCGAACAATTCGAATGCGGGACGGCGGAAGTCGTAATCGCGAATCGTGAGTGCTCCCGGACGCACTTCGTGCACGAGCTGCACGTGGGAGACGAAATCGCGTTCGGCTTCTTGCGTGGGGTTTTGCTCGTAAGGCACGGGAGGCCCTGGGCGCATGGGATTCGTATGCAGAGCGTCGCTGAACGTCAAAACTGAATTGTTGTCGTCGACATCCGGGAACGTATAAGCAATGCCGGCTTCTTCGAGGATGCGGCTGATGAACGCGAATTCCGTTTCGGCGTACTGCACCTTGAATTCGTGTTTCGGATATTGCCCGCGATCGACCTTCCATGCGCGTTTGACCTGCCATTCATCGAGGATCTTGTCGACGATGTCGGGGATGGATAGATGCTGGAAAATGCGGTGATTACGGCGTTGATCGAGCAGCCAAATATGCGGAACGATGCGCAATTGATACGTCGAAAGCACCTTGGATTGCACGTGCTCGGCGTGCGTTTGCTCCATGTAGCTGACGCATCCGCTCCACACGCGAAGGCCGGCTCCGGAAAGATTCACGTATCCCGAGCGGATGCGGAAAATGGCGGCGCGACCGACGATGTTCGACAGGTCCACGGCGGGGTCTTCGGAACGAACCCATACGGAAACCGTAAAAGGTGTCGATACGGCTTCGTGAATCGAAAATCGGCGCACGACGAGCGACGATTCTCCACCATCGAATTTCAATTCGAAGAACATCGCTCGTCAACTCCTCGCCGGCTGCGGACCCATGTAAAGCACGGTGCGCTGCTTGCGGTTGGTCAGTTTGTCCGTTGCCCAACGCGAATCGTGGATGTAATGCGCCTTGAGATTGATGATCGACGGCTGCTTGTCGCGCTCGTCGTAATACATGCGGCGATACGTCGCCGACTCGAACGTCTGAATGTATTGCTTTCCAATCGCGTACGGTTGTCCAGCTCGATAACCGTCGTATTCGTTGTACCATCCCTCGAGATCCCCCGGCACGTTTACGGAAAGTCCCCCGAGCGGCACTTCGGCACGAATGCTCGCTTTGTGCATGTCTCGCAATGGGATGAGCGACAAGAATGGCTTTATATCCGGCGTCCCCGGCGTTGCAGGCATACGCACGGGTACGGCTCCGCCAAACCCGCCCACGACCCATTCCGTTCGCTCGGGTTTGGCCTCTTCTCCCTTTTCGATGACGTATCCGCCGCCGACGTCGCTATGCACGCCGGGATACCAGATCTCGATCATGACGTCTTTGTAATCTTGCGGATTCTGCGAGCCTGCGGCCTTGGGATCCATGAAGAGCGACGAAAGCGGGAAGTTGCCGCGGATTTCGTCTTCTGCGGCCATGTGCACCGTGCGTTTGACCCATTTGTGATCGACGAATAGATCGTACCCAGCCCAATCATTGCCGGTTTGCAGACCGCCAAGACCGAACGACGCGACCGTATCGAATACGCCCAGGAATTCCGCCTCGAGCCCCTGATGACGCTCGTATACTTTTTCCTTGATGACGACTCGGCCGACAGCCCGATACTTGAATCCGTTTTCTTTCTTCAGGTTGTCGATGCCTTTGGTCTTTACTTCGTTCACGAAATCGCGCGCAATCGCGGCGCCGCGGCTGAAACCATACGTGTCGAATTGCTTGTGCCCCGCCAAATGATTGTTGTTGTTGCTGAAAAAGTCCGAGAGCTGGTCGCGGCCCCACTGCACGCGCGCTTTGCCGCCCGCGCCGAAGCCTGCGCCACGCCAATCCGCAACCCGTTCGCTCGTGCCCACGCCCTTGGGAACTTCCGAATCCGTGCCGACGCCGTGGTGATAAAGCTTTTTGAGAATCGTGCCTTCTTCTTTGTAAACTTCCCACAATTTGGCGACGTTCGACGGAGCTCGACCGTCCTTCGGCGGATTCATGGGATCGGTGGTGTTCTTGTCCTTGTGATAGTTGTTCCCGGTGCCGTCGAAAAACACACCAATGCGAACGCAGCCTTCGGGACAAACCTCCGTGCCCGTTGGGGCTTGGCGAGGCAGCGCCTGACCTTTTGCCATGTTGTCGATTGCCGTTTCCGCCGCGCTCATCGGTCAACCTCCACCTTTTTTGGCAGTCCCAAGCCCACCGCTTGCCAATACGTTTCCGGATCCGATCGCTTCTCCGCATCGCTCCACGCTGCGTCCGGCACGGACCCGGGTAATTCGTCGATTCGCTCGTCCGGCGTCCCATGTGCGGGGTTGCCAAGCTCGCGATGAATGTGGGGCTCTTCGTCGAATTCGGGATGAATGCGAATCATGTGCGCCGCAAACACCGTGAGGCTGTATTCCCAGGTGAGCCCCCATTTGCGTCCGCGAGCAATACAATGTTCGACGCGTTTGTGGAGCAAATCCTCGGGCCATTCGCAAATCGCTTCGAGATGATAACGCTGAAAATGCGTCACCACGCGCTGAACGAAGGCGGGTTCTCCAACCTGCTGACGCTGTTGTCGCGAAACGAGTAGCATCAGGGCTCCTCCGCGCCAAACCGCGCCACGTTGCCGTCAGGGTCTTCCACGTAAAACGCTTTGATTTCGCCGAAAAACTCCGCCCGCTGCTTGGGCGTGCACGTGGGAATGAACGAGCGCAATACGCCTGGATCGTAAAAGCGGAAATACATTTTCTTTCGAGTCTCCGCGTCGGCGACCATCAAAAACCGGCGCATATGGCGGCGAAGCTCTTTGAATGAAAGCGGCGCCTCGATGAAACTCGCCCAGCGCCCTTCCCAACCTTCCCGCACGAGCCTTTGCAGAAGCCCCGAACCTTTCGGCAATTCGACCAAATGCGGAGCTACGTGCGAAAGCGCCTCGCCTTCGACGCCTTCGTACAGCGATTGATACCGCTCGACAGCTTCACGCACCAAAATGAGAATTCGATCCGCACGCGCCGCATCGATGACCGCAAAGAGCGGCCCATCCACCGATTGCAGTTTTTGTAATGCGGATTCTCGCCGCGCCGCGAGCGCTTCGCGTGCCAGGCGCCGCGCGTCCCGATTCTGCTCGAGCCAGAGCCACGCCAGTGGTTCGACTTCGCCTTCCTCGGCATCGTCGAGATAAGCATCGTCGTCGATCGGCGGAGGCGTCGCCGCCTCGAAATACACCATGAAGTCGGTGCTTCCGGCGCGAATCCAGCCGCCATTGCCGATTTCCACGGGACGCGCGATCTTTTCACCCGAAACGAGCGTTCCGGTGGCGCTCTTCAAATCACGAACTTCGCACCGAGCGCCGTCCCACTCGACCTCGAAATGAACCCCCGACATCTGATCGTCGCGCACGATCCACTGCGCGCGCGGCTTGCGCCCCACGCGAATGCGTTCGCCCGGAGCAAGGACGGCTTTCGCCCCATTTTCCGGTCCGCGTCGCATTTCGAGGATCGCGCGCTGCATCGATTATGCTCCCCCGCGGTTTTTCCGCGCCGCTTCACGCTCTTGCTTCCGACGCTCGCATTCTTCGCAAAATGGTTCGTCCGTACGCAGCGTCTCCGCTTGCGCCGACGAACCAATGTTCACCGTGGGACAACCCATGACGATTTTCCCACCATGCGAACACGAATCCCCAAGCCTCGCCGCAGGCTTGTTTCCAATGATGACGGTCGATTCGCCTTGCGAAACCGAATCCGGCGGCCCCACGCAAATGGCCGTATCGCCAATGCGAGCGGCCGGCATGAAACCGATGAGCACCGTCATTTCGCCGATGATGATCGGCCCGCCCACGTGCGGAACCGGCCCGGGTTCGACCTTGGGGCAAACATGATTGTCCGTTACGCGTGCTGCAGGAGGCATGTCTCGTTTCTCCTCTCGTTCAGACGCTCATTGCCCAATACCTTCGACGCGCAAATCGGTCGGCGTCGGCCTTTGCGGCTCGTTCACCACCGCTTCCTTCGCCTCGTCCGGCAATATCGGCTTCGCCCCCGACCCCGATCCTGCCGACCCGCCGCTATTGATTCGCACCAGCGTGCCACGAATGGTCACGCCCGAAGCGTCAATGCGGACAAACCCGCCCGGTCCCTTCAGCGTCAGGTCCTTCGCCGCTTCGATCACGATCGACGAACCTGCTTTCAGGTGAATTTCTTTCGAAACTTCGAGCGCCGAGTTTTTCGCGATCTTTTCGTAATGGTTCTTGTCCACCGTCACGGACAATGTCCCATCGACACGCTCGTTGCGATTGCCGACGACGTACAAGCTCATGTCCTGCTCGACACGCTCGCGCTTCATTTGACGAATCACGACGTCCTGATCCTTCTGAATCAGGATTTGCATGTTGCCATCGGTCTTTTCGTATTCTTCGCCTTTGACGTGTTTCAAACTGTTGTTGCCGACGAAGATCGTATGGTCTTTGTCGGTGATCTCAGTACGATTGACGCCGACGATTTCGAGGCGATTGTTGCCCGTCGTCTCCGTTTCGTTGCGAACGACGTATTTTTCGCGATCGTGCCCGATGGTGATGGTTTCGTCGTTCTTGACGAGCTTGCGCAGGTTCTTCTGCGCTTGCATCCAGACGAGCTCTCGCTGCTTGAGATCCTCGAACATGATTTCGTTGAAGCCGCCGCCTCCGAGCGACGAATCGCTCTTCCACGTGCTGCGCGTCTTGTGTTGCGGCAGCGTGTAGGGCACGAGCTGCGTGGCATTGAAGATGCGCCCCGTAATGATGGGACAATCCGGATCACCCTCGAGAAACCCGACCAAGACTTCTTGCCCAATGCGCGGAATGACGATCATGCCGTATCCCGTGCCCGCCCAGCCTTGGCTCACGCGAATCCAGCACGAGCTGTTGTCGTCGAATTTGCCTTCGCGATCCCACGGGAATTGCACACGTACGCGTCCGAATTCGTCGACGTGAATCTCTTGCCCCGGAGGACCCACCACCGTCGCGCTTTGCACGTTGTTGATTTTCGGCTTCGGCGTGCGCATCGGCGGCCTGTACACGACATCGGTGAAGACTGAATTGCACGAAACGGTCCATTCGTCTTGCGGCGTGCCGTCGATGCGCAAGCCAATGACGAGCAGCTCGGATCCTTCGCTGATTTCCGGATGCGGATGCTGAGCAATGCTGAAAATCATGCCCGGCGCCAGATCGGGACAATTCGTTTCGCACGTGACTTGGCGCCGACCCATGCGCCGACCCAAGAGTGCCCGCTCGGCGCGCTTTTTCCCGTAATTCTGATCGTGGCGCGCCACGCCTTTGTCATCCGCGACCGGCGTATTGCCATCCGCGCGAGCTTGTTCGGAGAGGAATGACCCCGGATGGTAATGGTACTGCTCGTAGCGATTTTCCGGCGCAGGGGAAGCTGGAGATTGCCCGTATAGCTCGAACGACGGACGCCGGAAGTCGTAATCGCGCCACGTGTGCAGGCCGGGGCGAACTTCATGCGACAAACGGACGTTCGTGACGAATTCGCGCTCGGACTCCTGATTGGGCTCTTCCACATAATGAATGGGAGCGCCCCCGCGCTTGGTTCCTTTTTCGAGCTTGTCGCTGAGCGTGATGTTGGAGCCTTGATCGTCGGGGAACGTGAATGCAATGCCCGCTTCTTCGAGCAGCCGGGACATGAACGTGTAGTCGCTCTCGCCGTACTGCACCTTGAACTCGAGCTTGGGGTAGCTGCCGCGGTCGATCTTCCACACCGGCGTGATGCCCCACTCGCTGAGCAACTTATCGACGATGTCGGGTATTGACAGGTGTTGGTAAATTCGATAGTTGCGCCGCTGCGTGAGCAGCCAGGCTTTGGGCGAGATGCGCAGGAAGTAGCTCGATTCCGCTTTTTGCCCTGGGAGCGGCGTCACGCCGTGCGCTTGTTCGACGTGCGTGACGATGCCTTGCCAGTTGCGCGATCCGAGCCCCGCGACGAACTGCTGGCCGTGCACGATGCGCAGTGAAGCGTCTTTGCCGACGATCCCCTCGAGATCGATATCCGGTTCTTCACTTCGAACCCACACGCCGATGGTGAAGAGGTTCGAGACCGATTCATCGACGGTAAAACGACGAACGGACAAATCCGCGCCGGAAGCAACCTTGAGGTCGAGGATGGGCATGGTCGCACCTTGGGGCTCGAACGATCGGCGGATGCCGGCGTTCGCTCGCGAGACGAGGCCCTTAGCTTACCATGATCGAGGTCGTGAAAATCAGGATCGGTCGAAATGCTGTGCTTTGAGTCGCGATGGTGTTGGCGTTGTTAGCACAGTGGATTTTTGCGCCATGTATGTTTTTGGCGTGGTTCCGATCTGACTTTCGGGGGGTATGGGGGGGCGAGCTTGTTTGAGTGCGAGTCTGGATCTGGGCGCTCGCTTCGCGCGCGTGGGACGCGCGCTTCGCGAGGCTAGTTTACGATGGGGGGGCCGAGGCTCGCCTCCCGGTGCTTTTGCTTGCGCAAAAGCACGGCGAGGCTCGGGCCCCCCCATACCCCCCTGGATTCAGATTTGTACGGATTCAGGTGAGCCTTGCGCGTTCACGCCACGCGTTCGGCTTCCCACTTGAGGATGTTGCAGAAGCCCCACGGGTAGTAGATGCCGCAGGTGATCGACGACAAGATCACGGCGAGCAGGTACGTCCCGAAAAACCCACCGGGGTCCTTGCGGAATTGGTAGTTCCTGCCGTCGAGCTTCGTGTTTTCCCACATGAACGCGAAGATGTCGTTGATGAACCAAGGGGCGTAGATGCCGCAGGTGACGCTCGTGAGGATCGACCCGAGGATGTACGTACCGAGGAGCGATGCGGGATCGCCGTGGAAGGTGAGGCGATTCGGTTGTCCGTTGACGAGCACCTTGCTGTCGACGAACTCCTTCATGCGCACGATGGCCCACGGCGTGTAGATGCCGCACGTGATGTTCGTGAGGATCGCGTTGATGACGAGGATCTTGGCAAGTTCCTGGGGCGTCCCGATGTATTGACACTGCTGTCCATCGAGCGAGAGCGCCTCGTAGTAGAAGGCGTAGAACTTGTTCGAGAACATGACCGAAGCGACCAGCACGCCGGCGATCAGGAGCAGGCCGCCGAGACCGCCCATGATCACCATGAGAATGCCGCCGGCGCCGGCAGCCCTGTCGATGGCCATGCCGATGCTGAACAGGATCCCGAAGATGACGTACGCAACCGCGACGGGCGCAGCACCGTAGAGCAGGTACGTCCCGAACAACTTGCCGCCTTCGCCATTGAAAACGACGCGCTGGCCGCCAGCGGCAGCGCCGCCGCCCATGCCCATGCCAGGTTGCCCTGGCGGCGGACCATAGCCACCTTGCGGAGGCGCATAGGCGCCCATTCCAGGAGCGCCGCCGACAGGAGGCTGCCCCCATCCGCCACCGCCACCACCTTGAGGGGGTGCTCCACCTGGAGGCGGTCCCCATCCACCACCGCCGCCAGGCGGGGGTGCTCCACCCTGAGGCGGTCCCCAACCGCCCCCACCGCCGGGCGGGGCATGCCGCCACCCGGAGGATATCCGCCACTAGGCGGGTATCCCCCGCCGCCGCCACCATAACCGCCTGGGTTCATGTACACCGTCCCTGTTGCCGAGAGAAACGGGAGGTTACCGCTCTCAGGGAGAGCCTGTAAAGAACTCATGCCCTCCCTGACTGTTCGCGGTCTTCACAGCGTGGTTGTTGCGGCGGCTGGTTGCGTTTCGGTTTCGAGGGACAACTCGGCCACGCCGTCTTGGAAGCTGATGCGCGCGAGCATCAACTTTTCCTGAAGCGCCACGAGATCAATGGTCGCCTTGGACAGTCGATCACTCACTTCCTGCATCTTCTTCTCGAGGCTCTGCATCAAGGGCCCGGCGCTCTTGACCACCTTCAACGTCACGATCTGCGCGTGAAGCTCGTCCATGCGGCTGCGGTACTCGCTCATCTGTTCACGGCTCGTCGTGATGCGTTGTTCGAGGTTGCCGATTTCCTTCTGCAGGTCGAGCAGTTTGCCCACGGAGTCCTTGAGTTTGCCCGTGACGGCCGACGTCGACAGATACGCGCGTACCATTTCCATGCCCACCGACGACCGAATGTCGGTGCTCTTGAAAAGCGGCGTTTCCTCTTCGATGTTCACGTCCACTTTCGCCCCCGCCGGGACCTCGATCTTGAACAAGTACGCTTCGCCCATGCGCTCTTGCGACTCGGGTGCTTTGGTCAGCTTGAAGCCCGCTGCAACGACGTGCTTCACATAAACCGTCGCTTTGTCCTGCATGCGATTCGTCAAGCTGAGCGTCTTTTTGCGCGTGTGCTTGATCTCGGTGGAGAACACGCCCCGCTGCACCGTCAAGATGCGCGCGATCGCGTCGCGCGTGTCGTCCTTGCGCTCGACCACGATCTGCCTGTCGAGGGCAAACGGTACGAACGCAAAAGATTTGGCCGGAATGGGTTCACTCATGCCCTCGCCGATGAAACCGTCTTCGCCAAACACTGCAACGGGGCCGCTTTCCAGCACCGAATTCGTAGGATTCATCAGGCGCACCGTGCGGAATGGATACGTCTTGTTTCCACGAGCGCCGTCGGGATCGTACAGATAGACAAACCCGCCATCCGTCTCCGTGCTGAGGATCGACACCATGGCCGACGTCGCTTTCGGTACGGTCATCGATGTCTGCGACTCGAAGTACGACTTGCCGATGGGCTCGCTGCCCTCGGCCTCGGGCACCTTCGTGGCCACGGTCTGCATCTGGCCCGCTTGCGCCTCTTCCGGCGGCGCTTCGACGATGCTCACGCCACCGGCGCGGCCTTGCCGCATACCGTTGCCCACGGCGACGACTTGCGCGGGATCCAGCCCAGAGCGAATGAGCTGCTCGCGCGCTTTGTTCGCGCGTTCGAGCGACGCACCGTACTTGTCGCCATCTTTCGCATCGGCCCACCCCTCGACCACGACCTGCTTGCGCGTCCCGCGGTATTGCGCCGCAAGACGATCGAGTCCGCTGTCGGGCTGCGGCCGCGGCGCTTGTTGCGGCATCGGCCTCGAATCCGCTTTCGGAGCAGCTGCGCCGCGTCCAACGCCGCCAAATCCACCAAGTGCCGTCGTGCCGGTCGCTACCGCGCCACCTACCTTCGGCTTGGCCGGTGCCGCGCGTTTGTCGAACGAAACCGAGTCCTCGCGCTCCTCGTCACGCGCTCGCACGGCCGACGCCAATCGCGCATCGTCGAGCTCCACCACGACGCGTTTGCCCCCGGCAGGCATCGGCACGCCCGCGAAGGACGAACCACCCATCGGCGGCGCTTGGGCAAACAGATCGTTCGACTGAAGCGTCTCGCGCTGCACCATCCGAATCGATCGCAGGTCGAAGCGGAACGACATCGCCGAGCTCGATCCCACACCGAGTTTGACCTTGTTCCAATCTTCGCCCGACGTGTTGTCGACGATCGCCCATCCTTCGAGCTTCATCTTGCCGCCTTTGCCCATCGAGATGCGATAACTCGGCTTCCAAGACGGAGCTTCGGTCACGTACGACAAGAAAAGTTTGTGCGGCTTCGGTCCTTGAAGCTGGATCTCCATGCTGACCATGCCCGCGCCACTGACGTTGCCGCCCATCGCCGATTGGGATTGTTGGTTCTGCAATTGTTCGTTTCCGACAAACGCTGATCCGTGCGTCGGATACGCGATGGGAGCGGGTTTGCCCGTGGTCGCATCCGTGACCGTGAGCGACTTCAAGAAGTCGTCGATCTTGTCGCCCGGGACGCTGAGGCGCAGCGAGTCGCCGTTGATCTCGGCGTACCTCTCGAAGTACGCGACGCCGTTGCGATAGACGACGACGCGTCCGAGCGTCGTGTCGCTTCGAACGTAACTGGTCGTGCGACCGCATCCGAAGAGACAAACGAAGGAGAGGGGGAGCAAAATCTTCTTCATGAGCAGACCTCGTTCATACAGTGCGCGACTTGCATGCTCGTCACGCGGCGCTCTTTTACGGACGACACGGCGCGGCGATCTCGCATGCGATGCTAAAGCGGCTGGCTGCCCAAGGTGCCAACCACCTTTGAAAGGTCATCCCAAGGTGCCAACCACTTTGCCGGCGAGTGCCCCAACGCCCCAAAACCGCGTTCCTTACAGGCGCAACCCGCTTTTGTTGGTAGTGCAATTCACAACACCGTGTCGCGCGCGTCCGTTACGCCGCGCCAATCATCGCTTGGTGCTCGCCGCATACTTCGTGAGCACCTCGAGTATCCGTTCCGCACCACGTAGGCCGCTGTACTTCGCCACGCCCATCACGAACATGCTCGGATCATCCCAGAGCGGCGCTTGCCGAACGAGCCATGCGACGCCCAGCTCTTCCGCGCCACGTGCCGGTGGAAATCGTTCCAGATCGTAAAACCGATCGAGCAACGCCCGGCGAAACCGCCCTGGATCGAACACGCGCACGAGCTCGTCGTCGACCGATGCAGCTCCGAGACTTCGCAGCACCGACATCATCACGAACATCACCGTGCGCAAATGGAAGCGTTCACAGCGACGGCGGAGCTCGTCTCGATCGAGCCCGCTTCGCAAGAGCAGCTCCATGTCTTGCAACGCCAGCTCGTGCCGATACGCGTGCGTCGATGCATGCAGTGCCACGAGCAGCGCGTGATCTTCGCGCGATGGCACGGACAAACCTTCGAGCCCCGGTGCATGCGACGCACGTGCCGCGAGATCCGCAAACGAAATCGGACGACGCACCACCTTGTCCAGCGACGAGTGCACTTCGACCGTGAACGTCATCGTTCCCGCGCGAGCTTGCACCATCGTTTCACCCAGCATCACACCGCTCAGCCGCCGACTTTCGCTACGCGCGACGAGCCATCCCAGCCGTTCGAGCGCACGCACCGCACGCTCGTGATCCCCTTCGGCGACCAGCATGTCGATGTCGGACATGCGTCGTGCAGCGGCTTCCGGATACACCGTCAGCGCCAGTGCTGCGCCTTTGACGAGCAGCGCCGTGATGTGCGCGTCGCGCATCGCTTCGGCGATTTGCGCGAGCACGTGTCTGCGCAACAGAGCGTCCGCATGCGCGCCTGGTTGGATTTCCGGCCGCGCATCGCGATCTCGGAGCAGGCGCAACGTTTCGGGAGAAAGAGGATCGGTCATGCCATCCAGCGACGAGCTCGCACGGCGACCCGGACAAACTTCGCGAGATCAGCCGAACGTCATCAACCGAGGCCGCCCTTGCCGCTGGAGTTCGGATCCATGTCGAACGCCGATCCGCTCTTGCCGCCGCCCCGCACGAACTCCTTCAAGTGCCCCATGCGGACGAGCTCGGGGCGTTGCCACTGCGCCTTGTTGCCTTCACGAGCGTGCTCTTGCGAAGGAGTGCCTTGCTCGGGTGCGTCGCTGCGTTCCATCCGACTTCCTCTCTACCTGATACTGCCACACGCAACGTAGGCGATCCGTACGCGCAAGAAAAAAATCTGCGGTGTCTCGCGACCGCCGTCATGACCAAGCGCGGCGCCACCACGCGACGATTGCATCACTCCCCATTGAGTGCTTTTTCGAGGTTCCGAGCATCTTGCATTTGCTTTTCCTGGGAGCCCGTGCCCATCGTGATCGTTGCAATGCCGCCTGGAATCTTCGTCTGAATCACCGGAGCGCTCTGTACGCGGCCATCGAGCAAAATGGCCAGCCTGCGCTTGATGTTTTCCGCCGTGAACTTCTCGAAGCGCTTGGCGCCATCGTCCGTGAATTCGAGGCGCGCGAGCCATTCACCGGTGTTGGGATCGCGCATCGCTCGAGCCGTCGCGACGTCAGCCTCCGTGAGAATGGCGGAACCTTTCAACAAATACGTTCGCCAACCAATGACGACGTATCCGGCGTTGTCTTCATCGTAGCCCTGAAACTCGCCAATCGCGACGCGATCCCCTTCGGGCAAGGTAAGCGTTTTCGTCCATGCTTCGAGCCGTTCACGTGCGTCTTCTAGCGTCTCATAATCCGTTTTGAGCGCCTCGGCGAATCGGCGTACCGCCGTCCCGCTCAACCCATTGGAGACTTGTTCCCTAGAGAGCACGAGTCCAATCGGCATATTGGCCGATTCCTCGGCTATCGAGTGCTCATCGTCCACCAGTACGAATTCCAGCTTCGTCGTTCGAGGCTGACGCGCGACCGCCGTTTTTTTCACAGGCAAGGAAAGCACGACCCCGGCTGCCGTGAGCAGCGCGATCATGACCACGACGCCTTTTGCAATGGATCTCCGCCGCGGCAAAACCAGCGGCTGGCTCGCGCTTTCTTCGGCTTGGTCCGTTTCGAATTCTGGTTTTGCAAGGAGCAGATCATTTAGAATTTTGGCTGCACGTCGGGCATCTTTGCGTGCAACAAAAATCTCCATCGGCACGTAAGGTGCACCGAATTGCAAAAGACGCCGCTGCCGTTCATCCCGCACATGTACGAATATGCCCGCATCCTCGAGCGCCTTTCGTGCCGCAGCAATCGCGTACGGGCGATGCTCGGGCCACACCGAAACCAGGTCCCGCTCCAATCCGAGCGCTTGGAATTCCGTTACCAAGTCGATCGACAATGCAACGGCGATGGCGATGCTCCACGTATTGACAGATGCGAGTAAGCTCCTTTTCGCAGCGAAATCAATCACCAAAAGTCCAAGCAGATAAAGCAGCGCATACGGCGTCGCGTGCCTTAGCGCTTCGCGCGCCTCGGCTTCGACGTGAGCCTTGGATACCTTCGTTCCGCGTAGTCGCGCGTAAACCTCCGCAACGCGTCGCGGTTGATTAAAAAGCCACGCGAGATACCACGTCAGCGAAAAGAGCAGCCAAATCGAAACCAATTTTTCAGTGGTTTTGTTTTCTAGCAAATCCGCCAAAGCTGCTGCGCCCGGCACAACAAGAGCAAATGTCATTGGGAACGCGAGCAACGTCCCCACCAGCGTATACGGCCCAATGCCGGAAGCTGGAATGGGCAAATGCAAGGAGCTCGCCTTTGATTGTTCCGCCGGCTTCGTTTCCACACTCGTTTGCGGAGCTGCGTACGGATTGAGCGCATCCGAATCACTTGTCGCGCCCTCATCCTGCTTCTGCCCAACCAATTCCACTTTTCTCGGACGCATTCGTTCGAGCACGAACCAAGTCAATGCCGCGGCGCCTGCGATTTGGCCCGCGAATCCAAGAACTTCCATCGGCGTCGGCGCTGACCTCGCCAAGTTTCGAATGGAATACCCCACATCGACAACGGCGAATACTCCAATGAATACCCCATAACCGCTCGCCAATCCCCGATGGCTCATCATGTCCGCCAGCAGCTTTGCCAACATCGCTCCAGCCACGAGCGTCATCGTGATTAGCAAAGCGGGCAGGATTCCTCCCGGAGCTGCAAATGGCGGCCCTTGAAGGACCGAGTTCACCGCGTACCCCTGAAAGACGGCAAGCACGACAGCCAAGATCGTCGTCGCGCGCAATAGTTTGGCTCGTCCCTCCGCCCCTCCATGACGCAAATGCCGCCACCGCGGAACCAACACCGCCACGATTTCCACCAGCAGCGCTGCCGAAATGACCGGCTGGATGCCCAGCCCAACGATGTTGTACTGATCAGTGCTGCCCGTCCAGCCCGCGAATGCGCCAGCATCCACGCCCGGCAACATCACCTGTTGTGCAAGCAAAAATACAACCACCGGAACGATTGTAAACGCAAGCCGCGACCACCGACTGCTCGGGTTCGGCAACGGCGGTTCGAGATGTTCCTTCGGCTCTTTGGCTTGACGCGCTTTCGTCATGACTGTTGACATGCACACCTATCACCGTTTGCCCGGCAACGGAAGTCCTTGCATCCACCGACGTCCTGGAAGATCGTCGCCACAAACTCCCACATTCCGCTCGCACGCGTTACCTTTCGCGCGTGTCCGCCACAGCCTCGCTCCCGTTCACCACTCGCCTCTGGTTCGCCTGGGCCTGTTTCTTCCGCGTCCTCTTCGACGGACTCTTCGCACAGCGCGTCTTTCAGGTTCGTGAGGCGCCCGCGGTCGAGCCCCTGCCGGAACCCGTCAAGCTGCCCGAAAAACCAGCTCCCGAAAAACCCAAAGAAGCCGACACCACCGCGGCCCTTCAGCTCCTCGCGCTGCTTCAACGAGAAGGCAGGCTCGTCGATTTTTTGGAGCAGGACATCGCCACATTTCCAGATGCCGAGATAGGCGCTGCCGTCCGCGTCGTGCACGAAGGATGCCGCAAAGCGCTCCGCGATCACGTCGACATAAGCCCCGTTCGAGCTGAAGAAGAAGGCGCCAAAGTCACGCTCGAAGCAGGTTTTTCCGCGAACGAAGTAAAACTCACGGGCGACGTCAAAGGCAAACCTCCTTATCGCGGAACCCTTCAGCATCGAGGCTGGAAAGCCAAAAATTTGAAATTGCCGAAGCTGACGGCTGAACATGATTCGTCCATTCTTGCCCCTGCGGAGGTCGAGCTGTGAGCGCACGTCACGTCGTTGGTATCGATTTGGGCACGACCCATTCGGCCCTTGCTTTCGCCGAACATGGCCAAGAAAAACCCGCGATCGACATCTTGCCCGTGCTTCAGCTCGTCGCCCGCGCAGCGCTGGAAGAGCGCGTCCTCTTGCCATCCTTTTATTACGCAGCGCACGAAAGCGAAGGCGCGCAAAGTTTGCCCTGGGACCAAGAACGAACGTTTGTCATTGGCGAATACGCTCGGGCACGAGGCATCGACGCCCCGAATCGCCTCGTCTCCAGCGCAAAAAGCTGGCTCTCGCATGCCGGCGTCGATCGGCGTTCGGCACTTTTGCCCTTGGGCGCTCCCGAAGACGTCGAAAAAATATCGCCCGTCGAAGCTTCTTGGCGATACCTCGAGCACCTCTCCGAAGCATGGGCGCATAAGTTTGGCGCGGAAAATTCGCTCGGCGCGCAGGAAATCGTATTGACCGTGCCCGCATCGTTCGATGCCGCCGCGCGAGATCTCACCGTGGAAGCCGCAGGGCTCGCCGGATTCGAAGATCTCACCCTCCTCGAAGAACCCCAAGCCGCACTTTATGCTTGGATCGATGAAGCAGGCGACGACTGGCGCAAATACATTCATCCAGGCGACATCATTCTCGTCGTCGACGTCGGCGGAGGTACGACCGATTTTTCGGCAATTGCGGCAACCGAAGAAAATGGAGCGCTCGCTTTGCATCGCGTCGCCGTCGGTGATCACATTTTGCTCGGCGGCGACAACATGGACCTCGCGCTCGCGTACGTCGCACGAAAAAAACTGCTCGATGAAGGCAAAGAGCTCGACCGCTGGCAAATGATCGCGCTCACGCATGCAGCGCGCATTGCCAAAGAACGCATTTTGTTGGATGCATCCATCGATAAACTTCCGGTCGTCGTTCCGAGCCGCGGGGCAAAGCTGCTCGGCGCATCCTTGCGCACGGAGCTTTCACGCGAAGACGTCCAAAAAATACTCGTGGACGGCTTCTTCCCGAGCGTGAACGCATCCGCACGTCCCCAAGCGCGCCCGCGCGCGGCACTCACGCAAATTGGTTTGCCCTACGCGCACGATGCAGCAGTTACTCGGCACTTGGCGGCATTTCTCGGACGACATGCCAAAGCGACCGAGCGCATCGAAGGTTTTTCCGGGAAATCCTCTTCTACGGCATCCATCCTTCATCCGACCGTGCTCCTCTTCAATGGCGGCGTGATGAAAGGAAAAGCGCTCTCGGATCGAGTCGTCTCGACGCTCAATGCGTGGCTCGAAGCGGAAGGTGCAAAGCCCGTGCGCGTTCTGCCCGCGGCCGATTTGGATTTGGCCGTTGCCAAAGGTGCCGCTACCTATGGCCTCGTGCGCAAAGGCCGAGGGCTCCGCATTCGAGGCGGAACGGCGCGAGCCTATTACGTTGGAATCGAGAGCGCCATGCCTGCCGTCCCGGGAATGGAACCGCCGATCACGGCGCTATGCGTCGCCCCCTTCGGAATGGAAGAAGGAACGAAAGCAGCATTGCCGCCGCATGAATTGGGCGTCGTCGTCGGCGAGCCCGTGCGATTCCGCTTTTTCGGCTCGTCCGTTCGTCGAGACGACCGAGCGGGAACCGAATTGGAATCGTGGAAAGAGGGCGAAATCGACGAGCTTTCTCCCATTGAAGTGACACTGCCCGCGGACGGTCGTATGGAGGGCGATGTCGTCCCCGTGCGGCTCGAAGCAAGCGTGACCGAAGTGGGAACATTATTGGTCGAGGCCGTTCCGCTCGAGCCTCAAAAACCGGGCGAGCGGTGGAAGGTCGAGCTTGGCGTGCGATCGCACGCAGGTGAAGTCACGGTCGAGGGCGAGGGATAAAATATGCGCGGACGGCGCATCGTCGGTATTGATCTCGGCACGACGCATACCGTCGTCGCCTGGGCGGATCCTGCGAAAAACGCGCCGCCGGAAGTCTTTCCCATTCCGCAGCTCGTCAGTGCCGGGGAAGTCGCGACCGAGCCACTTTTCCCGTCGTTCTTGTATACGCCCATTTCCGGAGAAAACGTCTCCGATCCATTCGGTGACGCCCCGTGGGTGCTTGGAGCTTTCGCGCGAAAACGAGGCGGCGAAGTGCCCGGTCGGCTCGTGGCTTCGTCGAAAAGCTGGCTCGCGCATGCAGCGGTCGATCGTCTGGCGCCCATATTGCCCTGGGGCGCTGCCGAAGATGCCGACGATTTGCCAAAAATATCACCCGTCGACGCGGCAACGCGGCTTTTGCTCCACATCAAGAAGTCGTGGAACGAAGTTTTTGCCGATTTTCCTCTGGAAGCGCAAGAAGTCATCTTGACGGTGCCCGCGTCATTCGACGAAGACGCGCGTGAATTGACCGTCGAGGCTGCACGCCGCGCAGGGCTCGAAATCCGCCTGCTCGAAGAGCCTCAAGCAGCATTCTATGATTTCATGGCTCGCGCTGGCCAGGACGAGCTCGATGCATTGTGCAAAAGGTCGGGCGGCCAAGCTTTGGTGCTCGTTTGCGACATTGGTGGAGGCACGACCGATTTGTCACTCATTCGCGTGCGTCCCGCGGAGAGCGGCGCGGGCGTGGATGTCGATCGCGTCGCGGTCGGTCGCCATTTGCTCCTTGGCGGCGACAACATGGACCTCGCATTGGCTCACGCATGCGAACGACGCCTCGTCGAGCCCCCGGATCGGCTTTCTCCAGCGCGTTTTGGCCAATTGGTTCTCGCGTGCCGAGCTGCCAAAGAAAAGCTGCTCGGCGACAACCCGCCCGATGACGTCAATGTGACCGTTCTTGGAGCGGGCTCGCGATTGATTGGATCGGCGCTCACGACGAAACTCGGGCGCGACGAAGCCGAATCGATTGTATTGGATGGTTTTTTGCCTCCGGCGAAGCGTGACGATCGTCCCCGTCGAGGTGGCAGCGCGCTCGTTGCTTTTGGATTGCCTTATGAACGCGATGTCGCCATGACGCGGCACGTGGCGCATTTTTTTGCGCGTCATGCACCCGACGCGGCGGCTCCTTCGGCGCTTCTCCTCAATGGAGGCGTGTTCCGTGCCAAACGCATTGTCGAGCGTCTTTCGGATTCGATCACGTCCTGGGGTGGTGTTCGTCCCGAAATCCTCCCGCATCCGGATCCTGACTTGGCCGTCGCGCGAGGTGCCGTCGTATATGGCTTATCGCTGCTCGGTCGAGGTGTCCGCATTGGCGGTGGTTCGGCGCGCGGTTATTACGTGGGCATTTCATCGGGCGTGGGGCAAACGCGTCAAGCCGTATGTGTCGTCCCGCGGGGCGCTCGCGAGGGCATTCAATACGACGTCGCTGATCGCACGTTTTCCTTGACCGTGGGCAGGCCCGTGCGATTCCCGCTTTTTGCGTCCGACGAAGCGCTCGATTTGCCCGGCACCGTCGTGACCATCGATTCCGACCGTTTTCAAGCATTGCCGCCGGTATCGTCCGCATTCGAGCCTGGGGCGCGTCCAACGGAAGTGCCCGTATTGCTCTCGGGGCAGCTCAGCGCCATTGGAACGCTCGAAATGGCGTGCATCGAAGTGGGCGTTGCCCAAGTGCCGCGGCGTTTCCGATTGACCTGGGATTTGCGTGAATCGAGCCCCGCCGCGGACGAAGCAGCGGACGCTCAGGCAAGCGCTCGCTCATTGCGCGGGGGGCCTCCGAGCATAACCTTGCGAGGCAAGCGCTGGGACGATGCGCGCGAGGCCATATTGCGTGTCTATGGCAAAGGCCGCGCCGACGTGACCCCGCGCGAGGTCAAGGACTTGGTCCGGGAGCTCGAAAAGCAGGCTGGCGAGCGGTCCATGTGGACGCTCGAGACGAACCGCATGCTCTTCGATGTCTTATGGCAAGGTCACAAAGGCCGCAGGCGTTCTGCCGATCACGAGCGCGTATTTTGGCAGCTTGCGGGATATTGTTTGCGCCCTGGATTTGGCCATCCTTTGGATGCCGAGCGATCGTCGAACATGTTTTCGCTTTTTCCCGAGCGCCTTGCATTTGCGCAAGAAGCGCGCACCTGGCAACAATTCTGGATTGCATGGCGACGCATTGCGGGCGGGCTCGACGAAGCCGAGCAAACCGTCATTCGGGATTTGTTGGATCCCTTTTTGGCGCCTACGGAAAAGCGGATGAAAAAGCCGAAAGGCATTCGAGCCGAGCCGGATGCGGACGTCGTCGATTTGGCCGCGTCGCTCGAACGAGTATCTCCGGCGCGCCGAAGTGAATTGGGCGGTTTTTTGCTCGAACGGACCTGGACCGATCGCGATCCGCGCGTATGGGCAGCCATTGGGCGCATTGGCGCGCGAATGCCCGCATATGCGAGCGTGCATCACGTCGTCGCGCCCGGCACGGCCGAGCGCTGGATTGATCATTTGTTGCGCGACAAATGGGACGATTTGCCGACGGCGCCGCGAGCGGCCATGGAGCTCGGCCGAATGACGGGTGATCGAGCGCGCGACGTATCGGATCGCGTGCGCCGGGACGTCATCAAGCGGCTCGAAAAGGTCGGTGCGCGTGAGGAATGGATTCGGGCGGTGCGCGAGGTCGTGGCGGTAGAAGAGTCGGATCGAGTGGCGTTCTATGGGGAGGGATTGCCCGTGGGATTGGCATTGGTGTCGTGATGCGTCAATTCGATGGCGCACGATAAAGCGTCATATCCATGGCGCACTCCGTAACGTCATGTTGCGATTGCGGTCATTGAGCACCAGATTACAGAATTCAAAGTGAAATTCACTTTTCAAGATGAAATCGTCGTGGCATTATGCCCCCGGCGTGATGGTGAACGGGACGGATGTATATGCGGAGGGGGGCAACTACAGGGTGACCATTGACTCGGAAGGTGTGGCGCATTTTCGGGTCTGGCGCCGTCCCGACGTGAGCCTTGACGTGGGCGCGGCTTATGCGCGTGAGATGGTGGGAGTTTTTGAGAAACTCATGGGAGAGCCGTGGATGCGCGTACGCGGCGTGATGCTCGATTTGGTCGACGCCTCGACGACATGGGGACCTAGAACGCGCCTGGCGGTATCGGAGATGTTTGCGACTACGGAGCGGTCGTGTAAATGGTTGGCGGTCGTGACGACTTCGGATGCGGTGCAGATGATGACGGTCGCATCGGTGTTGAAGAAGAGTGCGCCACGATGTGGTCGTGTATTCGGATCGTTATCGAATGGGCGGATGTGGGCGGGGCAAAGGCGGCGGCTGGCGGGGTGACGGGGGCCAGGGGGGGGGGGGGGGGGGGGGGGGGGGGGGGGGGGGGGGGGGGGGGGGGGGGGGGGGGGGGGGGGGGGGGGGGGGGGGGGGGGGGGGGGGGGGGGGGGGGGGGGGGGGGGGGGGGGGGGGGGGGGGGGGGGGGGGGGGGGGGGGGGGGGGGGGGGGGGGGGGGGGGGGGGGGGGGGGGGGGGGGCCCGGGGGGGGGGGGGGGGGGGGGGGGGGGGGGGGGGGGGGGGGGGGGGGGGGGGGGGGGGGGGGCCGGGGGGGGGGGGGGGGGGGGGGGGGGGGGGGGGGGGGGGGGGGGGGGGGGGGGGGGTCCGGGGGGGGGGGGGGGGGGGGGGGGGGGGGGGGGGGGGGGGGGGGGGGGGGGGGGGGGGGGGGGGGGGGGGGGGGGGGGGGGGGGGGGGGGGGGGGGGGGGGGGGGGGGGGGGGGGGGGGGGGGGGGGGGGGGGGGGGGGGGGGGGGGCCGGGGGGGGGGGGGGGGGGGGGGGGGGGGGGGGGGGGGGGGGGGGGGTGGGGGGGGGGGGGGGGGCGGCCCCCCCCGGGGGGCCCCCCCCCCCCCCCCCCCCGGGGGGGGGGGGGGGGGGGGGGGGGCCGGGGGGGGGGGGGGGGGGGGGGGGGGGGGGGGGGGGGGGGGGGGGGGGGGGGGGGGGGGGGGGGGGGGGGGGGGGGGGGGGGGGGGGGGGGGGGGGGGGGGGGGGGGGGGGGGGGGGGGGGGGGGGGGGGGGGGGGGGGGGGGGGGGGGGGGGGGGGGGGGGGGGGGGGGGGGGGGGGGGGGGGGGGGGGGGGGGGGGGGGGGGGGGGGGGGGGGGGGGGGGGGGGGGGGGGGGGGCGGGGGGGGGGGGGGGGGGGGGGGGGGGGGGGGGGGGGGGGGGGGGGGGGGGGGGGGGGGGGGGGGGGGGGGGGGGGGGGGGGGGGGGGGGGGGGGGCCGGGGGGGGGGGGGGGGGGGGGGGGGGGGGGGGGGGGGGGGGCGGGGGGGGGGGGGGGGGGGGGGGGGGGGGGGGGGGGGGGGGGGGGGGGGGGGGGGGGGGGGGTTTCGGGGGGGGGGTGGGGGGGGGGGGGGGGGGGGGGGGGGGGCCCCCGGCGGGGGGGGGGGGGGGGGGGGCCCCGCGGGGGGCCCCGCCCGGGGGGGGCGGGGGGGGGGGGGGGGGGGGGGGCGCCGGGGGGGGGGGGGGGGGGGGGGGCCCCCGGGGGGGGGGGGGGGGGGGGGGGGGGGGGGGGGGGGGGGGCGGGGGGGGGGGGGGGGGGGGGGGGGGGGGGGGGGGGGGGGGGGGGGGGGGGGGGGGGGGGGGGGGGGGGGGGGGGGGGGGGGGGGGGGGGGGGGGGGGGGGGGGGCGCGGGGGGGGGGGGGGGGGGGGGGGGGGGGGGCGGGGGGGGGGGGCGGGGGGGGGGGGGGGGGGGGGGGGGGGGGGGGGGGGGGGGGGGGGGGGGGGGGGGGGGGGGGGCGGGGGGGGGGGGGGGGGGGGGGGGGGGGGGGGGGGCCCGGGGGGGGGGGGGGGGGGGGGGGGGGGGGGGGGGGGGGGGGGGGGGGGGGGGGGGGGGGGGGGGGGGGGGGGGGGGCCGGGGGGGGGCGGGGGGGGGGGGGGGGGGGGGGGGGGGGGGGGGGGGGGGGGGGCCGGGGGGGGGGGGGGGGGGGGGGGGCGGGGGGGGGGGGGGGGGGGGGGGGGCCGGGGGGGGGGGGGGGGGGGGGGGGGGGGGGGGGGGGGGGGGGGGGGGGGGGGGGGGGGGGGCCGGGGGGGGGGGGGGGGGGGGGGGGGGGGGGCCCCCCCGGGCCGGGGGGGGGGGGGGGGGGGGGGGGGGGGGGGGCCCGGGGGGGGGGGGGGGGGGGGGGGGGGGGGGGGGGGGGCGGGGGGGGGGGCGCGAACAACCGCGTCTATCGTCTCGTACGCTCGCTTGCGTAAGCCCCAAAGCCGAATGGCCTTCGAAACCGTTTCCAAACGGTCCAGACAGCCCCATCGGTGTATCCAAACTCACTCGAAACGCTTGGACAGGCCGATGGGTTTCCCTCGGCCGTTTCGAAACGATTTACCCAAGGCCACTCGGGCTTGCCCAACTGTTTGCAAGTGGAAAAGAAAGGCCGATCGGCCTGGGTGATCGGTTTACGAAGCGTCGGGCGAGGCCGGAGGGGTTTGCGACACCGTTCGACGTTCCGTTGCTGCGCGGAATGCGTCAATGGGACGGAGTGCCGAGCGAGCTGCGGCGATCGTCGCGGGTTTGTCGTGTTCGACGGACGCGACCACTTTGGTTGCGTAATACACGAGCGCTTGGCCCATCGCGCGCACGTGTTCGCTCAAGTCTTCCGTAATGGTTTCTTCGCGCTGCAGCATGGCCTGGACCATTTTGCCATAAGCCGTGTGCTGCGTGCGGACGTTTTCGAGGAATTCCTTGCCGGCGATGCGATCGATATCGGCGGCCATGTTTTCGTCGTCGATGCGGCGAATGACCGAATCTGCAATGGCGTATTGTTCCGGATAGGATTCGGTCAAGAATGACAGGCCCGCTTCGCCAAAAAGAGTCGCGAGAATTTCGCCGGCACGTATGGCATCCGGATAGGTTTCTCGAGGCAGAAGCGAATAAGCGTGAAGGCGCGAACGCAGGGCGCCCCAGGACGTATCGGCGACGCGATCGATGGGACGAGCATCGTCGGTGGTGACTTTGCCCATGGCTTTGCGGCGCATCGTATAGGCGAATTGCGCGGCCTCGGCCACTTCGGTCACGCGTCTGGCGGCTTTTTTGACGGACGCGTGCATCGAATTCGGGCACGCATCGGCGACGACGCGGCAGAGCGTAATGCCACCTTCGACGGTCATTTGCGGGGCGTGAACGTAAAGCGCGGGATCGGGAGCATCGAGCGACATGGGCAGGCTTGTAACATGGACGGCGGGGGGAAGGGAAGGGGAAAAAGACGTTGGCACCCTCTTCATCTCCTGATAGCGTCTCCTTCCCGGAGCCACCATGACTGCCCATTTCCCCGAAAACGGCCAATCCCGCGACGAAATCCTCTCCGCCATCCGCGATGCCCGATCGCGTGACCTGAAAAGCGACGGCCACGCATTCGCATTCGTCTACGACCCTGGCGCAGAAACGCGCGCTGTCGCTCGAGAAGCCTTCGCGGCTTGCATGGAAGGCAATGGCCTCGACCCCACGGTGTATCCATCCGCCCGAGTGCTCGAAAATGCCCTCGTGCACGCGTGCCTCGAGCTACTTCGTGCGCCCGCAGGTGCCGTTGGTACCGCAACGACCGGCGGCACCGAGAGCGTCATTCTCGCGGTCAAATCAGCGCGCGACCATGCGAGGAAAACCCGCCCGCATGTTACCGCCCCCAAGATGCTCCTGCCCGAAACCGCGCATGCGTGTTTTCACAAGGCCGCCCATTACCTTGGCGTCGGAATCATTCCCGTCGATGTCGATCCCGTCACCATGCGCGCCAATGTCGATGATGCTAGCGCCAAAATGAATGGCGACGTCATCCTCGTCGTCGGGTCCGCTCCGGGTTATGCCCATGGGGTCGTCGATCCCATTGAAGAATTGGCCGCGCTCGCAAAAGAACACGGCACGCTCATGCACGTCGATGCGTGCGTCGGAGGTTGCGTGCTGCCATTTTTGCGCGATATCGGCGTCCATGTCCCCGCTTTCGATTTTCAAGTGGACGGGGTGACGAGCATGTCGGTGGACTTGCACAAGTATGGCTTCGCCCCCAAAGGTGTCTCCGTGCTTTTGCAGCGGCGCCGCGAATTGCGCAATGCTCAATATTTTGCGTGCGCAAATTGGACCGGATATTCCATCGTCAATTCGTCGATCCTCGGATCGAAATCGATTGCGGCGACGGCTGCGGCTTTGGCCATCATTCGGCATCTCGGCCGCAGCGGTTTTCGCGAACGTGCAAAAAAGATGTGGGAAGCGACGCAGCATATCGTCGCGACCATCGATCGGACGCCGGGCATTCGATTGGTCGCGCGCCCGCATGCCAATGTACTCGCATTGACGACCGATGACGGAGACGTCTTCGAATTGGCCGATCGCTTGACCGAATGCGGCTGGTACGTTCAGCCGACGTATAGCTTTGGTAGATCCCCGGCCCATATTCACTTGACGGTCGATCCGGGAAATGCCGATCGAGCACCCGACTTTGCTCGGGACCTGGAAAAATGCGCCGTCGACTTGCCCGCTCGCATGTCGCCTCCGCCCGAAGTCGTCGCGATGTTATCGCACCTCGTCGGTAGCTCGGGTGATGGCGGCTTCGATGCCGGAGACATCATGGCACAATTGGGCATAACCAATGGTCAACTTCCGGCTCGAGCGGGCATGATTCATCGCATTCTCGAAGCTGCCCCGCCGCCCGTTCGCGAGGGGTTGCTCGCCATGTTCATGGGAGAGCTGTTTACATGATCGCGCGATTGCTCGGCAGATTGGGACGAGGTGATCGGCCGCTGCGCATTGCGTACGGCCGTATCTTCCACGAAGCGGATACGTATTCGCCCATTTTGACGACGCGGGAAGACTTCGAAAGGCTGCATTTGCTTTCGGGGGACGAGCTTGGTCGGGCGACGTCGCTTTCGGGCACCGAGCTGAAATCGTTCATGCCGCATGCAGAATTGACGGGTTTTGTGCAGGCGGCGCGAGCGGCGGGCAATGTGACGACGATTCCGCTCACTTCGGCGTTGGCGGTTCCGGGAGGGCCACTTTCGCGAGAATGTTTCGATGGCCTCTTGAACGAGCTTTTGCGGGCGCTCAATGCAGCGGGTTCATTGGATGGCGTGTATTTGGCGCTGCACGGATCGATGGAAGTGAAGGACTTGGGCGAGCCGCCCGAGGCGGTGATTTTGCGTCGCGTGCGGGAGATCGTCGGGCCGGATGTGAAAATGGCAGTGAGTTACGACTTGCATGCGAATTTGTCGGCAGGGCTCGTCGATCCCGTGGACGTACTCGTCGCCTATCGAGCGAATCCGCATTGGGATTTGGCGCCGACGGGATTTCGTGCAGGCAATCGGCTCATCCGAGCATTACGCGGGCATGCGAACCCAGTGCATGCATGGCGCAAGCTGCCAATGCTGCTCGGTGGGGGCATGACCATTGATTTTCTCCCGCCGATGCGATCGATATTTCGATTCATGCGGCACCTGGAAGACGATCCCCGCGTGCTCACGGCAAGCCTTTTCATGGTGCATCCGTTTACGAGCGCCGAGGATTTGGGATGGGCCGTGCACGTATCGACCGACGGGGATGAAGCTTTGGCCGCGCGCCTGGCCGATGCGTTGGCTGATCGGGCATGGGCCGAGCGCGATGCAATGGTGCCTCCGATGCGCAGCGTGGACGAAGCGCTGGATGAAGTGGCGCGGAGCGCATGGCGAAAGCTCGGTCCCGTATCGCTCGTGGATGTCGATGATATCGTGGGCGCGGGGGCGCCCGGAGGCAATACGCATTTCGTGCAGGCGCTCGTGCGGAATGACCGCGGCCTGCGGGTGCTCGTGCCGCTGCATGATCCAGCGGGCGTGGAAAAGGCGTGGGACGCTGCCGCGGGTGATCGGATATCGCTCGAGCTTTGCGGGACGCCGGGATATGGGCAGCCGCGGGTGCCCGTGGATGCGCGCGTGATGGCGCGGCACACGGGGGATTGTGGGCGTGCCATTCGATTGGAGATTGGTTCTTTTCAAGTGGTCATGACGGAACGTCCGCCATTGCCGATTCATCCGAGCTTTTGGGAGGAGCTGGGTATATCGGTGCGAAGTGCGGATGCCGTCGTGCAGAAGAACTTTTTCCATTATCGGATCTTCTACTTGACGATGTCGTTCCGGCACATTCCGGTGGTGAGCGATGGGGCGACGAGTCTGCGGCGAGTGCTTTCGGGGAAGTATCGGACGGCTGTGCATCCCATGACCAAGCTCGACGACTGGCGCGCGTTGGATCCGGTTCTTCGGGGGGTTTGATAGGTTCGAACGCACTTCTTGGGTGAGGTGCGAGTTGGTGAACCGACGCACGCGAATGGGCGGACATTTCCTGTCCGACCATTCGAAATTGGGTCTCGACGTTCGCACATATCGTGGCAATCTTGGCGTCGCTCGCGGGTGACGGGCCTGGTCAGTGGCGAAGTAGCTGGCAGGGCATCGGCTTGTCGAGCGTTCACCGAAATGCGGTCCGAGCGATTCGGGATGGCCGCGTTTTGTCTTCTCCTGAAGGAGGCTGCGTTGTTGCACGCCAATTTTGCAATGGACTCGATTCCGCACGCGCTGCAGGCTTTTTTGATGATCGCTGGTGGAGTGATCGGTCTTTTGGCGGCTTTTTCGCTTGCCGCCGATTCTTCGGACGGTTCGGCGTCGTCTCTGGACGTTCGTTCGTCTGGCGAAAGCCGAGTTGTGTCGAGCCGGCATGTTCCGGTCGAACGAGGAGCGCCTGGGCGTCGATTCTGACGCTGCGCAGCTACTGCGAAGCCTGCCTACGAAGCGTGTCGAATGCTGCGCTGTATTCCTGACGCATACGCGTGATGAGTGCCGCGACGGTGGGGGCGTCGTCGATATTGCCGACGCCTTGTCCGGCGCTCCAAATGTCGCGCCATGCTTTGGCTTCCGTATTGCCGCCCGAACCGAAGTTCATCGTGGATTTGTCGGCCGTCGGTAGATTGTCGGGATCCATTCCATTGGCGGCAATTGCAGGTTTCAGGTAATTGCCGTGGACGCCGGTGAAGAGCGACGAATAGACGATGTCTTTGGCGGTCGTGTCGACGAGCATTTGTTTGTAGGCGGGCATCGCGTGGGCCTCGGCGGTAGCAATGAATCGAGTGCCGATGTAGGCGAGGTCTGCGCCCATGGCTTGCGCTGAAAGCACGTGTGCGCCGCTCGTCATGGCGCCTGCGAGGCAGATGGTGCCCGAATAAAAGCGTCGCACTTCGGTGAGCAATGCGAAGGGGCTCAAGGTTCCCGCATGTCCGCCCGCGCCTGCGCACACGAGGATCAATCCATCGACGCCTTCCTCCAGAGCTTTTTCTGCATGCCGTACGCTGATGACGTCGTGGAGCACGATGCCGCCGTATCCATGCACGGCTTTGACGATTTCTGCCGGCGGCCGGAGGCTCGTGATGATGATTGGCACCTGATGTTCGATGCACACGCCCATATCGTGTTCGAGGCGATCATTGGATTTGTGTGCAATTTGATTGACGGCAAACGGTGCGACGCGTTCGGTGGGATGTTCGGATTGGTATTCCGCAAGCTCTTTTTTGATGCGCACGAGCCATTGGGCGAGATGTTCTTTGGGACGGGCGTTGAGGGCTGGGAATGAGCCGACGATACCGGCTTTGCACTGAGCGATGACGAGCTCGGGGCCGGAAACGATGAACATCGGTGCGCCGATGACGGGCAGTGAAAGACGACCTTCGAGGAGCTTGGGCAGCGACATGACTCGATCCTTTGGAGAAACGTGGCGCCTCGTCATAATCCTCGACGATGCCGCCGTCAATCCATGATTTTGCGTCGATCATGACGATGGCGCCGTTGCTTGACCGGGAACAACTCGACTGCTAGCCCTGTTCTCGCGGGCAGGAAAAAAAGCACGCAAAAAATTTGGCCCTGCAAATGCGTAGCTAGTAACGCGGGGGAAAGCTCGAATCAGATCTGCGTTCAGGGTCGTCGTGACCCGAGGGCCGTGGTGTTTGTTTTGGAGCCAAAAGCGAGCCGCATTTCGGGTTTTACGGTTCGCACCGGTTTCGACGGAGGAATCATGTCAGGTCAAGCGTCCATCATCGTCGTCAGCACTCTCATGGCTGCATTTGCGCTCGGTTGCGGATCCGATCCAGCAGCTTTGCCGAAGACGGCGGCGGAATCGAACACGCCTGCGCCGGTCGTGGTGCGCGTGGCAACTCCTGAGAAAACCGCGGCAAAACCGGCACCGACATCGCCGACCGCGGGGACGGTGCACATCGAAGATCGGATCATGAAGGCTTGTGGGGATATTCCCAAAATGCACTTTGCCTTCGATTCTGCTGAAATTGACCAGGATGCCTCGGGGGCGCTCGTGGCGCTCGCGCGTTGTTTCACGACGGGAGCGCTTGCGGGACGGGGCATGAAGCTGGTTGGTCATGCCGACATGCGCGGAGAAACCGAATACAATTTTGGTTTGGGGCAAAAGCGCGCCGGTAGCGTGGCGGAATTTTTGGCGAAAAAGGGGCTCGAATCGGACCGCATGCAGACGTCGTCGCACGGTGAAGTCGAGGCGACGGGGCTCGATGAAGAAGGCTGGGCACAGGATCGCAACGTCGAAGTATTGCTCGCCGATTGAGGAGAATAGAAGATGACCGACATTGCTCTCGGTGAAGGAGCGCCCATTCAGCTGGACCCGATATCGCTGATATTGCATTCGTCGGGGCCGGTGTTCGTCGTCGTGTGGATGCTCATTGCAGCGGCGGCGCTCGTGTGGGTCATTGCGCTCTTGAAGCTTTTTCAACTCGGGCGTCTTGGAAGGGCCGAGCGGCGATTCCAGAACGAGGCGCAACAGGCGCTCGATGCGGAGGCGCTTTTTGCGGCGGCGAGTCGTTTTTCGGATGCACCGGGCGCGCACGTGGTGCTGGAATTGGGAAAACGCGCGGGCAGCCCGAAGTTGCTGGATTCGGTGGCCAAACGGGCGCTCGTCGATCAAGAGCAGCGCGCCGGATCGCTGATGAATTCGCTGTCCACCATTGCCGCCGCGGCGCCCTTCGTGGGACTGTTTGGCACGGTTTATGGCATCATGGACGCCTTTTTGCGCATTGGTCAGGCGAAGAGCGCGAGTCTCCCGGTCGTTGCTCCTGCCATTGGCGAGGCGCTCATTGCAACCGCGATTGGATTGGCTGCGGCCATTCCGGCGGTCGTCGCGTACAATTCGCTCAACAAGCGCATCGACGGGCTGATGTCGTCGATTGAAGCGGCAAGCAATGGCTGGGTTGCATTGGTTGCCGAGGTTCCGGCTGCCATTCAGCGATCGAAGCCGGCGTAAGTTTCGAAGGAAAGGGATTTCGACATGGCCATGACGAGCGGTTCGAGGCGCGGACGAGGGCGAGGGTTTGGCGAGATCAATGTCACACCGCTCGTCGACGTGATGCTCGTGCTGCTCGTCGTGTTCATGGTGACGGCGCCGCTTCTTTCGACGGGGCTTCGTGTGGAATTGCCGAACGTCGAGGCGACGGAGGCTCCCGTCAAAGATACGAAGCTCGTCGTGACCGTGACGAAGGATGAAAAGGTTTTCTTTGGCGAGGACGACGTGACGGCGAGCGTCGAAGGTGTGCTCGCGACGAATCCGCGCATTCAGAAAGAAAAAGAGCTGTACATTCGCGCCGACAAGAATGCGCGTTATGCCGCGGTGGCGCGCGTCGTCGCGGCGGCTCGTGCGGCCGGCGTGCTAGGACTGAATTTGCTCGTCGAGCCGGAAGTCGAGGAGGGAGCGAATTGACTGCGGGCGCGCCAGGAATCGGGGTGAACATGGCGGCGCATGCCGTGCGTGCGGCGCAATCGAAAAAGCACCGCAATTATCACCCCGGTGAAATCGCCATTGCGCTCGTCGTGGCCGCGGCCGTGCAGGTCGGCGCGGTGCTTCTTTTGCGAGCATCGAACTTGCAAAGGCCCGCCGATGTTGCCGAAATCGATACAGGATCGAGCATTCCGGTCAAAGTCGTTCCGGTGCTCGATTTGGATGCGCCGGCATTGAAGCTTGGCGGAAAGCGCGATCATACAAAGCTGCCCGACCGGTGGCTGAAGCCGCGAGCAAAGCCTCGCGCGGAGCAAAAAGCGTTCGCCTCGACGAAAGCAGAAAAAACGGCCGAAGCGGCGCCGCCGAAAGAAATGGAGGTGGCGAAAGCGGATACTCCCGTGCCGCCGCCGGAAGCGGAGGTCGTCAAGGAAGTCGAGACGCCCATCGAAGTGCCGAAAGAGGAGACTCCGCCGGCAAACGTGGATGAAAAAGGCCACGAAGATGGAGCAAAAGACGGCAAGGAAACCGATCCGCTGAAAGCTCGAGCGGTCGACATTTATCGCGACAAGATTCGAAGCTGGTTCAGTCGGCGATTTCGCGTTTCGGGATCCGGTTTGTCCCCGGAAGACATCGTAAAATATCGCGTATCGGCGACGGTCATCTTGTCCAGTGGGCGATCGGTTGCCAGCTATTCGATCGTCCCTTGTGGTCAAGCGGCTTTCGATGATGCCGCTCGCAGGGCGCTCGAAAGTGCCAAAGGCGACGAGCTCCCGCCGCCGCCCGAAAATTACCCCGACATACTTCAATCCCAAATCTCGCTCACGTTTACCTGCACACCGGAAAGATGCGATTGATGAACCGCGCGCTCGCTCTGACGTTATTTTCGGGTTTGACCACGCTTGGTGCTGCAATGCCTGCATGGGCGGACGGGACCGAAGCGACCGAGCCTCCGCGTCCCGAGGATCTGCTCGGAAATATCGTCGTCGTGGCGGGTGCGACGCGTCCATTGCCGCGTATTGCGGTGCTTCCTTCGTCGAGCTTCGATGAAGAGGACGTCATCTTGCGAAATGTGGCGCGCCGGGACTTGGATTTGTCTGGCGAATTCGATCTTTTATCGGATGCCGATGCGCCCGAGACATCTGGTTCAGGGGATGCGCTCGATGTTGCCGCTTGGCAAAAGAAAAAGGTCGAGGCGCTCGTGGAAGTGCGAGCGAAGCCGATGGATGGGCAGGACAGAGTGGAGCTTCGGGGGCGGGTATTTCTCGTGCATCACGGAGCGGCTGCCGTATTCGACAAACGGTTTGTCGTAACAAAAGCTTCGTTGCGTGAAGAAAGTCACCGCTTGTCGGATCTCATCATTGGCGCGCTCACGGGGAAAAATGGTGCGTTTGCCAGCCGAATGACGTTCGTGTCGGGCGTGAGCAGCCTGCGTCGAGTATTCACGGTCGACGCCGATGGATTCGATGCGAAGCCCATGTCTGGTTCGGACGAGATATCGCTTTCGCCGGCATTTGGAAAAGGTGAGGAGCTTTATTTCGCTTCGAGCCGGAACAAGGGAGAATTCAAGATTCGTACTGCTGCGGGCACGACGGTGGATTTGCCGATCAAAGGCTCCGTGTACGGTCTCGCGTTTTCCAAGGATCGGTCGCGCGTAGCGGTATCCGTCAGCACGGGCACGTCCATCAAATTGTTTGCGGGGCCCGATTTCGCGAACCTCGAACCTGCGAGCGACGTGGGCATGGCACTTCGCCCGTCGTTTTCCCCTTCTGGAAAGATCGGTTTTTCCGGTGAAGGGCGTTGGGGTCAGCGAATTTACGTGGATGGCAAACCAATCTCTCCGGATGGGTTGTTCGCTTCATCGCCTACATTTTGCAATCATCCTGATGGCATACGGGTCGTTTATGCGGTAGGAGTTGGCAAAGACACGGACCTCGTTGCAACGGACGAACGTGGTGGAGGCATGGTGAGGCTCACGCAAGGGCAAGGACGAAATGGGTATCCTGCGTGTAGTCCCGATGGGCGGCTCGTGGCGTTTTTTTCGACGCGCACGTCGGGCGAGGGACCTGGGCTTTACGTGATGCGTCTCGATGGTGGTCGAGCCAAACGAGTATCGACGCTTCTCGGGGATTCGCTTCGCTGGGACCCATTGCCGCCAGGGCAAGCGGTCGAAGTGAAGAATTGATGGGTCATGAGTTCATTGGTCCCGGCGGAGGGTACGGCTGAACGTTGGGCCTATGATTATGTGACGAGTGAGCTCGTCGCGGGCAAGTTTGCGCCTCCGCCCGTGCCTTTGGTATGGGAAGAAAATCCGCCCGTGCGTCGTATCGAGCGGCCTGGGCGTCCGGCATTGCTGAAAATCGTGTCGCGCGCGCCGAAGGCGCCGGGGCCGGATGCGATTCGCGATCCGATGCGTCGCGCGGAGCTCGTGCACACGTTTTTGCATCACGAGCTGCAAGCGGCGGAGCTGATGTGCTGGGCGCTATTGGCGTTTCCCGATGCGCCGCGAGCCTTCAAAAAAGGGCTATTGCGCATTGCGGGCGATGAAATACGGCACATGAACATGTATCTTGGTCACCTGGAAAAGCTTGGGGCTTCATTCGGTGATTTTCCGGTGCGGGATTGGTTTTGGGAGCGCGTGCCGCAATCGCCGACGCCGGCGCATTACGTGGCGGTAATGGGCATGGGGTTCGAGGGCGGGAACTTGGATCATGCGGTACGGTTTGAAAAACGGTTTGCGGCGATTGGAGACGAGGAAGGGGCGCGCATTCAAGCGGTGGTGTGTGCCGAGGAAGTGCCGCATGTGCGATTTGCGCTTCGATGGTTCAAGCGATTGACGGAAGATGTCGATTTCGACAAGTGGCGCGGGCACTTGCCGCAGCCCTTGTCGCCGATGGTGATGCGTGGGACGCCGCAGAACAAGGCGGCTCGATTGCGAGCGGGTTTTCCCGAGGACTTTTTGACGGAGCTCGAACGATGGTTGCCCGATCCGCGTGGCTCCTGAACCTCGGTGCGGAAGTGGAGTTCGAGAGTCCGCGGCGCACGATTGGAGCGGACATGCGGGCACGACTTCCGAATCTCGTGGAAAAATTGGGTACGCTCGTGCCTGCGGGCGATTTGATTTTATTTGGCGAGGAAAACGAAAAAGGTTTGGCCGAGGGATGTTTGGGGCGCGCGTGGTTACCGACGCCGCGGGCGCTCATGGCGCTTGCGCGCGCGGGGGCCACTCGATTGCCGGCGCCCGAATTCGAGGTTTTGCGGCGCGTCAATGATCGGCGATTTTCGCTCGAATTGGGGGCGGTTCTACCGGGGCAGCGTTGTGTGACGACACTCGAGGAAGTCGTCGAGGCATTGTCTTTGCCGTCGCCGCGGGGCAATTGGCTATTGAGAAGGCCACATGGATTTGCGGGACGAGGGCGACGTCGGGCGCGTCCGGATGAAGTATTGGGTGACGCGAAATCGTGGATCGAAGCGTCACTACGCTATTCTGGGGCGCTGGTCGTGGAGCCATGGGTCGAACGAGTGGCCGATTTTGGGCTTCATGGGCATGTATCGGCGGCGGGGGTGGTGGTTCTCGGGGAGCCGACGTGGCAGCAGATGACCGAAGATGGCGCGTGGATCGAGACGCGGCGCGTGCGTAGCGGTGAGCTGGGGCGGGACGAGGCGTATTCGCTTGTGATGGCGGCGAAGGCGGTGGCGGATGCATTGGTCAAGGCAGGGTACTTTGGTCCGTTTGGTATCGATGCATTTCGCTGGCGGGACGAGCACGGGAAGTTGCAATGGAATCCTCGGTGTGAAATCAATGCGCGATATTCGATGGGGTGGGCGATTGGAATGGGCAAAACGCGGCCCGACCTGGAAGAAGGTTAGTGCAACTGTTGGGCTCCGCGTCGAACTCCCGTCGCGGGACCACGCGGCGGGTTGAAACCCGCCGCTACACATTGAAAAGTCCTCGCGCTACCGCGCTCGGACTAGCGTCATCGTGAGAATTGGTGTCTGCTGCGAAATCGTCGGGGATTCTCGATGATGATCCCAACCCGCACAACGCCAGTCCCGAACGGAAGTGAGGGACTTTTTATCGTGTAGCGCGGGGTTTTAACCCCGCGCGGGCGTGCGGTGCGTTTACGTCCCGATTTTCTTGGGCTCGAACACCGCGTATGCATCGGCGCCGGCATCGAAGTGCACGACGTCGTAACCGGATTCGGCGGCGAGCATATCGATTTCTTCCCGCCCGAGCGCCGAAAAAAAGCCGATGTACGGGGAAAAGTGGTCGCCTTTTTCGGATGTGCCGGGTGCGCCAAGTGTCGTGAAAATCCGCTTGAATGCATTGCGCGCTCGGCCTCGGGTGAAATCGGCAGTATCTGGGCGAAAGAGAAAGCTTGCAAAAATGGGAGCTCGAGGGGCGAGTGTTCGCAAGGCGGAGAAAAGGGATACGCGTTCGGCATGCGGTAAAACGTGAGAAAGGCTGCCCCAGCCGAACATGATGGCATCGAAAGCGGGTTCGTCACGTACGAATGCAAGAGGTCCGGTGCCGCTGCGGGCGGCTTGGATGACATCCGCATACGATGCATCGACGAATTTCGATTGGGGTGCGATGGATCGTGCGGCATCGGCGAACGATGAACAGGGATCGAAAGCGACGACGTCGAACCCGCGCTGGACGAGCGTGACGAGCTCGCGGCCCGTGCCGGCAGCGCCGAGAAGAATGCGGGCTCCTGGCGCGAGGGGCCTGGCGCGAAGAGCATACTCCTCGGCAGGAAAAAGCCCCCGTTCCACATGCCCGCGTCCCGGCATGTAGGACGGTTCGCGGCTGTAAAGGGATGTGGTGATTGCAGTTCGTTCGCCGGGTGGAATCCACGCCAAGAACAATTCGTCACGCAAGCTATCCTGAAGGTTGACGGCACGTTGCACGACGCCATCGAGCCACAGGAAACTGCGAACCCAAGCGCGCAAGGATGGTTTTGACATCGCAGGCGACAGTATATTGCGCAGGTTTCGCAGGGTAAAGTTCCTTTCATTTTTTGTGCTGAACTGCGAGCTTCTCAAGCCTGCCGAGTTGTGGTAACTGTCCGCGCATGTCGAATGCGATGCAAACGAACAGCTTCCGGGCCGGGGTTTGTCCCGGGTGTTTGCGTTGCCTTGCAGCGTCCGTGCGGGTGGGCGAATGAGTGCGGACATGTGGCAGTGCTCGCTCGGCCCGGCATCGCACGTGGTCGGTCGCCGGCTCGACGAAACGTTTTTCATCGTGAATCTCGAAACCAATGCCGTATTCGAGCTGAATGGGACGGGGACCGAAATATGGCTTTGGATCGAGGAAAAGCATTCATTGGATGGATGCCTCGATCACCTGCGCGCGAAGTTCGACGTGGATGCGTCTGTGCTGAAGGAGCAAGTCGAATCGCTCGTGGCGCAACTTCTTCGCGAGGGACTGCTCGCATCGGAAAGACGCGTGCCATCGGTCGAGGTGGTCGGGCCAGCGCGTAATGTATCGAATTTACCTCCGGGTACGTGGGTATTGCGATGGGAGCCCGATGCAGGCAAACCTCGAATCGACGTGGGCGATGGGGAAGCGCCGGATGCGCTGGAAGTGTTTGAAACGCCTGCGGGCGATATCGTCCTCTTTGACGGATATCTCTTCGATATGCCCTCGGGCGGACGCTTGGCCGCGGCGCGGCACGTTGCCGACGCATATGCGGAACGAGCCGAAAACTTTTTGCATGCATTGCGAGGTGGGTTTTTTACGGCCGTATGGGACCGGAAAAACAACCGTCTGGTTGCCGGGCGCGACGGCATGGGTTTGCACCCGTGTTATTATTTTTGGAATGAACGGCTGCTTTTGATGTCGTCGTCCGTGGATGCCCTGCTCGCGCAACCCGAGGTGTCGAAGCAGCCACACGTGACACGAATTGCAGAATATCTTCTGGTTACATCCTTTTCGCACCATTTGCATGAAACGTTTTATAGGGATATACGCCGCGTGCCGCCTGCGCACATGCTCGAAGTGCGCGGGACGACGATGCGGGTCGTTCGTTACTGGAATCCATTGCCGCTTGGATTTTCGTGGGCCACCGAAGACGAGCTTGCGCAATTCGAGAGCACGTTGCGTCGCGCGGTCGAGCGATGCATATCAGTCGGAGCGCAAGCGCTCGCGATGAGCGGTGGTTTCGATTCGGTAGGTATTGCTGCCGTTGCCGCAGATTTACGCGGGCCCGATGTTCCGCCGTTATCAGCGCTGTCGGTGCGTTTTCCGGATACCGAGTGCAACGAAGAGGTGACCCAAGCCCGCGTCGCTCGAGTGCTCGGGATGCCGCAGCATTTTCGCACGGTGAATCCCGCGGCGCTCGACGAGGATTTCGTGGCATCGGCGCTCGCGCAATCCGCGGGAAATTCCGGTCCCGTTCTGGGATTGTGGCAGGGCCTTTATTCCACGCTGTTCGTCACGGCGCGAGACTTGGGACTGCGCCGCATCCTTTTCGGCACGGGCGGCGACGAAATGCTCGTGGTCGACACGCGATACGCTCATGACTTGTTTTTGCACGGAGATGTGCACGGGCTCGTCGAGTTCACTCGGGCCTGGCAGCGAACGTCGCCGTTTTCAGCTTTTCACGTCGCGCAATTCATTCTCTGGCAGGCGGCCTTGAAACCCATTCTCATAAGTGGAGCGCGACGGGTGGGAGGTGCATATGGTGCCAAAATTTACCACCTGGTGCGAAATCGATTACACCCTCTCTCGGTGCCGCTTCGAGAAGGAGTGGTGAAAGACATACAGGATCGCGCTCGAAAGTCGGTTTCTGTGGAACTTGGGCCGGGAGAAGGCCGATATGTGGAGGCGATGCGTGATTTGCCGCAAACGCCGTCTCTCAGCCTCGAGCTGGAGCAGGGGCGCGAGTGGGCGGGGCGATTTGGAGTACGTATCCTCTATCCTTTTTTCGATCGAGATTTCGTCGAGCTTGCATTACGCGTCCATCCGCGGCACCTTTATCAAGGTGGGCGCATGAAAGGCCCTTTGCGAGAACTGGTTACGAGGAAGCTGCCGTCGGTGATGATGCCCGTGCGCAAAGTCGACTTTACCGTTCTCGGACGCGATGTTTTGCGTCGATTCGGAAGAAACACGTGGAGTCGTCTGCGAGGGGCGACGAAGCTTTCGGAACTTGGTATCGTGGACCCGCGCGCGGCCGACGAGCTCATGGAGCAATTTTTTTCTGGTAGATCTGAACGTTGGGTGCCCGTGTGGCAACTGCTAAGCACGGAGGCATGGCTCGCCGCACGCTTTGCTCGATCGTGATGCAGCCTGAAAGTACGGTACATGAAAATCGAGGACACGATTCAGCAAGAACAATCTTCGATGGACGCTCCGCCTGGTCTCACGAAGACCGCTTGGGAACGCCCATTGCTCGTCCGAATGGGGCGCCTCGAAGACTTCGTGCAGGGTCTGGGCAAGGGGGGCTCCAAGTTCGACATGGACCCCGGCATGACGCGAAAAGGTAGCCTTGGATGATGTTCAGCAGCTCGCATGACCGTGCAGGTCCTGTCAGGCTGCTCAGCTAGCTTTCGTTCGAGACGCACGTGAACCTGGACCAGGTATCGAGCGTTGGTCTTGGCGTGCTTACGGCCCGTAGCAGAAGTGGGGCGCGACGCTCATGGCGTTTGCCCCATCCGATGTCCGCAAAGGACACACGAAATCCCCGATATTGCAAGACTATTTTTGCGGAGCCCGCAGGCACCGGCGCGGTGCCAAAGGTCGGCCCAAAGATTGATGTCGGCCACCCAAGCTCGCTGCTAGGATGCATGCCGTGCCTCTAGCTCAGGAAGCCAGCCTGCATCGACGCGCCGCCGAGCAGCTCGTGATCGATGTCGACCCAGCGCTCGACCCCGAAAGCTTCGCTGTCAAGCCCGATGCCATCCCGTGGACGACCGACGATGGCGATACGCACGCCATTTGCGAAATGGACAATGGTTTTCCGCGTGTCCTGCTCCCTCGTGTCGGGATCATTCGTGTCGTCGACGAAGCTGGACACGTGCGAGGTACGGTTTCGAGTGCGGCGAAAATTCCGCTGATGGAAGAGGTTTATCATCGTTTTGCCCTGCCGATGATTTTGCAGGCAGCCGGAGCAGAAATGCTTCACGCCAGCGGCGTGCTCGGTGCAGTCGGGGTCGTTGCATTCTGCGGTACATCAGGCACGGGAAAATCCACACTCGCGTATGCGCTCTCGCGAAGGCAGCACGAGCATTGGGCCGACGATTCGCTCGTCTTCTTGCCGCATCAAAATGCGTTCGAAGCATTACGTTTGCCATTTCGCCCGCGAGTGGAAATCGCCTCCAGCGAAAAGCTCGAATTCATTTCAGCAGCAGCATCGGCGCCTCTTTCAGCGATTGCCGTTCTCGAGCGACATACGGGTGGGAATGTAGAACCTGGCGAATTCCACGTCGAAGTGAAGCGGCTTTCTCCGTCCGATGCTTTTCGTGCCGTGTTGCCGCATATTTATTCGTTCATCTTGTCTGATCCCAAACGAAATGCGCTCATGATGTCGCGATATTTCGACATTGCGTCGCGGCTTGCCGTTTTCGATGTGCGGTTTACGCCGTGTCTCGATGCGCTGCCGAAACTTTGCGAAGTCGTCGAGCGAAATTGCTTATCCATTGGATGATTCGGCGTGGTGACCGCGGCCTCGATGTTTACCGGAGTGTCTCTTGTGGCTCGGGCGTTCGAGCTGCGGATTCGGCTTGCGAGGCGTATCCCTGCTGAAGCGCTGCCGCGGATTCTCGAGGATTTGACGCCGGCGCATATGCCATCCGAAAAGACGCCTTTGTCCGAGGTATGGCGTGTGCTCAGGTTGGTCGAGGCGTTATGCAGGCGCATGCGTGTCGTACCGGATACGTGCTTGTATCGAGCGCTTACGCGTTATGCATTGCTTCGTCGGTCCGGTCATGCTGCGACGTTCGTGATGGGGATGGATCCGCGAGCGCGTGAAGGTTTGACTGCGCATGCATGGGTGGAGCTCGATGGGGCGCCATACCAGGAAGCGCTGGACGCGCGGATGGTCGTCACGTACGTTTATCCCGGCGAGCGCGCAACACGATGAAGGAACGTTTTTCTCCAAGCCGCGACGTGCTTTTTACGCAGCTCGACGATGGCAGCGGCGTTTTACTGAATCTAGGTTCGGGACTTTATTACACGTTGAATCGGGCGGGCGTCGTCGTGTGGAAAGCGCTTGCCGAAGGCGAATGCGACATGTTGGAGCTTGGGCGGCGGCTTTGCGCCTCGTTCGAGGTCGACGCAGCCGAAGCCGAGCGCGAAGCGGCGCGACTCCTGGGCGAGCTGCGAAGAGACGGGCTGGTGCGAACCCTCTAGCTTTACATCGCCCGAATTTTTCGCAGGGCTGCGTTCATTCCGGCGAGCAGCGATTCGGGATTGTGCTCGTCGTAAAAGTGAACGTATTGCGGGCGCGGCGCGTGCACGTCGGCGAGCATTTTGCCGTCGGGCCCAAGGAAGAACGTGCGCGGCACGTACGCTCCGTCGGGCGAATGCGCGTTGCTGATGGCGGGAACATCGTCGGCATTCAGGCGAATCATGATGAACTCTTTCGCACGGGCAACGATGCGGGGATCCGAAAAGATCTTGCTATAATTGCGGCAATGGGGGCACCAGTTGGTAAAGAATACCAGACAAACCGGTTTGTTTTCGGTTTTGGCCCGTGAAATGCCAGCTTCGTACGATTGCCACGCGATCTGGGTGTCGTTCCAGTCTTCCGCTGCAGGTTTGGGGGCCGCTGGTTGTGGCGCTACGGTCGTGGCCACCGTCGGGGCGACCGTCGGTGTGGCCGCCACGTTCGGCGCTGCTTGCACCTCGGGCTCGGGCTTGGGCGCACTGTCATTGCACGACGCATAAAGCAATCCCACGAGCCCGAGGATCGCTCCGCCTGCGGCCGCGAGACTGGCCCACGAGCCTGCGGAGGGTTTGCGGCGCGATGCCTTGCCGCGTCGAGGCTTGCTTTGCGATGCGTGTTTCGTCACGACTTACGTGTAGCCCGCCGGCTGCGCGACGTCCACTCGCGTGCTTCGATTTGAATTGCTCGCTTCATCGTGTATCATCCGCCAATCCCCATGGAAAGCGAGACCGAGAGCGTCAGCGAGAGTGACACCCAAAACGCAGCGAGCGTCGATCGGGAGGTCGAGTTCAATCGCGGGCTCGAAGCCTACCGCGCGCATTGCCATTTCGATGCGCACGACATCTGGACAGTCGTTTATCAGGGTGAGCAAAACGAGACCACGCGCCGTTTTCTCCAGGCACTCATTCAAGTCACCAACGCGATGCACAAGGTCCGCCACAACGGCGAGCTGCGTGGCGCCCTCCACTTGCTCGAACGCGCCTTGCTCAAGCTCGACGAGCTCCCCGACGTCTACGGCGGCATCGACCTGGCCACGTTCCGCGATGCAACACGCGCCTGCTTGGCCGAAGTCGCCCGCTTGCTCTCCATCAAAAGCGTCGACCTTGCCGTTTCATTCATTCCCCCGCTGAACCTCGTCGAGCCCGGTCCCACGCTCGAACGTCGCACCGCCGTGCCGCAAGGGGCCGACCCCGGTAAACTCTTGGCCGAGGGCCTCGAAGCTTATCGCAATGGGCGGTACTTCGACGCTCACGAGCTTTGGGAAGAAAGCCGGCGCCCACGCCCGGAAGGCATCGTCCGCAATACCCTCACCGGCTTGATTCTCATTGCTACGGCGATGCACAAACTCTACCGCGCGAAAAGCCCATCCAGCGCCACGCAACTGCTCGAGCTCGCGCTCGACAAGCTACGCGAAACCCCCGAAGGCACGCTTGGCCTTTCCGTCGCAGACCTCGTGGGCAATCTCGAACGCATTCACGCCGAGCTCGAACAGGTCGCATCGCAAAGCCCCGCGCAAATCGACGTTCAGATCGACCCCGGCTTCGTCGCGCAAATCCACATCGCGTCCTGACGCCGATCGTTTGTCTGGACGATTAACGGTACCGGCCGCGACCGTTGCCAGCTCCGCCCCGACTGCCAGACTTCTTCGCTCGAGCGCCAGCAGCTCCCCGCGCCGCGCCTTTCGTCGCCCGGGCAGGCTCGGCCGATCCTGATGCCCCACCGCCGTCCCCCTCGAGCTCGCCCTTGAGCGTTCGAATTTGGTCGCGTAGCCGCGCCGCCTTCTCGAACTCCAGGTTTTCCGCAGCCAGAAACATCTCCTGACGCAGCGCTTCGATCCGCTCGGCAATGTCGGCCGTCGCCATCGCTGAGCTGCCCTTGTCCGCCGATGCGCCCGCGTTCTTGGGCACCGCGTAATAGTCCCGCGATCCCGACGTCGGCGACAAATCGAAGATCGCCTTCGTCACCGTCGCCGGCGTAATACCGTGCGCTTCGTTGTACGCCTTCTGCAACGCACGACGCCGGTTTGTCTCTTGGATCGCTCGCCGCATCGAGTCCGTCTCGCGATCCGCATACATGATCACCTCGCCACGCACGTTACGAGCAGCACGACCAATCGTTTGGATGAGCGATCGCGTACTGCGAAGGAAGCCTTCCTTGTCCGCATCGAGGATCGCCACGAGCGACACCTCGGGCAGGTCGAGCCCCTCGCGCAACAGGTTGATCCCGACGAGCACGTCGAACTCACCGCGTCGCAAATCCCTAAGGATTTCAATACGTTCGAGCGTCTCCACGTCCGAGTGCAGATAACGCACTCGAACCCCGAGCTCCGTGTAGTACTCGGTCAAGTCCTCGGCCATCCGCTTGGTCAACGTCGTGACGAGGATCCGTTCGTTGCTCGACACACGTGCGCGGATGCGTTCGAGCAAGTCGTCGACTTGGCCGGCGACGGGCCGCACGTCGATGGCCGGATCGTTCAAGCCCGTGGGACGAATGATCTGTTCGACGACCACGCCGCCCGTCTTCTCGATCTCGTAATCCCCCGGCGTGGCGCTGACGAAGAGCACCTTGTTGTAGTGCTCCTCGAACTCCTCGAACTTGAGCGGCCTGTTGTCGAGCGCGCTTGGAAGCCGAAATCCGTACTCGACCAACGTTTCCTTGCGAGCGCGATCGCCGCGGTACATCGCCGAGACCTGCGGAATCGTCTGGTGGGATTCGTCGATGATGAGCAGGAAGTCTTTGGGAAAGTAGTCGATCAGCGTGGGCGGCGGCTCGCCTGTTTTGCGCCCCGACAAGTGCCGCGAGTAGTTCTCGATGCCGTTGCAGAACCCCATCTGCTCGAGCATTTCCAGGTCGTACATCGTGCGCTGTTCGATGCGTTGTTTCTCGAGGAACCGTCCTGCTTTGTCGTAGTAGTCGAGCCTGTCGCGCAGCTCTTCGCGGATGGCCGCGATGGCCTGCCGAAGCTGCTGCTGCTCGGTCACGTAGTGCGAACCCGGATAAATCGCGACGCGGTCGATCTCGCGGATGACCTTTCCCCGAACCGGATCGACCTCTTTGATCGCCTCGATCTCGTCGCCGAAAAACTCTACGCGTATCGCGACACTTTCTTCGTACGCCGGGAAGATCTCGACGATGTCGCCTCGGACGCGGAACGTGCCGCGGTGAAAGTCGATATCGTTGCGGTCGTATTGGATGTCGACGAGGCGCCTGAGCAATTCGTCGCGCCGCAATTCCAAGCCGCGCTCCATCTTGATGAGCAGCCCGTGGTAGCTCTCGGCGGAACCAATGCCGTAAATGCAGCTCACCGAAGCGACGATGAGCACGTCCGGGCGCGACAAGAGCGCGTGGGTGGCCGCATGCCGCATGCGATCGATCGCGTCGTTGATGATCGCGTCTTTCTCGATGAACGTATCGCTCGAAGGGACGTACGCTTCGGGTTGGTAGTAGTCGTAATAGCTGACGAAGTAGTGGACGGCGTTGTTTGGAAACAGGTCCCGAAGCTCACCGTAGAGCTGTGCAGCGAGCGTTTTGTTCGGGGCCATGACGAGCGTCGGCTTTTGCATCCGCTCGATGACTTTCGCGGCGGTGAACGTCTTGCCGCTGCCGGTGACGCCGAGCAGGCACTGAAACTTGTCGGGGCCGTTGAAGGTCGAACAAATCTCTTCGATGGCCCGCGGTTGGTCGCCACGTGGTTGAAAGCCCGAAACCAGCTCGAAACGCTTTGACACAGGGGGCGGCAACGTAGTCCCCGAATCTCCCGCGTGCAACCCGAGCAGCCCCAGGCGGCAGTCCGCCTTCTCGTTGGCCGGCCCGCGTGCTACCTCGGAGAACCACGCTCGGAGGGTTTTTCCCGTGCCAGCAGTACCCAGCATTCTCGACGCGCATCCCTATGCGGATTTTCTCGACAAAATAGAGAAACCTGCGCGCTACACCGGCGGCGAAGTCGGCTCGACATCGAAAGATTGGTCGAGCGTCGAAGCCAAGATTTGCCTCGCATTTCCCGATGTTTACGACATCGGCATGAGCCATCTTGGTTTCAAAATCCTCTACGACATCTTGAACCGCGACGGCCGCACGCTTGCCGAGCGCTGCTACGCGCCTTGGAGCGACGTCGAAGACGAACTTCGAAAGCGAACCATTCCGCTCGTTTCGCTCGAAACCCGCCGCCCGCTGCGCGATTTCGACGTCGTCGGTTTTTCCCTCCAATTCGAGCTGACCTACACGAACGTCCTCACCATGCTCGACCTCGGAGGCATTCCTCTGCGGTCATCCGATCGTGGCGACGACGATCCGCTCGTCATTGCGGGAGGTCCGACGGCGACGCATCCCGAGGCCCTTTCTGCATTCATCGATGCATTCGTCATCGGCGATGGCGAGGAGAAGGCAACGTCGGTGGCGCTGACGTGGGTGCGCCTGAAGAAGGAAGGCGTGCCGCGGCGCGAGCGTCTCGTGGCGCTCGCAAAGCTCGGTGCAGTTTACGTACCGTCACTTTACCGAACGGAGATCGACGCGGACACGGGCTTCGAGGTGGTGGTTGGTACTAACGAACCCGGTTTGCCCTTGCCGATCAGCCGCGCGCTGGTGGACCTCGACAAGTATCCATTTCCTGCGACGAGTCCCACGGGTGGACCGGAAGCGATCTTCGATCGCGTGTCGATCGAGGTGGCTCGCGGGTGCACGGAAGGTTGTCGATTTTGCCAAGCAGGCATGATTTACCGGCCCATTCGCGAGCGTGATCCGCAGCAGATCGTCGACACGGTGCTCGCTGCGGTGCAGGCATCCGGCAACGACGAAGTGTCGCTCACGGCGCTCAGCACGGCCGACGTTTCGTGCATCTCGCCGCTCATCAAGACGGTCGCGGACAAACTTGCAAAGCAGCGCGTGAGTTTGTCCGTCGCATCGCTTCGCGCGTATGGCCTCGATTCGGACTTGCTCGATGAGCTGCGGCGCGTGCGAGCGTCGGGTCTGACGTTTGCGCCCGAGGCGGGATCGCAGCGTATGCGCGACGTGATCAACAAGAACGTCACGGAAGAGCAACTGATGGAAACGGCCGAACGCGTGTTCTCGCGCGGCTGGGATCGCATGAAGCTCTACTCGATGATTGGTCTTCCAACGGAGGCCGACGAAGACGTTTCGGCCATCGTCGACATGGGGGCGCGCGCAGCGGCCGTGGGGCGAAAGCTCGGCAAGAAAGGTGCGGAGGTCACGGTGAGCGTGTCGACGCACGTGCCCAAGCCGCACACGCCGTTTCAGTGGGCGGCGATGGACTCGCTCGAACAAGTCGCGCACAAGCAAAGTTTGCTGCGACAAACTGTCAAGCAGCACCGCGGCGTCAAGCTGAAGACGCACGGCGCGGAGGCCAGCGTGCTCGAAGGCATCTTCGCGCGAGGGGATCGATCGCTCTGCAACGTGCTCGAATACGCTTACAAGCACGGCGCGCGGTTCGATTCGTGGGACGAACGTTTGCGCCTCGACGTGTGGGAAGAAGCGTTCACGCACTTCGGTGTCGATCGTTCGAGGTTTCTCGGGACAATCCCCGTGACCGCGCGGCTGCCTTGGGATCACATCGACGTGGGCCTCGAAGAAGGGTTTTTGGCGCGCGAATATCGCAAGGCTCTGCAGAGCCGTCTGAGCCCGCCGTGTGGAAAAGCGGCAGGCATGTTCGTGCACCACACGAACGTCGAAGATGCACTCGCGGATAAACGCAAGTTGGTCTGTTACGACTGCGGCGTTGCTTGCGACATGTCGCAGATGCGTAGCGAACGCGTCTCGTTCCTCACGAAGATGGGCGCCGCACGGCGATTGCCGATCGTGGACGAAAAGCCGCCCGTCGTGACGACGCCCGCCCTGTCCGATGAAGCTCCGAAGCCTGCTCCGATGATTGGTCGCGGCGGGTTCCGGTATCGCTTCCGTTTCGCGAAAACCGGCGCGATGGCGCTGCTTGGACACCTGGATGTCGTGCGCGAGCTGCCGCGTGTGTTCCGGCGCGTGAACGAGACGATGGTGCACACGAAGGGATTTCATCCCAAGCCCGACATGACGTTCAGTCCAGCACTTTCACTGGGTGTCGTGAGTCTCGACGAATACGTGGACATTCGGTTGGCGCGTGAAATCGATGCATCCGAGCTCGAAGCGCTCGTCGCGCGGATGAACGAAGCGACGCCGGCGGGTTTGCGGTTCCTTGGTGCAGCGCTGCTCGGGCCGGAGGATCCTGCCCTCCCGCGCGTGATCATCGGTGCGCGCTACGTCATCGCATTCGCTCGCGCGGCGATCGACGTGCCTGCGGACAAGCGCGCGGAAGACGTGCTCGCTGAACGATGTCGCGTCGCGATGGCGGCGGAGAGCCTGCCGATTCGCCGGAACATCGAAGGCATCGGCAAGACCGTGGATGTGCGGCAGTACCTCATCAGCGCGGATGTTGGTGGCGCAGAGGCTCGCGCAGCGCTCGATCGAGCGGGCATCGTTGGGGATGTGGTGACGCTCGACGTCATCGTGTCGATCACGGGTTCGGGTGCAGCGAAGGCTTCCGAGGTTGCGGCGGTCATCATGGGCGATGGCGTCACGCCTCCGCCTCATCGCAGCGTGCGCCTCGAGCTGTTCGGAGGCGCCTCGGACAAACGCCTTTCGCCGCTCGACTTGATGCCGCTTCGGCGCGCACCCGTGCGAGCGGAAGCGCCTGTTCGTGAAAGTGTTCCGTTCGAGCTGGTTCTGCCGGCCGAGTGACATTTTCTGTCCGTCCAATGCAGGTGCGCGCGCGACTCCGCAGCAGTGCGACATCGTTGTCACGGGTGAGCAGTTCGGTTCGCTCGTTCGGATGAGTTTTCAGCTCGAAAACAAGCTCGGCACTGCTCTTGCTGAGCTTGCTGGTCGGAGCGCGCGAGCGCTTCCTACTTCGCTTACTTCGCTTTTGGTCGGTCGCCCGGCGGCGGCGTGTTGGCGGTGATGGCAGCCAGTCGGCAAGGACCACGCCGCCGCCGGGGACCTAATTTGAAGCCGCGCCAGGATTTGAACACTCGCTACGCGCGCGTGGGACGCGCGCTTCGCGAGGTCTGGTTTACGATGGGGGGCCCGAGGCTCGCCTCCCGGTGCTTTTGCGCTTCGCACAAAAGCACGGCGAGACTCGGCCCCCCCATACCCCCCGATTTGGGTCCTGCTTCGACTGCACCCGCGTCCTACACTCGGCCGCGTGACGTTGCCCAATCGTCCCAGACGCGCCGAATCACTCGATGTCGCCGGCGTTCTTGGCGCTGCCGTCGCGCACGAGCTTCGCAACCTGCTCGCGTCCGCATCGTCGTCGATATTCCTCGCCAAACGCGACATCGACAAGCGCACGCGACTCGTCGCTCACTTGGATGCCGCCGAGGCAGAAGTGCAGCGGTCCCAGGACGTCATCGAACGCGTCTTGCGCCTTGTTCGTGGCGAGCCGATTCATCGAGAAGCTTGTCCCATCGCGGACGTCGTTGCCGCAGCACTGCGCAACGTCCAAGGCTCGCCGGTGCGCATCGACGTCGATGTCGAACCGTCCGATCTCGTAGTGTCTTGCGAACCGCTGCTGGTCGAACGTTTGATCACCAACTTGATCCTCAACGCGGCAGATGCGCTCTCCAATCGTTCGTCCGGGTCGGTTGCAGTGCGAGTGCGTCCGGACGAACGCGGCTTCGTCTTGGAAGTCGAAGACAATGGACCTGGCTTCGATCCGGCCGTGATGCAGCGCCTCTTCGAGCCCGGCGTGACCACCAAATCAACGGGCACGGGTCTGGGGCTTCTGCTCTGCCGCGCGATCGTGCGAGCTCACGGCGGGGACATGATCGTCACGCGAGCGCCATCCGGCGGAGCGCTCGTGCGGTGCGAGTTCGTCCAGGAAGACGCTTCCGAGTGACTACCGTCTCACGCGGCTGCCGCGGACCAGCTCGCTGACGGCTTCGCCGAGCCCTTCGAGCGTCAGTTGAAACATCGGAAACACCTGACGAATCACCTGCGCCGTTCCCATGCTCCAGCCGCTCGGCGGATCCGGGTTGAGCCAAACGGCACGATCGAAATGCTCACGCAGCATCGCGAGCCATTTGACGCCCGGCGTATTCGCATCCTCGCCCCATCCTGCGGATCCGAGCAGCTCGTAGGGAGCCATCGATGCATCGCCGACCATGACGAGCTTGTAGTGTTTTCCGCATTCATGAAGGAGATCCCGCACAGGTACGGGGTCTTTGAATCCTTCCGTCTTGAAGACTTTTCCGTACACGCAGTTGTGGAAGTAATACGTGCGCAGCTCTTTCCAATGCGTCGCGCGTTTGGCCGCGCTGAACAGTTGCGACACCGTGTGCGCGTACGGGTCCATCGATCCGCCCACGTCCATCATCAAAATCACACGCGTATTCGGCCGTCGCGGCGGCCGCGTCACCACCTCCAGCTCGCCCGCGTTACGCGCCGTCGCGTCGATCGTCCCCTCGATGTCGAGCTCGTCGTCGACGCCTTCCCTGGTAAAACCTCGCAGCTTGCGCAGCGCCACTTCGAGCTGCCTCACGTCCAGCGTGATGTCGGCGCGGTAGGACCTGTACTTGCGAGCATCCGCCGTGTGGATCGCACTTCGACCGCCCGATCCTCCGCCCACGCTGATGCCCGATGGATGAAACCCGTTGCGCCCGAACGGCGATGTCCCGCCCGTCCCAATCCAGCGATTTCCACCGTCGTGACGTTCTTTCTGTTCACGAAGACGCTGCTCGAATTGCTCGAGCACCTGTTCCAGGTCGAGGGCTTCCAGCATCGAGCGCTCTTCCTCGCTCAGCTCGCGCAGTTTCTTCGGATCCTTCAGCCAATCTGCCAGCTCGTCGGCAATCTTTTTCGCCTCGACGTGCACACCTCGAAAGTGTTTGGCGAACGCGAGATCGAAGTCGTCGAGCTGTGTTTCGGAGTGAACGCAAAGCGCGCGGGCCACGTGATAAAAGCCATCGAGCGACGATTCGTGCAGCCCTGCGGCAAGCGCTTGGCTGAGCGCAAGGGCTTCTTGCGTTCCCACGGGCACTTTGCGGCTACGCAGCTCGTACAGAAAGTCGACGAACATTGACGCTCAACGTAGCACACGCTCCCTCCCCACCCTGGCGCCAGTTGTGTATCGTGCCGAGCATGGCGAACAAGGACGAGCTCATTCAATCCGTCAAGAACATCGTCAAGCATTGGCGTGACGGAAAACTTGCAGATGCGTACGCGGCGTACGGCGAATTGTTCTCAACGTCGGATTTTGGCGAGCATCGTCCGGAAGATCAGCGCCAGGCGCTGAAGCTCATGATCCTGGCCAAAGGAGCCCCAGACCCGGAACGGCCGACGCCGGAAATGGTCGAGGCGCATCGGATAGCAGCCGGGCCCCTCACGGAGCTCGTGTCGAAATACGGCGAGCCGGGCGATCACGAGATGCTCGGCGTTTGCCACATCGTCTTGGGCAATCCAGAGAGCGCGAGCGCGATACTTCGCGCTGGTTTGGCCATCGAGCGGCAGCGCAACCCGCAGTCGGATCTTTGCGGCGCGCTCATGAAACGCATCAGCTTGATTTAGCTCGACCTCGAGCCGGGAGAAGCATGCACATCATCACCGTGGCCAGCCAAAAAGGGGGCGTCGGTAAAACCACGATGTCCCTCAACCTTGGGCTTGCCTTGGCGCGTGCTGGTAACCGCACCCTCCTCATGGAGCTCGATGCGCAGGGCAGCTTGTGTTTGTCCCTGGGTTTGCCCGATCGAGCAAAGCCCGGCATCGCCGAAGTCCTCACAGGCGTCGAGCACGTTGGAAACGTGCTTCTTCGAACGCGCGATCCGCAACTTCACGTGCTCAGCGTCGGGCGCGTGGATCCCACGACCGTAGCCGGATTCGAAGATGCCCTGACACGCACCGGCATGCTCTCCGGCATGCTCAAACAACTCCAAAGCGAGTTCGATCTGGCGCTCATCGACTGCCCCGCAGGTCTCGGCAAAGTCACCACTCGATCGCTCGAATCGTCCACGCACGTACTTTCGCCCCTCCAAGCCGAGCCTCTCGCCTTGCGTTCGCTCGGGCAGTTCTTGGCGCTCGTCGATCGCGTGCGTGCCGAGAAAAACCCCAACCTCACGATGCTCGGCATCGTCCTGTCCATGTTCGATCGCCAAACGCACGCGTCGCTCGAAGTCGCCGAGACGCTCTGGACGCAATTCCCGGGCGGGCTCATTTTCGACAGTGTGATTCCGCGAGACGATGTGTTTCTCGAGGCGTCGCTGCGGGGCTCGCCGCTGCTCTTGATGCAGAAGCGTCCGCCGCCGCTTGCGCGTCTTTTTGATCAACTTGCCACCGACGTGCTCGATCGTCTCGAAGCGCAGAAGGGCGGCAAGGAGGACGACGATGGCCCGATCCCGCTCCTCGTTTGACTTTGATCTTTCGAACGCGATCGCGTCGGCGACGAACTTGTCGGGTGACGACAGGGCGAAAAAAGCATCCGGTGCGGATGCGATGCCCGAGGGACTCGTGTCGTTCGACGCTCCCGAGGTGCCGCAATTGCCGCCGCCTGCAGCGCGTCCGTCATCTCCGCCTGCGAGCGCCGATGGTTCGGCGTCGAGTGACGCGTCGCGTGCGTTGCCCAAGCTCCCCGATTTGACGAGCGTCAAGAAAACGCTCGAACGTTGTGAAAGAATCGTTCAATGGATTGAAGAAGCGACCGGAGCGACGAACGTTTTTCTTGCCGATGCGGCGGGCTTGCCCCTGGCTGGTTCGGTGAATGAAAACGAAGCGCGGCTTGCGGGCTCGGGGCTCGTGGCTTCGTCGATTGCCACGCTGGCTTCGGCGGTCCCGGGGAATCCATCACCGCAATTCGAATTGCACATTGGCGAGGGGCCGTTTTATCAAATCATTGGCTTCAAGGCAGGCAATACGCTCTTCATCGTGGGGCTCAATCGCAACACCCCCCTATCGCCGCGCCAAGCGCATGCCATTCGATTGGCGTGCCGCTATGCATTGGGCGACTTGACGGGCTGAGCTCGCCACGCGGCGCGATCGTCAACGGATTGACAGAAGGAAAAATATCTCGTTCCCACATTCCCTACGTTGAAGTAGGATGGTTGCGAACGGGGGCGGGATGTTGACGGCAGACGACCTATTCGAGGCAATTTTCGCATCGTCGCCGCTGGGGATTGCCGTCTTGGACGATGGAGCTCGGCTGTATCGATCGAACCCTGCGCTTCAGCGGATGTTTGGTCGATCCGAAGCCGAGCTACGGACGTTGACGTTCGCCGAGCTCCTGCGTTCACCTGATGCAGCCGCTGATGCCGCGCGATGCGCAGACGTGCGCGCGGGAAGGCGCGATGACGATACCGTCGAACGCGAATACCGTCGCAAGGATGGCAGCACGTCGTGGGGACGATTCAGGTTTTCGCGGCATCCATGCGCTGCGGGTTCGTTCGTCATTGCGACGATGGAGGACATCGGTGCGAGTCGCGCGGCGGAGCAGTCTCGCCGTGACATTGCGCAAAGGTTGGGAGAAAGAATCAAGGAACTGACCGCGCTCCATCGAGCCGCAGAGCTCATGTTGCATCGGCAAGGGACATGTGAAGAGCGGCTCCATGTGGTCGCGACGCTTTTGCCGCCGGCGATGCAATATCCGGACATTGCGACGGGATGCATTCGCTACAAGGGACAAACCTTTGCCACGCCGGGTCATGAAACGACGCCGTGGATGCTGACGGTGCCTTGGACGATGGCCAATGGACAGATTGGCGAAATCGAGGTCGCGTATCGGGAAGCGCGGCCCGCCTCGGTTTTCGGACCCTTTCTTGCCGAAGAACATGCGCTGCTCACATCGCTTGCCGAAATGATTCATGCATCGCTCGATCGCCACGACGCCGAAGACGCTTTGCGTCAGGCCAATGAGCGATTTCACTTGGCGCTGAACACGGCCGGCATGGGCATTTGGGAATGGGACGTCGTTGAAAATACCGTGTGTTGGGCGGAGCCTCTTCCGCAGGTGCAAACATTTGGCGCGCGGATGATGCCATTTGGCACGTACACGCACCTCGTGCACCCGGAGGAGCAAGAGTATGTGCTGGGACGATTGGCGCGCGCGGCGGCGGGGGAGGATGATTTACGTGGCATTGAATGTCGAATGCGTCGCGATGATGGGACGTATCGTCATTGGGCGGGCGATGGCTGCATCGTACGTGGACCGAATGGTCGAGCGACGCGAATTCTGGTGGCGCTGATTGATGTAACCGAACGTCGGGCGCTCGAAGAACGGCTGCGACAGGGCCAAAAAATCGAAGCATTGGGTCAGGTGGCGGGGAGCGTCGCGCATGATTTCAACAATGTTCTGGCGATTCTTTTTTCCGGTATTGGTACATTGCGTGACGACATTCCGGGAAGTGATTCATGGCGTGAGACGATCGATGATTGTTTGATGGCGTGCGAACGAGGTCAAACACTCACGCGTCAATTGCTGGCTTTTTCGCGTAAAACCCCGTTCAAACCGACGGCCATCGACGTATCGGAATTGATTACGACGCTGAGGCCTCTTTTGGTGCGCGTGGCACCGAAGTCCGTCGATTTACGCATCGAAGTCGACTCGGCGGCGCGTGAGGTATGGGCGGATCCGGCCCAGATCGAGCAGGTCGTGTTGAATTTGGTGGTCAATGCGCGGGATGCGATGACGAAGGGTGGAACGATCGTCGTGGCGACGCAATTCGTGGATGAAGAGCAATCCGCTCGATTTGGGGCTTCACCTGGGCGATATGCGGCCATCGTCGTACGCGACGATGGGGTAGGCATAACGCCGGACATTTTTCCAAAGATATTGGAGCCGTTTTTTACGACCAAAGAAGTTGGCAAGGGGACGGGATTGGGATTGGCGGTCGTCGCCGATATCGTACGACGCTGGCACGGCCATGTGCACGTCGAAAGCACGCCGGGGGAGGGCGCGACATTTCGCGTGTTATTGCCGCAAGTGCGGGAGAGCTGACGCGTTCATTGGGAACGCTTGCGGTGAGGTCATCGATGATGGTCGTATTGCAGGAAGCCGACCCAGTGCTGAAGGTAAGACGATTGCATACCTTCTAGATGAGCAAAGGGACGACCGCCTTCATGGGGCGACGGTACAAGCGAACCAAGGGATGGCGTTTTGGAGACGTGCGGCCTTCCGACTCAGGCGGCTTCGAGCAATGCGCGACCACGGTCGACAACGCTGCGATTGTGGCTCGCGCGGGCGTCCGCAGGCGAGACGTCGTTTGCGACTTCCCACGGCACGGCCGTAAGACCTCGAGCCAGCGTCTTGACGTGGTACGCCACCTGGTTCTGGTACACCTCGAAGTTCATGCGAATGCGCTCGTTGAGCGGATCCATTTCGAGTGCCCTTTGGAAAAACCGCTCGACAATTGCTGGATTCGACATGAGGTTGGCGTTGGCAATGGCCATCCATTCGAATAGGTTCGCGAGGTGTTCCGGCGCGGACGTTCGGCGGATTGCCATTTGGCAGATTTTGACACACGCCTTGTATTCACCACTTGCCAGGCGCTGCGGTGCCAGAATCATGTATGGCCAAATGAAGGGGGTTCCGAGATGAACGGCGCGTTCGAAATCTTGCTCCGCCGCGCGAGAGTCGGAGTCGAGTCGCGCGAGGCCACGCGCAACATATGCGGCATCATTGTCTGGATCTTGGCGCAGAGCAGCCGTATAGGCTTCGATTGCACGTGATAACTCGTTCATGTGCTCGTAGCATAAGCCTTTCTCCATATATCCCTGAACGATAAGGGCATTTGATTGGGCCTCCAATGGCCGAGCGGATTCCAGTGCAATGGCGCGATCGAGGAGATTGTTGATTCGCTCGTAGGTACCAGGCTCATCGAGTTGTCCTGCTTGCGTTGCATGAAGTAGTGCATGCGCGGCGCCGAAGAGCGCTGGACTTTTCGCGTCTGGTCCCGATTCGAGGGCGGTTGCTCTGGCAAGTGCATCGCTCAATTCACCCAGATCCAAAAGCGCCTGGAAAACGAGGTAAGTGTAATTGGCATTATTCGGTTTCAGCCTGGCTGCTTGTTCCATGAACGCAAGGCCGGCGTGACGGTAACCAAGCGCGTTCCAGCATCGTGCGCGAAAGTAGGCAACGTAAGGTGGTTCGAGCTTGTCCCGTCGCTTGCGCAGCAACTCGAGCGCTCGCACGTATTGCTTGCACTGTACTGCTTTCTTCAATTCTTGATAATCGACCGCATCAGAATCGAGGACTTCATCCCCCGTGAGCATGTGCAGGTCGCGATAGAGCCCGCGCAACAATGACTGCTCCGACGAGCTCATCGCGTCCCAGCTCAGGACCATCACGTCTCGCAGCGCCTCGGCTTCTTCCGAACCGCCGCGGCCATCGGCAATGAATCGGTACAATTCGAGTGCTTCCCGTTCGTGCTGGCGTGCACCTTCGCTGGGACTTTGAAAAGCGGTCGGTTCATTTGTTTTCATATTGCCGTCCACTCATCTTGCGTGGCCGCAAGCGCCTTTTGGTATGCATCCACGTGCATCGCTCGTGATGGCGCAATTTCTCCATGTGCGCTTTTGTTCCCCGAACCCGGGCACAACGCAAGGTCGTCCGTAATGGCACCCGCAACGAAGGGACCAGTTCCAAGCCGCCACAACTTGCATGCAGGGTCTCCCCCTGACGCCTCGGGATAGCGATCGATATAGCTTGGAGGAATCAAAAAAGGATACATCTCCTCGACGCTACGAAAGACGCTCATTCCTTTGCCAGGCTTGACACAATCATTGTGATCCGGCTTGACGTCTATAGGGACGCGCGCACTAAGCATGTTCCTGCCCATTCCGATGCGGGGCCGTTTGCCATCTGGGAGCATCGCCCGAAAAACCTGTGGAACTTGAGCCGCTTGATCATCGTTGAGCATTGCTACGTTCCTCTACCAGAAACCACTGACCCTTTCTACCCTTACTCTGCTGCCACGGCAGCCGGCTGCCCGGACGCTAGTCCACCTTCTGTCCGTGCCGGCACCCTGCGGCGGGCACGTCCGACCTTACCCCCGACTCCCGCGCACCGCTCCCACCCCAGCTCCTCGCTCACCCCCCAGTCCCGCCAGCTCCTGCAATCCCAGCTCCTCGCTCACCTCCGAGTGCCGCCAACTCCTCCAACCCAGCTCCTCGCTCACCCCCCAGTCCCGCCAACTCCTCCAACCCCAGCTCGTCGCTCACCTCCGAGTGCCGCCAACTCCTCCGACCCCAGCTCGGCGCTCACCTCCGAGTCCCGCTGACCGCTCCGACCCCAGCTCGTCGCTCACCTCCGAGTCCCGCCAACTCCTCCGACCCCAGCTCGGCGCTCACCTCCGAGTCCCGCTGACCGCTCCAACCCCAGCTCGTCCGTCACCCCGAGTCTTGCCAACTACCTCCAACCAAGCTCTTGACCTCCTGTCACACATTCCAGTATCTTCCAAGACATGACGACATCCGTCCGGGACCTCCAGATTGGCGAGATGATCAACATCTCGGCCGCTTGGATCGGTGCCCAAAAGACCACGTTCCTGGCGATCCCCGAGATCGCTCCTCACTTCGCCCGCGTTGAAACGGTGCATCATGCCCTCATCGACGCGCGCGATGGTGCATCGGCCGATGTGGCATTGAGTGACCTGATGGCCCAGGCCGAAGTATTGGACGACCGCCATGATCACCTCGTGCGCGGTCTTCACTATCTGCTCATCGCAGCGCATTCGTTCGAGCTAGGACGCGACGGCGGCGATCCCACGAAAGCCGAAAACATCGAGCGAGCCAACAAGGCGCTCTTGCCGAATCAATTGCGCGCCATACAAGCATCGTATCAAGCCGAAGCGGGCAATGCGACGCAGCTCGAAGCGCTGGCTGATAGCGAGTTTTCAGGCCTGCTCGGCGGCATTCACATCACGAAAGACAAAACGGCTCTCGACATTGCGCACGAGATTGGTGCGGTCGGTAAAACCCTCGGCAGCGTGGAACATCAGCGGTCACTTGCCGCCGCGCAAATGAAGAAAGATTCCGTGACGCCGAGTGAAGTGCGTCGACGCATGCGAGCATGGGCTCGAGTGGCCGAAGCCATTCTCATCAATTTGGACATCGCATCCGCGCCTGCCGCAAATATCGAAGCTCTGCGACAACCGCTGCTCGACGCCGTGGACAAAGCCGTCGCCCGCCGGCGTGACAAACGCGCGTCAAAAGAAACCACCGAGGCATGAGCTGCGCGAGGCGCGCCGCAGTGCGAAACGGTGTACGCGCCTCTAGCTTGACAGCTCGTTTCGGGCCTGATGGGCTCGATGGATGAGCGCAACCCTTTCGTTTGTCGCGCGATACCTTCGCATCGTCGTCATAACCTTGGGGCTGGCAGGGACGATTCTTGGCTGTGGTCCCGGTGAAGTCCGCGTGGTGGCATCGAATGCGACTGCATTTCAGGCAATGTTGGGCGCGGAAATGGCGGCCGACGCGCGGCGTCCTGCGCATTGGATGCGCGACTATGTGAGCGGCAAGGAGCCCGGCAAACCCCGCGTTTTGGAGCCGGCGCACCTTCCCGAAGCGTACACGCCAAACGGCGAGGCTGGGATTGCGTAGCAGTTGCCGATTGCTCGGCCCGGCAAACGCGGAGGCACGAGTGTCCCCCAGCCCGTGGCGAAGCGGCTCGCGAGCTGCCCGCGTCAGAGTGCCGCTCGCCTGAAGCCCGTCCACTACAGCATGAGCTTTAACGTCCATGTCACGAACGAAGGCCGGGCGGTTTCGGCTTTATGGCGTGCCCAAAAACGTGGTGCACTCTACCGCGAGCGCAAGGAGGGCTTCGTCCAAAGGGTCAGAGGGGTTAGCAGCAATCAGCTCCTCATGAAGTCGTTTGGCCTTTGCCGCCATATCGGTCGGAAAAGCTAGCCCCTGGACACTGGCATGACCATCCAGCTCGAGCCTTTGCAGTTTGGCGGCGAGGTCCAACAAAACCTGGTGAAGCAATGTGGGATCCGCGGATTTTCCACCCGCAAGAAGCGCGCGCGCATTCATTCCGGAAGCGACTATACCTGCGAGTTGACGTGCATGCTCGACTGGTTCCATGTCATTCCCTCGAACTCCCTAGGACTTGTACACGCAAAGTGGAGGAGGTGCCGGTGGGTGAATGGGGCCGATCTGCGCGGCGCGGGAAAAAACGCAGACGTCGCCATTCGAATATTTGTAAAGGCACGTGTATGAGCCGCCGAGTCGGGCTGGCGGAAATGTATCAATACAATCGATGAGTGCTCCATTGCCAACGTCTGGTTTATAAGGATGATATGCATATTCCACACAAAATTTCTTGGCCGCAAAACACTTCTTGGAGCAATCCACCGGCGTCGTGCATACGACGCTGCCAAGGGCATCCATGGCGCCTTCCTGGTCCGGCCTGACTCCTTGTGCTTCCGCATTCCAGGGAATGCATAATAGCGACGCAAGCATTGCGAAAAAAATGGCCAAACCACGACGCAAGGCCGGTGCAGGTTTCATGATATTCCCTCGTAAGCTATGCGAACACGCAGATCGGCGTCAACGAAAATTGAACGCCCCAAAGACAGGTAACGCTGAAGGATAGAAGTCGGGCATCCGCCGGATCCAGCCATCTCCGGGCACGCCGCCGCAAGGTTTCCCCAATCCGTACTACGTCACCATTCCGCTAGGGCCCGTCATCGTGGGCGTCGGTGTGGGCGTCACGATATTCCTTTTGCCGAGCAAAACGGCGCCGGCCTGGGCGGACGAGCTGAATCCGATTACGCAGCGCCCTTATACGAGCGTCCAGGAGTACGAAGAAGTGCGCCGCTTGTCTCCCGCGGAGATCAAGCAACGCCGGGCGCAAATCACGAATTCGAAGCCGAACGCGCCGCCGGCGCCGGCGCCGGTCGCGCAACCCCAGCCGCAGCCTGCCAAGCGGGATGCCCCGCCACGCCGGTGCCTACCCTGCCTTCCCGTGCCAGTCGGGGGGACGTCCTATATTTACCACAGCGCAGCAGCGGGCAATAAGCCACACTACGGCATGGCGAATCACACGCACCATTACAAAATGCATCAAAGCCCGCCAGAAAAAGGCTGTCGCTGCTTCTGGGACCCTGACTTCATTCATCCGACCCCTGAATTCTCGCCGCTGCCCGGAGCGGTGCCTTGGTCTACGGCTGTCGGAGGCGGGATAGCACCATGAAATACATGAGCGGCATCGAAGTGATGGACGGAGACATCGTTGCAGTCCACTACGTTGGTGAACCCGTGGAGGGTGTCGTTCTCCAGGTCATCCTTCCCAATACACCAGACGCAGACGACTGGTCCGCGCCCAACGGTGGAGCCCTGATTGAAGCAGGTGACCTGGGCCTCTTCGTCCACAGATTCCTGGAAGACGCCGAAGATATCGTCTTTGTGCGTCGCGCGAGCAGCAACCCATGATCGATTTCCCCCTGAATCTAGATGACAAAGAAGAGTCCCGAGCGTGGTATGAGGGCAGCCTATGGTTGAGCCTCGACAAGTTCGAGCGCTTCTGGCCCGATGTTGGACCCGTCGTCGAGCACCGCGAAGCCGTCAAATCTGCCGTGCGCGAAGCGCTTCGTGTCCAATACACCATCAACGCCGCAAACCGCGCAAGATGGGAAGCTGACCCCAGCTCGCCAGACGAACTGGATGAAACGGTTCCCGTCGAAGAACTTGCCAAGACCTGTTTTCGCACCATCAACGAGAGGGCTGGGACAAACGATGCAAAAAGCATTGCGGCCTGGTTGACAGGGGCTGTGCTCGCGGCGAACAAGGAGTCCGGGTGGCACTATCTCTGGAACATGCTGCTTTTTCGCATGGGGGAAGACCATCCGCGCAAGCTCGTGTCCCATGGAATCCCTAGCGACACTGCGCGAAAGCTTGTCGCGATCGCCGTTCGGCACAGGAGTGAAGTCGATGCGATCGAGTCGAAATGGGTGTGACGATGGCCCCATGGCGGGGCCGAGAGGTGAGGCGCAGGGGCTTTCAGCCCTTTGCGGCTTGAATCGCTTTCGTCAATTCGGGGACCGCGCCGAATAGATCCGCCACGAGACCATAATCGGCCACCTGGAAAATCGGTGCGTCGGCGTCCTTGTTGATGGCCACGATGACCTTCGAGCCCTTCATGCCGGCCAAGTGCTGAATGGCACCCGAAATGCCAATCGCAAAGTAAAGCTGCGGCGCGACGATCTTGCCGGTTTGCCCAACTTGAAGATCGCTCGGAGCATACCCTGCATCGCACGCCGCACGGCTCGCACCAATCGCAGCACCCAATGCATCCGCGAGCGGATCGAGCACCTGATTGAATTTCTCCTTCAATGCTCGGCCACCCGATACGACCACCTTCGCTTCGGTCAGCTCCGGACGCGCGCTCTTCACCTGGTCGAATGAAACGAATTCAACCCGCTCGGCCGCTTTGCTCGGTCCCGCGAATGCCACGTTTTCGACCGGCGACGTGCCACCTTGTGGCTCGGCCGCAGCAAATGCGCTTTGACGCACGGTCACGACCTGAATGGACGTCGTGATCGAGCAAATGCCAAATGCATTGCCCGCGTACATCGGTCGCTTGTATTCGAGTTTTCCGCCACTCGCCAATAGCTCGGTGATGTCGCTGGCAAAACCCGCATTGAGACGAGCTGCCACGCGCGGCAAAAGGTCCTTGCCATAAGCGCTCGCCGTGCCAACCACGACCGCAAAGCCTTTGCCGACGGCCGCAACGGACGGCGCATATCGCTCGGCCACGTAATTGGCGAGCGACGGGTCGTCGACGACGAGGATTTTCGCCGCGCCAAACCCTTGGGCTTCGGCCGCCGCTTTTGCAGCGCCCGCGCCAATGACCAATATGGAGAACGACCCACCAAGCGCCGCCGCCGCCTTTTGCGCGAACGTGATCGCCGAATGCGTGGTCTTCTTGAGTTTGCCCTCGGCAACCTCACCCACAACGAGAACGTCTGCCATGGTAAAACCTTTCGTGTTGTCTTGTCCCGTTGCCGGCAACCCTCAAAGAACCTTCGCCTCGTTCTTCAAACGCGAGACGAGGTCCGCCACATCCTTGACCTTGATGCCCGCTTTGCGTGCAGCAGGCGCCGCGAAGCCCTTGTACTGAACCTTGAGCGCCGCATCGGGCGCAAGGTCGGCAAGCTTCACCTCGGCGAGCGGCTTCTTCTTCGCCGCCATGATCGCAGGCAGCGCGGCAAACCGCACGCCGTCGTTGTACTTGTGCGCAGCCGGCGTCTTCATCGAATACACGCTCGTCGGCGCAACGATGCGCAAGTCGACCGTCACGACAGCGGGAAGCTTCACGCGTAGCGTCGCCACGCCGCCGTCGACTTCGCGGCCCACGAGCAGCGCGCCCGCTTCTTCGCGAATCGTCGCGGCAAACGTCGCCATCGGCCAATCGAGCAGCTCTGCGAGGATCTGCCCAACCTGGTTCGAGTCGCCGTCGACGGCTTGCTTGCCCATCAAAACGACGTCGGGTTTTTCCTTCTCGACCAGCGACTTCAACGCACGCGCAACCAAGTCACCGTCGAGCTTGTCGTCGGTCGTGTCGATGCGAATCGCTTTGTCAGCGCCGGTTGCCAGCGAGGCACGCAGCGTCGTCTCCGTGTCCTTGGGACCAAACGTCACGACCACGACTTCGCCGAGACGCGTCTTCGGCTGCTGCCCGTTTTCCGTCAGCCGCAAGGCGGCCTCGAGGGCGTACTCGTCGAATGGATTCGGTTTCCATTCGAGCCCCGTGGTCTCGATCTTGTCTCCGGACCCAGGGATCTTCACTTTGTTGGCGTTGTCCGGATCGGCGACGCGCTTGAGAGGGACGAGGATCTTCACGGTTCGGCAGGCTCCTTTCTGACCACCGCTCAGGGTTTTGCGACAAACCAAACTGGCGGCAAGAGCAGCATCGTTTTCACGCAGCGGTCCCTTATGGGGCAAACCAGCCACGATGACGAACGATGGGCCGCGGCTGGACAACTTGGCCCGCCGCGCGCGGCGTGGCTCATGACAGGGTTGTCGTTGTGCGTCAAGGAGCCTGCTACCCTTCCGCGCCGTGGCCGTCTCAACCGACTTTCTCGTCATTGGCAGCGGAATCGCCGGGCTGACTTTTGCCCTCGACGTCGCTGACCACGCCAGCGTTCTCATCGTCACCAAACGCGCAGCCGAAGAGTCCAACACTCGCTGGGCGCAAGGCGGCATCGCGAGCGTATTCGCTCAGGATGACACGTTCGATGCACACATCCGCGACACGCTCGTCGCGGGCGCCGGACTCTGTCACGAAGTCGTCGTCGACATCTGCGTGCGCGAAGGTCCGGACCGCATCCGCGAGCTGATCGATCGCGGCGCTCGTTTCGATCGCGACGACCAAGGTTCCATCTCCCTCGCACGCGAAGGCGGACACAGCGCAAGGCGCGTACTGCACGCAGCCGATGCCACGGGACGCGAAGTGGAACGTGCGCTGCTCGAACGATGCCGCGCCCATCCGAACATCCGACTGCTCGAACATCACATGGCCATCGACCTCATCGTGATGTCGAGGTTCGGCGGACCCGATGTCTGCGTCGGCGCCTATGTGCTCAATACGGCGTCACGATCCGGCGGAGAAAACGCGAAGAGCCACGAGGTCGAAACGTACCTCGCACGCGCCACGATCCTCGCGTCGGGCGGCGCTGGCAAAGTCTACCTGTACACGTCGAATCCCGACGTCGCGACGGGCGACGGCATCGCGATGGCGTATCGCGCAGGTGCCGAAATCGCCAACATGGAGTTTTACCAGTTCCACCCGACGTGCCTGTATCACCCGCAAGCCAAGAGCTTTCTCATCACGGAGGCCCTGCGAGGCGAGGGAGCGATCCTGCGTTTGCCCGATGGAACCGCGTTCATGGAGCAGCACGATGCGCGCAAGGAGCTCGCGCCGCGTGACATCGTCGCCCGCGCGATCGACTTCGAGATGAAACGCACGGGTAGCGATTTCGTGCTGCTCGACATCACGCACAAGCCTGCGAGCTTCGTGCGCGAACACTTCCCGACGATTCATGGCGAGTGCCTGCGGTTCGGGATCGACATCACGTCGCAGCCCATTCCCGTCGTGCCTGCAGCGCATTACTTGTGCGGCGGTATCTCCACGGATCTTCACGGGCGCACGACGATTCCTGGTCTTTGGGCCGTGGGCGAATGCGCGTGCACGGGTCTGCACGGAGCCAACCGTCTCGCATCGAACTCGCTGCTCGAAGGGCTGGTGTTCGGGCACCGCGCCGCCGTCAAGCTCGTCGCGGCCATGCCCGAACTGCGGACGACGCCGCTGCCGGAGGTGCCCGAATGGCAAGCGGGCGATGCGGTTCCGAGCGACGAGGAAGTGGTCATCACGCACAACTGGGACGAGCTTCGCAGGACGATGTGGAACTACGTGGGCATCGTTCGATCGACGTCGCGCCTGCGTCGAGCGGCGCGGCGAATCGCGCTGCTGCAAGAGGAAATCCGCGAATATTACTGGCGACACGGTGACGCGCGACCTGCTCGAACTGCGCAACATCGCCACCGTCGCCGAGCTCATCGTGGGATGTGCGTCGGCACGTCACGAGAGTCGAGGTTGCACGCGACGATCGACTTCCCGAAAACGAGTGAGCAGTACGCTGCCGACATCGTCGTCAAACGGGGCGTGATGCCTCATCTGCGAGGTCGTTGATGAGCGACGACGACCGCGGGCGTTCCAGCGATCCGTTCGGACCGCGCGAGTCCGAGCCTGGCGAGCGCGGCATGACGTTCTTCGGCGCCACCGCGTGGGCGATGCTCGCAACGCTTGGCCTGCACTATCTTGGAAGCGTCGTTGCGAGCATTCGTCATCCATCGACCGTCGACATCACGACACTCGTTGGTGTTCAAACCGTCGTCACGTTGCTCTTGCTTTTCGGCATCCTTCGGTTTTACGCGCCGAACTTGTCCATCCGCCATTTCCTTGGCCTGCGGCGCACGCACGTCGGGTTCTACGTCGTCGCCATCCTGCTCGGCGCGATCGTGCACGTCCCTGCCGATGGGCTCTTCGACGCGATTACGAAGCACTATCCGACCGACCCCGAGCTCGATCGGCTGCTCGAGGAACAGCTCGCGGTCAGCACGTCCAGACGCGTGGCGCTCGGCGTCGCCATCGTCGGCATCGGTCCGTTCATCGAGGAAGTGTTTTACCGCGGAGCGCTCTTTCGTCCGCTACGCAAGACCGCCAGCGCATGGAGCGTCGTCGTCGTGACGAGCGTGCTCTTCGGTTTGGCGCACGTGGAGTGGCAACGCGTCGTGCCGATCGGGCTGCTCGGTTTGGCGCTCGGTCTGCTGCGTATTTCGAGCGGATCGCTCGTGCCGAGTGCCATCAGCGCACGGCACGTTCAACGGCGTTTCGTTCTGGGCGATGCTTCGAACCGGTTCGACGCCACCGGAAGCACAAGAAAGCTTTCCGCTTCACGTGACGATCGCCGGATCTTTGTTCACGTTCGTGCTTCTCGGAGTTGCGTATCTGATGGGTGAACGAAACAAAGAGGCGCTCGAAGCTCGTAGCGAGGACGAATCGTGACTGCGGCGCAGCCCAAGACGGCGTTGTGTTTGCCCGGGGGAGGCATCACGGGAGCGCTTTACCAAATCGGCGCTCTGGCCGCGTTGCAAGACGGCATTCGCAGCTTGAGCGGACAGAGTTTTTCGTTGTACTTGGGTCAATCGAGCGGTGCGAGCGTCGCGGCGGCGCTCGCGGGCGGGATCGAAGTCGATCGCCTTTACCGCGCGCTGCTCGATCCGGCGTCGGACTTTTTTCCTCTCGAACGAAGTCACATTTTCCACATCGACATCGACGAATGGCGTGACGCGTTCGGTACGTCGCTCGTAGCGCTTCGTCATGCCGCAGCGCGGCTGGTTTCGCGAGGTGATCCGGCGGCACCTGCGCCGCCGCATCTGTACATGTGGGAGCAAATCGATCGCTTGGCGGATTCACTTCCAGCGGGGCTCTTTGCGCTCGATCGATACGAGCGATTTCTTGCCGAGTGTTTTTGCGTCGCGGCGTTCCGAATGCGTTCCGCGAGATGCCGAGCCTCTACGGATCGCGACGCACGATGTGGATTCGGGAGAACGCGTCGTGTTTGGGTCCGAGGGGCACGAGGACATTCCGGTATCGCTTGCATGCGCTGCGTCGCTCGCGTCTCCGCTCTTTTTTTCGCCGGTGCGAATTGGGGATCGGCACTTCATCGACGGAGGTCTCGGGCATGTCGCGCATCTGGACATCGCGGTCGAGCTGGGGGTGGATTTTGCGGTCGTGGTGAACCCGATGGTGCCGGTGTCCGTGGCGCATCGCGCGGTGCCGACGGGGCATGGGGTGCGTCAGAGCATTCGGGACAAGGGGCTTTTTTGGGTGCAGAACCAGGCGACGCGCATCGGTGCGCATGTGCGGCTTCGGCAACACGTGGAGGAGATTCGGCAAAAGACCAAGATGATGGTGCTGGTCTTGGAGCCCGAGCCGACGGATGTGCTCATGTTTTTGCACAATCCGGCGAACTTGGCGGCTCGTCGGGCGATCCTCGAAGTTGCCTATCGCACGACGCGTGATCGCATTAGCGTGTGGATGGAGCGCAATCGGGGGTGATGGAGCGTCTTGGGTGGGAAGCGTCGTGAGCGTGTAAGGTCGATGAAGTCTCGTCGTTGATCGTGCATGCTGGGCGGCGCATCTGCGAGCCCTCTTGAACCCGCGCTTCTTGTGCGCTCTCCTCGGAGCACCTCGATGTTTTCTGCATCTACCCGAACGCATTTTCCGGCCGTCGCTCTTTCCGTGCTTGCGCTCACCACGCTTGGTGGATGTGCGAGTTACATCCCGTTCACGCACGAGTTGCGGACGGAGCATGGTTTGACTGACGACGAAGTGAAAAACCTTCAGTTTTACGTGTCGCACGACATCACGTTGCGTCGCGAGGTGGAATCGGGTGGTCGGAAGGTGACGCCTGGGCACAAGCTGCTGTTGATATCGGGCAAGCAGATCGAGGAAGTGGTGATTCCGGCGAAGACCCCTGGAGTTGCGGTGAAAGTTGGCCCGCGGGCGATTGCGGTGAGTTTTCAACCGGGGACGGCGATGGTGTTCACGGTGAAGGGATCGCGGTTGGCGTTGGAAAATGGATTTTTGCGGCCGGTGGCGCTGGATGGGCGTGACGACTTTGCGACGCGTCCGTTTGCAGCGCTTTTGGGTCAGCAATTTGCGAAGCCGCCGAATCCGTTTCCGGGCAACGAGACGGGGGTCGCGCCGGTTGCGAGCGACGACGCGAGCGGCAATTATTGGATCGATTCGGACAATGCGGGGCGCGTGCAATTTGCGGAGAAGGATTGGAACGCCGAGGACAATACGCAGCAGGCGCATTTGCTCATCAGCTCTGATTCGCTGGAGAGAAGCGGACGTCGCGAGCTGGAAGGGCGTTAAACGAAAATCTGTTTTCCGCCCAGGACGGTGCTGAGCGGCGTGAAGCTGGAAGGGCGCTGATCAACCCCGCTTCAAAAACGGAATCGGCCGATTCCGAATCAATTCCACGACATACGACGCAGCCACATCACACGCATATTTGCGGAAGCTCTCCGTAGCGGGCGCATTCTTCGCTTCGTCCGCCAAATCCGATACGCCGCGTACCATGAAAAACTCGGGCTGAGCTGCGGCGGAAAAACACGCGCTCGCCACGCCGGCTGCCTCCATTTCCACGCCAATCAACGCCGGCCATACGTTGCGATATTCGTCGAGCACGCTTTGCACCGCCACGACCTTGTCCCCCGATGCAATCGGTCCCACGTGAATACGCGGTGCACCGTCGTCCGGCTTCTTCGCCACGATGCGCTTCGTCCACGCATCACCAATCACATTGAGCGCCGCTGCGTACAGACGCCTCGATGCCTTGTGCACACTCCATCGCACTTCAATGCCTGTGGTCGTGATCTTTTGTAATTCGTAATCGACCACTTGCTCGGAAATCAGCAAATCCCCAAGCGCCACGTTGCGCGCCGCAATCCCCCCGGCAATTCCCACGAGCACCACGTGCCTCGGACGCCAGCGCTTGATCGCTTCCGCCGTGGCCGTCGCAGCATTCACGCGCCCCATTCCAAGCAGCGGCATCAAGACCAGCCCATAACTTCCCGCTCCATCCATCGTCGGCAGATCGACCGAAAAATACACGTGCACGTCGTCCCTACGCGGGGGAACTCGGGAATACCCTGGCAATTGCGCCAACAGTGAGTCGCGTTCTTCGGGCAATGCCGTGACGAGCAAAAAGTCCACTCGTTGCGGCTTTTTATTGGGTTTTTCCTTGGGTTTCGAAGCTTTTTGCGGTTGATCCGGAGCGGGCACCGAGCGCCCGGATAATTCTTCGGTTAATAAATCAAATAGTCGAGAAACAATAGGCTCGATCGTGTCGAGGCTCGACGTCGGGCCATCCAGCGACGCGAGCTGACTCTTCGTCATGCGATGGTATCGCTTGACCCGACCAAAATTTTCCATGATGTCGTCGAATGCCGTTTTTGCATTTCCACCCGTACCCGGAAGCGGAAATACCGGCACTTGCTCGACGAGCGCCGTTTCATAGGTTTTCAGCGTTCCTTCGATTCCGCCAACGAGAATGACCGCGCTTGCTCGCTTGACGCTTTCGACCCATTCCGGAACACCTTTTTCGACGTAAATCACGTCGCCACCAAAAAAGGCAGGTTCATCGGGCCGCGGCACGATTGCTTGAGCCTTCGCGATAGCGGTAGCCCCAGCGCCTGAAGCTCGCCCGCGAATGCGCGCGTCACGGCTCTGTCGACACCATACCAACCACACGTGACGAGGCCGAATCCGCGATGCGCGAGCGCTCGGCCAATGGCTTCCGCCGCGAGCTGTTGTGGCTTGGGCAGCGGATCGTTACGCCATCCCGTTCCCGCGACCAAAACCCAAGTCTGCTCGTCGTCGATCTCCGCGTGGCTCATGGCTCGAGGTCCAGGTTGGCGATGATCAGCCACCATGCGCATTGCCGAACAAAGATAGCTCGATTTTTCCGACCGCCGCCTGAATGTCGAAGCGATGCTTCACGCCAGCGACGTTCTCGAATTCGATATGACGAAGCGCGCGTGGATCTTTTCGCGACAAAAGCACGTTGTCGAGGTGCAATTCGATGCTCATGACGCCCGTGCCCGGCTCGCGCGGGGTCCCTTTGACGACAACCGTAGCAGGCGATCCTCCAGGGACGAGGGCCATGTCGAATGCGCCGGCGAGGCCGAGCGATAGAGCACGCCACAATGCAAGGAGCATGGTGGGTCCGCGTCGAGATACCGTGGGCTCGTGACCTTCGCGATAATGAGACAACGTGATTCCGTCGAATACGTGTCGCTCGTGGCCGTGTACGTCGTGAAGAATGGCCAATCGAAAGAGTCCCCCGTCGCGTTTTTCGATTTCCACGGCAAAACGCAAATCACGCCCCTTGGAACCTTCTCGCCCTTCGACGATCGCTGCAATGGGCATCGTTTTGGGGAAAAGGCCATCGAGCGCCGTCGCGATTTCATCGACGCCGCCCGCAAATGCACCAAGCCGCTGCGGCCACGACGCGATTGCCGCAAAGGACGGTGCCGGCGACCGGCCAGTATTTGCATTCACTCGCTCGTCGATGTCATTCGTCGTGCCGTCGGGCGGTTCGAGCAGCAGCAGCCGAGTTGCAGCGACAATGGCCGAGCTGGTTTTCATGTTCGCCTCGCGCCCCGACAAAGGCGGCGTGGTCGATACCGCAAATCGACCCGCACAAAGCGGATACGTCATGGGCGGTAAGAGTGGCTCGGGTGGTTTTCCAGGAAAAACCAATGCGCGAATCAACGTCACGCCCAGTGCGTCCGCGGCCCGCAACGTTTCCATGCGCTCACGCGGTATCCAATCGAATGCTTCTCGCACGGAAGTAACGATCGATTCCGCATCGAAACCTTCGCCATGCACGGCTTCGAGCGCCGATTGAATGACCGCCGTGCCCCCTTGTTCGGCTGCCTTGCGCAAGAGCGGGATCCCTCGAGGCGTAGCACCTCGCGAGATCGCCACGAGCCCCGCGCATGCGAGCATCGCCGCATCGCCCGGTGGACGCGTGGCCGCACGTTCGAGCCGCGTCATGGCTTCGTCGTAACAAGCCGTCGCCGCTGCGTGCGCGCCGAGATCGTCGAGTCTGCGCCCATGTCGCGCAAGCTCGAACGCAGCTCGCACGTGCACCCGCGCGTGACGCGTATCGCCTTCCTCTTCGGCCGCCTGAAGCAAGCTCGGAAGCTCGTCCACACCTCGCGCGCGATCCCGCGCAATCGTCAGGTACCACGCGACATCTGCGCGACGCTCCCGCATGTATCCATCGCCTGGATGGTCGAGACAAACCTCTTCCCAGCGAAGCGCCGTTTGTAGCTTTTCGAGCGTTTCAAGGGCGACTTCATGGCGGCCCATGGCGCCGAGGGCTGCGGCTTCGACGATCGCCGATGCAGCGCGGATCCGGTGCGCTGCGCCGCCATGCGCTGCGGCTTTGGCTCGCGTGGATGCGATTCGTTCGAGCGCTTCGGATGCGCGTCCCATGCGTACGAGCACCGCTGCTTCGTTGTGCGCCGCCCCGAGCGCGATCTCGTAATAGGGACTTGGGGAGCTTCCTTCGAGGCGCTCGCGAAGTGCGCCAAGAAGCGCGCGCGTCCTCGTAACGACCCGCAAGGCCGAGCGACGTTCCTTCGTTGCACGCCGCGATCGCGGTGATCATGTCGAGCGCCGGTGCAGGCGCGCCGCTCAAACGCTCGCGAAGCGCCAAAGCCCGTTCGGCCGCGCGTTCGGGCCTCCCCGCGCGCGCAAGCACGAGCACCTCGAGACACGCTGCCGCCGCCTCGATCTCGCGCTGCTCGAAATTGTCTGCGCCGGAAGCGACTTCGAGCGCCCGTTCGAGCGCATGCAAGGCGCGTGCGTCGTCACCGCGTTCGATGGAGATGACCGCGAGCGACAGTGCGGCATCTGCTGCAAGCGCACGCAAGTCGAACGACGGCACGTTCGCAAACTTCCACTCGCGCGCAATCTCGACGACGGCCATCAAGCTGTCGGTTGCCAGCGCAAATCGCTCGCGCGCCGCGTGACGTTTACCACGACGGTAATGCGCCTGAATCACACACTCGAACATCTCCGGATCATCGAGTCGCCGATCGTGAAATCGGTGAACGATCTCGTCGTATTCACCCGTCTCCGATTGCGCGGACAAGTCACCCAACGCGAGCAGCGCCTTGGCCGTTTCTTTGCTCCCACGTTCGTCACGCACCGCTTCCCGCACGATCGCGGCGCAAATCTTCGCGGCTTCCGCATTTCGCCCGTGGGCACGTAGCGCCATCGCTTCCGCAAGCCGCTCGGCATGCTTCGAACCTGGTTTGGGTGCGGCTGGCGCATCGAACCTCGACGCACGCAGTTGTTCCTCACGTGCTATGGGCGTTCGCGTGGGCGTCGGTGGCGTCGCCGAGGGCCGCGAGCCCGTGACCTCGGGTAAGGCAGGCGGCGTGATTCGTCGCGCTTCGATGGCCGACATCAAGTCCGCAGACATCGGTCGCGCTCGCGCTCCCACGCGGACCGGGTTCGACTTCGACAAACACTGCACGAAGCGGAAAAACGCGTGTGAAGCGCCTTGAGCATTCGACGTCGGCTCCACTTCCACGGCGAGTCTTTGCGATTGCGATCGAAGCGCGCGCTGCGGAATCTGCGCAAGCTCCACGTACAGCGACAGATCGACCGACGACAGACCCAACGTCGAATGAAAAACGCTTCGAGTCGCGGCTTGGCCTCGTCCACGAACGCCTTGCCTGCAGCACCATCGGGAACGTGCATCAAGAGCGGAAACATGTTCAGCGTGCGATCGGTCGACGCGAGTGACCTTCGACCATGAGCCCACGACGCAAGCTCCGATCGCTTCCTCGAGAGACGCGTCGTCCACCAGAAAGACGAGTTTGTCCGCGAGGTGCGAGATGAGCACCGCCGTCGTCTCCACCTCGCCCGTGGGCGCATCGATGAAGCACTGCGTCGTAGCGGCTGCGCAGCGCCGTCGCGATCTTCGAGCACCCCGGGAAACAAGTCGAGCGACTCGAAAGGCTGTGCGCGTTCGTGTGGAGCATCGTCGCCACCGACCGGCATGAAATGCAGCTCAACCATGCGTTCGTCGGGCAAACCTGGATACCGCACGTTCACGCGTCGCACCGCGCTTTCACTCAAATCGAAAACGCGCTCGACGAGCTCATGCGCCAGGCCCGTCCCCGTGGTTCGAGTCATCGTTCGACCCGGAGGCATACGCCGCGCACCTTCGCGCACGAGTGCGAGCAAGTCGACGACACCCGATGCGACGCGTGCGCGGCCCGTCGCGCCTGCAACGCGACGCTTGGATGCATCCGGGAAGTAGCGGGCTAGCGTGGGTGAATCGACCGCGAGGTCGATGACGAGAACCCTGTCCCCGCGTTGCGCAAGCAGTGCAGCGATGTTGGCCAAGGCCATCGCACGCCCAGCATCACTGCGGGCCGAAGTGAACACGGCAAGGTAGCCATCGCGAGGGGCAGCCAATCGAACTTCCTCCGGCGCCTACTTTTGCATGCCTCGTACGCCGGACCAAGAACAGACGCTCGTCCCGAAGCCGTTCACTGGAGCGCACCTCGTTGCATTGCTGCTTGTTCTGCCGCTTGCAGCGCCGCCTTCGCTTTCGCTTTGCCCGCGATCACACGCGCAAGCGCATCTTCGTACACTTCGATGGTGCTCATCGCATCGACGATCATGTTGCGTACGAGCGCCGTTTTCAGCGAAATTCCCGTGAAGTCGAGGGCCACTTTGAAACGAACCGAACCTTCGTCGACGTCCATTTCGAAGTTGCCATCACCCATTCCGTAATTGTTTCAGCGACGAACTCACAAAGCTCCATGCGATGCTCTTCTTCGCCTTCGGACGAAAGAGGACGTAGAGCACGAGCCTGTCGAGCGGCTCGGACAAACGGATGACGCAAGCCTCCATGACCTTTCCGTCGCTCATCGGCGTGAGATAGTCGACCTCGCCTTGCCCATCGTCTTCGCGTGAATATGGAAACCCCGCTTCCGAGAGCGCGTGTTCGATCACCGTCGTCGGTAGCTCTCGAGGTTCGTCGTGTGCATGTGATTCGAGCGCTGCGGCGGGATGTTCGTGCCCCCCGTTGTCCTTCGCTTTGCGCATTGCACGCAGCATTTCTTCGGCGTCGTCGCGCATTGCCCAATCCTTCGGGGCAATCGAGAGCGCGCGTTCCACATCGTGCACGGCGCCGTCGAAGTCCGAACGCAAAGCTCGCACCGTGGCGCGTTCCGTGAGCGTGTCTGGATTGTCCGGTGTGATGCGTAGCGCCGTATCGAAATCCGCGAGCGCGCCATCGAGGTCATCGAGGTTTTGTCGTGCTGCGCCGCGCCGTTCGTACGCCGGGACAAACTCGGGGTCGATGTCGATCACCGTGGTGAAGTCATCGATCGCGGCCGCGACGTCGCCGCCCAAAAACTTGGCAAGGCCCCGATTGTAACGCGGAAGCGCCTTTCGAGCAAGCTCTATCGCGGCGTCGAAGTCGGCGATTGCGCTGTCGAGTTTCCGGCGATCGTGCGGTCACTGCCGCGATCGTTCAAAACTTTCCAGTCGAGCGTTTTGGGCTTCGACACGGTGACCGATCGAGCTTTCGGTGCGGATTTTTTTGCAGCGGGTTTTGCGGGGCGTTTGGCAGGGCGAGACATGAGTGACCGTGAGGGTAGTCCAAAAAATGCGCGATGGGGGATGGTTTTCCTGGCAGTAAAGTGTTTCTCCGAGGGCGCTCTCGAAAGCGGCCCCTCGCGAACCTCGAGCGCCTGTCAGGACGGTATGATCGGTGCCGCGCCGGTCCACCTTTCGAGCGCAGATCGATACGATATCGTGCTGCGTCGTCATCGTGCATTGACAACGTACCCGTCGGTCGTGTCTCTTGCACGCTGGCCGCTTTCACGCATTTCAACAATCGCCAGATCGGCGACTTACCGAAAGATTCATGATGATGAAACAGATTCGTAGGGAATGGTTGTTCTTGGTGCCATTGGGCATCGTGCCCATGGCTTTTTTCGCTGCGTGTGACGGCGAAAGCAATACGATTTACGTTGCGCAAAGCGACGCCGGGGCCGACGGAGCCGCCGGGGGAGGGGGCGAAGGCGGTGGCGACGTCGGTTGCGTGGACGGCACGCAAGGTTGTGACGGGCATACTCGCCGGAGCTGTGTTGCTGGAGAATGGGTGCTCGCGAATGAACCGTGTGGCGGAGCGACTCCAGCGTGCCTGGACGGCGTGTGCGTTGCGTGTTCGCCTGGAGTCAAAGAATGTGGGGCCAATACGCCGCGGACCTGCGATACGACCGGGAATTGGCAATATGGGGCGCCGTGTTCGGGCGCGACGCCCGTGTGCGTCGATGGTGCATGCGCAGCGTGTGCGGCATCGTCGGTGCGTTGTGACGGCAGCACGGCACAGACGTGCGATGAAAATGGCGTCTGGCAAGATACCATGGCGTGCCCATTCGGATGCGTGAATGGATTGTGCACCGGCATTTGCGTACCCACATCGAAGCAATGCGTCGACAACGTGCCCCAAATATGCGATGAAGCCGGGTCGTGGCAATCGGGCGCGGCTTGTTCAAGCAATAACCCCCTCTGCCTCGATGGGAATTGCGTCCAATGCTCGCCCAATGAAATGCGTTGCGACGGCACGGTGGTGCAAACGTGCGATGCAAGTGGAACGTGGCAAATGATCGAGGCGTGTCCGTTTGCGTGCATCAATGCGCAGTGCGGCGGCAATTGCATACCCGGCGCGCAGGAGTGCAGCGGAAACGTACCCCGCACGTGCACGAGCGAAGGTGTTTGGCAAGATGAACCGATCTGTCCATTCGTATGCGCCGACGGCAAATGCAGCGGAATGTGCGTTCCGGATTCGAAAACGTGTTTCGGCTCGGCGCCTGCCACGTGCGATTCGATGGGCATGTGGCAAGGCGAAGAAGCGTGCTCGCAACCGGCACCTCATTGCGTGAGCGGCGCGTGCACCTGTACCGAAAGCATGTGCGGCGGCGCGTGCGTGAACTTGAAGGCCGACAGCGCGAATTGCGGCGTTTGCGGCCACGATTGCCTCGGCGGATTGTGCCAAGGCGGCGAATGCCAGCCCGTGAAAATCGCCTCGGGACAGGGTCAACCGTCCGGCATTGACGTCGATGCGACGCATGTGTATTGGACGAGCGCCACCAATGGCACGGTCATGAAAGCCCCCATTGGCGGCGGAGCTCCAACGACGCTTGCCTCGGGGATATCCGGACCTGCCGGGGTCGCCGTTGATTCCACCAACGTGTATTGGGTGGCGACTTCGGGGGGCAATGTATACAAGGCACCGATTGGTGGAGGAAATTCGACGATCCTCGCGAGCGCACAAGGCTCGCCCCTGAATATCGCCGTCGACGCGACGCATGTTTACTGGACCAATTATGGCGGTACCGTCATGAAAGTCCCGATTGCGGGCGGCGTGCCGACGGTCCTGGCCTCGGCCCAACCAACCCCACTCGGCCTCGCCGTCGACGCGGACTATGTGTATTGGGTCAACGGGTTTTTCGGGAGCAACAACGCAACGGTGATGAAAGTCCCCATCGATGGTGGTGTTCCGTTGACGATTGCTTCGGGACAAACGCGCCCGACCGCCATTTCCGTGGATGCGACGAGCGCGTATTGGGTCAATGTGGTTGGCAATGGCGCCGATACGCTCCTGAAATGCCCCCTCGGCGGCTGTCCCGGCAATATTCCCGTGACCCTCGCATCGAGTCAACAAATCGGACACTTGTCCAACCTGATTCTCATTGCAGTCGATTCGACCCACGTGTATTGGCCGAACGGTCCCGACGGCACCATCAAACGCGTATCCATCCATGGCGGCGTGCCCAAGACGCTCGCCACAGGGCAGCAAAGTCCGAATGCAGTCGTCGACGACGCCAACAGCATTTACTGGACGCAAATTCAAGGCGGCAACATCATGAAGCTCGCCAAGTAAAACTTACCACCTTTCCCAGCGCGGCCCCTCCTGAACCTCGAGCGCCTGCCCCGAAGGCACGACCGGTGCCACGCCGGTCCACCTTTCGAGCGCGTCGAATGCCACGTTTCGATCCGTTTCCGCAAGGTCGAGAAGGCTCGCGGAATGGTTTTCCCCTGGAATGACGAAAACGTACGAATCCTTGGCCGCACCCGGGTCGAATGCGGCCGCCGTGTAAGGATCGTTTGCCCCGTACACGAACAAAAATCGTTCCCCCTGAGTCGATAACCAATCCGAAATGTCTTTCATGGCCGAAGGGTCGAACGTGGGCGTTTTTCCCGGATCCTGAACGATGTACGTCGATGGTACATCGATCCCCGGGTATTGCATCAAATCGGCGATGTGCCCTTCTTCGAGCGCCGGGTATCCAAGCTCCACCGCCGCTTGCCAATAATAAGGCTCGTAGGCCAGAACATTCGGATCCGACCACAAAAGTGGCGAAGCGATTTCATGCAGGAACCCCCACACTTCATCGTCCGTCGAGGCTGCCGTGGGCACGTTCGGGCAAAGGCTTGCATCGAAGTATTGCCAAAACGTGAAGACGAGTTCCACGGCTGCCGTTTCGAATGCCTTGTCCGCGCCGAGCAAATCGAACTTCATGCCTTCGGAGGCCGCCGCATTCGCTTGGCGCTCCAGCATGGCCGTGCGTCTCGTCAACACTTCGCGCTGGAAATCCATGAGTTTGGCGCGGCAATCCGGTTCACCCAAGCCCGCGACGAAATCCAGATACCGCGGATCCGGTGTGCCGAAGCTGTGCGGAGCCACGTACGCGATGGTCCCATCGACGTCGTCCGGGTAAAACCGCCGGTGATACACGGACGTCATTCCGCCTTTGCTCGCGCCCGCCGAAATCCACTTGCCCGAATAAATCGGTTTGAGAGCTTCTACGATGCGATGATGATCGGCCGCGGCTTGTTCGATGGTGAGGAGTGACCAATCGGCGGGATGGGGCCGCGAGGGCTCGAAGAAGCGTTGCTCCACCCAAAGCTGATTGGCTCCCAGAAGTTGCGCGGGCTCGCGAATTCGAGGTTTTGAGGCGGAATACCCCGACGTGCCAAGCACCATCGGCGCCGCTTCGTCCTTGTGCAGCAATAGAATTAGCTGCTCGAAATGCGGCGACGACGGCGCATCGTGATCCGCGGGTTGGTCGTAAAACATGACGATGTATCGGTATCCCTCGAACGGGGAGGTTCCTTCTGCGGCCTCCATGCCCGGAATCGCTTGCAGGCGCTCCAGGATATCGAGATCGGGCTCGGCGTCCGGTTCGGTGCAGGCGACGAGCTGCGTGGAGACGAGCAAAAGGAGTATCGAGCGAAGCATGGGACTCCTCAGTTGGCGCAAAGGTCCGGGTTCATTGAAATATCGGCTGCTCGAACGGACAGCGGAGCACCTTTGATATCCGCAACGAATTTGTTCCAGCGCTTTTGGTCGAACACCAATCTCTCCGTGTCGCCAACGATCTTCCAATCCCACATCAGGTTGCGCACCGTGCAGATTGCATACGTGTGCGCAGGCCGCGTGACGTCCTTTTTCAAAACGGCGGCGAGCGCTCCGAGACCGGCCTCGAATGCAGCTTGACCGGTCGGGTCCCCGTAGGACCATTCCGTCTTCCATTGACGCGTCGTGCTTCCGAGGCGGTACAACAAATTCGAACGCAGGATCTCGGCGGCATCGATGGTCCGTGACCACTCCACGAACAAATCATGATTGCCCAGCACAGCGTGGATGCGACCAGCCGCCAATTGCCGAGCGCGCAAGGAGCCTGCATTGTCGAGAACGATCGGCCAAACGTCTTTGCGGTCGACGTCGAATCGCGAAAGGAAAAACAAACGTTCGTCAGAAATGTCCGCATTGGGGAGCCCGTCGTACAGCTTCGACCATTCATTCGCCCAGGGTTCCGCTGCGCCAATGACTTCGGTGCAGGCTTCGTACGATGATATGTACGATAGACCGAATGGTTTTGGCAGTGTGGTGAACGCACTTCGTATCGTATCGGACCAGGCGGGATCCGGCAATGCAATGGCTGCTTCGCAAGCTCGTTCGAGGGCCACGGCTTGCGCTGCATCCGAATGCAATTCATTCAAAAATGTGGCAAGGTTCGTCGGATCGATGGGCAATTGGGCACCGTCTGCCACGGCGAGTGCGCGGGCCTGATGCACGCCGGGCAGCGTGAGAAATGTGGCAAGCTGTTCCGACGTCGACGGTATGGTCCTCGAAACGAGGAAATCAGGCAATTCGTTGTCGACTGCAAAGATTTCCCATGGCGGGTGAACGTCGTCGGGGTCGAGCACGAGCAGTTCTTGCGGGTCAATCGATTCGACCGCATTCAGTTCGCCGCGAAGAACCGTTTTCCTGCGCCGAGTACCGTCCGGAGCAACCCATTCATATTGGACGGGCGCGAGCAATGCGCCTTCGGCGTCGGTCACCGTTATCGTTGCGTCGGCTTCCGATACCAAGATCCGGGGCAATGCTCGAGCTGACAATGCTTGCCGGAGTTTGTCCGCGCCGAGCGGCTCGAAATGGGGCGCAAATGCTTGCACCACGTCTTCCGTGCCGATGTTGCCCATTCGGTGCTTTTCCAGCAGGTCGCGAAGCGTACCGAAAAACGTTTCATCTCCAACGACTTTGCGAATTTGCGTAAAAAACCAAGCGGATCGCCCATAAGGCCCCGAGTCGTATTTGTTGTTGGGCAGTTTTTCCGGAGCCCATACCGCTTGCCCATCCACCACGTAAAACGCATGGCCATTCAGCGTTCCTGCACCACTTGCATCGATGTGGGAACGCACGAGCTCTTCTTCGAGCAGCGTCGCCATGCCTTCTTTGATCCACAAATCGTCCCACGTTTTGATCGAAACGAGGTCACCAAACCATTGATGCGCAAGCTCGTGGGCGGCGAGGCCCAAGTCGCCATAAAGCCCCGGCGCCGTGCTCGATGTTTCCCGTTGAAAACTGATTCCGGCATTCTCCATGCCTCCGGACATGTGCCCAGGCAGAAGCACCAGCGCATAACGCTCGAAGGGGTAGGGACCGAAGAGTTTTTCCATTTCGCCGGTCATTCGGGCGAGCTCCGATGCCATCGTGGCATGATCCCCGGGCAAACCTTTGCGGTGCCAAACTTCGATGGGCACATCGCCATGTTTCGTGGCATGCACGTCGAATTCGGAGACGGCAAACGCCATGAGGTACGGTGGCAATGGATACGCCGTTTCGTAACGCATGTACCGTGACGAACCTCGATTTTCGTCGGTCACGAGTGTTCCATTGGCGATGAGTGTTTCGTGTGGAGCGACGCGTAGTCCCGCAGAAAAAAGCGCGCGGTCGGAAGGAGCGTCATGCGAGGGCATCCATTGACGCACGCCGTCGGGCTCGGAATCGGTGAACACGGCGCGAATGTCGATCGGATCGCCTTCGCGCTTGCCAATGGGGCGCAGGTTGTCGCTCGGAGCCGCCTCGTAGTCGATGGATAGAACGATGGGCGTATTCTTTTTTGCTTGCACGTCGTCGAGCGACACCCACAAACGCTTTTCCGGTTCCATCTCGAAGTCGACCTCGCCAACGCCTTCGATGCGCACTGCTTGGACGTCGACGGAACTATCCAGCTCGAGGCCGGTAAGGGCGTTCTCCGTTGGGGCGAGCGTGATGCGTACCGTTGCGACGAGGCGGCTTCTTTGCCAATCGTATTCGGCATCGAGGTCGTATCGTTCGACGTCGTAACTTCGGCTGCCGCGGTCGTGACCACAGGCCGAAAGAAGCAATGCGGCAGAGAAGGGGAGGGCAAGGCGAAGAAGTTTCATGACGATTGGATACGGTAGCATCGGGCGTGCCGACGCGCATCCAAGGACTTTATGGGCGAAGAATGGGACGGATTACTCCAATTGAGCAATCGTATTGCACGATTTGTGAATCGGCATTTGCGCGGATCGTGCAGCGACCCGCGGGGATGCGCAAAATTGGTTCGACCTTACTGGATCAGGCGCTTGATCTCGCCCGACGCCACGTACGAACCGCCACCCGCCGCTTCGACGACGGATTCGCATACGTACAGCACGCCAAGCTCGCGAATGCTGCGCGGGAAACGAATGTTGTAGTTCGGGTCGAACCCGTCAGAAACCACGCGTGCGCGTAGCTTTTTCCCTTCAGGCACGCATTGCACCAAGATTCCTGTGCCGATATCGGTGCACGTCGGCAAATCCGCCGCCGTCGCCGGCGTCTTTGCAGCCTTCGACGACCCAGCGCTCGATGAACGCCGGCTTCCACCACCCGCCGGCACAACCGTTTCACCGGGCCGCAAGAGGCGCCGAATGTTGCCTTGAACGCGATAAAAGCTCCCGTCGGCGCTCGTCACGACCTGATCGACCAAATACGACACGCCCTCTTCGCGAATGGCACGCGGGAACTGCACGTTCTTGCCGTGGTCGAATCCGTCGGATACCACCTTGATGCGCAGCTTGCCGCCTTCCTTTTCGCACTTCAATACGATGCCACCATCGGCGCTCGTGACGGTCTGCAAACTCGCCGACGATCCGCCCGTCGTACCGCGTTGCGCCAGATCTCCGCGATTACGCGTCCCGGCCTGATACGATTGATCGCGCAATTCCTTGCGGAGCACGCCGTCGAAAGCTCGCTTCTCCAAACGATCGGCAAAATGTTCGAGTTGATCGATTTCCTCGGCAAACTCGAATTGATTCGCCAGCGGGCTCTGGCGCAAATCGTCGGCGATCTTGCGCAATTTCTGACCGGCCGTCTTGTGATCGCCCTTGTCCGCAAGCTCGACCGCTTCGTCTTTCGCCTTCGCGATTTCAAGACGTCGAGCTTCCCCGACGACCTTCAAATCTTGCGTCGCTGCCGCAGCTTCTTCCGCCGTACCGATATCGGCCGTAACGACGAATTCGCCCGTCAGGTCCTTGATCGACCCATCCACGACCGCTTGGAATCCATAGGAAATCCGCGCGAGCGCTACCGACCCCGACTTCGCCGGCGCCTTCACCTGAAGCTCCAACGCCAATACTTTTTCTTCGACCGCGTACACGTCGCCCAGCTTCACCTGAAGCTCGTCACCCTTTTCTTCCGTGCGGTACTTGTTGAGCACCCAGCCATGTTCGACATGTTCGCCCGGACGAACTTTGACCAAGAGGTTTTGCCCGACGACCGAGGACAAACCTTCGAGCTCGATCTTGAAAACCTGCTCCACGTCTTCCGGCGATTCGATGAAGTAGAAGTTGCCCTCGGCTTCTCGCGCCATGCCAATCAAGAGATCTTCATTGAAGCCGGAACCGAACCCGAGCGTGGTGGTGACGACGCCTTCGCGCGCTTTTTCACCGGCCGTTTTCTTGAGCACCGCGGGATCGGTAATGCCCATGTTCGCTTGACCGTCCGTGAGGAGCAGCACGCGATTGACTTCATCGGGCTTGGCATGCTGTTTGACGTGTTTGATGCCTTCGAGCCACCCGCCGGCGAGGTTCGTGCAGCCACCCGCGCGCACGTTGCCAATGCGCTGCTGAATGGCTTTCTTGTCCTTGACATTGGCATGCGGAACGATCGTGTCGACGTCATCGTCGTAAATGACCACGCTGAGCAAGTCTTCGTCGGCCATTTCGCCAACGACCGCTTGCGCGGCCTTGATGGCTTGGCGCAGTGGCGTGCCACCCATGGATCCCGACCGATCGAGCACGAGACTCACGTTCAGTTTCCGTCGCGGAACATCTTCCTTTTTGCCATCGGCGCCGAAGCGGATGACGAGCGAGACCTTGGTCGTTTCGCCGACGACAATCGTCGGTTGACTCAGTGCATAGGTGGCTTTCACGTCAGATACCCCTCGGGACGCGTGATCCGCCGCCGGTTGGCGGCCATGGCGCCCTCAATGGCGAAACCTTTATCATGAATCGACTCGAACATAAAATCGGGATCCGACGCGAGCATGACGAATGTGCTCCGTCCGCTCGCGGCTGTATCGAGCATGCCTTTGCATTCCGACCGTGTGCCACATTGCGCCATGCGTGTTACGTTCGATTCATTGCGTCAATGGTCATTTGCAGTGAAGTGCCCAGGGCATGCGGATTGCACTTACGCCGTGTCCATCTTGGAGGTCCCTATGAGAAGCTATTCGCGTTCATCCATTGCACTCTTTGCGTTCGCCTTCGTGGCGGGGACTGTTGGTTTGATCGCCTGTTCTGCTGACAGCTCCCATGACGGCGCATGGGACGGGGAAGGATCGGGCGGTTCGAATAATTCGGGTAACGTCAGCGGGAGCTCGTCGTCGGGGTGGAATGGCGGCGGAAGTGGCGGAGGCGGTTTTCAAGGTACGGGATCGGGTGCGGGTGAACCGCCGCCGCCTCCGCCGCCGCCCGACGGTCCACCGGATGCGGGCGCGGACGCGGGTCAAGTCACGTGTGACGAGCTCGATCAAACAAAGCCCGTCATCCTTTATCTTTCGGCCGACGACTCGAATTCGATGGCATCGCCAGCGCACGTTCGCGAATTGATCGGTCTCGGCGTGTCGCCTTATCCGACCGAGGTTCGGACGTACGAATTCTTGAATTATTACAACGTCGCGTATCCTGCTCCCGAAGTGGGTAAATTGGCGCTCTTCCCCGAGCTCGATGCGACCGCGGTGCCCGGCGAATTCGACTTCCAAATTGGGGTGCGGTCCTTCGACGCCGTAAAGCCTCGACGGCCCATGACGATCACGTTTGTCCTGGATACATCGGGCTCCATGGGCGGACCCGGGATCGAACGCGAGCGCGCGGCGGTCAAGGCCATTGCACAAAGCCTCACCGAAGGCGATATCGTCAATATGGTCACGTGGAACACGTCGAATAACATCGTCTTGGATGGCCGGGTCGTGACGGGACCGAACGATGCGCAGGTATTGGCGCAAGCGAATGCACTCGAAGCGAGCGGCGGGACCGATTTGCACAGCGGGCTCGTGAAAGGCTACCAGCTTGCGGAGAAGCATTATGGATCGACGCGGCTCAATCGCGTCATTCTCATCAGCGATGGCGGGGCGAACGTGGGCGTGACGAGCTCGGATTTGATTGGTCTGAAGTCGCAAGATGCAGACAAGGAGGGCATTTATTTGGTCGGTATCGGCGCCGGTTCGGCCCTTTCGTACTCGGATCAGCTCATGGATGTGGTCACGGACAAGGGTCGTGGCGCATACGTATACTTGGACAATCTTGGCGAAGCGACGCACATGTTCGTGGATCGTTTCGACGAAGTGATGGAAGTGGCTGCGCGCGGGGTTCAAATCGAGCTCACGATGCCGTGGTATTTCCAGATGCACAAGTTCTACGGGGAAGAGTATTCGGGCGATCCCAAGGAGATCGAGCCGCAACATCTTGCGCCGAGCGACGCGATGATTTTCAATCAGGTGCTCAAGGCGTGCAGCCCGAGCATCATCGAGCCGACCGATACGATTACGGTGCGTGCCAAGTGGAAGACGCCGCTTGCGTATTTGGATCAGCAAACGGAGGTGACGATGACCGTGGGTGACTTGCTTTCGGCGCAAAAGGCGGGTTTGCCGAAAGCGAAGGCCATCGTGGCGTATGCCGAAGCGCTGAAGGCGCCGTCGAAGCAAGCATTCGACGATGCGCTGGCGCTCATCAAAGCGGCCGACCCAGCGAGCACGGACGCGGCGCTGAAAGAAATCGCGTCGCTCATCGCAGCGCACCCGAACAATAAATAAATCACACCGCCAGCTTCACGTCTTCTTCGTGAAGCTCGTCGCTTTTGCCTGAATCCCCCCGTTCCGCTTGCCGCATGAGCCGCCAGATGTGCCTGCCGAGCACGTCGATTTCCGTCGACGCGTATTGCTCGCCGCCGAAGCGCTGAATGTTGCGCGTTTGCAAAGCGAGCAGCTCGGCATCTTGGGCAAACACTTTGAGCCCCAACGGCATGAGCAATGGCGCGAGCAGCCAACCCGGAAAGATACGCACTTTGAAGCTGACCACGGCGTAAATGTGCGTCAGAAAATCCGACACGGGCGTCATCGCCGCAGAAACATAAAAATGGTTTTCTGTGCCAATCTTGTATTCTACCTCCGCGATCGACGGCAAAATGAAGCGATCGAAATGCGTGACGACGCCGCCCGAGGGAGACAGAATGCGCGCCACGATTCCCGTGGGCCTGGGTTCGCCGATGTATTCGGCAACGACTCGATCGTGGCTGCGCGTCACGTGCGCCGTGATTTCAATGCCGCGCGGTTTCGACCGAAAAAGACCGCGATGCAAAAATTGCGTATGGGGCACGTCGAGCGCATTTTCGAGGGCTGCATGCATCGTCGAATTCGCTTCGACGCGCCTACGCACGGCCGTGTATCCCTTGCCCAGCCGAGGAAACGCATAAGGTACGGTGGTGGGCTCTTCGTTCGGTGTGGAATATACCCAGACAAACCCGTCGGATTCCATCGCGGCGTAACCTGGAGCATGCTGCGCTTTGTTCACCGACCCCCCGACCAGAGACGGGACGAACTTGCACGTGCCTTTGCGATCGAAACGCCAGCCGTGATAAGGACATTGAAGCTGCCCTTCGACGACTTCGCCAATCGATAACGGTACGTTACGATGTGGACAACGGTCGAGCAACGCTCCGGGTTTTCCGTCGCCGTCGCGGAACAGCACGAGCGGCACGCCGAGCAGTGTACGCGCGATGGGGACTTCACCCAGCTCGCGCGAATCTGCCACGATGAACCAGTGCCCTGGAAGCCTTGCTACGGAGGCGCGGACTTTTGCGCGAGGTGGCGCGAGCAGGCTTTCGGCGGGCACAAGGCGCGCGTCATCGTTGCGCGGTGCAGAATCATCGTTGGCGTCGGGACCCATCGCGGCAAGCGTTCCGCGTTTTGGGGCCTTTGGCAAGCATGAAAATCCTCGAACACATCACCCGCGGTCGTGGTATCCATATCGTTCATGAACAAAACCATTTCCGTTCTTTACTTGGGCACAGTAGCAGCAGGTCTTTCGGTCGTTCTCGGCGGTTGCGGCAGCGACGTCGCAAGCACCGTGACGACGACGTCGTCGGGAACGTCGTCTTCGAGCGGCGGTGGAGCTGGTGGCGAGGGAGGCATGGCTGGAGCAGCCGGGGCGGGTGGAATGGGCGGGATGGCCGGAGCTGGAGGCTCGGGCGGGGCGGGCGGCGGCATGGCGGGAGCTGGAGGCATGGGCGGTGGAGGGCCGACGTGTGCCAAACCGGGCAATCCGTGTGGAGATTGCTTGTTCGACCAGTGCAACCTTGCCTATTGCGGTTGCCAAGACGAGGCGGATTGCACGGGCCTCATTGGGTGCATTCAAGCCTGTCCGCCCATGATGCCCGATTGTGCCAGCGGATGTTACGCGATGCATGCAGCAGGGTTTGCCGAATTCACCATTGCATCGAGCTGCGCCGGCACACTTTGCGCGCCCTCCTGTCCGGGGTCCGATCAAGTCAAAGCGTGCGACCTTTGCTTGGCCCAACAATGCGAAATGCAACTCGAAGCATGCCTCGGCAATGCCGAATGCTTCCCGCTCATCGATTGCAATGAGGCTTGCATGGGGAACATGGGCTGCCAGCAGCAGTGCGTCGCGATGTATCCGAATGGCGTGCCCGTCGTGCAAGCACTATTCCAATGCGCCGGAATGGGTTGCGGCATGGCGTGTAATTGACGCGAGTCCTGCATCCCCGTTGCTCGCCGAGCCCCTCCTCGGTGCAAAATCCGATGCATCTTTCTTTACGTCGTTCGTCTTTGCGAGTAACCTCGCGCGGCTCACGTGCGGCGTGTACCTCGAACGAACTCCAAAACCATGAATGCAAGATCTCTGCTTCGCCCTTCGCATCTCGCTGCTTTGGCGCTCGCGCTGCCCGCGTCGTTCATCGGCTGCGGCGGCGGGACCTACCAAACGCCCGTGTATGACGACCCGTTTGCTCAGAGCGGCGGTGATCGCGATGGTGATGGCATCTCGGACATGAGCGACCAATGCGTCAACGATCCCGAGGACGGGATCCTGCCCAAAGCCAACGACGGCTGTCCTGCCACAGACCCGGACAACGATGGAATTTTGCTGGCCGATGATCGTTGTCCCGATGCCAAAGAAGACGGTGCGCCGCCAAACCCCACGGATGGATGCCCCACCGACGATACCGATCAAGACGGCGTGGCCAATGCAAAGGACGCATGTCCCGCGCAGGCCGAGGACAACTTGCCGCCGAATCCGAACGATGGTTGTCCATCGCCCGACACGGATGGGGATGGCATAGCCGATGTACACGACAAGTGCCCATCGGAAAAAGAAACGATGAATGGCAATCGTGACGATGACGGTTGTCCCGACCAGGCCGCCGGCGAAGTTGCTTACGACGATAAATCGCACGAAATCGTCATTCCCGAAACACGCAAAATCGATTTCCAGCTCGATTCGGCAGAAATACAGCCGGAAGCCCGGCCGACGATTGCCGAAATCGCCAAGATTTTGAAGCAATACCCGCAAATCCAACGCCTCGAAATCGAAGGACACGCGTCCACCAAAGGCGACAAGTACTACAACGTGAACCTCACGGAAAAGCGTGCGCGAGCCGTCGCGCAGGCGCTCGTCGATGCAGGTGTCGAAGAAAACCGGCTCGTGCCCATTGGTTATGGCGAATATTGCCCCGCCATCGATCGAGGGGACGAAGTCGACGATCCCGTCAATCGCCGCGTGCTGCTCAAAGCCGTGCAAGTGAGCGGCGTTTGGCAAGACGTACCTCGTGGCTGCTGGCGCGCCAAAGCCGCCGGAATCGATCCCACCAAACGTAAGCCAGGGCTGTCGCAATCTCAAGCGCCGAGCCCCGGACCAACCAATCCCACGCCTCCTCCCGTCACGCCTGCAGGGGGCGCCTGAGCGTGAAACGTTCTCTCTCAACCTTGGAGCACTCTACCATGTCGAGCTTTCGGTTGTTTGCCATTCTCGCGATTGTCGCTGCCCATCCGATTCTCACCGGCTGCGGCCCCACGCGAGCTCAGATCGATCCCAGGAACGTCGCCGATCTCAAGATTCGGCCATCTTCCGGCCAAATGCTCTTTTGCCCCGGCACACACTTTGGTGTCGAATTCGTCGCCAAATTGAAGGATGGCAGCACGTGCAGCAATCTCAATGCGACGACCGGGTGCATGAATCAGAAAGACACGGTCATCGATCCGACCGTTCTGCGTCTTTCCGGTAGCAATGGTCGCGTCCAGGGACAAGGTTGGGTGACGGATGCCGACCCGCTGAAGACGGCCGATTCCGGCGTTCGCCTTCGCGGATGGCTCGAACAAGTCTTCAATGGCCAAACGGTCAAGTCGATGGTCAACGAAATCGACCTGAAGCCCGTGTACCAATGCAAAGAGCAGGCGAATTACACGCCGGGCAATGGCCGAGAAGATGGAACCAATGGCGGCGCGGGACCGGCCATCACGATTGCCATCACGACGCTGTCGACGCCGTTTTACGCCGACGCGGCGCTCATTCGCGTCGAATCCGGCACGATGCGCGAATACTTCATCAGCCCCTCCGCGGACAAACCCATTCGTATCACCGCAGGCGGTCAACCCGGCGCGCAGGGCGTTCGAGGAACACCCGGAACGGACGGCCAGGCCGGTGCCGCTGCAGGGGGCGATTGCCAAAATGGAAGCAATGGCACCGACGGCACTGGGGGCGGCGCGGGCGGCAAGGGTGGCGATGGCGGGCCCGGCGCCACCATCAAAGTCATTCTCGACGAAACCAATGCCGACAAACTCAAGGGTCGGCTATTGATTGCAAATCCTGGGGGCGCTCCCGGTGAAGGAGGGTTTGGTGGGTCAGGCGGAAGGGGAGGTCCTGGAGGAGCTGCGGGCGCCAAACCAGCAAATGCCCCCTCCGATTGCAATCCGGTCGCGGGCAATCCGGGCAACAATGGGCCAGACGGTGCGCGCGGCGCTCGAGGCATTCAGGGGCCGGCGGGTCCTGCGCCCATTTTTGAAATGGCCAAGCGTCAGGTCATTTTCGCCAACGAGCTGCAAGCGATTCAGCGCATCGAAGGAGCCGGCGGGCGCCCCAAGTCGTGATTGTCAGAGGTCCTTCGCTGCTTCCGCCATCACCGTCGGGAGCGGCGAACGGCCGCTTGCCATTTGCGAAAACCGCACCGCCGCCGGATGCGGCACTTTGGCAATCGCTTCCAGCTCCGTCGGCCGCACCGTCTGATACAAAAGTCGCACGGTGACTCGTTTGACCGCACTTCCCTTGGGAATTCGGTATTCCACCAGATCCAATCCCGCACCGAACGATAGGTCTCCCGTGACGCCCACCGGGCCGATCCATTCGATCCATTGATCGGACTTCGACCATCCCACCGGCAAAATGCGATTGTCCTTCAGGTAGCCGACCGATTCCAGCGGCAAATGCGTCGGTTTGCCGGCCGCATTTTTGGCAATGGACTCGTAGACCTGCACTTCGTTTTCCGATTGAATCACATCGCGGTGAGGCATGACGGCATCCGCCACATCGAGCCGCTTTCCGGCGCGGTCCACGAGCGCCCCGGAGGCGTCGAAGCCGCCCGATTCGAAGAGCACTTCGCCGCTCGATCCTTCCGCGCGCAAATGCACCCACACGCGCCTGCCTGGATACGCCGTCGGCAGCTTGTGCCCCGTGTGATTTTCAATGGACACGACCACGGCCAGCGTTTCACCTTCGAGCGACGACGTCAAAATGGATACGGCTGCACCTTCCGCCAAATGACTTTCGGCTGCATCGGCCGCTTCGAGCAGTTCCGAAGAAGGCACGGTGCTTCCCGTGAATGCCACGTTATCCGCGAGCAGCCTCAGCATGTACGCATTGCCTCCACTGAAACGATGTTTTCCGAATGGCTTGCGCGGGGGCAAACCGTCGGGCCACTTCGCAATGGGAGACTCGAGGTCGACCATGTTGTCGTCTTTCGTGGGCATGTGACACGTACCGCAAGGAACCCCGGGAGAATACGTCGAGTTTTTCCATTCGAGGTACGGGGCTTGCTCGAGGAAATCCCCCTGCTTTTTACCGTTTTTCATGATGGGTATCACGACGGTATGACACGTGGCACATACCTCGCTCGTCGTGATGTGCCCTGCGGATGTCGGCGTGTAATTGACGATGAGCTGCATCGGATCGACTTTGGGGACCAAATGCGGCCCGTAGATCTTACGCTCGTAACCAATCGTGAAACCGCCCGTGAAGCTCGCGGTTTTCCCCAGGTTTTCGTCGGCGATTTGATGACAAAGTGTACAAGTGACACCATCGCGTCCGAGGTTTGTCTCGGGCGTGTCGCCTGACATGAGCGAATCGAACGTGAGGTGCCCGCCGGTCTGCTCGTGCTCGACGGATCCCGCGGGCGCATGGCAACGCGTGCATGTCGTTTCGACGAATGCTTTGTCGTTCGTTTGTTTCAGGAGCTCTTCGCCGAAAATGGCCAGGTAATAGGGGTCGCGTGCAGCGAACGCCATCATGGACGAACGCCACAAATACACGGGCGAGATGTCGTTGCCTGCAGGGTCGTGCAATAGAGTGGTTTCGGGGCCACCGAAATGGCATTGCGCGCACTGACTATGGGTTGCGAAGCGGTCGGTGGCGGTGATGTTGACCGGCGCGATGTCTCCCATGGGCGGGGGCAATTCGATGGGTGGGTCGGTGTTACCGCCCGTCCCACCGGATGAACTGGGATTCGCGTTGCCACAAGCTGCGGCAACGATGCTCAGAGCGAGCGGCGTGCAAAGGCGGATGAATCGAAAAGAGTCGAGCATGGTTTGCCCTCCGTCGATTGGCGAATGCGACGAGAAAGATCAAACCAGAAATTGGACTGAAGTCAGCGGATTTCTTCGCGAAAAAGTTGCGCATGACGCGACGCAACGTTGCGTAATCGAGCTCTGGGCGAGAAGGCGAGATGCCCGTCAAGGGTATGACACTCCCGGCGACATGATGCCGAGTCTTCGAGGACGAACCTGCAAATATTTTCGGACAAACGGTCGTCTCGAAACACGGTTTCATTGCCAAATGTTTTTCTTGGCCAGCGTCGCGTTTGTCGGGTACATGCGGGTAAGCGCGTATGGATGAACGAGACAATCCAGACAACTTGGAGACGACGAGCGCCACGGCATGGCATCCGATGCTCGTCAAGCTCTTCGATCAGTTTTTGCCCGGGGGGTGGAAGTTGTCCGCCGAATTTTTGCTGAATCGATTGCCGCAGCGAGTCGACATCGTCGTCATTCGTTTGGATGGTACGCCCACGACCGAGGCGCGGAAAATTCGCAGTGTATTCGAGCATTTGCGCAAGCATACGCTCGTCGAGTTCAAAGGTCCGACCGATGACCTCGAAGCCATCGATGCGCTCACGCTGCTCGCGTATGCTTGTCAGTACATGGCCATGCACCGGATCTACGAGCCGGATGACATGCGGCTCATGGTCGTGGCCGATCGCATTCCGCCGTCGTTCATCCAGCAAGTCGAGCGGATGGCGGGAAAGTTTGTCGCCGTAGGAAATGGGCTTTGGCGGGGACACATCGCGGGTTTGTCTCTGCATGGTGTCGAGCTTCGCGAGGCGCACAAGGCGGCGCCTTCCGAACGCCTGCTCTACGTGTTTTCCAAGGCGTTCTTGAAGGAGCCCGCCGCGATTGAACCGCTGGACAAGGACGAATTGGAGATGTACCGTTTGTTGAGTCAGCAGGTGGTGCAGTTTCGGAGGCAGAGACCAACCATGGCCCTCAGAGATGTAGACCTCGCCGAGAAGTGCTTCGAAGAAGTGGTGGAGAAGTTTCTTCAAGGGCTGCCGCCCGAGCAACGTCTTGCGGGACTGCCGCCCGAGCAACGTCTTGCGGGACTGCCGCCCGAGCAACGTCTTGCGGGACTGACGCCCGAGCAAGTGCTTGCGCACTACACGCCGGAGAAACTGTTTGCGAGCTTGACGCCCGAGCAACGGTTTGCCGGCTTGACGCCCGAGCAGATCGCTGCCGCGCTGACGCCAGAAGCGCTCGAGATCATCGCTCGCAAAGCACGTCACTGAAGGGCAAATCTGGATCAAACAACATGGCCTTCAGAGACATCGACCTTACCGATAAGTGCTTCGAAGAAGTGGTGGCGAAGTTTCTTCAAGGACTGACGCCCGAGCAACGTCTTGCGGGACTGACGCCCAAGCAACGTCTTGCGGGACTGACGCCCGAGCAAGTGCTTGCATACTACACGCCGGAGCAACTGCTTGCGGGCTTGACGCCCGAGCAAGTGCTTGCGGGAATGACGCCCGAGCAGATCGCTGCGGTGCTGACGCCGGAAGTGCTCGAGATCATCGCTCGTAAAGCACGTCACTGAAGGGCAACGCTAACCAAACGACCACGACCCTCCGCGACGCCGACCTTTGTCGGTGATGCGTCAAGGTCTGCTCAGCACGCTTTCGATGGGCGACACCTGGGCCGTGAGCAAATTCCTGCACCCGGTGACCTTTTTACCGTCGAGCGTGTAATGAGACGGATCGGGCTGGATGACCACCATGGCAATGTGGAGCTTTCCGTCTTCCACCCGCGCTTCGAGCGGCTTTCCCGCGATTTCGCTGAATGGAACCAAGCACGTGGCGCGGGCCCTGGCAGGATCGTATTCGGTCCCCGTCGGAGCATTTGGGCGCAATCGATCTTCGACCAAAAACGTATCCGTCTTGCCTGGGGCAGCTCGCAAAAGAAGCCGCGGCTCGTTTTGCTCGTACCCTTGCGCTGCAAATGGTTTTACATCGTGAATGCGCATTTCCAGAACGTCACCGACGAGCACCGCGTCGTATTCACGTCCTGTGCTGCTTTTCCACGAACCCTGGAGCGATTCGAGCTGCTGTTTGGCGTTCGACACCGGAACTGCCGTCGCCGCGGGCTGCGGGGATTGCCCGTCGGTCGACGAAGCCGGCTGTGCTGAAGCGCGAGGCTTTTGTTCTGCAGGACCGAACCAGCCGAGACCATACGAAACGCCCAAACCCACCACGATGGATACGACGACCGTCAATGCGATTGCACCTCCACGATTGGGCGGGGGCGGCGCCGTGGGATTGTTCGGCGCCGTAATGGCCGACGCAGGAGCCGTAACGTTGCTCGACATGGGCGCTCGCGGCGCGTCCGTGACGATGGGCATTGCAGGCACCGTCGTATACGGCGCCGTCGTGGGAGCACCCGGTGCCGTCCCGCCTGGTCGCGTATGGACGTCGACGGGGATTTGCGCCAATAGCTCTTCACACGAAGCAAATCGGTGTTCTCGCTGTTTTTCGCAGCAACGCCGAACGATATTCTCGAGCCAATCCGGTACGTCCGGGCGTCGCGCCGGGATGGACGGCAATGGCTCACGCACGTGTTGGCTCATCAATTCGAAACTGCTCCCATCGTACGGCCGGGTGCCCGTGAGCAATTCGAAAAGCACGATCCCCAGCGCGTAGATGTCGACCCGTTTGTCCAAGTCTTTTCTACCCAAACATTGCTCGGGCGCCATGTACCGCACCGATCCAATGACGCCGGTCGTTCTCCCAAGTCCCTCTTGCGCCTCCGACTCTTCCTTGGCAATACCAAAATCGGTCACTTTGACCACGCCGTCCTTGGCCCGGACGAGCACATTGGCGGGCTTCAAATCGCGGTGAATGATTCCTTCCGCGTGCGCCGCCGCGACGCCACTCACGATTTGCCGAAAAATCGAAAGCACTTCGGAGATCGGTAGCTGCGTTCCATTCGTCGCGTTTCTTTCGAGCCGTATATCCAGCGACTCGCCTTCGATGAATTGCATCACCAAGCAAACATCGTTTTCATCGGCGACGACGGCATTGAGCCGCACGACGTTGGGATGATCGATGCGAGCGAGCGCTCGCCCCTCGGCCAAGATGCGTTCGCGGTAATCCTTCAGGTGCGTATATTCCTTACGGATTGCTTTCAGCACCACCGGGACGTCAGTGACGATGTCCCGACAGAGCCACACGATGCCCATGCCGCCTTCGCCGAGGAGTCTTTCGATCTTGTACTTTCGGTCGACGATCGCGCCGGGAGCGAGCTGTTGCATGGTGTCTCGATGCTGCCAAAGTGAACGCAAGCGCGCGGAAAGCTTTCCCGCGCGCACGCCGGCATACTACATCAAGACGCGCGGCCCGGTCTACCCAGCTCTTTTTCGAGCGCCAGTACGCGCATTGTGGTTTTGATCACGGTGTCCGGGTTGAGCGAGATCGCGTCGATCCCGAGCCGCACCAAGTATTCTGCCATTTCTGGATAGTCGCTTGGCGCTTGCCCGCAAATGCCTGCGTGTCGCCCATTGCGATGCGCTCCTTCGATCGCCAGCCGCATCATCGTTTTTACGCCCGGATCTCGCTCGTCGAAGTCGAACGCCACGATTTCCGAATCCCGATCCACGCCCAGCGTGAGCTGCGTGAGGTCGTTCGAGCCAATCGAAATGCCATCGAAGATGCGGCAAAAGTCGTCGATGAGCACCACGTTGTTCGGAATTTCGCACATCACGTACACTTCCAGCCCGTTTTCACCTCGCACGAGCCCGTGTTTCGCCATTTCCGCGAGCACTCGCTCGCCTTCGTCCACGCGACGGCAGAACGGAATCATCAGCTTCACGTTCGTCAAACCCATTTCGTCGCGTACTTTTTTCATCGCCGCGCATTCGAGCGCAAACGCTTCGGCATAGGCTGGATGGGCATAACGTGATGCGCCGCGGAATCCGATCATCGGGTTTTCTTCGCGTGGCTCGAACGCGGCCCCGCCCACGAGGCTTGCGTATTCGTTCGTCTTGAAGTCGCTCATGCGCACGACCACCGGCTTCGGATAAAATGCGGCAGCAATCGTGGCGACTCCGTACGCGAGGCCATCGACGAAATATTTCGCGCCGCTTTCGTAGCCTGCCGTGAGCTCGGCCATGATCTTCCGATCGTTGTCGCTCAGCACCCGCTCGGGATGCAAAAGCGCCATGGGATGAATGCGCAGCGTGTCGTTGATGATGAATTCGAGCCGCGCCAAACCCACGCCGTCGTTCGGCAATGCCGCCAGACCGAAAGCCAGGTTCGGATCACCCACGTTCATTTGAATGTGCGTATGCGGTCGCGTCAAATCACCAAGCTCCACGTGCGTGACGTGCGTTTTCAAGAGCCCGCGGTAAATGCGACCGACGTCCCCTTCGCTGCACGACACCGTAATCGATTCGCCGTCCTTGATGATTTTCGTCGCGTCTTTCGCGCCAACCACCGCGGGGATGCCCAATTCGCGCGCCACGATCGCCGCATGGCATGTGCGTCCGCCGCGGTTCGTCACGATCGCCGATGCGCGCTTCATGATCGGCTCCCAATCGGGTGACGTCGAATCGGCCACCAGCACATCGCCGACGCCAAATTGAGCGGCGTGCGACAAGTCCACCACGACGCGTGCTTTTCCTTTGCCAATTTTCTGCCCGACCGCGTACCCTTCCGCGATCACTTCGCCTTTTTCTTCGAGCGCATACGTTTCGAGCGACGCGCCTTTGCGCTGCGATACCACCGTCTCCGGCCGCGCTTGCACGATGAAAAGCTCGCCCGTTCGGCCGTCCTTCGCCCATTCGATATCCATCGGACGATAAACGCCCGCTTTGCGCGAGTAATGCTCTTCGATCACCAATGCATGCCGCGCGAGCTCCAAGGCTTCGTCGTCCGTAATCGAAAACCTGCGACGATCCTCGACAGAAACGGCTCGATTGATCGTGCGAGCGTCACCCTCGCCCGAATACTCCATCCGCAATTGTTTGGCTCCAAGGCGTTTTTTGACGATGGCCTGTTTGCCTTGCCGCAAAGTTGGTTTGAACACGTAATGTTCGTCCGGGTCGACCATACCTCCGACGACATTTTCTCCGAGCCCGTATGCGGACGTAATGAGTACGACGTCACGAAAGCCGCTTTCGGTATCGATGGTGAAGATGACGCCGGCGGCGCCGTGATCACTGCGGACCATTTTTTGAATGCCGATCGACAAGGCGACTTTGTCGTGTTCGAAGCCTTGATCGATGCGGTACGAAATGGCGCGATTGGTGAATAGGCTCGCGAAACAGCGCGTGCATGCGTCGCGCAAGGCGGCTTCTCCGCGAACGTTCAGAAAACTTTCTTGCTGACCGGCGAACGAGGCATTGGGGAGATCCTCTGCCGTGGCGCTCGAACGCACCGCCACGTCGTCCGTCCCGTACTTTTCGACGAGCTCGGCGTAGGCCGTTTTGATTTCGCTCCACACATCGTCCGGAATGCCAGCTTGGAGCACCAACTTTCGGCATGCGGCGCCGCGTCGTGCGAGGTCTGCGATGTTGCCTTTATCGACACCGGCGAGCAGCTCGCTTATCGGTTGTCGAATACCCGTTTCGTCGAGCACGCGGTGGTAGGCGCGGGCGGTCACTGCAAATCCTTCGGGCACGCGCACGCCTTGCGCGGCGAGCTCGCGGACCATTTCTCCGAGGGAAGCATTTTTGCCTCCGACGAGCGGGACGTCATCGATGCACAAATCGCGAAACCAGCGGATGAACGAGGGCATGTATCGAGCTCCAAAGTGGGCGTGTGCGTGAGGGTCTTGCAAGCTCTGGGCCGAGCGACCGGGAGGCTCGTCATCGAGTCTCGAGCGGACGATCCTACCTGCCCCTCGAGCTGGACACCAGCGCGCGACCACTGCAGCGCGGCCGACGCATGGCCTCGACGAACTGTTTGTCCCCATAGGGTTTGTCCTCGATGCTCGGCGAGTCGATCGGGCCACTCATGTTCGTCTGGCGCCATGTTCCGCAGCTTCTCCGCGATCGGCGACGACACCCACAACGACACCCTTTCCTTGCGGGCTCTTCGAGTCCGGACTATCTAGCGTCAGGGTTCGGTCATGCGATTCGCGTGGTCATCGCTTTTCGTTTCAATTCTGACGCTCGCGTCCGTTTTCTCGTCTGCGGGATGCAAACGTCGCTACGAAGTGGGCGACAAAGTGCTCGTGGAATGGGAGAAAAACGTCTACCCCGCGGTCATCCTGGAAACGAACGGCCCGACGAAAATCAAGGTGCACTACGAGGGCTACGATCCGATCTGGGACGAGACCGTGCCGCGCGATCGGATCAAGGGGTTCAACGAAGGGAATGCGCCTCCTCCCGAACCTCCGCCGAAGGTTCGCGCCAAGGCGCTCCAGGCCGCGCAAACCAACGTGTACAAGATCGGTGACAAGGTCCGCGTCGAGTGGCACGGGACGATGTATCCCGCGGTGATCGTGGGCATCGTCGGTCAAGAAAGATACCGCATCCACTTCGAAGGCTACGGCAACGAGTGGGACGACACCGTGGGGCTGAATCGCATTCAGCAGCGGTGATTTCACTCGAAAGCGCTCGGTTGCCCGCACGTGTCGGCGCCGTGTCAGCGAACGACACTTTTACTTTTCTCCTGGCACGAGCGGCTGGCACCGATTATACGCCGCGGCGTTTTGTGTCGAACGCCGCGATCGCCGGTTGGCGATTCTGGAGCGGCAGGAGTTCCATCTCGTGATCAGCGATCTGTCCAAGCTCAGAAACATAGGGATCAGCGCGCACATCGACTCGGGCAAGACCACGTTGACCGAGCGCGTGCTTTTCTACACCAAAAGAATCCACGCCATTCACGACGTAAAAGGCAAAGACGGCGTCGGCGCGAAGATGGACTCGATGGACCTCGAGCGCGAGCGCGGGATCACCATCCAGTCGGCCGCGACGCACTGCTCGTGGGGCCAGTATCACATCAACATCATCGACACCCCCGGACACGTCGACTTCACCATCGAAGTCGAACGCTCGTTGCGCGTCCTGGATGGAGCGATCCTGGTGCTTTGCGCCGTTGCCGGCGTGCAGTCGCAGTCGCTCACGGTCGACAGGCAGATGCGTCGCTACGGCGTTCCGCGCATCGCGTTCGTCAACAAGTGCGACCGAGCTGGTGCGAACCCGCTGCGCGCTCGTGATCAGCTCCGGGAAAAACTCAACCTGAACCCGGTGCTTTTGCAGCTCCCCATCGGCCTCGAAGACAAGTTCGAGGGCGTGGTCGACCTCATCAAGATGAAGTCGTTCCGGTTCGAAGGGGCAAACGGGGAAAAGATCATCGAAGGCGCGATCCCCGCGGACATGGAAGCCGAGGCGACCAAGTGCCACGAAGAGCTGCTCGATGCGCTCAGCATGTTCTCGGACGAACTGACCGAAGCGATGCTCGAGGAAAAGGTCACCGAGGAGCTCATCAACAAGGCGCTTCGCTCGGCGACGATCAACTTGCAGGTCGTTCCGGTGATGATGGGTTCGGCCTATAAGAACAAGGCCGTGCAGCTGCTCCTCAACGCAGTGGGCAAGTTCCTGCCGTGCCCGACGGACGTGCAAAACCAAGCCGTCGATCTCGACAAGGACGAAGCAAAAATCACGCTCGACAGCGGCGCGGACAAACCGCTCGTCATGCTCGCGTTCAAGCTCGAAGATGGCCGCTTCGGGCAGCTCACGTACCTGCGCGTCTACCAAGGGACGATCGCGAAGGGTCGCGAGATCACGAACACGCGCACGGGCAAGCGTCACAAGGTCGGGCGCCTCGTACGCATGCACGCCGACGAGATGGAGGACATCGACAGCGCGGCCGCAGGCGACATTTGCGCGATGTTCGGCGTCGACTGCAACTCGGGCGATACGTTCACCGACGGAACGCTCAGCGTGGCGATGACGAGCATGCACGTGCCCGAGCCGGTCATTGGTTTGACCGTGACGCCGAAGGACAACAAGGCGCAGGTCAACATGTCCAAGGCGCTGAAGCGTTTTACCAAGGAAGATCCGACGTTCCGCGTCACGAGCGATCCCGAGACGAACGAGACGATCATCAGCGGCATGGGCGAGCTGCACCTCGACGTGTACATCGAGCGTATGAAGCGCGAGTACTCGGCGGAGGTCGTGACGAGCCCGCCGCGTGTTGCGTACCGCGAGACCATCACGCGCCGCGTCGACTTCAGCTACACGCACAAGAAGCAGACCGGTGGTTCGGGTCAGTACGGCAAGGTCGCTGGGTACATGGAGCCGTGCGAAGCGCCGTACGAGTTCGTCGATCAGATCGTCGGCGGGTCGATTCCGCGCGAGTACATCCCGGCCTGCGACAAGGGCTTCACCTCGATGCTCGCCAAGGGCCTCGTCATTCATGCCCCCGTGACGGGCGTGCGCGTCATCGTCAACGACGGTGCAGCGCACTCGGTCGACTCGTCCGACATCGCCTTCCAAGAGGCAGCGCGTGGAGCGTGGCGTGAGGCGTATCCGAAGGCTCACCCGCAGATTCTCGAGCCGCTCATGAAGGTTGCGGTCGAAGGGCCGGCCGAGTTCCAGGGTGGAGTCGTTGGTGTCCTGATGCAGCGTCGCGGCATCATCATCGGCACGACGGAATCCGATGGGTTCTGCAGGGTGGAGGCAGAGGTGCCGCTGGCCGAAATGTTCGGCTTCTCGACGGTTCTTCGTTCTGCCACGCAGGGCAAAGCCGAGTTTACGATGGAGTTCTCCCGGTACGCACCGGTCCCCGGCGCGATCGCCGAGGAATTGATCAAGAAGCACAAAGAAGAGCTGGCGAAGAAAGCGAAGTAGGGAGGACCCGATGTACCGCAAAGAAGTCAACGAGCGGAGCCCGATGCGGGTCTTCGAAAAGTCGATCCATGGTGGTCTTGGTCGTGGCGGCGTGGGTGTGGTGTTGTCCCGAGCGGGCGTTGGTAAAACCGCGCTCCTCGTGCAAATCGCCCTCGACGACCTCCTTCGCGATCGGCGCGTGCTGCACATCTCCACCGAGCACGCGGTCGATCACGTGCGTGCGTACTACGACGAGCTCTTCCACGATCTGGCGCAATACACGAAGCTTGCCGAGCCCGAGACCGTGCGTCTCGACGTCGAGCGTCATCGCCTGATCTTCTCGCTGCTCGGTCACATGCCGACCACCGAGGGAGCTTCGTCGTCACTGAAGAAGCTCGTCGACACGGTCGCATTTGCGCGCGACGTCGCGCATTTCGCGCCGGATGTGATCGTCATCGATGGCTTCGACTTCGCGCACGCGACCGAGGCGATGATCGACACGCTCGCGAAGATTGCGCGTGATCATTCAGCCGAGCTCTGGCTTTCGACCACGACGAAGGCGAGCCAAGTAACGCCTGGATCTGCGCCGGCGCCCATCGATCGGTTCTTCGACAAACTCGGCGTCATCGTCTACTTGGAGCCCGAGCGTGACGTCGTTCGTTTGCGGCTGCTCAAGGATCACGAGAACAAGGACCTGGCCGAGATCACGTTGCGTCTCGACGCGCACACGATGCGCATCGTCGATCAGGACATCTTGCCGCCGTCCGAGCGTCGTCGTGATCCCAAGCGTTTCCGTTTGCATTCGGGTGGTGCAAAAGGCGCCGAAGCGGCATTCGGTGGGTGTGCCGAGCGCTGGGGTTTGGCCGAGCACAACTATTCGTTCGAGGGCCACACGCTCCGTGACCGTCAACGCGGCGTGATGCTGCTGAGCGAAGCGGAGCTGCGTCGAGGTGACTTCAGCCTCACGTACGTGTCCAAGCGCCTTGGCCGCGTGCTCAGCGAGATCCCGCTGGTTCGTAACGTTCTCCAGACGATCTGGTATCAGATCAACGCGGCGCGCGAGGTGTTCGTCGTTGGGCAAATCCAAGACGACGGCACGGTGCGAGGTGGAACGGGCTGGGGCGCCGAGCTTGCGAGGCTCTGGAAGAAGCCGCTTTACGTCTACGATCAGAACAAGCGCACGTGGTTCCGCTGGAGCGGGTCGGCATGGGAAATGGTCACCGCGCCGATCATCACGAGCGAGAACTTTGCCGGCATCGGCACGCAGAACCTGACTGAAGACGGCAAGCAAGCCATCACCGAGCTGTTCCAGCGTTCGTTCGGCGAGCCCTGAGGGCGCGCCTCACCCCGACCCCGACCCCCTCTCTCGTTTCGCGTCACTGCGTGACGTTTCGTGGAGAGGGGGCGATTTCCGCGCAAATTTGCTTTTCCTTCGCTACGGCGTAACGCGTCGGCGAGCGCTGCATGCGTTTATTTTTGGCTTGCATCGACGCGCCGTTGTGCAAGCGCACTGCCGCGACGCTGATCGGCGTTGATGCTTGGTGCACCAAATACTCGCAGGTGCCAACCCTTCCGAATGCCCTCGCACCGCTGCACAACCCCGTCGAGCGCGTCCCTGTCGCCTCTGCGCGGCGGCGCAACCCCGTCGAGCGCGTTCCTGTCGCCTCTGCGCGGCGGCGCAATGCCACGGGAACGCGCTCGCCATGTCTCCGCAGCGCAAAAGCGCCATGACGTTACTTCGCCGTCGTCCCCGTCCGACGATCCGCGCTTGCGCAAATGCGGAAAGAGACGCTCGACAGCGGCCTTGCCAAACTTTTTTTGCGTAGCGAGCCCATTTCACTCGTACGCGCGACGCAATGCAGCTTGCGCCAATTCATCGAATGCCGAGCAGCGCCAGTGCATCGGCCCAGAGGGGCCATATTGTGCGATCGGGGTGGGCGTGTAGGACGAGCGCTTTGTTATCGAGGTGCCGGACATAAGCCGGGGTATATTCCTCGATGAAGTGAATATGCTCTTCGGTGACGGGGATCATTTCCTTGTCGCTCTCCGGAGCTTTCACGAGTAATTTCATGTATTCCGCGAGCTTCCACTGAATGGCTTCCCATTCCGGGTGCAGCTTGTTTGCCGCGGTCTCGAGGGCTCCGACCAAGGTCTTTGGCGGCAAGTCGAGCGCTGCCAGGATTTGCTCTCGCGACAAACGCTGTTCGTCCACGATCCATACGCTGCTATTGGGCGGCGATGCTTCGACGCGTTCTCGTAATGCGTCAATGGTCCAGCCCACGGCCAGATCAAGAGGGTCCTTGTCGTGCAGGTGGATCCACGACAGGGCCAGATCGCGGCCAGGGTATCCATCGGCGTGATAACTTGCCGCGCCGGTCAGCGGCGCGCCCCATCGCGGGCCTTCCAGGCAGCAGCCCATCGTAATGGAGGGGTGCGATGTGCAGAAACGCGTGAGGATGTCCAAGCTATCGCGAAGCGCCATGAGCCACGCCATAGCCGCATCGAACCCGGGCTTCATCACGATACCCTTGAAACGCATGAGCTTATCGGGCAGGAGCTGACCTTCGACGAACGGTTCGTCACAGAAGGCGACGTTGAGGTTGGGATGCCCGGGAAGGATCGATAACTTCCGGTCGCGTGTTGTACTCGCATGGAGCTGAAGCACGCGGCCAGAGGACGCTCGAAAGTCGTTGATGTATGCACCTATGCTTGCGTACTTCTGGTATTCCGGACGAATCACCTCGATCGCTTCGCGCGGTGGTACGAAATAATCCGGTTGCGGGACGTAAACGTAGTCCGGGTCGTCGATATCACGAGGATTACGGGGCGAAACGTAGCAGATGCCCTCTTCTCCCGCCAAGGCGACCATGGTCGACGCCAGCGCCTCGAACCGTTGGTCCTCGGGACACCAGCCCATGAAGGCCGGCCATGGATTGGCAGAATGTTTGCTCTTGCGTTTCCTTTTCATAACTCCACCACCTGCACGATCAGATCCGCTCTTCCTTGGTTCTTCAGGGTCACGAACTTGTTTGTACTCGTATCAAGCAAGTTCGTGCCATCGCGCTTGTACGTACCGTTGAACTTCGACGCCGACCCCTTCGGCACGAAGATTTGCACGCGTTCCACGGTATGGGCAAACGTTTTCCCATCAGCGAGTTTTTTTCCGTTCAACGCCTTCGCCACGTTTTTGAGCTGCAAGACGGCGTGCTCCACATCGACTTTTCCGTCGATGATTCCCTTGACCTCACTCAATGCGAGCATGTCGTTTTTCGCAATGGTGATGAAATCGCATGCTACGTTGACGCCTGCCATGGAACCGCCTTCTGCGATTCCAACGACGTTTCGTACCGCATCGTCGCCGAAGGCAAGCATTTGATGCCCCTCTTGGTTGACCAGGCGACGGGCAGCCAGCTTCTCGAAGTCGCCGATTTTATCGATGTTCTTGGTCACCGCGCCAATCAGCTCCCCGCCAATCGGCGATTTGTAGACTTTTCCCTTCGCCCTCGCCATCATTTCGGCAATATCGTCCAGCGCAACAATCCCCGCCGCTACGGCTTTGCCTTCGCCCGAAATCGCCGCCGTCTTGACACCCTTCCAAATCTTGACGAGCTTTCCTACGCCAAACCCCACGCCGGACAGGATTCGCTCGCCATCGCTCAGCTTTCGCCCCGACGGCAAACACCATTCTTTGCCCGTCACGGCTTCGCATATATCCAATGCTGGCCCTGCGAACGGCACGAATCCAATCGCCACACGCGACGCACCGTGCACGATGGTCCGCATGGTCTCGCGGTATTGCTCGGCCAATTCGTCGCCAGCTTGCATGCCCGCCGAAAATGCACGCAGCGTATCGAAAAAGAGGTTCGCCTCGGGAGGATTCTGCGACGCTTCCCATTCATTGAGCCGGTCTTTCAATTCCTCGGCGAGCTCCCCATACAGGTTTTTCAGCGTGCCATCGATATCCGCGCGTACGTCCTGCGGAATGGGCGCGTCGTGAAACCAGCCCGACCCATTCATGAATTGTTGCAAGTAGCTCGTCACCTTGTTCTGCGCATTCAAAAACGCATTCACCTCCGCCTGCGATACGCTCATGCGCGCCTTTATCGCTTTTTCCAATGCCGCTTGGTTCGACCGCCACGCTCGCACTTCCGCCACGAAGCTTGCTCGGCCAATCACCACGCCGCCGGAGACGTAGTCTTTCAGCGATGCAATCACCGCGTCGGCATAATCCGCATAAGGATCCTTGCCCGCTTCCCACGCGCCCGGCACATCCGAAATGTCCGGCACGTCCACCCACGGGACGTCATTCGGTCCGAGCCCGTAATTCGATGGATCATCCGGGCTGAAACCACTTTGCCGCGCATCCCCCGTCAGAAATCCGATACCGCATTCGCTTGGTCGCCGAAGTTCGAGATGAGGCTCGCGAGTTCCTTCTGCAAATCGATAATGCTTTGCTTCAAGTCCGCCAGGACTTGCTTCAAGGCTTCTCGCGTGGCTTCGTCGAGGATGTACGAATGTCGCCACAAGATTTCGTCCAGGTCTTCGGCGGTGATTTCATCGAGCGGCCGCGTGAGCAAATCGCCAATCTCGGTTTCGAGCGACTGGAGTACATTGAGACGAACGGCGAGGTCGGCGATGGTATCGGCGTTGGCGATGAGCCATTTGCGCTCGTTGGCGATCTCCTCTTCCAGAATGGAAATGTCCATGGCCAGTTGCGGATTGATTTCCTCGAGCTGCATGTCGAGCTGCGTGCTGCCCGAGAATGCGGTGCCGTCGCGACGCACAACGAAAAGTGGTTTCTCGATGCCCAGAGGCGGCGGCTCGAGCTTGACGACATTGTTATGCTTGGCGCACGAATTATCTCCGCCCAGATTGGGCAACATTGAATCCGACCTCGTTCGCCCCCATTCGCAAGAGCACTGAATCGAAGCCACCCTGGACGAAATTACTTTCCAATCCGTTCGGATCGTCCGAAAGCTCCAGGTACCGAATACCTAGGCATAGGCGTCCCATTTACGTCGAAGAATGGTTCGCCTTCTGACCAATCGCTGCCGGGTCGCACGCGGATTTTCTTGCACCAACAACCACTGAATGCTGTACGGCGTCCCCGCAATGGCGTGCGACGGCAACACCAGCGCAAGCAAGATCCCTACGAATGTAATCAAGCGTTTCATGTTCCCTCCGTGCTGCGAAGCAATTCGTCATGCGCCAAGGCCGCGCCCTTGATGTCCCCCACGTCCAATTTTTTCTGCACCCGCGCGATCACCGCCGCGTCGACACCCTTGCTTTTCATGACCACGAGCCCCTGCGATATCTCGGCAGGCAGCGTTTTCTTCAGGTAGGTCGTAGCGTCCTTGAACTTCGGCCGCATCGAAACGCACCCAGCTTCTCGCCAGCTCGATGTGGCGGTATTGCACAATGGTGCCATTTGCAAAAGCGCCGCGAATTCATCATACCGTTTGGCAAGGTACGGCAGCCCAAGCTTGCCGCTCGTCGACATGGCCACGGCGATCGCATCGACACGCGCCTGCGCCGCGTTTTCGAACTTGGTCGACGCTTTCGCCAGCAATGCATTGGCGATCGTCGCGCGTGCCGGCGACGGCGCATCCGCGAGCAATTGCAGCGCTTGTCTGCGCATCCCCACGCCGAGCAATAGCCCCTTCGCCGTTGCATCGCTCCGCGCCACGCGCTGCTGCGCATACCCGAGCATCGCGTGAATCGATCGCAATGCGCCCGAGCTCATGTCCGGCACGACCGCACCATGCGAGCTCATGAAGTCGGTGTGCGGCGAAATCGCTTCGCGTGATGTTTTCTCGAATTGCAGAATCTGCGCGGAGAGCTTCATCCCGGTTACGAGAAATTCATTCGGCTTGGCGCTCGCCGTATGCGCCGCGTCCACGATGGACACTTCGATGGCATCCAGCTCCACGAGCGACGCATTCGACGCATCCTGTGCAAGCGTTGAATACGCCGTGGTTTCGCTCGACTCCGTCGCTCGATACGTAACAAAATCGTCCACGAGCGCTTTGTATTGCGAGGCAAACGGCCCCGCATCGACCTTTGCCGCGTCGATGACAGCCTGCACGTCGCCCATCGTTTGCTTGTCAGCCGCGATTTCGGCTTTCAATGGATCCTTTTCTTTGGCACCCTTGTCGAGCAGCGTCTTTTGAATGCGCGTTTTCGGATCGACCGATGTGTCGGCGATGATCTTTTCTTGCAATCGCCTCGCCCGCTCCAAATCTCGACCCAACTTGCCCGCCAAGCTTGCATGATACGATTCCGCATTACGTTGCGTGACTCGCAAGTAATCCAGGACCTCCTCTACCACGTTGATATATGCGTCCACCATCATGGGGCTCGAAACCCACTCGTCGAGCGGCGTGCCATCCGCACGCTCGACCCACATTTCAATGGGTTCCGCTCCATTTGCAGCGGCTCGCTCCCACGCGGCTCCGGGTCCCGAGCTTGCTGATACGCAATGCGTGCGCGATTCGATGGGCGATGCGCATACCTCCCACCTCACTTCCTCATCATTCGCGCCGAACAAGAAACACCCCGGCACGGCCATTCCCATGGCCACGACGAGGCCCAATGCTCCCCATGTATTCGTTCGCTTCATGTTTTACTCCTCGTGTGAATGGATGGCTGCCGACCCAGGTCCTATCGTAACGGAACCATTGCAAAGTCACTTCGGCGTCGACGGGGAGAACGCCGGGCAATACCTGGCCAATCCCTTCGATCGAAAGGTGCAAATTCCCTACCCCTGCTTCGAGAATATGCGGGTCGGACAACCCAACCGTGAACGCTTATGCGCGGCTCGAAATGCGCAGGCAAGAAAAACCATCCCCACGCACGGACCGACTATGTCCTACCTTGTGGATTGTCCGTCGAGGGTGAACGTCGATGGCATTTGGGCTAACAAATTGCGTCGGATGGCTGCGTGGGCCTTGCGCGATGAACGCGAGTATGTCTAGGGCGACGTGCATCATCAGTGACACGTAGCGTCACAACGACACACCCTCATCATGGTTAGGGCCCGACGCCCCTTCCGTGTTACAACCGCCCCGTGTCCTCCGAAGACCATTCCACTTCCCACATCGTTCAATCGCTCGCAGCCAATCTCGCCATTGCAGTCGGCAAAGGCGTCGTCGCCTTCATCACCGGCTCGGGCGCGCTGCTCGCTGAAACCCTGCATTCAGCAGCCGATTGCGGCAATCAATTGCTGCTTTTGCTCGGCGTCAATCGAGCTCGAAAACCGCCGGATCCTTCGCATCCGCTCGGATACGGCCGAGCTCTCTACTTTTGGTCCTTTCTCGTCGCACTCCTCTTGTTCACGGGCGGCGGCGTGTTTTCCATTTACGAAGGCATTCACAAACTCGGCCATCCGGAACCCGTCGAAAAAGTTCACCTGGGCCTCGGAATCCTGGGTTTTTCCTTGCTGATCGAAGGTGGCGCGACCATCTCGAACATCCGCGAAATGAACCGCCGCCGCGGGTCAAAACCCTTTTTCCAATACCTGCGCGACACGAAAGACAGCGATCTCATCGTCGTCTTCGGTGAAAATGCCGCCGCAACGCTGGGCCTCGTCCTCGCGTCCGCAGCGCTCACCGCCGCGTACTTCACACACGATCCCAAGTGGGATGCCATCGGCAGCATCGCCATCGGCGTCGTGCTCGTCGCCGTCGCCGTCTTCTTGGCAACCGAAGTCAAGTCACTCTTGCTCGGCGAAGCGGCCGATCCCGAGGTCGACAAGGCCGTACGCGACACCGCTTCGGCACATCCCAAGATCGAACGCGTGCTTCACGTCATCACCATGCAGCAAGGCCCAGGCGAAGTGCTGGTGGCCGTCAAGGTGAGTTTTTCAACCCAAACGACCTTCGAGGAAGTTTGTGTAGCAATCAATGAGTTCGAGACGAACTTGCGCAAGCTGCGCCCCGACGTCCGGTGGTGCTTCGTCGAGCCGGACATCCCGCGACAAGCCGTCGCGGCGTGAGCGTCAGGCGTACTTTTCGAGCAGCTTGGACAGGCGCGGCACGGCTTCTTCGACGTGCTTTTTCGCCGTGCCTCGAAGCGACGAGTAGGTCGATTGAACGAGCCCGCTCTTGGCCCGCTTCGCCTTCTCGTCGGTGACCGACAAAAGCGCATCGGCAACGCGGCTCCGGTTTTTCTGGAAGAAGTCGACGGGCTTGCCTTCCTTCACACCCTCGTCCCAGATCGGATCCACCTTCGTCGCGAACTCGGGCAAGAGCTGATCGAGCACGTGCGTGATGAACCCCGGCTTGATGCCCTTGACGGCCTTGTAACCCGCTTTGAGCGGGATCGACGACAGACCACCTTTCGCGGCGACCTCCTCGTCGATGAGCACGGCGCAGTCGGAGACGATTTTGGCCTTCTTGTCTTTGTCCGCGAGAGCATCGGAGAGTCCCATTTCTTCCTCCAGCGGCGGGCTTCCTAGCACACGAACGCGACAGCACGCGAAATTCTGGACACGAAAAAAAAGCGAGCACGCGGGCGCTTCGCCCTGCACGTGATCCCGTGGACGCAGCGCGCAATTTCGATCACCTGTGCGAGCGAAAAGGAGCCGAGCGGCATCTTCTGTCTCGTACTTCGACTTCCTTTCCTTCGAGGCACTCATGCGTTTTCTCGCGCTTGGATTTCGTCGCCCTTCGTCCGCGGTCAAACCTCAACATCGTCCGGTGCGGATCGACGCGCCTGCCATGCCGGTCATCAAAGCATCGACGATCGCTGATGAAGTCGCTGACGTCGCAATCGAGGATTTGTTGCGCGAGCTTGGCGAAGATCCTTTCGACGTGTGGGCTCGGTTATGCGCGCCTGTCCCTTCGTCCGATCGAGAACCATCGATGCGGCGCGTGGTGAAACGTCGCGCGGCTCTGCGCAGAAGGGTCGGAGCGCGGGGCTAATATTTGGCCCAAGGCGTTGGCATGAAAATCAGGACGAAGACGACGAGCGACACGACCGCAATGGCCCTTCGCCCTGGTGAAAGCTCGCCCGGTTCGGTCGGGGGATGCTCCTTGCCCGAAAGACGCGCCAAGAAATAAACCAAGACAAACCACACGAGCCACGTCATCGAATTGCCGAAAGCATCCGCAAGGCTTTCATTTGCACGAATGGCGGGTGGGAAAAACTTGAGGACATTCAGCGCGAACATACCCAGCATCGAAAGGTGCACGAAACGTGCATATCGATTCTGCTTTTCGCCAAATAACGCGTAAGCGATGTGTCCTCCATCGAGCTGTCCGATGGGGACGAGATTGAGCATCGTGACGAAAAGACCCACCCATCCGGCAAATGCCGGGCCATTGAGAAATACGTCGTGGCCCTCGGGAATGGGTCCGAGCGCGACGTATTTCAGCAGCATGTACAGCAGCGATTGCCCCTCTTGAATACCGTCCTCGGGAATGGGCTGAACCGGGGACGTTCGCAAACCGTAAATGATGACCGGAATGGCGACGATGAGCCCCGCCAAGGGGCCTGCTGCACCAATGTCGAGCAATGCATTGCGACTTTTGATGCGTCCGCTCATGCCGATGACGGCACCCATCGTTCCGAATGGACTGAGCAAGGGCAGGGGAATGAAAAACGGCAGTGACGCGGGCACTCGATGCAGCCGCGCCGCGAAGTAGTGCCCGAATTCGTGCGTGAGCAGAATCGCCATGAGCGGCACGGTGTAGGTCCATGCCCCAAGGCCCGCTCGAAGCTGCTCGGACAAACTCGCGTCCGCAGGCACGATGCCGCTCGTGAGGGCGAACGTGACGAGCGTCGACAGGATGGTCAGGACAAACAGCAGCAAATTCGTTCGCCAGCGCAGCGGTGAAGTGCCGGCACCGTCGCGCAGTTCCGACGCCTGCGCCTCGGTTTCCTCGACAGGCGGTGCTGCTTCCGAAGATGCTCGTTCAGACTCCGTCGACATCGCGCGCAGCTTGGCCAAGTAAAGACCCAAGCTCAAGGTCGGATCGTCCAACGACGCAAAGGTCGGCGTTTACGGTTCGACTTCTGCGAGCGCCGCTTGGTAGTCGGCTGGCGTGTTGACATTGGACAAAGCCAAAAGTCGAGGATCCACCGCCGCGAGCTGTTCTTCGCCGACGACGAGCGTGCGTACTCGACCGAGCAGATCCATCACGCGTAGCTGATTTTCCGACAACATGCGTTCGGCTTCGCGAAGGACGTTCACCGCATAGATCGCCGCAAGCGGATGATGTCGGCCGAACGCGTGTGGGACGACGATGTCGTAGGAAGCTGTGCGCAGTGCGTAGAGCAGTCGTACGAGCGCCGGATCGACGAACGGTGCATCGGTGGACGAGACAAACGCGACGTCGACAGCATGCTCGAGCGCCGCAAGACCCATCGCGATGCCTTGCATGGGACCACGACCTTCGACGGCATCTTCCGTCACGAGCGTTTCTGGAGGCAGAGCCGGCAAGTCTTGTCCTGGTGCGCGAACGACGACGATGGGCGATGCGACTTCGGACAATCGACGCACCACGCGCTGCAGAAGCAGCTCGTTGCCGAATGGAAGCCACGCCTTCGACTGGCCCATGCGAAGGCTTTGGCCGCCGCACAGAACGATGGCGCCGAGACCCGCGGGACGCTCTTGCGAAGCTCGATGCGTCAGCACGTCACGATGGCAGATCGTGCGTCCATCAGCGCGCGAGTCGTCCGATGTCCTGCATGCGTTTTTGCAGTTCGTTCGGAGGAAGAAACACCGCCAGCGCAGCTTGAAGTGAAGGCAACGCTCGTTCGACGTCGTCGCGTTTCATTTTGTTCGGATCGACGCCAATGCGCGCAAATGCGCGTTGGATCGTGCCTTTGGCGAACACTGGCGATAGGCCGCTTCGCTGAACTATCTGATCGAAAAGAGAGTCCACGCGATCGTCATCCGCAGGTGATCCGTTGAGCGAGCCATCGGTCGAGCTTGCTGTATTGTTTGGAGCCGAAAGGGGAGCTCCGCCAACGTGGTCGAGCGCGTCGTGTGATGGACACGGCGGCTTTCCACGGCTGAGCGTCGTTGCGAGCTCCAACGAATACGCTCATCGACACGGCTGCTGCGGAACGCACCAGTCATGTTCCAAATCCTACCATGACGGTTCGGTTGGCAACACGCATTCTCGCAGCGTGCTGTGCTTTTCGTACTTCACCGCGGCCGATAGCGCTTGTTTTCCGGGAGTTGTGAGGCGTCATCGGTATTTTCAGCGTCATCGGGAGCGGATCCTCGAGGGGTTGTCCTCGCGAGTGCGTTGGGTTCGTCGCGGCCGACTCCATCGACGCAGCGGGGCGAGGAAGGCTAGCAAGCCCAGGGTGACGACGGAAGCTTTGGGACCACGCTTGTGCGGTTTTGCTTGGGGACGACGGGCAACCGTGCACTCGCTGGAGTCACTGCTGTCATCGCTGTAGTCGTAGTCGTCGCTGTCATCGTCCGTGTCGTCGTCCGTATCACCACTGCAGTCGATGCCCTCGTCGGAACTGCTCGAGTCGTCGTAGTAGCTATCGGACGTGTCGCCGTCGCAGTCGTCCGAAGACGTATCGTCGTATGTCGTGTCGTCATACGTGGTGTCGTCGTAGGTGGTGTCGGTGGTATCGCCGGCGCAGTCGTCCGAAGACGTATCGTCGTAGTACGTGTCGTCGTACGCGGTGTCGGTGGTGTCGCCGGCGCAGTCGTCCGAAGACGTGTCGTCGTAGTACGTGGTGTCGTCGTAGGTGGTGTCGTCGACGATGACGGGATCGGCTGCACCGGCGCATGCGCACGCCATGTCGGGCTCGTAGGAAGGCTCGTAGTAGGAACCCGACGTCGAGTTGCCGCTGCCGCCGCCGGAGCTGCTGCCCGACCATGGGCTGCCGCTGGTCGACCCGCCGCTCGTGGATCCACCGCTCGAGCTACCTGACGAGCTGCTCGCGCCGCATCCGCTGAAGTCGATGCTGGTTGCGGTGAGGATCGGATCGACGTCGGGGGCTGCGGGCGTAAAGGCGATGGGCCAGGTTTGTCCTGCCGTGTCCTTGGTGATCATCATCGTGACGCGTGTGAGCCACGTGCTTGCTGGTTTCAGGCCAGAGAGCGCGATGGCCAGGTCGTCGGCTTTCGCGCCGCAGCGAAGTTTGTCGGGGTCGACCTGCGATCCGTTCGGTGCTTCGACGCAGCCAGGACCGCCGCCCACGACTCCGAGGTCCGCGCGAGGACAGCTCGAGGCGACGTCGAGCGGGCTTTCGAGGCTGACCGCAGCATTCGAGATGCAGGGATCCGTTGCGATGCTTTCGTCGATATCGAGGTGATTTTTGGCGCGTTGGAAATAGCCCCGGACGACGCCCGTGATGGCCTGCGTGCCGCCAGCGATGGCGACGTCTTTCACGAGCGCATCGTGGCTCGATGCTTCGGTGACGACGGCTGCGGGGCCCACTCCAAGCAGCTCCGATGCACGTAGGTCGACGTAGTTCGAGTCTTGGGAGCTTGCATTCCAAAGCAGGTTTTCCAGGTGAAGCTTGACGGGCGAAGCTCCGGTGAGCGATGCGCGTCCGGCCCCGACGAACCAAGCGGTGACGCGAAGATCCGAAGCTCCGGCACGCGTGAGCGCGAGGGGCAACACGGGAGTTTGGCTTGGCAACACCACACGAAGCGTGGACGTGACGAACGGTGCAGGAGGCGCGACGAATCGTTCGACGAAAAAGCGCATTCCGGGCATGTTTTCGAGGGCGCTGGCGACATCGGGCGAGATGCCGAAGCCGTTTGTCGCGGCCCAAGCGAACACGGCGGGAGCGTCGGCGAGGACCGTGGATTCGATGGGTTTGACGCTCGGAATTTCTGCGAGATCCGAGGTGACGTGAAACGGGATCCACAAGTCGGGTGATTCGCCCGGACAAGCGTGACTCGAACCGGTGGGAGGGAAGATGCGCGGGGCGGTTGCTGCATCGAGCGCTTCGAGCCACGCGTCGGAGCTGTGATCGAGCGCCGCGCCTGCAGGCACTGGGATGAGGAGTCCAACGGGGCCCGATGCGGCATCGAGTCGCAAGCTCGTCCAAATGGTCGTGCGGGTTTGACCTACTGCGACAGCGACGCGTTGTTCGGTGGGTGTCGTCTTGCCGGTGGGCAACCACGCGGTTGCGGCATTGGCATGATGAACGAGACCGAGCGTCGTGAGGGCGAGGGCGCCCGCAGAGGCAAGCAAGCGGTGTCGAAGCATGCTCGCGGCGTGGCAAGTGACGTGCCTTGACGAAGGGCAGCTGAAATGTCGTCGAAAGTGGGCGCAGGCGTGGCCGGGTGAGAACGGCCGTTCATGCGTTGCCTGGTCCCGCGTTTCTCCAAGGTTGTCAAAAGTGTTCCGAAACGTCATGGCCCTTGCTCGTTACGTAACCTCAGGTAACCTGAAATCGTGGATCAACCCATCGTGAGCGCTCCCGCTGGCTCGCCGCAACAATCGCACGTGGATGCGGGTTCCAAAACCGAAGCCGATCGTCCCTGCGAACCGGCGCTTTTGACAACTGGTGAAATGGCACGGTTGTCGAACAGCACGCTGCGGACGGTGCGGTTTTACGAAGAAGAAGGCATCTTACGCCCGGCACGACGTACCGAGGGCGGGCATCGGCTCTTCGAGCGAACGGAGCTCGATCGGTTGATGCTCGTGACGGACTTGCGGATGGCCGGTTTGTCCCTCGATGACATCAAAGCGATTCTCGAGGTGAAGAAGGCTGCCGCATCGGGTGCCATCGCCGCTGAAAGCGCGCTTCGAGTGCTCGGTGCGCGCATCGAGGAGCTGAAGGAAAAGCTGACGGTGCTCAACCGTTTGCGCGACGACCTCGAAGAGACGACCCGCATCGTGGCTGGGTGCATGGCTTGTCAAAACGAACTGTCGTTTCCAGATGGTTGTGCGAAGTGCAGCGTCATGACCACGCATCCCGCGCTGCCGCGGAGCGTTCGTGTGCTCTGGTCCGTCGGACAGTGCATGCACGAGCACGCTGACAAAGCAGCCGAGGCGAGTGTGGAACAGGCTGAACCCGAACGGGTGTGATCGACCGTTCGCTCATCGGTCGGTCGTTTGTCTCGACGTAACGTCGAGAATTTGCCGGGCGAATGCGGCGCTCGTATGACTCACCGTGTGATTGACAGAACCGCTGCTGCGCGAGCGATCGAAGACTTTTTGCGCGCTCTCGGGCACGAACCGACCGGCGAGCTCGAAGGCACGGGTGAACGCGTTGCGGATGCGTGGGCAGATGACTTGCTCGAAGGCCAATCCATCGACGCAGCCGCGGTGCTTCGCGAAGGATCGCTGGCGGTCGATCCTGCCGGTACGAACCTCGTCATCGTGCGTGACTTGGCGGTGACCACGGTTTGTCCTCACCACTTGCTGCCCGCGTTCGGCAGCGCCGCGATCGCGTATCTACCGGGGGCTCGCGTGGCTGGCATAGGTACGCTCGCGCGCGTCGTCGACGTCGTCGCACGGCGGCTCATTTTGCAGGAGCAGATCGGCACGACGGTGGTCGATCTCGTGTGCTCCGAGCTTGGTGCCGAAGCGGCGCTCTGTCGCCTCGCGCTCACGCACACCTGCTTGGTTTCTCGGGGCGAACGCAAGACGAGCGCGATTGTCGAGACGATCGCGTTTGGTGGTGCGTTTGCCAAAGACGCCGAAGGCCGAACGCTCGCGCTCACGGCGCTTGGTCGTTGACGCATTCTCGTTGCGGTGCTCGGTGTGTCGCTCTCTGCGGCACGTGCTACGTTCGGGGCATGAGTGCACCTGCCGGGAGGGAGCCGTCCGACATCGCGGTTGCACTGGGCGCGTTGCCGCTGTTTCCGCTGCCCAACGCGGTCCTGTTCCCGGGCGCATTTCTGCCGCTACACGTCTTCGAACCGCGGTATCGAGCGATGGTGCGTGATGTCCTTCAAGGGCATCGAGCGCTGGCCGTCGTCATGATCAAGGACAAGGGTCGCGTCGACGAACAAGGACATCCCGAGATCGCCGACATCGCCGGCGTGGGCGTCATCGTCGATCATGTCGAGCTTCCCGGTGGTCGCTACGACATCCTGCTTCGAGGGCGCGGCCGGGTGCGTCTTTGCGAACTGCCATTCGAGCCGCCGTATCGCCGAGCCCAAGCGCAGATCATCACGTCCCCGCCCGAGGACGTGCCGGCGCCCGAGGTGATGGCGCTCATGGCCAGCGCGTCTGCATTTGCTGCACTGCTCGACAAGAGCCACGGTGGGTTCGAGCTCCGATTTCCACCGGGTGCGTCACCTGGCGTCCTTGCGGACTTGTGTGCACACCAGCTCGTGCTGGATGCGCGTGAGCGTCAAGTGATTTTGGAAACGATGGACACTGGGGAGCGCGTGCGCCGTGTTGCTGAAGCGCTCGCTCTTCAGCGTTTGGCTTTTGGATCGGGCGACCGCGAATTGAACTAGAGCAGAGCGTGCGCCTTGGTCACCTTGGGCTAACCTGGCGCACCTATGACCGCACCTGCCCCCATGACCGCCAATGCGCCGATCGTCGTCAAGCATGTGAGTTGCCCCGAATGGGGCCTCGGATATCTCGCCGAAGAGCGCGACGAAAAGCGGTTTTACGACTTCGAAGATGGCCACAGCCATTCGATTGCCAAGGCTTTCTGGTCCAAGCTCGAGCCCGTTTCGCTTGGAACCGCAGAAATTGCGGCACTCGAGAAGAAAGTTCGCTCGCTTCGGGACCAACGCAGCACGACCACCAAGTCCAAGACGCGTGTCGTCGCCGTGCCTTTGGCCAACTTCGACGCGCAGTATGCCCGTTTCATGGAGATTTTCCCGGGCGGGTTTGCCGGTGATCGGTTCGTGAAAGACGAACGGGGCGTCGTGACGGTCGATGCAGAAAAAAAGTCCAAGGCTGGCAAGGCGCAAGCCATCGCCATGGCGCAGTCGCTGTTTGCGAAGGCCGAGCTCGATCGGCTCATCGGAGCGTCGGCGTTTGCCGAGGTTCTGGCGAATGTTCGCGCGGTGCACAAGGCGGCCGCGGGGCTTTTGCATCCGCTCGGCGACATCATTCCTTTCAACAAGATGCCGGCGGAACGTGATCGCGCGTTTGCCGAAGCTCTTCGGGAACTGCTCCACGGCGACGGAGCCTACGATGCTCGATTCGATCGATTCGTCGCGACGCTCGCCGAAGCACAACTCGCGACATGGCCGCTGGCAACGGTGCTCTCGTCACTCGTTTTTCCGAACGAACACGCATTCGTCAAGCCCTCGTATTACGAGAAGCAAGCAGCGCTCTTGGGCTTCGACCTGCGTTACGAGCGCGTTCCGAACGCAGCGGCATATGGCCGCATGAAGCAGCTCGCCGAAGAGCTCGCGAAACGTTTGACGGCGCTGGGACAAACCCCACGCGACAACTTGGACGTGTACGCCTTCATCGGGCGAACACTTGGTCCTCAAAAAAAATAGCACCTCACCCCCCGACCCCCTCTCCGCAAGCGGAGAGGGGGAGAATGCCTCACCCCCCGACCCCCTCTCCACGTGTGGAGAGGGGGAGAAAGAGCGTTGAGCGAGGTGCGGTTCCCCCTCTCCCGGCAGGGAGAGGGGGCCAGGGGGTGAGGTCTGTTCCCCCTCTCCGCTTGCGGAGAGGGGGCTAGGGGGTGAGGCGCTCCCCCAGCTCGAGCGCCGCATCCAAGAGCTCGCCAAACGTCAGCGGGCGCTGCGCACGCGTCGAAGAAATCAGCACCACGAGCTCCGTGTCGGGAAGCGCTCGCCGCACGACGTCGGGCGCAATGGCGTCCCCATCGGCGACGTTGCGCCCAATCGTCACGAACGCATCGGCAGCCGCTTTCCCATCGACCACCGGCCTACCAGCTTTGCGCGTCGATGGCGGCTCGGCAGCAATCCCGTCGATCTCCCATTGCGAAAAGTCCTCCACGTCCGCGTCGATCTCCGCGCCCCGAACGCTCGCAACCTTGCGCGATGCAGGATGCCTCTCCTCGGACTCCGGCGCTGGAAGCGCATCCGGATCGATCACCCCAGGCAACCCATCATCGAGCGGCAAGCAGTCTCGAACGGGTCGAGCCTGTCGCGATGACGCCGGCGGCACGAGGTCGTCCGAATCACTCACGCCTCACCTCGCACCCCGTCCGAGTGCAACATCGACAGCGCATCAGGCCATGGCGTCTCCCGTGCGATGAGCGATCGCACCTTCGCCACGGCGTTCGCGTTGCCTACGAAAAACCGGAGCTGCGACCGACTTCTATCGATGCGAGCCACGTGCATCCGCCTCCCCGTTGCCGCCTCGAGCGCGCCTTCGAGCGCCACTTCGAGTAGCTCGTCGCCTTCGCGACCAAGCGGCGAGTTGTCGACCGTCATCACCAGCGCTCGTCCCCAACGCTCCATCCCGAGCCCGCCAAGTCCCGCAAGTGCCCAAGCCGCCGCAAGCTCCGACAGCGCTGCCTCGGGGCTCGCATCGACCAGCGCCAGCGGTGCGGCAAAATCTTCTTCTCTCATACGAATCGTCGCTACGTGCCCGATGGACTCTCCAAGCGCGCGACCAAAGCCGCGCCGAGCCTCAGCCGTTGCTGCTCCAACGATCGACAGAACGACCGATGCGGGCAAGACAACCCGCGCTTCGCCTCCGAGGCGAACGAGGCCCTCGGCGAGGTCGAACGAAAGTGTCCCGTCGCGTGGCCCGAGACGACTCGTCACCGCCCCCTCCGGATGCCCTGCTGGCAACACGATTTCGATCTTGACCTGCCCGCTATCACTTTCGTGTACATAGCTCACTTGTGCCGAGCGGTCTTCTGGGGCCCGACCACTTTCCGAAGGCGCAAGCGAATGTTCCGGGTCAAAAGGCTCTCGATGCACGCCAAGTGGGCATTCGATTGACCACGACGTTCCTTTCGCTGCGGACCATGCTGATGGTGGTTGCCGCGTTTGGCCTAGCCGCCGCCGGAGACGCACCAGCGCATGCGCAATCAGCCGCGGCGCCCATCCCTGACAGCCTGCCCAAATCCGACGGTGATGCCGCTGTGACCAAGTCGCCGGGTGCCGCCGGTCCAAGCATCTTTCCCGCTCGCCAAAGGCCCGCCGCAGCAGATGCTCCTCGCCTCGCGTGTTCGTTCTGGGCTCCCGTGTGCGTGCACGCGGAAGCCAACGTGAGCGACGTTTCCCTGGAGCACGTTCTCCATTCGGCCGAGCGGTTTTACCGCGTTACTTCGGCGCTCGGGTTGCCCCAGCCTCTGCCAGATGGACGCCTTGGGGGCGATGATCGTTACGATATTTACCTCCTTTCTGAACCGGCCGTTTCCATCACGATTTCCGACTGGATGCCCGCTGGACGCGTTTGGGATCAAGCGTCGGCATTTACAATTTTGCCGCCTCCCGTAGCGCCATTTGCTTGTGATTCGGAGGCCGCGGTGGCTCGAGGTTTGACGCGCGCTGCCATGTTGCGCCTCGACGCAGGCATCGAAGACGCTGCATTGGCGATGGCCGAAGCGCACTTGGCGGACGTCGTCACGGATTGCGCGAGCGCCAGTATTGCCGCTGTCGATGACTTTCAACGTTTTCCCGAGCGGCGGCTCGGCTTTCGTCATGCAGACGAAGCTACGGGAGCCTTTCTTTTCGGGCGGTATCTCGACGATACGTACGGCATTGGTTTTCCCGGCGGCGTATTGTCGAGCCTTTTGGCCGTATCGGCACAACGTTCACCTCGGGACGCGTTGCATTTCGCGAACGAGCCGGACTTGTTCGATGCTTTGCGGAGCAATACGCGAGCTCGTGGCAAACCCATCGAGGATTTGTTGCTCGAATTTGCCGTGAATCGAGCATTCGTGGGATCTCGCAGCGACGACGGGCACCTCGTGGATGTCGCCAAATACGGCGATGCCGGGCGAGTGCGCTTCGAATGGAACATTCCGCATGCAACGCTACCTCGAAGGCTCGCGCCGCTACGCCCGATCGAGCCGACGGGGGCCACGTATCTATGGGTCGATTTGCAAGGGGCTCCGGAAGACATCGACCTTGGATTCGTTGCGGATTGGGAAGCGGGGGTCTTGTTTCATTGGGCCGTCGTCAAAGTCGACGCGCACGGAATCGAAATGGGTCGCATTACGATTGCGGGGATTCGCGGAGCCACGCATGCCGAACGATCGATCGTCGGGCTTCGAGGCGTCGCGGGGCTCATCGTCGTCGGCGTCAACGTGGGAAGCATCGATCGAAGCCATCCCTATGATCCAGACGAGCTCGAAATGGCCCGGTCGTACACGGTGACACTGATACGCTGACGCGTGAGCATTCACGTGACGATGGGCACGCAAAGCCCCTGAATGGCGTTGATCGTGCCATTCACGAACCCCACGATACCTTGGAGCATATACCCTGTCGGGCATTCATCGGTAAAAGGTAGTCCCATGGAACCTCCGACCGAAGGGAGCACCGCGCCTCGCTTGCCTTGCATCACCCAGGCCCTCACGCGTGCACATCGCCCACCCAAACGGTCGACTTTCGTCGCAGCAAGCCCTCGCAAGCTGATGATCACTTCGTGCTTTGGGCATTGCAATGAAAAAGGCGGAGTCATTGCATTACCGAGGTCCGGTCGTTGTTCGGTGAATCCGAGCGTTCCATTGGGCCGCATGCGAGCGCATAAAAGGCCGAGGGTATCGATCGTATTGCCTGCACGCCCCCAAAGACCCACGACGAGCTCGTTGGGAGCGCAGGTGAGCGCAAATGGAAAGCCCACATTTCCGCCGCGCAGGGGCAAAAATGCCGGCGTCGCCGGATCGATCGTAAACGCCGAAACCCACTGCGCTCGCGGTTCTCGCGGCGTCGTGTCGCTCGTTCCAGCCTGTCCAAGCTGCCACGGAGCCGGAGGCAAGTCCGCATGTGCAGTTCCAGCCTGGGTGAGCACGACTACGAGCAAAGGTGCCAACCACCTGAGAAAAATGTGAGGTCGCGATCTTTGCAAAGGTGCCGACCACTTTGTGAAGTGACTCAAAACACAACCAAATGGTGCCAACCACTTTGGATAATTGCGTGTCATCTTACATCATCTGTGCAGAATCGGTGCCAACGAGTCGCCCTCCCTCTTTGCCTCGGCGCGCAGAGTTGCTAGGCAGTCTGTCCTCCCGATCGACGGGGTGCTGCAAGCCATGAGCGAAACCAAGGACAGCGCGAGCCCTTTGGACACCACCCCGGAACCGTCCGACGCTGACATGTCGTCGAACGCGGAAGCATCCTCGAAGCCAGACGCAGAAGCCGCAACGGAAGCCGCTGCCGAAGCGGAAAAGACCAGCGACGGCGACGAGGACGACGACGCGGATGATGCGGATGATGAAGGCGCCGACGACGAAGACGACGCTGCTGGCGAAGTCGAGAGCGAGACGAAAAAGAACGACGGCGTAACATCGGAGGACGATCCGCCCGAAGCTCCCGAGCCCGAGGTGCTTCTGTCTCCGGGCAACCCGCTGCGCCTCGTGCGTGGTGGATCGGCGCTGGCTGGTGGAGTCATCGCGGCGCTGATCATCATGGCGCTGCGCCCTCAGTACCGACTGGGTGTGCCGCTTGCCTTCTTGGCGATTCTCATCGCGACCTTCGGCGTGCTCGACCTGAGCGGCTCGTTCGACGACCCCGACGAGCGCGTGGCAAAACGTGTTCAAATTCGCGAGCTTGCAGAACCGCTGGCGATATTTGCAAGCGGTGCGCTTGGGTTTGTCGGAGCTATTTCACTTGCGGTCGCAGGTCACATCGGGCCTATTTTTTCGGCCATCGTCATTCCGGCCTGCTTTTTGGCGTCCGTATTCGGTCTTGCGCGAACAGCAGAACGGCTCGGCGTATGGACGGGTTCCGAGCCATTGCCTTTGCGAAAGCGCCACGGTTTCTGGCTCGTGACGCTCGTGACGCTGCTTTATCTCCCCACGCTGGGAAGCCATTCCCTCAGCGATCCGTGGGAGACGCATTATGGCGAAGTGGCGCGCGAGATATTGTCGCGAAATGACTGGATTTCTTTGTGGTGGGCCCAAGAAGGTTGGTTCTGGTCGAAGCCCATTTTCAACTTCTGGGTGCAAGCACTCGCGATGGCATCGTTTGGCGTGCGTTATGCTCCCAAAGCCATGCTCTCGGCCGTAACCGAAGGACGAGTGCCTTGGCCGGAGTGGGCGATACGATTACCAGTTTTCCTGATCACCCTCGTTGCGACGTATCTGCTCTACAAAGCCGTCGCGCGCGTTTTCGGGCGTCGTGCAGGGTTTTTCGGGGGCGTCGTCTTGAGCACGATGCCGCAGTGGTTTTTGGTTTCGCACCAAACCATGGCGGACATGCCATTCGTTGCATCCATGTCGGCGGCGATGGCGCTGTTTTTGCTCGGTATTCACGAAGATCCGGATCGGCAGGTACGCGTCTACGAAGTTCGCGCAGCGGGCCAAGCATTTCGCCTATCGGCATATCACCTCGTGCTCGGGGCGATCGTCGCGTGCGCGCTTCCCCAAATCATCTACCTCGTTTCGCGCAACATCGAAATCGTTCCAAGTCCATTCGACATTCGATTTCATGTCGATGCATTTCGTGCCGGTTCGCCGGGAAATTGTGGACTGCCCGGAAATGAAGCTTGCCGGGATGTCTTTCCGGTCGTTCGAGGGCTCCAGCCGGCGCTGCAATCGATACTCTGGATTCAGGCGCTCGGGCTCCTTTTGTATTTGTCGTGGGGTGAAAGGCGAGCGCAGCGGCTCTTTTTCTTGGCCGCGTGGTTTTTTGCGGCTTTGTCGACGATGGCCAAAGGCCCGGCGGGTTTCGGGCTGCCCGTTCTTTGCGCGCTCGTGTACGTCATCGTGACGCGAAGGTGGCGCGATCTATTGCGCATGGAAATCGTCGCCGGACTGCTCGTGCTCCTGTGCGTGGCGCTTCCGTGGTTCGTCGCGATGTACGTCCGGCACGGTCAACCGTTTACCGATCGACTGCTTTTCCACGACATGTTCAAGCGTGCATTCACGCATGTGCACGATACGAACGAAGGCGACGACGTCGGCTTCCGATATTACGTCTGGCAACTCGGTTATGCCATGTTTCCCTGGACGGGGCTCGTCCCGGTGGCGCTCGTGCATTGGCTCAAGCGTTCCGAGGAATCGGATAGGCGATCGGATGCGTCGGTTTTTCTTTCGATGTGGTTTCTCTTTGCATTCGCGCTCTTCACGTTGATGCTCACAAAATTCCACCATTACATCATGCCGGCGCTTCCAGCGGCAGCGATGCTCACGGGCGTATTGCTCGACGAAATGGTGACGCGTAGCGGGGCGTATTCCAAGGGCGCGAGCTTTCAAGAGCGTTACGAACGAATCATGTATGGCGCGGCGGGTTTGGCGGGGGCGCTGGTCGTCGTATTCGTCGGTCGGGACATGGCAGGCTTGCGCTCGGGCCTCGTCGATCAAGCGCGCCTCTTGCATTTGTTCACGTACAATTACCGGCGAATCTTTCCCCCGACACTCGATTTTCGCCCGGCGTTGTGGTTTTTCACCCTTGCAGCGGCGGCGCTCACGCTCGCGCTCGTATGGGCGCGCATGCGAAAATGGATCGTTTGGGCGATGCTCGGAATGGGCGTGATGTTCGCCGCCTGGGGCATCGACGTGTATCTGTTCAAGCTGTCGCCGCATTGGGGACAGCGCGAAACGATCATGGCCTATTATCGCGAATCGCGAGACGTTCCGGGCCCGCTCATTGCCTTCCAGATGAACTGGAAAGGCGAAAATTTTTATATGGGCAATGCCGTACCGGCGTTCGTATCGAGCGGCAAGAAGTTTCAGGATTACATCCTGGCGCAAAAAAAGACGGGGCTGAAGACGTTTTACTTCGTCACCGAACACACGCGCATGGGCAATTTGTCGACCGAGCTGGGTAATCCGCGCAAGTTCGACAAGCTGACGCCGCCGGAGCTCAACAACAAGTTTGGCTTGGTACGTGCGACGTTCGAGTGATGGAAAGAACGCGACCGACGAACACCGACCATCGAAGGAATCCAATGCATCCGAACGAGCAACTGATCGAAAGGTTTTACCAGAGCTTCCAAAAGCGTGATGCCGACGGAATGGCGGCGTGTTATCACCAGGACGTTCTTTTCTCCGACCCGGTTTTTCCTGACCTACGCGGAGACGCAGCGCGAGGCATGTGGCGCATGTTGTGCGCCCGTGGCAAAGACCTCGAGCTGACGTTCAATGCCGTGCGAGCCGATGATTCGACGGGCAGCGCGCATTGGGAGGCGCGGTACACGTTTTCCGGCTCGGGACGCAAAGTGCACAACACCATCGATGCCCAATTCGAATTTCGCGACGGCAAGATTTACCGGCACGAGGATCAATTCGATTTTTGGCGCTGGAGCCGCATGGCGCTCGGGCCGGCGGGACTTCTTTTGGGATGGACGCCAATTCTACGTAATGGCGTGCGCAAAAAGGCCGCCAAGGGCCTCGCGGACTTCATGGCGAAGTCGCGCTGACCGTTGCTGATTCCCATCACTGCGCGTATTTCCACCCGCATACGCCATTCGTACAGACAAACCCATCCGCGGCCGGGCACGAGCAATCGCTGGTCTTCGCCGCACAACCCAGCTCTTCACCGCGACCCTGAAGAGCTCGAAAACGCGTCGTGTCGAATTCCTTGCGCGCAACGAGCTCGTTCGTGCAGCCGCAACTCGTGCCTTCCAAAATCTGACCACACTCGGTATCGTCCGAGCACCCTTGCAGATGCGACAGCTCCTCCTCGAGCTCCGCGTTCACCTCTTCGCACGATTCGAATTTCGATGCAAAGACGTTCGTGTAACAACCAGCGACCACGAGCGGTAGCATCATCGAAAGGAGAGCCAAACCAACCTTGTGCCGCAGCGCGAAAGAGAATGTAGAAAGGTCTTCCATCGCTATCGATGATACTACGAACTTCGACCGTTGGGTTCATTCTCGGCACGCTTCCATCTCGTTCGTAAAAGCAAGGCGCGCCATGAGTTGGCCACGTGGCTCAGCTTACGCGTTCTTGGATTGAGCGCCGGGTCGCGAAAGCTGGCCAAAAACTCGGGAATGGTGCGAGAAAAAAAGAAGTCATGCCAAAAGGACTTGGGTGATCGAGATACGCCGTGGACGTTGACCATGGCTCTGCCTGGCCTCCCACTTGCTAGGCACATCGAGCATGGAGCGAATGGGTGCCAATGTTCCGTGCAAACGCGCGGCGGCTGAAACCAATGCGACCATTGCGATCCTTGGTTACGGTCGGTTCGGTCGAGCTTTGGCCAGCCTTTTCGTCGACGCGGGCGCAGATGTGCGAGCCTACGATGCGAGGGCGAGCATTCCAGTCGCTTTGGTCGCGTCTTCACCCGAATACCTAGTACGCGGAGCAAGCCACGTCATCCTTGCCGTGCCCATTGACGCAATGCGCACGGCACTCGAAGAAATCGCGCCATTTCTCGATTCTTCGCAAATCGTCCTGGACGTGGGTAGCGTCAAGGTGGGCCCGGTCGAGGTGCTCGCGGAAGTGCTCGGAAATCGGGTGCCTTGGGTCGGTACGCATCCGCTATTTGGGCCAACGAGTCTGGCGCTTGCCGAGCGACCTTTGCGTGTCGTGGTTTGTCCGAATTCCATGCATCCCGATGCCGCCGTTCGCGCTCGAGCACTGTATGAAGCGATCGGGTGTGAGATTCTCGAAGAAACCGCCGAATTGCACGATCGTAGAATGGCCGAAACCCACGCGCTCGCCTTTTTTGTCGCAAAAGGCGTGCTCGAGGCGAACATGGGGCTCGACGTCCCCAATGCACCGCCTTCATTTCAAGCGATTACGCGTACGGTGGATGTCGTTCGGTCGGACGCGGGGCATTTGTTTGCTGCAATTCAACGCGAAAATCCGTATGCCGCGGCGGTTCGGAAAAAGTTCATCGAAGCGCTCATTGCAATCGATGCACGCCTTGCGGAGGAGGCGCAGACAAATGCTTCGAGCGGAGCTGTCGCAAGCGATCTCGCGATCGGCAATGCTCCCGCGGTGGCGCCGGATCTTCGGGAAACACGCGATCTCATTGACGATTTGGACCGTGAGCTGATGACGCTCCTCGGGCGCCGTATGGAACTTGCTCGGCGAGCGAGGCGTGCGAAGGCGCGGCTTGGGCTGGGAATCGTCGACAGCGTGCGTGAAGCGGAGCTTTTGGTCAACCGGCGCGCATGGGCGATTGCCGAGGGACTCGATCCCGAGGGAGTGGGGGATATTTTCGAAGCGATATTGCGTATATCGAGGCGAACGCAATTGCGCGAAACGTGAGGCGTACCGTCGTCCGTAATTCAGATGCCGTCACAAATGAGCTGGCAGGTTTTCATGCCGCTTTGGCCATGACAGCGTCCTTCGCTGCATTCGCTCGTCGACGAACAAGCGGATCCAGCGGCCTTTTGTGCGGCGCACATGCCGCCTTCGCAATAGAAACCGTCGGCGCAATCGTCCGAACAAGGCGCACCCGCGCCCGGAAGCGTGGCGCACGTGCCTTGATTCGGCATGGATTCGTTACAGTATTTGCTGGTGCATTGCGCATCGTCGGTGCACGAAGTGCCATCGGCCAGCAGCCCTTTGATGGCGTCCGTGCATTCAATGCCGGTGCCTTTGGAAAAATCCTGGCACGTCTGCGCTTCATAATCATCGATGCACTTCTGGAAGGCTGCGCCATCAATTTCGACTTTTTTCTCGACGACGCTGTTGTGCATTTCGACGAGCGCCAGTCCCAGGAACGCTCCGTAAAGGGACAAGCATCCTGCCTTGGTGCGCATGCCTGGAAACAGCACGGCATCGAGCTCGTCGCCAATGCAGCAGTCGAAAGCTTTGTCGCATTGAGCAATGATGAACGGTCCGCCGATGGATTCGAGCACCGTATCGACGGGGCCGCTTCCCGGGCCTCCACCTTCACATACCTTGCCGCACTTTCCCATGCCTTGCGCATCGCCCACGCACGTGCCCGCTTGGCATTCATCATCGTTGAAACAATCTTGACCATCGGCCTTCAATGCTTCGCATGTCATTCCATTGCAATAAAGGCCCGATTCGCACCCGTCGTTCTCGGTGCATGCGCCGCCCATTCCCACGGGCGTTGGCTTTGCGATGCATGTTCCCATGGACGCGCCATTCGGAATGTCGCATTCTTCATCGATGCATTCCAGGTCCGAATAACACGCCCCACCGACCGCGACTTTGGGCGTGAAGACGTCCTCGCAATCGACTGGTCCCAAGGAAAAGTCGGCACAGGACAGGTCGCCCACCGTTGCCATGCACTTGTCGAAGTTCGCTTGGTTGAACGACACGCGCCCCGCACTTTCGCCGTCTTTGACGACGGGTTCGATGGCCGCTTCCCAAATCGTGCGATACAAGATGCGACAACCAGCGTAATCGACGACGGAATTGCCGTTGAATCGTTCCGCAAGCTCCGCCGTATTGCAGCAATCGAAAACTCGATCGCAGATGGCTTGTGCATACTGCTCGCCATTGCTCGCGGCGTTTCCCCCTCCGCCGCTGCCCCCACTTCCTCCCGTCGGAGTCGTCGTCGTTTCGCCTTCACAAGCAGCCACCGACAAACCCACGAACATCGTGAAGACGGCCGTACCCAAGAGCCGCAGCGTAGACAAACCGTTCATGCCAAGCCTCCCTGGAAAGCTCGATCATGCCCGAATTGCAGGTGACGGGTCGAGAGAAATCGGCGCCGTGGGCTACCGCAATGCCATTGTGCGGTGCGTTATCCTCGCGCGAACTTTTTCTTCAATGCCTCGCACACGCTCGGAGGTGCGTAATGACTCACGTCACCCCCGTGGCTGGCAATTTCCCGCACGAGTGACGCCGAGACGAACCCATAATTGGTTCGCGTCGGCAAAAACACCGTGTCGATGTGCGGAGCCATATCGGCATTGGCATGCGCGATTTGTAGCTCGTATTCGAAGTCCGTCGCTGCTCGCAACCCGCGCACGATGACCGTCGCCCCAATGCGGTCGCAATACTGATAAAGCAGTCCCTCGAACGAATCGATCGACAAATTCGGAATGCCTTTCGTCACTTCACGCAAAAGGCCGAGCCGCTCGTCGAATGAGAAGAGTGGATTGCGTGTCGGATGCCGACCAATGGCAATCACCACTTTCTCGAACAATTTCGCCGCCCGCTCCATCAAGTCCAAATGACCTCGCGTGGGCGGATCGAAGCTGCCTGCATATACCGCAATCGGTCCAGTCATGGCTCACTGCTCCGGGGCATTTCGTTGCGGCTTTGCGCCTCCAGGCGGAGCCGGCGTTGGAGCGCCTCCTGGTGCAGGTGGAACGCCCGGCGTCGGCCCAGGCGGCAGCGGCGTACGCATCGTAGGATCCATGCCCGGCAGTCCTGGACCAAGCGGATTGAGCGGGTCCGGCATGCCCGGAAGCCCCTCGGGAAGCTCGTCCTCGGCACCAGGCTGCCTCGACGCACTCGCTGCAAGCATTCGCGCAACCGTCAGGCTCGTGTCCTCCATCCACATCATGCGACCTTGATCGCCGAATGTAATGCGGAACGGCGCAAGCAGCCCCGTTCCCATGATGCCATCGATATCGAGCGATATTTGCTTTTCCACTTGTTCGATGGGCGTCCCGAAGACACCTTCCACCCGCGGCACGTCGAATGCCCCAATACGCACCAGCGAAACCACGCCCACGCGCAGCTTCTGATCCGGATCTTCGGGCACGAGACGCAGGTCTTTCGTGGCAAGCCCCGCTTTTTTCCAGCCGGCTTCATCGAGCGCCAACGGGAAGTTCATCGACGTATTGAGGAGCAAACTCACGGGCTCGCCCTTATCGCCCCCAAACTTGCCCCGCAAAATCATTCCTCCGCCACGAATGTAGGAAAGGTTCACACGCGTCGCTTCGGGCGGTTGCGGAGGAGAAAACGTGCGCGCAACGAATTGTTGACCTTCGTAATCGAGCGTCGCATGCAAATGGCGCAGGAGATTCACGCCGAGCAATGCTTTGATGGGAGCCCCCAATTGCTTGGATATCCCCGACAAATCCTGCGTCAATGCAGGGACGTCACGCACTTCCAGCTTTCCGCCGAAACGAATCGAAATCCAGCTCGGTTCGGACCGCGTCTTGTTGTCGAGCGCCACTTCGGCGCTGTCCGTGGCGACCATCGCAAGCGCCGATTCGCCATCGATTTCCACCGGTACGATGAAAAATGGCGCATACGGATTCACGTGCGGCAATTCGGTCGTCGCCAAAAGCGCACCAGAAAGTGCAAATGGCGTCCGCCCCGCTCCTTGCCGCGCCAACTTCGTGATGTTTTTCGCCCAATCGTCGACCACGTCCGGATCCTCGAGCAATTTGTCGAGCTCGTCGGCCGCTGCATCGAGATCCCCATTGTACCAATACGCTCGACCCCGGAGCCCCGAAGCCGTCGACCCCTTGATCCCCTTGAGGAGTCGCAACGTTTCGGCATAGTCGAGCTCCGCGAGCGCAATGCGCGCCGCGAGCGTCCGTACTTCCTTGTCGTTCGGTACGATCGCCAGCGCTCGCTTCACCGAGTCTCGCGCATCCTCGATGTCCGCACTCCGATAATCCTCGCGCGCTCGTTGGAACCACTTCTCTGCCGTCGGAGGTCGCGCTTCCTTTAGTGATCCAACGGTTGGACAACCCGTGAGCAAAAGACCGGCGGCCATCGTGATGCCGAGCAAAAGGCGCCGAGCCGGTTTGTCTTGTTCGATTATCGTCTGACGAGGATGCATGCGGTTTCGCACGTTCGCTTCTACTTTCCGGGTTCGTCGTTGCTCGAGGGAGCAGGGTCGATGTGAAGGATCCGATCGGCCCGAAGCTCCCTACGGCTACGCGAGGGATGCAGATAGCCGAGAACCCGCGGTGGGTCGAGGTCCGTTCGTACGCTCGTAACGCAGAAAAGAAGGTCCTCGGGGCCTCGATGTGCGGGCCGGTATCGTAACCGGACGGGTTTTCCGATCCCAACGGCGGCACGCGCAGCATCCACCACCGCCGGGCGGGCATGCCGCTGCCCGATGCGCACATGCCAAAGATCCCGCGGCGTATCGGGCGTGAGCGCCACGACGACGCGCTGAAACACTTCTCGCATCGCGAGCACGTCGTCCTCCGCACGATGCGCCCGCTGCCGCTCGATGCCGAGCGACGCCGTGAGCGCTTCGAGCCCGTGACTCGGAAGCACGAACGCGCGGCGCGAGAGCACGAGTGTGTCGAGGAAAAACGGAAAACGCAGCGCGTTTCCAGCCCGTGCAAGCTCGGCTTCGAGGAAGTTCACGTCCCATTCGGCCGCGTGCGCCACGAGGATCCCGTCATCGATCACGGCCAGGAGATCCTTCGCAATGTCGGCGAAAGTCGGCGCTGACTCGAGCGCTTCGCGTTCGATCCCGTGCACGTGCGCGTTACCGTAGGCGCCATCTTCGGGCTTCACGAGTGTCGTGAGGGACGCTTCGAGTTTGTCTCCACGAACTCGCTGAGCGCACACTTCGATGACGCGATCGACTGCAGGTCTGAGGCCCGTCATCTCGAGGTCGAGGAACACGAGCGGCGCTTCACGCAGTGGATCGTCCCACGGCGGCCCTCGAGGAGGCTCTTCGACCGCGCTTTGCCCCATCAGCCCTTTGTCCCTGGTTCCGTGCTCTTTTTCGGAGGCCGCATCGCGGCGATGACCGGCTTGATTTGCTCCGGATCCATCATCGCCATCTGGTTGAACGTGCCTCCCTCGGCCAGCCATGCGCCACCATCGATCGTGATCACGTCGCCTGTGATGTAGGCAGCGTAGTCGCTGACGAGATATGCGGCGAGGTTCGCGAGCTCTTCGTGTTCGCCGTAGCGGCCGAGCGGAATGCGGCTCTTGCCAAGCTCGTGCGCGCCTTCGGGCATGAGCGCTTTCCAGGCGCCGTCGGTTGGGAAGGGCCCGGGGGCCACGCCGTTGACCCGGATGCGATACTTGGCCCACTCGACGGCGATCGATCGCGTCATGGCCATCACGCCGGCTTTGGCCGAGGCGCTTGGAATGACAAACCCGCTTCCGGTCCAAGCGTAGGTTGCCAAGATGTTCAGGATTGCGCCGCCTTTTCCGCCGGCAATCATGCGTCGTCCGGCTGCGAGCGTTGCGTGAAACGTGCCGTTCAAGACTGTGGAAATGACGGCATTGAAGCCATTGGCGGACAAATCTTCCGTCGGGCACAGGAAATTGCCAGCGGCGTTGTTCACCAGAATATCTACGGATCCAAACTTTTCTTCGGCTCGAGCGACCATGGCTTCGACTTCGGGAAAGCTGCGCACATCGCAGCGCACGGCGATGGCGTCGGCGCCGCGTGCACGAATTTCCTCGCAAGCCGGTTCGGTGTGTGACGGATCTCGGCTGGTGAGCACGAGGTTGGCACCGAGGTCGGCGAACTTTTTGGCCATCGACAGCCCGAGGCCCGTGCCGCCGCCGGTCACGATGGCCGTGCGCCCTTGCAAGCACTTTTCTTTGAACATGGCCCAGCGGTGTAGGCCAGGGGCTCGTTCTGGGCCAAGCTCGTTGCGCTCGGTTGCCTCGTATTTTTTCGGCTCGGAGCAGTCGGGCGGGATCATTTGTTGCTACATTCGGTAGCGTGCCAAGGGGAGAGGTATCCGTATTGCCTGCGCCGACGGGAGAGTTTCCCGAAGGGGATTCGTTCGGCGATCTCGACGAGTCGTTCGAGATCGACGACGACATCGCGACGTTTCACGTCTCGGGTCGTCGTGACCCATTGACGCTTCCGGTTCTGGCGCTCAACAAGCATTTTCATCCCATTCACATCACGACGTCGCGCCGGGCCATTCTCCTGCTTTTCGGGGATGCCGCGCATGCGCTCGACGACGCGGGCGAACTGCATGATTTCAGCTCGTGGCGCCGTCTTCCCGTGCGCGAGAGCGACGATGCGCTGCCGATCGTGGGTGGAAGTCTACGTGTGCCGCGCGTTCTTCACTTGCGAAGGTACGAGCGCGTTCGGCGGCCGACGGTGCGATTGTCGCGCAAGAACGTCATGTTGCGCGACGGGCATCAGTGTCAGTACTGCACCAAGCGTCTTCCGGTGCGCGATCTCAACATCGATCACGTGCTTCCGCGTTCACGCGGCGGTTTGGACTCGTGGGAAAACCTCGTGACCGCATGCCGGCCCTGCAATTTGCGCAAAGGTCGCCGCACGCCCGACGAGGCAGCCATGCGCTTGTTAAGGCAGCCTTCGGCGCCGCGCTGGAATGGATCGATGCTGCTGCTCCTCGGTCGCCCCGAGCCATTCAAGGAATGGGAACCGTTTTTGAAGACGGGGTGATCTCCAATCACGGCATCGTCACGAATTCCCCGTCTTCATTGCAGTACGCGACGACGGACCAGCCGTCTTTCGTGCACAGGAAGAAATCGATGCATTCGCTTTGACAAACCGTGCTGGCGCATTGCTCGGCCGCAGCGACGGGACAATCGGGGTTTTGCAGGTCCGGTTTGCAGCCCGTGGTTTCACCCGTACGGTCGATTGTCACGATCGTACAGGCATCCGGGCCCGTGCCCGCGTCTTGCGGCATGTTCGAGCACGTCTCGACGTGGTGCCACACACCATCGACGCAGCCATAGATGGCCGCGCAGGTCGCATCATCGCACGTGCCGCCTCGGGACAGCGGGCACCCGTCCGGTGGGATTTGCCCGCAAGGGATGGCTTCGGGGTACGAGCCGCACGCGATGAGCAGCGCCAAGGACAGACAAAAGGTGACGCCGGCTGCAGAAATACGTACCGGGCTCGGGGATGCCATGGGGAACTTCATGCGCGCCAGGATGATACAGCGGCGCGTTTGCCGCGAGCTTCGGTGAAGCGTCGGGATCGAGTAACATAGGCGCCATGCGTACTTGTGCGACGGCATCGATCGTGGCGATCCTCGGCATTCCCCTCGTGGTCACGTTCGCGGCATGTGCGAGCGGTTCTCAGTCCGAAGGGACGACGACCCCGGACAAGACGGCCACCGAGACGAAGAAGGACGAACCGGCGGAGGTTCGTAAAGACGAACCCAAGACGGATATGCCGAGTCAAACGGCGGCGCCCGAAGCCAAAGCAGACGCACCCAAGCGCACGGAGCCGACGACGACGGCCGAATGCGCGCAAATTCCTGCAGAAGCGGTGACGGACGGCGCCGACGCGGGCGTCGTCATGAACAACGCGCAGACCGCCGCCGATGCGGGCAAGAGCGATCGGTTCACGCCCGTCAACGACATCATCAAGTCGAGGCGCAAGGCGTTTCGCTGTTGCTTCGACATCTGGGCCAAGACGCATCCGGGGCAGCCCGGGCAGGTCAAGTTCGCGTTCGAGCTGGCGCCGGACGGAAGCTTGAAATCGGCGGCGGCCAAGAAGGAAGAGAGCTCGCCGATGGCGACCGAAATCGAGCCTTGCATGGTCGAAGTGATCAAGACGATCACGTTCCCCAAGTCCCCGAGTGGTCGAGACACGCGGTTCACCTACCCATTCGATTTCAAAGCGCGCTGAGTGCACGCGCAGAATCATCGAGGCCACGTCTTGGCGAGCGACGCCCGACAGCAAACACGCGGCGCGGAGGCGAGTAGTGCTTACGTCGAGCTGCTTCGCGAGTCGCGAGGTCTTCGGCGTGAACAGCGCGAAGCGCGAGATGCTTGGTACGCAAAGCTCGCGGCCGAGCAGAAGGAAGACGTTTTATTCGAGCTCGAAATACTTCTGAAGGGGCTCGCCTGCTTCGCCAACCCGCGCAATCACCCAGGTGGTGGGAAGAGACAAACCGTCGTCGGTCACGACTTTCGCACGCAGCTCGACCACGCGTGCGACGGCATGGCGCGTGGCGTGCAACTCGCGCGCTTGATGCTCGGTGAACGCGACAGAGCCGTCGTGTTTCAGCGGTACCTCGAGACCGTACTTCCGGAAGACAACGCGCGTACGAAGCTCGTCTATGCAGCCATGATGCCGGAGTCGCCCGAAGAGAGTCTCTTCGTGCTCCGTCAGTCCTTGACGAACCTCATCGAAGTCGGCTCGGCGCTCGCACGTTCGTCTCGCACGACGTACCGCGTCTTCTTTGCGCACCTGTCGACGACGGTGCGCGAGATATCCGGCAGCGCATTTTTCAACCCCATGTCGGCGCTCGAGTTCCGACCGGAGTTCGATCGGATCGGTTCGTCCGCGGTGCTCGATTTGATCCATCGCGTCTCCGGCGAACATGCGCATCGCCTCGTGGCTCTCACGTTCTTGTCGCTCTTTCGCATGCTCCGGTACGTGCGACTTCTCGAAGCCATCACGCTCGATCTTTCCGACAAACGCGTGTGGGGTCGAAGTTATCTCGTGCTCGCCGTTCTGCGCAGTGATGCTCGTGCACTGTCGAGCTACTTGCGACGTCGTGCAGGCGAGCTGCTCGCGAAGGACTTCGAAGAACGCGTGGTGCGTGTTGGCGTGCGCGAGATCGATGCTGCCGAGGGTGAGCTTCAAGCTGAAGGACGAAGGCTCGAGCAGATCAAAGAAGCGCTCTTGTCCGTATCTGCGCTGCTTCGTCTGGAGATGCGTCGCGTGTTCGAGCACGACGTACCACCTGCCCATGACAAACTGCCCGCAACGGATATGCGTGTCGGTCTTCAAGCTGCAACAGCGAGCTTGAAGCCCGTGCTGCAGTTGGCGGTGATGTTTCTAGGTCGAGCGCTCGATGCGACGTTCGACGAGTCGCAGGTGTTCGATACTCCAAACGCTCTGCATGATGCGCGTCTTCGCTTGCGCGTTGGCGCGTGGATGTTTGCGCAAGTTGCGCGTGCATTTGCGAGCAAGGCGCGAGTATCCGATCCGCTCAGCGACACGTGGAGTGCGCCCGAGCGGTACGGGTTTGTCGGGGACTTTCTTGGTTACTACCGAGCGATGGGGCATCCGGTGCTCGTGCTTGGGGGCTACGAGCGCACGCGGGAGCTACTTTCGGCGCTGGGTGCACTGCACGACACCGACTTGATCGATCCGACGCGTCTCGACGCGGCAGCGCGTGAATGCGAGGCGCTTTACGGGTTTTCCATGCAGCTTTACGTGGGCCTGTCGCAGCGGGAGCTGTCTGGTGTGCCGTTCGATCGGCACGCAGCGGCGCGGCTTCTGAAGCAGTTTCTCGGTGATTGAAACGCCCTCTTCCTCCCCCTCTCCCTCGTAGGGAGAGGGGGCCGGGGGGTGAGGCGGGGTGAGGGGGCAAGGCAACGCCGACCTACAAAACACGAATGGACGCTCGGGGTTTCCGACGTCCATTCGGTCGAGGCTCCTGCGTAGTCCAGGTCGCAAACGATTTGGATCTGGCCGAGGCGATCATCCACCCCAGGCTCTCTCGCATCGGTCATCCGTTGTCGAGAGGGTGGCGCAGAGCTTGACGAGGAGGAGGCTCGTTTTGCCTATTCTTCGTCGTCTCGCGACGGTGCCGGTGCGGCTGCTTTCGAGGCTCGCGTGCTCTTGCCCTTTGCGGGCTTTGCTGCCTTTGCGGGCTTGGTGGCCTTGGCAGGCTTGGCGGCCTTGGCGGGGGCGCGACGCGGGGCGGCCTTCTTCGGAGCGGCTGCCTTCTTGGCGGGCTTCTTGGCGGCGGCGCGGCGCGGAGCGGCCGTGCGCTTCGGGGCGGCCTTCTTGGCTGCCTTCTTGGCCGGCTTCTTGGCGACGGCGCGCTTCGGGGCGGCCTTCTTGGCTGCCTTCTTCGCGGGCTTCTTGGCGGCCCTGGTCGCTTTCGCGGCGGCCGGCTTCGCAGCTTTCTTCGTCGCCTTCTTGGTGGCTTTCTTCGCAGTCTTCTTCGCAGCCATCTGTGACCCTCCTGATTGGCCGCCTCGCTCTCGCGGACCTGGTCGCGAGCCCCGAGACAACAGATGTTGCACGACGTATATTGCCACGCATGGTGACGGTCAAGGAAATTCTTGCAAGGCCTAAACCAATGTATCCCCGTGCTTCTCGGCAGATTGCACCGCAAGCATTGCAGAGGCGGAACGCAAGAACAGCTACGCCGTCGTCCTTCACAAGGGGAAAATCCCCTACACGAACCCCCCTTGTCGCCTAATTTCGCATCTTGACAATCCCGCCAATTCGTGCTCGCCACGCATGCGCCCTTGTGCATTGCGTCGTGTCTCGATACCGTCCGTCCGAACGGCCACGCGCCCAGGAGGTTGGAACCCATGCGTCGTACGACTTCGTGGCTCCTGCTCGGATCCGCACTTTTCGCCCTCGCTGGCGTCTCCGGCTGCGGGCACTCGGAAGAAGAGTGGCAAGCCAAACTTCGCGAAATCGAAGCTTTGAACGCCAAAATCGCGGACGAACAAAGCCGCAGCAAGAAGGCTCGAACCGAGCTCGATGATGCCAAGGCTCAAATCGAGCAGCTCAAGCAACAGCTCAAAGCAGCCGGCGTCGACATCTCCAAGCTCAACGCGAACCTCGAAGAACAGGCTCGCGCGCTCGAAGATTACCGCCGTCGCGCCGAACAACTCGAAGCCATCAAGAAGCGCTTCGAGATGCTCCGGGAAAAACTCCAAGCCCTCACCAAACTCGGGCTCAACGTCACCGTGCGCAACAACCGCATGGTCATCCAGCTCCCGGGCGACGTGCTCTTCGACAAGGGCAAAGAAACGCTCAAAAAAGACGGCGAAGAGATTTTGCTCAAGGTTGCCGAAGTCGTCCGAGGCGATGCGGGGCTTTCGCAACGGTCGTTCCAGGTCGCTGGACACACCGACGCCGACGTTCTCGCAGGCGGCAGGTTCAAAGACAACTGGGGCCTCTCCGTCATGCGCGCTCGCGAAGTGCTCGCGTTCCTCGTTCAACCAACCCCCAAAGGTGGCGGGCTCGATCCCACGCGCTGGAGCGCTGCGGGCTACGGCGATACCGACCCGGTCAAACCCAACGACACCGACGAAAACAAACAATCCAATCGTCGCTGCGAGCTCGTGGTTCTTCCCAACGTCGAGGAAATGCTCGACCTGAAGACCCTCGCGAACTAAGAGGGGTGCCCCAAACTGCGGCACGTTTGCCCGCGTTTCACCCTCTGACCACGACAAACCTCATGCGAGTTGCTGCCATCGACATCGGGACAAACTCCGTCCTGCTCCTCGTCGCCGAACGTCGAGGTGACGCCATCGTCCCGATCGTCGAGCGCGCGACCATCACGCGGCTTGGTCAAGGCGTCGACAAGGCGCGCGCTCTCGCCCCGGAAGCCATACGTCGCACGCTCGATTGCCTTGCTCGTTACGCCGACGAAATTCGCGCTTGCGGTGCCGAGCGCGTCGCTGCGTGTGGCACGAGCGCCATGCGTGATGCAGCCGGCGGTGAATCGTTTCGAGCCGAAGCAAAGTCACTGCTCGGCGTCGAACCTCGCGTCATCTCGGGACGTGAAGAGGCCGAGCTGACGTTCGACGGCGCCATGACGGGCCTTGGACTCACCGGCGCCGTCACGGTGGTCGACGTTGGCGGAGGCAGCACCGAGATCGTTACAGGTGACGTAACGGCAGGGCCTGACCGAGCCGTGAGTTTGGACGTTGGCAGTGTTCGCCTCACAGAGAGGCACGTTCGTACCGATCCTCCGAGCTCGAACGAAGTCGTTGCGATTCGTAAGGACGTTCGTGATGCGCTCGATGGCTCGGGCATCGTTCCAACGCCGACCATCGTTGGGGTCGCCGGGACGGTCACGACCCTTGCCGCGTACGCTTTGTCGGTCGTTCCGTACGACTCCGACCGAGTGCACGGAGCTCGTTTGTCCGGTGATACCGTGGACGCTGCGGTTCTGAGGCTTGCTGCGATGCCGCTTTCCGCGCGACGCAGCCTCGGTTCGGTTCAGCCCGAGCGAGCGGATGTGATCGTGGCGGGCGGGCTCATCGTGTCGGAAGTGCTCATCTGGGCGCGTGACCGGCTCCGTCAACGAAATGACGCAACCGATGTGGAGTTTGTCGCATCGGATCGTGGCGTACGTTGGGGTTTGGCAAAACGGCTGCTCGACGGGGCTATGCCCTGAAGATCCAACGTTATTGCATCATCCCCTTGCCGTTTGCCCTTGTCGCATCTACGTAGTCCCCAGAACGCGTGTCAGGTCCTGATCGGGTTGACAGGATCAACCGTTCTCACTAGAGTGCGCGCGCCTGGCGCAGACTGCCCCCTCCTCGGAGATGGCCGTTTGCTCACCAACCCGGAAACCCCTTCCCCACCGTCAGATCCCCCTCGGTGTCTCGATGGTGACCGAACAGGGTACGCCGCGATCGCTGCATCCAGGCTCTTCGCAGTTTTCGCAACGCACCTCGTCGGAATGAGACACCCGATCGAATGGTTCAACGCCGACCCCGAGCAGCTCATCTCGCGACGGGTCAACAAGCGGTGGCCAGGATGAACACGGCAAGGCGGTAGGCAAAGGAGACGATATGCAGGCTCGTTCGGAGATCCAGTTCAAGGTAGGCGACAAGGCGGTTTATCCGGCCCAAGGCGTTGCCGAGGTCGTCAACATCGAAGAGAAAGACATCGCCGGAAACCGCCAGCGCTTCTACGTTCTCCGCATTCTCGACACCGACCGCAAGATCATGGTGCCTGTCAGCAACGCTGGCGCCGTTGGTTTGCGGCAAGTCATCTCGGAACAGGAAATCCGAGAAATCTTCGACATTCTTCGCGAACGAACCATCGCCTTCGACAATCAAACGTGGAATCGCCGCTACCGCGGCTTCATGGACAAGATCAAGACCGGCTCGATCTACGACGTCGCCGAAGTCCTTCGCGATTTGTATCGCTTGAAGACCGACAAGCAACTTTCGTTCGGTGAACGCCGCATGCTCGATACCGCGCGTGGCCTCATCGTCAAGGAAATCGCCATCGCGCGTGGCCAAACTGAAGATCAGGTAAGGACGGAGATCGAGGCAATCTTCCTCGCGAACTGACGTTTCTCCTTCCTTGCGTTCGAACGCGGCCGACCCTGCCGATCATTTGGCGGGTCGGCCTTTGCGTTTTCGAGGCCCGGCTACGGACTTCCCGGGCGCACTTGCACGGCTGGAAGAGCTGGCAAGTCGAGATCCACACGCCATCCGTCATTCTCGAACGCGCACGTGACCTTGGCACGGTCATCAGGGCCGAGGCCGATCACTTCCACGAGCGCATGTGAGCCCACGACGAGCGACGTCATTCGTTGGGGCTCAAAGCGAATCACGAAGCGCGATGGAACGATCATCGCCTCGGGAGCGATCGTTTTGCCGCTGGCGGCGCTGTAGCGTTGCGCTCGTTCAGCGAGGTTTTCGCGCGTGCGGTTCGACAAAAGCGCAAACGCGGTCTTCGCTGCCGCGGGATCGCCGTTCACCAAACGCATGCGATCGATGAATTCGCGCACGGCTCCTTCAGGCGTCGCGTTTGCTGGGCGCCGGTTGCATCCTGACCCAAATGCAGTGGCGGCCAGAAGGCTCGAGATGGCAACGAAGCGCCCTAGTGACATCGGCCCCTAGCGTAAAGCATCACGTTCAGCCGAGCGCCACGTTTGCAAGTGCGCCATTTCGCCTGAGCGCTTCGTACAGCACGATCGACACGGCGTTGGCCAGGTTCAGCGAACGCACCGGACCGAGCGTCGGGATGCCGTACACGTTGTCGGGGAACCTTTCGAGCAGCGCTTCGTCGAGGCCCACGCTTTCCTTGCCGAACACGAGCGCATCTCCTGGGCGAATGTCCGCATCGAGGTAGCTCTTCGTCGCGATGGCGCTGAAGAAATGCAGGCGAGCGTCGGGCCACGTCGTCATGAAGTGATCGAAGCTCGGATGCGTTTCGAGATCGACGAGATGCCAGTAGTCCACGCCAGCTCGGCGAACGGCGTGCTCGTCGATGCGGAAGCCGAGTTTTCCGACGAGATGCAAGCGGCTTTTGGTGGCAGCGGTCAGCCGCGCGATGTTGCCGGTGTTCTGCGGAATCTCGGGCTCGACCAGCACCACGTGCAGGGGGCGTTCGAGTGGGCTCGAGCGGAGGCGGGGACGCTGGTCTTTGGCCACGATCGTGTTCCCGGAAGGGTCCTGCAAATAAGCGGCAATGCGTGGGCAAGTCCAGAGCTCTCTTGTGAGAACGAGCCCTTTGCGAGATGTGGTTTCGAAGCCGCCTCGTTCCATTCGTCCACGTCGTGCGGGGATTGACTTGACGAGCACGCGATCCAGACCGTAGCCTCGCCGCTCGGAGATCCTGGTATGCGTCGAATCGGGTGGATCACGGCGGCCGTCGCGCTTTTCGCCGCAGTATCGGTGCCTCGTCAAGCGTCTGCGGACACGATGGACCCTGCGCTGGCACGTTTCGTGACGGACGAAGGTTGTCGCGCGCCTGGTGCTGATGGCGGGCTCTACTACAACCCGACATCGGGCTACAATCGTTGCGGCACAAACGATCTTGCGTTTGCCAAACTGATGGCCGAGTGGGGCTATGCGCTCGCACCGACGGCGATGCATCCCGCTCGCACCACCGGTTACGGCGGATTCGATCTCGCTTTCGAGGGTGCGTTCACGAGGATTTCGTCGAATGCCGACTACTGGAAGTTCGGCACGCAGGGCAAACAGGACCCGAACAACAAGCTGTTCTCGACGATGAACACGGGCCCTGACGACTTCGTGCAGGTCTTCTCGATGAAGACCCGATACGGCTTTGCTCCGCTCGCATTACCGCTCGGTCTGCTGGGCGTCGAGCTTGGTACGAAGATCGGTTTCATGGGTAACTCGAACATCGGCGTTCTCGGTGCCGACTTTCGCGTGTCGCTGCTCGAAGGTTTCCGCACCGGCATTCCGGCCATCTTTCCTGACCTGACGGCAAGCGGGTCTGTCACGACAATCACGGGCAACTCCGAGTTTCAACTGACGGTCGCAGGGTTCGACGCGATGCTCTCGAAGCCGATTCCCATCGGCGGCACGGTCATCATCACGCCGTACGCGGGCTATTCGTGGATGTACACCTTCGGTGACTCGGGCCTCATCGACCTCACGCCCAACACCGATGCGCTCAACTACTGCGGCTACGCCGGCAGCAACACGCCCGCTACGCCCGATCCTGCGAAGACGTATCGTGATGGGCAGCCTGTGTGCAGCGCGGGCACGAGCGCGGACTTCAACAACACCGTCGTCTTCAACAACGTGCGCCTGCAGCGTCATCGCATCGCGGCAGGGCTTCAGTTCCGCTTCCAGATGGTGCGCATCGGCGCGCATTTCGTCACGGACGCGGTCGATGCGGCCGCCGCCAACCAGGACAGCGAAGACGCGCTTTACGACGACGGCACCGGCACGATGCAGAACAAGTTCGACGGCATTCCGAAGCAGTACACGATGGCCTTCGATTTCGGCCTCGTGCTCTGAGAGGACGTTTTACTGCCTGCTGCGCGTTGCGATGCGTCGGTCGGACTTGCTCAGCGTACGGAGTACGCTTCCGCCGTCCTCCCTATCATCGCAACGCTCGCGACGGCAGTAAAACGCCCTCTGAAATGCGTCACTTCTTCGGGGGTTTGACCGCGAGGTTTGGCAGGGCGTAACCGAGCTCCTTCAGGATGGCGCGGAAGTTTCGATCTTCATCCCGCGCTGCATACAAGTGCTCGACGAACTTCTTGAAGTTGCGTTCGCTGGCAGCCGCTGCCGCGCGGTCGTAGTTCTCCAGCACCAAAAGCAGATGCGGATGCGCCTTCGCTACGGCGGCCGGTACCTCCATCTTGCGCGCCACGCGAGCTCGCGTCTCGGCCATCGCTTTGATCACCAGCACCAGCTCCTTGTCGAACGTGCGCGGCCTGAGCATGTCGCCTTCTTTGTGCGCTTGATCGAGCAGCAGCGCAGCACGGTCGAGGTAGCTACCGGCCCACGCGGGCAGCACGAACGTGAACGCGAACGAAAGCGATACGAGCAGAGCCAAAGCAAAACGCCGCATGGAAAGCACTCCTGGCAAGAGGGTGAGTGGGTTTGTCAGGTCCCCAAGGACGTTTCCGGTTCCTTGGGTGCATCGACGCCTTCCGAGGATACCGGAGCCTGCTGGGGCCAGGGCGAAAGCAGCGCAGCACGTGCAGCATCGACCTCAGCAAGCTTTTTCGATCGACCGCGACCTTCCGCAAGAACTTCGTCACCGGTTTCTACGACCACGAAGAATTCTCGATCATGCGGCGGTCCTTCGATGCGCACGATGCGGTAGCGCGGCGATGCACCTCCCGCCGCTTGAATCCGCTCTTGCAGCGTGCTCTTCGGATCGTGAGCAATCATCGATTCGGCGAGGCGTGAGAGCGGTTCGTCGATGACGGCGTGCACGAGCCTCCGTGCTTCGTCCAAACCGCGATCGAGGTACACCGCACCCATCACGGCTTCTGCCGCATCGGCGAGCACGTTGATGCGTTCGTGTTCACCCGTTGCGAGCGCGCCGCGACCCATGCGCAGCGCAGCTCCGAGCTCCACCGAGCGAGCCCACGACGAGAGCGCTTCGGCGTTCACGAGCACCGATCGCATACGCGACAGCTCGCCTTCGTTCGCGCTCGGATAACGATCCATCAGTGCATCGGTCACGCACAGGCCCAGCACCGAGTCTCCGAGAAACTCGAGACGCTGATTGTCCCGAAGCCCTTCCTTGCGTTGTTCGTTCGCGAAGCTCCGATGCGTGAGTGCTTCTTCGAGATGCTCGAGCTCACCGGACAAACCGAGCCGAGCGACGAGTGCTTGGTGCTGAGGCTGCATGACCGACGCGCGTTACGCTCGTTGAGATCCGTAGAGTTTGTCCGTGGCTTCGGCCATCGATGTATCGAATGCCGTGATGCCGCCAGCGTCGTGCGTCGACCACGAGACCTCCGCGCGTCCCCATCCAAGCAGCACGTCGGGATGATGATCGCGCTTTTCGGCGGCGAGCGACACGCGCACGACGAACGCGAGAGCACTGGAGTAATCGGGGAACTGGAACGAACGGCAGAGCGCGTTTCCTTTACGAGTCCACCCTGGGTGCGTCGCGACGAAGTCGTCGATATTTTCGTCAGAGAGCTTTTCGCGGCTCGACATGTCGAACTCCTTGGAGCGTCTTGTAGAGGCTCCTCTACATCATGAAAACCCACCATGCTCGTCGCAGGCTCGGCAGAGGCTTTGTTAAACTCGGGCTCGGTCGATGAATAGGCTCATCGCTTGTCCATTTTGTCGTCAGATGTTCGAGCTCGGGGAAGCTCGTGCATGTCCCGAATGCGGCCTTGCGCTCGAAGACATCACGAAGCTTCCGCCTACGGCGGCGAGCCTCGACGACGACGAGCCGTTCGAGGAGGTCGCTCCCGAGATGGAGCAGCTTTCGTGGACGTACATGGGGCGCGGACGAGGAGCCTTGGCGGTCGTTGCGCTGTGCGGGCTCGGCGCCTTCTTTTTGCCTTGGATGCAAGAAACGGTGCCGGAGATCAGGCAATGGACGGGCCTGCAATTTGCCGAGCGTCTTTCGTGGATGTGGGCACCGTTCGTGTCGTGGTTTGTCATGGTACCGCTCGTGCTGTCGCGTCGCACGATTCACGCCATGCGTGGTGCCCGATTCGCGGTGGGACTCATGGCCACGATCGTCGTCATGACGGTGATCATGCGCATCGCCGTCGTGCCTGAAAGCTCGCGATTTCGGCCGCTGCGCTTCGAGTGGGCGTATGGGCTTTACGCCACGCTCGTGCTTGGTGTCGTGGCGCTCGTGTTGGCGCTGCGATTTGGTGGTTCGAGGGTCGACATGCCAACGTCACGTGCGCGTCGAGGTGACGAGACACTGCACTGATCATTTGGCGTCGTTCGGGGGCCGTGGGGTCGACACTCGAGGGGAAGTCGCGTAAAGTCATGTGTGGCGGTTTGCTTCGCGTGGCGCGGGGTCCGTCACAGGGGTGCGCCATGGCCAAGAGACCGCAACTCGCCGAACGCATCGCCAGCGACGCGGTCGACGGAGACGTCTTCGATGTGCCGGCGGCCGTGCTTTGCGCCATTTGTGGGCAATCGGATTGCTCTGGCTGCACGCCGGCCGAAGAGGGCACATCTGGCGTCATGGCGATCGTGCCGTGGGAGCGTCCTGGAGCAGGAACGTGGTCGCGTCTTTGGTCCACGGCGCTCGCGACGACGCAAGGTGCCGAGGCGTTTTTCGGGGCCATACCGGACGGCCCGCTGCCTCCAGCGATGCGTTTTGCAATCTTGTGTGAAGTGCTCGCGGTCGGCTCGATGGTCGCGGCGCTTTTGCCTTTTGCCGCGCTCGCCCTTCCAAACCTTGCGATGCAGGTCATCGCGGATCCGATGATGCGACAGCGCGCCCTTCAGTGGTTTGCCATCGGCGTTCCGCTGCTCGCGCTCTGGATGGTGATCGCTCACGCGACGCATGGCGCGGCGCTCGATGCAGGCGCGCGAAAATTCGGCGGACGTCCGCAGCGTCGGCGAGCTCTGCGATATGGCCTGTATGCGTGCGGCTGGGACCTGATGACAGGACCGCTCGGCGCGACATGGATTCTGCTCTCGCGCGGCGTGAAAGCGATGAGCGAGGTGATGGGTTTGTCGATGACCGTTCCCGGCAAAGCATCACGTGCACTTCTTTCGGGCGTGTACGGTTTGCCCGAGGAAGACGTCGTGCAAGCACACCGCATGGGCACCAAGGTTGCCATCGTGCTCGCGATCGTGTCTGCGCTGGGCCTGCTGGTCGCGATCGCGCTTGCGTGATTACCGATTCCCGCCCGGCGTTTCCTTCGGCACCGGTGAACCCGCTGCAGGACGCCTCGACGACGGCAACGTCCCCGGACGTTTGACCGGTGAAACCTCACCCATGCCGCTCACGGCGAGCAGCTCGAGCAAGTCCGGATTCGTTTCGGTCACGTACTTTTTGCGAAGCTCCGCCAACGCGTCCGCAATCCGCTTGTCCGTACGTTGACGCATCAGCACGAGGCGAATCTGCGGCGCCTCCATCTCGAGCGGCCGATCGATCGCCTTCATGCTCTGACGACGCCACACCACCGCCCACTTGCCGTCATCAGCGATGGGCTCCGACACGAGCTCCCCGTCCTTCACCTTCTCGACGGCCGTCACGAGCGCTGGATCGACCTTCAAATTCGGATCACTCGTCGCCCCGTTCGGTTCGACGAACCCCAGGTTGCCGCCGCGCATGCTCGTCGCCTTGTCGAGCGATACCTCGCGCGCAAGCTCGTTCCACTTCTTGGGGCTCAAATCAGTTTTGACCTTGTCGATCACGCCCTGCGCTTCTTCGCGTGTCGCAACGACGATGCGCCAGATCACCACGCGCGGCGGCGCGTGATACGTGCTGCGATTCGCTTCGTAATACGCCTTCACCTCTTCATCGGTGATCGGGCCGGCTTCCTTCGCCTCGGCCGTGATCTTGTCGATGAGCGCGCTCCGAAGCACACCACGAACCCGCTCCGAAACCTCGGGCAGTTCCGCGAGCTTCTCGGCTTCGGCCCCTTGCACGTACAGCGCATCCTTGACGAGCGTTTCCTCCACGAAACGACGCCGGATCTCCTCGCGACTCTTGCCGAAGTAACGAAGCTGAAACGAAGGTACCGAAGCGAGACGTCGTTCGATGTCCGATACGGTGAACACCCGCGCGCCGACTTTGACGGCGACGGATGCATCGTCACTCGGAGCGCCGGCATCGGCGAATACGACGGAGTGACAAACCGTGCCCGCGGCGATGGCAACGGCCGTGGCAAAAACGGCGCGCTGAAGACGATGGGTGCGCATGCAGCGAGCATTCTTGTCGCGTGAGCCCGTGGGTCAAGCCGCGTCGCACCTGCAACTTGCGTCAGCGACAAAAGCCCAGCCACGTCGCGACGAACGCAACGAGCAAAATCGGCCACATCGTGCGCAAGAAGCCCAGAAAGTCACTTGCGATGCCCTTCCCGACACGCCTTGCCGTTTCACGTTTCCCAATCCGACGAATGCTCTCCTGCGCAATGGCGTCGCGCTCTTCATCGTCGAGCGGATCGTCTCCCGCGAGGTAATGCAGATGGTGCGTGATCTCGTGATCGATCGTTTCTTCGATCTCCGCCGCGACGTCGAACGATGGATCCCGCCGATGCTCCATGTCGAACGTCCGATAGAAGATGCGAATCTCCGGCGTTCGCACGATGCCGACTTCATCCGTGCCGCCGTGCGTGTAAGAGCCGAGCAGCGGTTCGCCGCCATCGTCACAAGCAGGCACGTCGTCGTCGACGACCAGGTCGATGTTGCGCACGCCGCGCTTGCGATAAATGCGATCGGCCGCATCCGTCACCATCCGCTCGAACGCATCGATGTCGGGAAAAGGTCGGCGCCTTCGTCGGCCTTCGGCAACGTCGTACGGAATTTCGCGCACCCACGGCACATCCAGATCATTGCGCGCACCACATTCGGTGCAGCGATACGCGGCCACGAGACGTGGCGAATAGTGCGCTGCGTAGAGCAGATCAGCGATCGCTCGATACGCGGCAGAAGGCGCGCGCGAAAGCGCTTCGGCGATCACGCTGGCGCGACGTTCTCGTCCAAGCTGGGTGATGCCCATCGCCGTGACGATCGCCGGCGTGAAACCAAATGATGTTGCTGCTTCCGCATGCCAGAGCGGCAAAGCTTCGCGCACCGAACGCTTCGCGATGCGAATCGTACGAGCGCGTTCTTTTCCCACGAGCACACGCGGGATGCGATGCGGTTTGTCATGATCGAACGGCGCATCGAGCTCCGGATCGTTCAGCTCGTGATCGACGAACGGGCCGACTTCGAGCAGCGACGACGGCGACACGCGAAACGGTTTGCCGCAATTTTCGCACGGTAATTCGGCGGGTTCTTCCGGAACGATGCCCGCGTGCGTCAAGAGCGCTCGCAACACATGAGCGTCTCGTAAGGACAAACCTTGCACGTCGATCGGTTGCCCGTCGTCCGTCGTGACGACGCCCGGCGCTTCGAGGATCCCCAGCGCATGCAGACAACTGCCCGCACGAACGCTTGGCATCGGTGCCCGTTTCGCGGCTGCGTGAGACAGCCGCAAGAAAAGCCCCGAAGGCAACATCACTCGCGAGGGCAGGGGAGGCACGCGTGAACAGTGTGGGTCTACGATCTGTAAAGGCCACTCGGACGCTTCGCAGGCGCTCGACGCTCCAGACGGTTCAGCTCGCGAAGGGCGTCCTGATGCGCCGGGTCGAGCTCCAGTACACGGCGCAGGTCGGTCGCTGCCCCCGCTTCGTCGCCGATGCGCCGTCGCAAGTACCCGCGATAGAAAAGTGCTGGCACGTGGTCGGGACGATCTTGCAGAAGTTTGTCCAGGTCGTCCACGCACGATTCGAGGTTCGTTCCTCCGAGGATTGCGCGAATCCACGTTGCGAGCAGCGCGTAGTCCGGCTCGTTCGGATCGATTTCCCGCGCGAGCTGACAGGCAGCAAGCGCGCCCTTGCGATCGCCTTCCGAGAGGCGCTGCATGGCGAGGCAATACAGCGCATGCGCCGGATGCGCCGCGTCTGGTTGGCCTTCGGGCGCTGTGGGCATCGCGGGGGGCGCGTCACCGTCGATCGATTCCGCTACCGATGATGCGTCCACAGCAGGCTTCGGGACGGCGGGCGGCTGCGGAGTGGTTTCGGCGACGGACGATTGCGGCGGGTCCGACTTGCCACCAGTGAGCCCATCCGGGTTTGTCGGGCGCGTACGCTTTCGCGTGCGAGGTTGCGGCTTGATCCTTTCGCCATCGCCCACATCGTCGGGAGCTGCTGCCGTGAAGCGTCGTGGCGCGCTTGGTTGCAGGCGAATGCGCGCCAGCGTCACCGAACCTGCTGGCGCTGGCGGAGCCGAGGGTTGTTCCGGGAACAGCGGCAACGCTTCCGTTCCGAAGTCGACGAAGCGCATGATGACGAGCCCGTACACCATCCAGCGAATCATCGCTTCGTCACCAAGGTTTGCTTCGACCAACCCTTGCAGCGACAGTGGAGTTTGTCGCAGTCGATCGAGCACGGCGCGCTCCGTCACCGTAGGCTTCAGCCGGTCGATGGCTGCAGATCGATGCAGCCGTAGAATTGCGCTACCAATGCGCTCGAGAACCGGCTCCATCATCACCGAAGCCGCGGCATGTTCGCGAAGACCGGCCCAGAGCACGGCCAGAGGATGCACCGTCGATATAGGAGCCCCGTCGTCCACGATCTCGTGCATGTCGGCGAAGTACGCGTACCTCGTCTTCGGCGGCAGCCCGAAAAGCAGCGTCATGCGTATGAAGAACTGCCGCTCGACCATGGTTTCCAGCGCGTCGCGCGTGATGTGCCCCTCGGCCACCAGCGACTCGCCGATGAGGCCTGGCACTGCGCGCGCGGCAGTTGTCGCTGCCTCGTCGATCAAGCCTGCATCGACCAGCAAATTCCCAAGGCGCGCGAAGCCGTCGCCCATCTGAACTTTGACTGGGCGCCCGCTTTCGAGGCGTACGCTGTGCATCGCCCCGCCCGGCACATGCAGAAATAACGCGCCTGTAAGTTGCTGCTCCGCGGCGTACACCAGCAGATGGGCGAACGGCGTTCGTCCGAGATCGCCTTCAGCGGTCGGCTGTATCTCGGTGGACGAGGACATATCCGAGGAAGCGTATCACGTCGGGTGTGGTGTGGATCGTGCATGCTGGTGCTAGCTTGTCGGCATGCCTCGTGGTCACGTGCTCGTCGTCGACGATGAGCCTTCCATCCTCACCACACTTCAAAAAGCTCTGTCGCTCGAGGGGTACTCCGTCGACGTCGCGGGCGGCATTCGAATCGCCGAAGAAAAGCTGGCGAAACGAAGCTACGACATCGGACTATTCGACGTCGCTTTGCCCGATGGCGATGGCGTCTCGCTGCTCGAGCGGATTCGGACGCAAGGTTCGGACTTGCCCATCGTGATGATGAGCGGGCATGCGTCGATCGATGCGGCGGTGCGCGCCACGCGCCTTGGAGCGCTGGACTTCTTGGAAAAACCCCTATCGACCGATCGCCTGCTGCTCGTGCTCGACAACACCCTGCGCCTCGTAAGAGCCGAGGCGGAAGCCAAGGTGCTGAAGGCGCAGGCCGGGCAGATTGGGGAACTGATTGGCGACAGTCGCGTGATGGTTTCGCTTCGTGAGCAGATCGCGCGGGCGGCGAAGGCGAGCACCAGCGCCACGGTGCTCGTGACGGGCGAGCGAGGTACGGGCAAGGAGCTCGTGGCGAGGGCGATTCACGCGGCGGGCAAACGAGCTCGCGGGCCGCTCGAAAAGATGAATTGCGCGGCCATTCCGAGCGAGCTCATTGAAAGCGAGATGTTCGGGCACGAAGCTGGGGCATTTACGGGGGCGACCAAGCAGCGGCGCGGCAAGTTCGAGCGGGCCAGCGGTGGCACGTTGTTTCTCGACGAAGTGGGTGACATGCCGCTTCCGATGCAGGCCAAGCTTTTGCGAGTGCTTCAGGAGCGGGAAATCGAGCGAGTGGGGGGCAATGAAATCATCAAAGTCGACGTACGCGTCGTTGCGGCGACGAATCGTGATATCGAGGCGGCTTGTCAAAAAGGCGAATTTAGGGCCGATTTGTATGATCGATTGAACGTCGTGCCGCTTGCATTGCCGCCGCTTCGCGCGCGTCGGGAGGACATTCCGCTGCTTGCGCGGCATTTTTTGAATTTGGCCATGGTGGCCAACGACCGGCCCGGAATGACGCTCACGGACGGGGCGACGGAGGTGTTGGTCGGGTATGGTTTTCCTGGGAACGTGAGGGAGCTTCGGAATCTCATTGAGCGGCTGGTGATTTTGACGCCCGATTCGCAGATTGATGCGGAGGACGTGCGCGTTTGTCTTGGAAATGCATCTACGGGAACGCCGACGGGGCTTTTTCGGCCGGGAACTCCATTTCGAGTATTGTCCGAGGAAGCGGAGCGGCGCATTTTGGAGGAGGCGTTATTGCATTATGGAGGAGCGATGGCGGCGACGGCGCGCGGGCTGGGTCTCGAGCGCAGCCATTTGTACAAAAAATGCAAAGCGCTGGGACTACGCGGGGACAAGGCGGAGGGGGAGGACGAAGCATGACCGCAGAGGGCAGCAATCCGCAAAGGCACAATTTATAAAATTTAAAGTAGGCGTTTCTGGTAGCTATTGGAGAGACTACGTCCTTGCGCCTCTGCCCCTTTGCGTTGAATTCTTCATGATGATTGGCGCGTAGGAGTGGCTCGCGTCATTCAAAAATATCCGTGAATTGTCGTAGCAAACGTGCGATCGAAGAGCGCGACTTCGGGGCGATCGGCGTATTGCTGATACCAGTACACGAATTCGACCAAGAACTGTAGGTTGTCGTTCATGTTGTAGCCGATACCTGGCACGTGAAAGAATTCCGTAATGCTCACGTCCTGGTATCGTACGGCGCTGAAGTTGTAGCGAGCGACGAACTTTTTGAGCCGAGCTTCGCCGCCGACGAGCACGTAATCGTTCGTGGCGGAAGCTTGACCGGGAGCGGTGATGGTGCCGGTCGCTGGGTCGACTGTGGGTGGAATGGGCCACTCGGTGACGGATTGGCCCATTTGGCGAGATATATCGCCCCAAATGCTGAACGGACCCACGGTCGCATAAAGGTCGATGGCCGCGCGAAAGACGTTCTGTTTGCCGATTGGATTTGGAATGTCGGCTTGGAAGTACGATCCTGATAGACCCAGCGTCAGAGAATCATTCTTGTTCCAGAAATAGGAAGGTTCGGCGCGCACGACGACCATGTGGCGTTTGCGAGCGCCGGGAATGCTCACCGTATCGCGGCGGATGTACGAGCCGTTCGTGCGTCCATCGACGATGAAGTATTGCCCGTAATATCCGAGCCGAAAGCCTTTTTCTTTGCCGACCGAGCCTTCGATGGAGACGCCGTAGTTCGGGTCGAGCTTGATGCCATCGAAAAAATGGGTATTCCCGTAAAACGAATTATCCCAAAACAGGCCGAATCGACTATACGTCTTGCCCACTTTGATGGTCGCGTAGCGGTGTTTGTAGTAGGCGTATCCTTCTTCGATCCACGCGGTGCCGTCGTAATATTCGCGCATGCGCGTGTCGCGCACGCTGGCATTGAAGAACAGGCCGAAGTTGCCGATGGATCCGTCGAAGTTCAGGTGCGCCACGTGCATTCGGAAGAATGCGCCTTCGTCGGGAATGTTTGGCACGCCGCGTACTTTGGCGATCGGGTCGGTCGAGACGCCGATGGGTTGCCAATAAAACAGCCATGCGCCGCCGTGGATATCGATCTTGATGGTCTTGCTTGCGGCTGATGCGGGCTTGGGGTCGGAGCTGGGCGGAGGCGTACTGTTGGCGGGTTGTGCACCGTCGCCTTGTTTGTCAGATGCCGTACCGGTCGATTTTGTTTCGCTGGGCTGTTCATCCTGCTTGACAGCGGGTTGCGTCGCTGCAGGACGAGTTGGAGGTTTGGGTGTCGTCGCGATGCCTTGAGCCCAAACGGATGGTGTCGAACCAGCCAGGCAAACGGCGAAAAAGAGCCCAGCACAGACGCGTTTGCCCACGGTGGCCATCATCTTTGCGCGGCCATCGTACCGGAATCGCCCGATGGACCTCAAACATTCAGGCCCATCTTTGCAAGGGGGGCGGACGACGAGCGGTGGTACGTCCGAGTTTGCTTGACAGACGGTCGGAGATGGGGCAAAAAGGCCGCCACGAATTTCCGGGTGAGGTAGCCAAGTGGTTAGGCAACGGTTTGCAAAACCGTTATACGCGGGTTCGAATCCCGTCCTCACCTCCCAATGATTTCAAGAGGTTACGCCGTATCTTGAAGGCGTTACCTCGGCGGCCGAAAAAGTCGTGGCCCCACAGTGGCCCCAACTCGAAAAAGCGACCGAACTCGGCGGGCGGTGCGTGCCTGCCATGCCGCACCTGACGGGCGCGGTTTCGTTCGTGGATGGGAGCGGTTGAGGAGTGAGGTTACCCACGGCGGGCAGAGGTGCCGAGCCGGTCAAGCGGTGACCTTGTTGTGCCCCATCTTGCCGTGATGGCGAACGGGTAGGCGGCGGGCGGCTTCCTCGAGGTCAGCTTTGAGGAAGTGGACGTAGCGTTGGGTGGTCGACAGGTTCGTGTGCCCAGCCATGCGCTGGACCACGTGGACCGGAATGCCGGCGCGCAGCCACGAGGTAATCGCGTAATGGCGCAGGCAGTAGACCGACCATCCTTCGACGCCAGCGCGTTTGGAGACGCGCCCGAAGGCGGCATCGATGCCCGATTGGCCCCACGGCCTCCCTTCATCGCTGAGCGCCACGTGTTTATCACGTGAGGCGCGTTCGAGGACGGGTGCGAGGAGCTTGGCCAATGCGCGCGAAATGGGGATTTCGCGCTGGCCGGTCTTGGGCGTGTGAATTTCGCCATGGGACCGTCCTTCGCGCACCGTGATGAACCCGCCAATGGCTTCGCCGTTTTCCCACTTGAGCTGCACGTTCTTGCATTGGAGCGCGCGGACTTCATTGGGGCGAAGGCCGGCGTCCGACATGAGCGCGAAGGTTAAGCGATGAGCATCGATCGCGGTTTCGAGAATCCGGTCGACTTGTTCGTCGGTCGGAATTTCGAGAACGTGTTGCCCGACGGGCTTGAGCCGTGGCAAGTTTGTCGGAGCATCGTCGATGTATTGGCGAGTTTTCGCAAATCGCAGAACCGAGCGGAGCACGATTTGCGTATTGTTGCGCGTGGACCGGGGCTGCGGACGCGGAAGCCCAGCGCGATGACCATGTCGAGGTTGCAGTGGGCGACCTCGTAGACCTTGCCGTCGGTGGCAGTTCTGCGGAATAGCCGAACAACTGAAATCGTATTCCAAGACGCATCCCACCGTGGCGATTGAGCGTTTCATTCTGGACGCCTCGGTGATACGATGGTACGCGCACTAACGGGACCCCATGGACTTTACCTTCGCTTGGGAGCGTGCCTCGAGTCCGCAAGGGCCTTGGCGCCATCTTCACGTCGTTTCATTCCGCGGTACCGAGGCGCTCGCGACGCTTTACCGCTATGAAATCACCGCCCTCATGCGCGAGCCTGCACCGGAGATCGACCCGGACGAGCTCATTGGTCAGCGCGGCACGCTACGCATCGCAACGCTCACAGCTCCCGCTTATCGCGTCGTGCATGGTGTCATCATCGGGGCCGAGGAACTGGGTCCCGTGCCCGGCGGAATGCTTTACCATATCGTTCTGGCACCGCCGCTCGTGCGCGCTGCGCATCGATCGCGCTGTCGTATCTTTCTCGAAAAAACCACGCGGCAAATCATCGATGCGGTCCTGCAGGGCGATCCAGAGATTACGCTTGCCAACGGAGTCACCGGCATTCTCGATGACGGCGATGAAACGCGCTACATTCCTGCAAAAGAAATGTATACATGGCGCATCGTGGATGCATCGCGCATCGACGACGTTGCCGCGCGAGATTATTGCGTTCAATACAATGAAAGCGACTTGGCGTTCATTCGTCGATTGCTCGAGGAGGAGGGGATTTCGTTCCATTTCGAAAATAGCGACGGCATCTGCTTGCTCGTCCTTTCGGACAAAGACTCTGGCCGCACACGCGTGAATCCTTTCGATGCACTCGGTCCGGGCATTGCCGGCCGCGCAATTCAATCGATGAAGCTTGGCGCGCGTCTCCGGCCGCGCAAAGTTTCGCTGCTCGATTATAATTGGAAACGCCCGACACTCGATATGGCCGTCGCCGAACCCGTGCGCCCTTCCGGTTCGGATCTTTTCGCGCACGAGTACCCCGGACGTTACACCGAAGCGCCCGAAATGGGCAAGGTACTCGCGGCGACTGCACTCGATCGGCTCGAGGTCGAAGCAAGTTACGCCGTGTGCGAAAGCACGTGCCGCGTGCTTGCTGCCGGCAACATCTTTGCGGTGGAGCATTCCCAATCGCGTTACGATGGAGAATACCTTGCCACAAAGCTGGAGATTCGCGGCGAACAAGCGGGCGTCTTGTCACCGGCGGCAGCGGGAACGATACCGTTTTCCGGCGTGCCGTATGCAGTCGCGATGGAATGCGCGCGACGCGGCAAAAATGGCACACTTTCCGAATCGCGCTTTCGGCCAGCACGTTCCACGGCAAAACCTCGGATCCACGGATCGCAGACGGCATTTGTGACCGCAGAGCCGAGCACGCAGGGGGCCGAGATTCACGTGGGTGGTCCGCCTGGTGCCGAAATCGGTTGCGTTCGAGTGAAGTTTCATTGGGACACGGATGCGACGCGGCATGCCAAAGAACCAACATCGTGCTGGGTGCGAGTGAACCAGGTGTTTGCTGGCATTGGCGAGGGTGCGGTGTTCCATCCGCGCGTAGGCGTCGAGGTCATTGTGGATTTCGAGGAGGGCGATCCGGATCGGCCCATCATCGTCGGCCGAGTGTACAACGGAAAGAACCGTCCCCCGAGCGGCGCCCCAACGGTGAGCACCTTCAAGACGATGTCGAGTCCCGCTACGGGCGCATTCAACGAATTGACATTTGATGATACTGCGGGCAAAGAACAAATCAAATTGCACACGCCATACGACTGGAGCTCCGATGCCGGGCATGATCGCACCGAGCGCGTGGGAAACAATAGCTCGTCCAGCGTGAGCGTGGATCGGAGCGAAACGACAGGTGCAAACCGAAGCACGTTCGTTGCCTCGAACAATTCCGAAGTGATAGGCGCCAATGAATCGGTCACCGTCGGCGCGGATCAAAACGTGATGGTCGGATCGAACCATCGCATGTCAGTGGGCGCAAACCAGACCATCGACATCGGGGGCGACCAACGAGAAAGCGTGACGGGAAGCCGCACGATTTCGGTAACTGCAAGCGACAAACTCTCCGTGGCAGGCGCCCAGGACATACAGGTGAACGGGGCGCAAACCATCACATCCGCGGCGTCGCAAACGATGGAGGCACCGGCACAATCTTTCAATGCGGGGAATACGCAATCATTGCAGTCCAATACGCTGCAAGTGGCAGCACGAAGCACGTTCGTCATGGAAGCGGGTGCGGACGGCAAAGTCCTAGCGGGAGGAAATTTGGAACTGATCGCCGCGGCAGAAGGATTGATTCAGGCCGCGAGCATCACCGCCAATGCGCAGGGAGAAATCGTTTTATCGGCGGGTGGCTCATCCATCAAAATCAGCGGAGCGGGCGTCGTAATCAATGGGGCGACGATCAAAGCCGCCGGTGGGTCGGTCGATATCACGGGCGCAATCGTGAAAGTAAATTGAGCGGAAGGAATGACGCCATGTTACAAGCCGCCAAGTGGTTCGATCCCGTCATTGGCATCGACGTGCACATGGTGTTGGTACCCGCGCCTCCGTCGCCGACGCCGATTCCGACTCCATTGCCGCACCCATTTTTCGGCGTCGTTTTCGATCCGCTGGGCGCAGCGATCGGTGCTGCCATAGGAATGGCACTCGGAGGGGGCGGCCCCGTGCTCGTCAATGGTTTGCCCGTGGGCAATACTGGGACGGACGTGTTGGGTTTCGGTCATTCTCCCACGCCGCCTGGCGTGTCCTTTGCGCCCAACGATTTCCCCGGCAACGAAGGCGTGATCGTGACCGGCAGCAAGACGGTCACGTTTGGGGGCGCATCCGAGGGGCGCCTGCTCTCGATGGTGATGACCTGCAATTTCCCAATCAATTTACCAACCTCGCTGTGTCTGGCAATTCCGGCGGGGCCGCCTGTGCTCGTCGGCGGGCCCGATTCATTCGACATTCTTGCGGCAGCTACCAGGGCAATTCGAACCAAGTGGTTTTCCGACGCTCTGCATAAGGGGCTGAAACCTGGACCGCGTCTCTCCAAGGCGATTTGTTTCTTTACGGGTCACCCAGTCGACGTGATGACGGGCGAGGTCACGAGCGACGCTATCGATTTCGAGCTACCGGGGCCCATCCCGATAAAATTCGAGCGAAACTATTGGAGTAGAAGTCAGCGCGACGGTGCCCTGGGGCCGGGATGGAGCCATCCACTCGATGCGTCCGTCGATGAGCGGGGCGAGGATGTGGTGGTCATTCTTCCTGATGGGCGTGAGCGGGTACACTCGCCACTGGCCGTAGGGGTGTCAATCTGGGACAACATCGATCGATACTCGCTCGAACGAAAAGAAAACGGGTACCGCCTGAGAACATGGGACGGCTTGAGCTACCATTTCGCACGCGTGCCTGAAGTCCGAACGGCATGCTCGCTCGTAAACATCACGGATCGTTGCGACAATCAAATTGCATTGCGATATCAGAATGGGCGCCTAGCCATGATAATCGACAGTGTTGGGCGTGAGCTTCGTTGTTCGAGTACACCCGACGGCAAACTCGCCGGGGTGCATTTCGATGCCATGAAAATCGACCTCGTGCGATTCACTTATGACGACGAAGGACGCCTTTCCGCAGCGCTCGATCCGCTGGGCAATGCGCTGCGGTATCGGTACCGAGGCGGTGTGCTCGTTCAAGAGACGAACCGAAACGGACTGAGTTTTTACTTTGAATACGACTGGACTCATCCCGAAGGATGGTGCATTCGCACATGGGGGGACGGCGGAATTTACGACCGGAGGATCACGTACGACAAACTACGCCACGTGACGCTCGTGGATGATTCGCGTGGAGGCCGAACGCATTACTTTGGAAATGCGGCGGGGCTTGTGGATAGAATCATCGATCCGACAGGTCGGGAGACGAAGTACGAGTGGGACGAGTGCTATCGGAAAACAGCGGAGGTGGATGGCGCTGGAGGGCGAATCGAATGGAATTACGACGTGCGCGGCAATGTGATTTTGCAGCGCGATGCCGTGGGGGCAACGACGCGCTGGACCTATAATGACTCAAGCGATCCGACAGAGTTCGTCGATGCGTTGGGAAATGTCTGGCGTTACGAATACGATCGCCGTGGCAAACTGCGTATTGCCACGGATCCGCTGGGTAACGCGTATCGATACGAGTTCGATCGAATCGGCCGGCTTCTGTCCTGTCGTGATCCCAGGGGTTTCGCGTTCTCGCTCACATACGACAGCTTTTCCGAGACCAGAGTCCACGATTGGGAGGGCAATACAACCGATTACCGCTACGACGCATTGGGCAGGCTTATCTCTTTGGTCGATCCCCTGGCACACGCACGGAGCTGGAATGGGACACGCGAAGCCTGCTCCTTGCGTTTGAGCACGCCCACGGCAGGTTGGAAATGCGGTATGATGCCGAAGGAAATGTCGTTGAAGTCACGGACGGAATGGGTTACACGACGCAAGTTTCATATTGTGGGTTAAACAGGCGAAGTGCCATCATTGATGCCCTCGGAGGTGTTGTCACGTATGCTTACGACACCGAAGAGCACCTTGTTGGCATTGTCAATGAGCGCGGCGAAGAGTATCGGTTCGATCTTGATCCTGCCGGTCGAACTCTTCGTGAATGGCGGTTCGATGGGGCGAAGGTCGTGTTTCACCACGACGTTGCCGGAAGATGCTGCGAGAAGGTGAACGGGGCACGGCAACGGACGAGATTCGTTCGCGACGCTGCTGGACGCGTGATCGAGCATATTCATCAAGGTGGTGAGCGTTCTGGCTATGAATATGACCTTGCAGGTCGGCTCGTTCGCGCATGGAATAGCGAATGCGAGGTGAGGATCGAGCGTGATCCGATTGGTCGCATTGTGCGTGAGTCGATTGGTAACTATGCGGTGGATAACGTTTACGATGCCGTAGGTAACCGCTTGTGCATGCGGCTAGACTCAAACATTCAATTCAAGTTCGATTATAGTGGAAACGGGAATCTGAAACGATTGACCACGGGTGAGGAAGCGCGCTACACCGTACCCTTCACGCGTGATGCCACCGGTAATGAAATCGTGCGAAATTTACCCGGCGCGATTCGCATTCGTTGGGAACGAGGCAGCGCTGGTCGTCCTCGAAAAATGGACGTCACTGCAAATGACAAGACGGTCGATTCCGTTGAGTACGAATGGTCGAACAACGGCAAAATTGCCTCGATGACGGATCCGCGCACGGGGACGAAGCGCTACGAATACGACGCCCGTGAATTCTTGACCAAGGCCATTCACGCGGACGGTGCGAGCGAACTTCGAGTTCCGGATTTGGCGGGAAACTTATACCGCACTGAGGATCGGAGTGATCGACATTACACCGTCGGCGGCGTGATCGTTCGTGACAACGACACACGTTATTTTCACGACGGTGATGGGCGACTCGTCGAGAAGGTACTCCCCAGCGGCGACAAGTGGCAATACACATGGGACGACGTGGGGCAGCTCCGGTCAGTGCTTCGTCCGGATGGCGAAAAGGTCGAGTTTTCGTACGATCCGCTGGGCCGTCGTATATCCAAACGCCATGGAAAACGGACCACAACGTACATCTGGAGTGAGGAAGAACTGGTCGGCGAGGTCGGAAGCGACGGAAGCTATACCGCATGGGCACTTGAGCAGAATGCATTCGAGCCGCTGGCCAAGCTCGAGGACGGCGCATTCTACGGGATTGTCAGCGATCATCTAGGCACGCCAAAGGCCTTGTTCGACGCTGCTGGGCGGGCTGCATGGCGAGCCGAACTAGATATCTTCGGGCGGGCAACCATCGAGCATGCTGACACCGTTTGTCCGTGGCGGTGGCCGGGCATGTATCACGATGAAGAGATCGGTCTTCATTACAACCGATTTCGTTACTATGATCCCGAGCTGGGGAGGTACATCAGCCCGGATCCATTCGGCTGCTCGGTGGTTTCAATCTATATTCCCATGTCATCGATCCATTGCTCTGGGTGGATCCGTTCGGCCTGGTGGCCTGTGACAAGGTTACAAGAAGGACGCGCCCCCTCACGTCGGACGAGCTCAACCACGCATTCGACCGTCATGCGGCACAGGTATTCGGACGCGAGGTTGGTCGTGCCAACGACTTCGATCGCTTCGCCGCCCTCGTGGATCGTGCGAGGAAAAGCAAGCAAACATTCTTTTGGCGAACAGGCAATGACAATACACTCGCACATCTGGCGCGAATCAATGGAAACTACATTGCTGTACAATTTTTCCGCGAAGGCGATAATATTGGTAAACTGGCGACGGTTTTCGTGCCAAACAGAAGCCAGCTCCAAAGAATCTTTCAAGTCATGAGCAAGGACGGCCCCTGAGGTGACCAATGCGCGATGAGTGGCTGCGTATGAGCATTTGGATTCCACCTGAATTGCAGGAGTCACCGCTTCGCACGGTGGCAGACCATTACGTTGCTCGGGGCTGGACCGTTTGCGACGTAACGGCTTGCGACGTGGCGTTGAAAAACCTTTCCGTCGAATCGATGCTCGATTTGCCAGTTGAACAGCGCGTTCATTGCGGGCGTCAATTGCCCAGTGACAAGTGGATTGTCAAAGTGGAGCTCGACAAGGGCGGGCTCAGGCCCAACAACCGCACGGCGGAATTTGCGTATAGTTCGGTGCCTGCGCCATGGCTCGACCATCCGGTCGAGATAGCGATCCCGGTTACCGAACACCGTCCGGATCGACCATTGGCAAGGGCGAACCACACGAAATGAAAGGGGTGCTGGACGAGCTTTCCTCATTGAGCGAAGCGGTGCTCGCTTCCTGGGCCGTAGTGTCTCCACTGGGACGTGGGCCGAGCCTTCCTGAACTATTTGGGCGAGAGCGCCCCTCGTATGTGGATCTATCGACGATATTCCTTTCCGATTTGGAATTCGATGCGCATGCGATTAGCCTCATTCCCGAGTACGCACACAAGGAACATTGGGCATCGGGATGGCTGGTTTCCATCGCACCATATTGGGGCCCGTCGGTATCCGGTATACCTGCGACCGAATTCGAGGGCATCATGTGGCGATTGCTGTCCGGTTGGGCGCATCGACAGCGATACAGCTGATATTGCGCCAGCGTTTTTACGGCCGGCGTGCTTTTCGCAGCGCCACCTCGAGCCGCTCCGCAAGCTTTGCATCCCTCGCCGCTTTTTTCGTCCACACTCGCACGATCGGCATGAGCGCTTCATGCTGCATCTCAAGCGTATCAAGCGTTGTTTTGCGCGACCACGCTTCGAGTCCCACGAGGATACACGCGTATTCGTCCATTACAATCGGCCCACGGAAGGTTTCTCGGGTGACGTATGCCACATCATATCGTTCGCGGAGCATCTGCTCTCCCGCGCCTTCTTCTTCAATGGCACATTTCCACCGATGATTGTTCCATTTCCAATCCTCTTCTCGCAATCCGTGCGACGCTGAATGGTAGACCGCTCGCTTTTTCTTTTGTCCATTTCAGCGGCGATCGTTTGCAACGTGCTCGATGGTCAATTCGATGGGCGGCAATGCCGGCGCCGCTTCTTCCGGCGGTGGGACAATCCCTTCGTTTGGCAAATGGGAGGGCTTCACGACGGATGTCTCGTCCGCCACCGCGATCGGCCCAATCATGGGCGGTTTTTCCACGACGGGAGGCGCGGGAGTGACGTCTTCGACTGGTGGCGGTTCCTCTATCGTAGGTAGTGGCGCAGTATCGTCGAGTCGCGCGGAACGTTCATCGAGTGGCCCCTTTGGCTTGGGCGCATCGAATGGCGTGACGGGCTTCAAAACCGTCGCGACACCCGCGTACCATAGCGGCTTTGTCGAATATATATCGTCATCCCGCGACGCGGGTTTTCAGCGGTGGATGTAACTGAGCTACGCCCGGCAACGAATGGTGTTGCGGGCTTATCGTCGCGCGAAACGCGGAATTCCATGGTTGCATCGAGCCTTTGCTCGTCTGTCGCAGGGCGCGCGATACTCTTCGGGGCAATGGGCTCAGCCGTAACCGTCACACGCCCTCTTTCTGCCGCATGTGTGAGGACGAGCGTGCCGCGCCAAACCAGCATGGCCAATCCACGATTTGTATCGATGCACAACGTATCGCAACGCAGCCTCACGTCCTGCGATTCTCCCCCAGGCCGCTGCAACGTCGCGTGCGGAACGGTTTTCGCGAGTCGGGTTTCCAACCGAGGAAACACCGAATGCAATTGGTCGAGCACGATGCGCTCGTCGCCCGCAAGCTCCCCGAGCTGCTGATCTGCCGGAGCCACATTGAAGCAGGCCCCGTCAATGTCACCAGGCAATGGGCGCTTTTGCCACGCGTGAGGTCCCAGGTCGCCGCATGCACGCCAAGCGACGCCAATCGTGCCGGATCATTGGGCGGCAGCGGTGCCAATCCGTCCACAATCCATCCGCGATCCGCTCGCGCACGAGTGGCCTTTTCGAGGTTCCACGACCAGTCGAGCCATGATGCTGGTCGCGTGCGCCCGGCTAAAAGCCGTCCCAGGACAATACGTCCGCTCGCCGTTTGAATGGTGCAACGTCGCTCGCAACCCCAGTATCCCATGGAGGTTCCGCGTGGCAGCCAACGGCGATTCCTCTGGGCGCAACTCGAATGTCGCCTTGCAAAAGCACTTGTCAGCGCAAAGCACCGGGCCGCGGCTGCCACGGAAGCAACGCCACTCTCAACGGGCAAGTGTAACGTATCCATGTGCGCGAAGCCGAAATGCGGACTCTGTTGAATGTTGTTCGGCGGCAACGCAGGCTCCATGTACCATCGCCGCGATCAAGGATAGAATGCAGAAGCAGGTGCCCGTTCCGGAGTTTTGCTCTGTTGGTGCCTGCGGTCAGCTACCGCGCGCGAATGAGGCTAAACACAGATGCTGTGCGGACAAACCCGCGGCGGATGCGTTTATTCACCCGCTCCGGACCTTGTAGCGATGCGGGCAACGTTGCCAAGGCGTGCGCGAAGAGAGTTCAGAAAGAGAGCCAACTTATCGAATCCGGCTATTAGGCACTGCGCTGGTGCTGCGGATTGTTTACGAACGCGATGACGTTTTTGGCGAGCTGATGCGGCTTTTGGCGACGCTGCAGCGTTCCCGCGGCGCGTAGACGATTCCGACCGCGCCGACGAGGCAGCGCCGCGGCGCGCAGACGCCTTAGCGCCGAAGCTCGTAAAGCTTGCCGTGACCGTCCGCGAGCCAAGCCGCGTACAGGGCTCGCGGTGCTGCGTGATGGTCTGCCGCTCGCGCCGACGTTGGCAGGAGCTGTCTTGCATCGCAGTGGACCCGGGCGAGCATATCCGTCGAGGCGAAGGCACCAGGGCGTTCATCCTGGAAGACCACGGTGAAGCTCGACGTACCTGGTGTCGTGCAGTCTGTTACGGGTGCCTGTCTCGGTAAGATCCGGGTGCCGCCTCCACCGGGAAAAACCGCGCAACGGGTGGCGGCGGGAATCGTCGTGGGCAGCGTTGGGCTTGGTGCGCTTGGCACAGCGGTTGGTCTGGCGGTTGCCGCGCGACGAACAAACGAGGAGTCCAAACAGTATTACTTACCGGATGATCGAACAAGTGCTTCGACGCGAA